>JBLNDO010000028.1:0-47276 GCA_050261675.1 Bacillota bacterium
TGGCCCATGACCGTGACCACCGGGGCGCGGGTGATCTCCTCGCCCTGCTCCACAGGCTTCACCTGGAGCATCTGGTCCTCGACGTCGCTCTCCTTGAGGAGCTTCGGCGTGTGGCCCATCTCGTGGACCACGATGGCCGCGGTTTCCTGGTCGATGACCTGGTTGATGGTGGCCATGGCGCCCATGCCCATCATGATCTTGATGACTTCGTTGGCCTTTACAGCCATGCGCTGGGCGAGTTCGCCCACGGTGATGGTCTCGGGGATGGCCACCTCGCGCACCTGCGGCGCGACGGGCTTCTCGAAGCCGTGCTTGGCTTCGAGCTGCACGCTCACCGCGGCCTTGGCCTTGCCGGGCTTCTTCCTGCGCTTGCTGGAGATCTCGTGGGCCACGTGCAACTCGGCGCGGCCATACTTGGTGTGCTTGTCGTCGGCCACCGGTGCAACCGGTGTGACGACGCCCGGCTTGCCCTTCGGCAGCGCGGCGCGCATGCGGCGGTCTTCCTCGTCCGCCTCGCGGCGGGCGTCGGCTTCGGCGCGGCGGCGCTCCGCGTCGGCGCGGGCGTGGCTGTCGTGCTCCTGCTTGCGCTTGGCTTCCTCTTCCTGACGGCGCTTGCGCTCCTGCTCCTCGGCCTGGCGCTTGGCCTCCTCGGCGGCCTGCTTCTCGGCGCGCGCGGCTTCGCGCACGGCCTCCTCGGCGCGCTGCTTCTCGAGTTCCGCCTGGCGCACCGCGTCCTCTTCGGCGCGGCGCTTGGATTCCTCTTCGATGACCGCACTGCGCTTCACGTAGGTGCGCTTCTTGCGCACTTCCACGCTCACGGTCTTGGCCCGGCCCTGGTTGCCGGTGAGCTTGATCTCCGAGACGCTGCGGCGCTTCAGGGTGATCTTGCGCGGCTCGGCCGTGGGGCTCTCGCCGTGGCTCTGGCGCAGGTGGGTGAGCAGCTGCATCTTCTGGTCGTCGCTGATGGCGGCGTCCGGGTCCCCCACCTGGATGCCGGCTTCCGCCAACTGCGTGAGCAGACGGTCCACCGGGGTGCCGACCACTTCCGCGAGTTGCCTAACCGTGACTTGAGCCATGCGCGTGCTCCTGCCTTCTGATGCTCGGTCTTAGTTCTTCTGGGCCTGTTCGCCGGCGAACCACGGGGCACGCGCGGTCATGATGAGCTGCGCGGCGCGGGCCTCGTCCAACCCCTCGATGTCCTTGATGTCCTCCACCGCCTGTTCCGCCAGCTCCTCCATGGTGCGGATACCGTGGTTGGCGAGCTTGAAGGCCAGTGCCTTGTCCATGCCCTCCATGTTGAGCAAGTCCTCGGCGGGCTCGGCGTCGCCCATCTGCTCCTCGCTGGCGATAGCCTGCGTCAGCAGCACGTCGCGGGCGCGGCCGCGCAGTTCCTCAACGGTGGCTTCGTCGAATTCCTCGATGGAGAGCAGCTCGGCGGTCGGGACGTAGGCGATCTCCTCGATGCTGGAGAAGCCCTCCTGCACCAGGATCGCGGCCACGTCGGCGTCCACGTCCAGCTGTTCCATGAACAGCTTCTGCAGCGTCTGGGCCTCGGCCTCGGTCTTCTGAGAGGCCTGGGCCTCGCTCATGACGTTGAGTTCCCAGCCAGTGAGCTGGCTCGCGAGCCGCACGTTCTGGCCGCCGCGGCCGATGGCCTTGGAGAGGTTGTCCTCGGCCACCGCGATGTCCATGCTCTTCGCCTCCTCGTCCATGGTGATGGAGATCACCTCGGCCGGGGACATGGCGTTGATGACGAACTGCGCCTGGTTCTCGTCCCAGGGCACGATGTCCACGCGCTCGCCTGAGAGCTCGTTGGACACGGCCTGTACGCGCGAACCGCGCATGCCGACGCAGGCACCCACGGGATCGATGCGCGAGTCGTTGCTCTTCACCGCCACCTTGGCGCGCGAGCCCGGATCGCGGGCCGCGCCACGGATCTCGATGAGACCCTGGCCCACTTCCGGCACCTCGAGCTTGAAGAGCTCGATGAGGAACTGGGGAGCCGTGCGGGTCACGAATAGCTGCGGGCCGCGGATCTCGGCGCGCACTTCCTTGAGGTAGCCGCGGATGCGGTCGCCGGTGCGGACCGCTTCGCGCGGAATCATGTCCTCGCGGGGGATAAAGGCCTCGGCATTGTTGCCGAGGTCGATATATACGTTGCCGCGCTCGACGCGCTTCACGAGACCGGTCACGAGCTCGCCCACGCGGCCCTGATAGGCCTCCACCACCTGCGCACGCTCGGCCTCGCGCACCTTCTGCACGATGACCTGCTTCGCCGTCTGGGCGGCAATGCGGCCGAAAGGCACGGACTCCATGGGCTCTTCGATGAACTCGCCCACCTGGATCTCCGGCTTGACGTCCACGGCGTCCATGAGGCGGATCTCGCGCTCCGGCGACTCCAGCACCACGTCGTCCGGCTGAACCACCCAGCGGCGGAAGGTCTCGTACTCGCCCGTCTGGCGATTGATGGAAACGCGCGCGTCGATTTCGCCGCCGTGCTTTTTGCGCGTGGCGGAAGCCAGCGCCGCTTCCAGCGCCTCGAAGATGACGTTCTTGTCCACGCCCTTCTCGTTGGAGACGGCGTCCACGACCAGCAGTATCTCTTTGTTCATAATCCTGTCTTCCAGATCAAACGTTCGGTTTCAGAATTCAGGCACCAGCCGCGCCTTGGCGATGTCGCCGAGGGACAGCTTGTGGACCACACCGTCCACCTCGATCCTCACCTCGCCCGCTTCGCAGCCCTGCAGGGTGCCGGTGTAGCGCTTGCGTCCGTCCTTGGGCAGCGTGAGCTCGAGCTTGGCCCGCTCGCCCGCGAAGCGGACGAAATCCGCCTCCTTGCGCAGCGGCCGGTCCAGTCCCGGCGAGGACACTTCCAGCGTGTAGGCCCCGGGAATCGGGTCCTCCACGTCCAGCACCGCGCTGACCTGACGGCTCACCTTCTCGCAATCGTCCACCGTGACGCCGCCTTCCCGGTCGATGAATATCCGGAGCAGGCCGCCACGGCCCTGGGGGTGGAACTCCAGCTCCACCACCTCGTATCCCAGCGCCTCGACCGGCGCTTCCAACAATCCGATCAGCTTCTCTCTCACCGTACTGCGCGCTCCAAACAAAATTCGAGTCCGGTGCTTTCCCTTCGGGCTCCTGCCCTCGGGAAAGTCCTGCCGCACATCCCTGGTGCGGCGTTCGTGGCGGTGCCACGAACCGTACAAACAAAAAATGGGCACGAGGCCCATTCCCACGCCGCCCTGCGGAACCGCAGGACGCCAAGACGACAAACCCCGGGTTGCCCGGGGTCTCGCGCGGCCCCTCTGGCGGGGGCCGTCGCTAGGACACAAAAAAACCCCTATCCGGGGTCCTGCATCCAAGAACTTCTGTAGCAATGCTACCTAAGTCGTTGATTTATTGGTAGCGGGGGTAGGATTTGAACCTACGACCTTCGGGTTATGAGCCCGACGAGCTGCCAGACTGCTCCACCCCGCACCCGGCGGAGCGGAAATATATAGCAAAAAAGCCGGTTTTTCAAGGTTTTGTAGCGGAAATGCGACGTCCAACCGGAGCCTGGAGGCCTTTCAGAAGGCGATCACCCGGGCGCAGAGGGCCAGGAGCGGACCCGGCACCACCCCCAGGAGCAGGATGGCGAGGCCGTTGCCCGACAGCAGCCAGCGCAGGTCGAATTCGGCGCGCACGTTGCGCGCGCCCGCGGGCGCGCGGTCGAAGTACATGAGCTTCACCAGGCGGATGTAGTAGAACGCGCTGATGATCGAGAACACCACCGCCGTCACCGCGAGCCAGGTGAGGCCCGCGTCCACCACCGCGCGCAGCACGTAGAGCTTGGCGAAGAAGCCCACGAAGGGCGGCACACCCGCCATGCCGAACATCACCATCAGCATGAGCGCCGCGAACCAGGGACTGCGCTCGTTCAGGCCCTTGAAGTCGTCGAGGCGCTCCGACTCGAAGCCCTTGCGCGCCAGCAGGATGATCAGTCCGAAGGCCGCCATGGCCATGAACACGTAGGTGAGCGTGTAGTACATGGCAGCCTGGTAGCCGGCGGTGGTTCCGGCGAGGATCCCGAGCAGGATGAACCCCACGTGGCCGATGGTGGAATAGGCCAGCATGCGCTTCAGGTTGCTCTGAGCGATGGCCACGATGCTGCCGACGGCGAGCGAAAGCACCGAGAGCACGATCAGCATGCCCTGCCATTGCGGGTGCAGGCCGCCCAGACCTTCCACCAGGAAGCGCATGAACAGGGCAAAGGCGGCGATCTTGGGCGCCGTGCCGACGAACAGCGTCACGGAGGTGGCGGAACCCTCGTAGACGTCGGGCAGCCACATGTGGAACGGCACCGCGCCGAGCTTGAAGCAAAGCCCCGTCACCACGAAGCCGAGGGCAAACAGCGTGGCGATGCTGGCGGTGGACGCCGAAGCGATGTGCACGCCCAGGGCCGTGAGATCCAGCGTGCCGGTGGCGCCGTAGAGCAGCGACATGCCGTAGAGCAGCACGCCCGAGGCGATGGCACCCAGCACGAAATACTTCATGGCGGCCTCGGAGGCCACCGGGGACTCCCGGTCCAACGCCACCATGGCGTAGAGCGAGAGGGAATGAAGCTCCAGGCCCAGGTACACGGTGAGCATGTTATGGGCCGAAATCATGATGAGCATGCCGAGCAGCGCGGTCAGGCCCAGGATGTAGTACTCCCCCTTGAACAGGCTGCGGTCACGCAGGTAATCGCGCGAGTAGATGAATACCACCGCCACCACGAGATACGTGAAGAGCTTGAGCACGTTGCCCATGGCGTCGTTCACGAACATGCCGCTGAAGGTCAGCAGGCTTCCCTGTTGGGCCACGGCCACGGTCAGCCAAGCGGCGCCCGCCACCGAAGCCAGGGACAGCCAGTAGGTGATGAGGCGGTGGGACTCGTCGACGAACACGTCCACCACCAGGATGAAGCAGATCATCCCCAGGAGAAACATCTCCGGAATGGCGGGCAGGAACTGGGGCAGCTCGAAGTTCATGGGTTCATCCGCCTGCGAGTTTCGTCTGCACCACCTGGTGCACCAGGTTGGTGACGGTGGCGTGCATCACGTCCAGGAGCGGGCCGGGCCAGACGCCGATGAGGATCACCGGCACGGCGCACAAGCCCAGCACGATGAATTCACGCTGGTTCACGTCCTTCATGCCCTTCACATGATCGTTGCCGATGGGACCGTAGATGACCCGCTTCACCAGCCACAAGGAATAGGCCGCGCCCAGGAAAAGGGTGAAGGCGGCCCCGAAGGCCACCCAGAAGTTGGTGCGCATGGCGGTGAGGATCACCATCCATTCGCCCACGAAGCCCGAGGTGCCCGGCAGGCCGCAGTTGGCCATGGCGAAAAGCACCATGAAGAAGGCGAAGGCCGGCATCACGTTGATGACGCCGCCGTAGGCGTTGATCTCCCGGCTGTGCAGCCGGTCGTACAGCACGCCGACGCAGAGGAATAATGCCCCCGAGATGAATCCGTGGGAGATCATCTGCACCATGCCGCCCTCCACGCCCATCACGGTGCCGGTGAGGCCGCCGCTCTTCTCGAAGATGGCGAACAGGAGGAAGAAACCCAGAGTGACGAAGCCCATGTGCGCCACGGAGGAATAGGCGACGAGCTTCTTCATGTCGGTCTGGACGATGGCGACGAAACCGATGTAGACGATAGCCGTGAGGGACAGGCCCACCACCAGCCAGGTGAGCGCATGGCTCGCATCCGGCGTGATGGGCAGGCTGAAGCGCAGGAAGCCGTAGCCGCCCATCTTCAGCATGATGGCCGCGAGGATCACCGATCCTCCCGTGGGCGCCTCCACGTGTGCGTCCGGCAGCCAGGTATGCACCGGCCACATGGGCACCTTCACGGCGAAAGCCAGCAGGAAAGCGACGAAGATGAACAACTGCTCGTGCATGCCGAGCGGCAGCTGCTGGAACCCCAGGATGTCGAAGCTGCCCGATTTAACGTACATGTAGATGATGGCCACCAGCATGAACACGGAGCCGAAGAAGGTATAGAGGAAGAACTTGACCGTGGCGTACACCCGCCGCGGCCCGCCCCAGACGCCGATGATCAGGAACATCGGGATCAGCATGGCCTCCCACAGCACGTAGAACAGCATGCCGTCCACGGCCGAGAACACCCCGTTCATGAGGCCTTCGAGGATCAGGAAGGCCGCCATGTACTGCGAAGCCTTGTACTGGATCACCTCCCAGCCCGCGATCACCACCAGGATGGTGATGAAGGTATTGAGCAGGATCAGCGGCATGGCGATGCCGTCCACGCCCAGGGAGTAATAGATGTTGAAGGTGCTGATCCAGGGCAGTTTCTCGGTGAACTGCATGGCGGCCGTGCTGGAATCGAAATGCGTCCAGAGCGGCACGCTCACGGCGAAGGTCACGAGCGCAAACAGGAGCGCCGTCCAGCGCATCCACTGGGGAGCGAAGCGGCCGGCCAGGAGCACCACGATGCCGCCCGCGATGGGCAGCCAGAGGAGCAGGCTCAGGATGGGGAATTGGCCGGTCATGGGTGCTTATCCGTCATTTCCATAGGAGCCAGCCCAGCAGCAGGCACAGCCCGATGATCATGGAGAAGGCGTAGTGGTAGAGATAGCCGGACTGGCCACGGCGCAGCAGCCCGGAAAACCAGCCCACGGTCCTGGCGGAACCGTTCACGGCTCCGTCGATGAGCGTCACGTCACCGCCCTGCCATAGGAGTTTGCCCAAGGCACGCGTACCGTCGGCGAACAGAAATACGTAGAGCTCGTCGAAGTAGAACTTGTTGCTCAGCAGGGTGTACAGCGGCTTCAGGCGCGTGGCGATCACCGCCGGCAGATCGGGACGGTATACATACAGGAACCAGGCTAGGCCCGCGCCCGCTAGCGCCAAGTAAAGCGTCGGTGAAAGCACGCTGTCGCCTACCGCTGGACCTGCGCCATGGAATTCCTCTCCGAGCCGTGCCAGCACGTCGTTGCTGGCCGCCACGTGGATGGCATCCGAGAGCCAGCCGCCGTAGAGAATGGGTTGCACGGTGATCCAGCCGATGATCACCGAAGGCACCGCCAACGCGATCAGGGGCACGGTCACCACCCAAGGCGACTCGTGGGGAGCATGGGCAAGATGGCCGGGCTCGTGGTGGCCGTGATCGTCATGCCCATGGCCCTTCTCCACCACGAAACGCTCCTTGCCGTGGAAGGTCATGAAGAACATGCGGAAGCTGTAGAGCCCCGTGACGAAGGCGCCCAAGAGCACGCACCAGTAGGCATAGGTCGCGCCGGCGCGGTTGGAAGCGTGCACCGCCTCGATGATGGTGTCCTTGGAGAAGAACCCGGAGAAGCCCGGAAAGGCGATGAGCGCCAGGGAGCCGACGAGACAGGTCCAGTAGGTGATGGGCATGTACTTCTTCAAGCCGCCCATGTAGCGCATGTCCTGCTCGTGGTGCATGGCGATGATCACCGAGCCCGCCGCCAGGAACAGCAGCGCCTTGAAGAAGGCGTGGGTCATCAAGTGGAACATGCCGGCGGAATACGCCGAGGCACCCAGGGCCGTCGCCATGTAGCCGAGCTGCGAGAGCGTCGAGTAGGCTACGACGCGCTTGATGTCGTTATGCACCACGCCGATGAGGCCCATGAAGAAGGCGGTGGTGGCACCAATCACCAGCACCACCGAGAGCGCGGTGTCCGAGAGCTCGAAGAGCGGCGAAAGGCGCGACACCATGAAGATGCCGGCCGTCACCATGGTGGCGGCGTGGATCAGCGCGGAAATGGGGGTCGGACCCTCCATGGAATCGGGCAGCCATACGTGCAGCGGCACCTGGGCGGACTTGCCCATGGCACCCACGAACAGGAGAATGCCGATCACCGTTGGCACGGACCAGGCGTAGCCGTGGAAGAGCTCGATGCCCTGTCCCGCGAGCTGCGACGCCTTGGCGAACACCGTGGCGTAGTCGAGGCTCCCCGTGTAATAAAGCACCAGTGCGATTCCCAGCAGGAAGCCGAAATCGCCCACCCGGTTCACCAGGAATGCCTTGAGGTTGGCGTAGATGGCCGTGGGCCGGGTATACCAGAAGCCGATGAGCAGATAGGAGACCAGGCCCACCGCCTCCCAGCCGAAGAAGAGCTGGAGGAAGTTGTTCGCCGTCACCAGCATCAACATGGAGAAGGTGAACAGCGAGATGTAGCTGAAGAAGCGCTTGTAGCCGGGGTCGTCGGCCATGTAGCCGATGGTGTACACGTGCACCATCAGCGACACGAAGCTCACCACCGTGATCATGAGCACCGTCAGGTGATCCACCAGGAAACCCACCTGGAAGCGGATACCGTCGGAGAGGCCCCAGTCGTAGACCGTGATGTCCGTGTCGGCGACGGAGCCGTTGAGCACGCCCCATAGCACCCAGACGGAAAGCAGGAAGGACAGCCCCACGCCGCCGATGGTGATCCAGTGGGCCGCGGGCCGTGGGATGAAGCGCATGCCGAGGCCAGCCACCAGCGCCGCCAGAAGCGGCGCTAGGACGATGACGAGGAAGATGCTTTCCAGGTTCATGTCAGCCCTTCATGCTGTCCAGGTCTTCGACATTGATGCTGCGCCGGTTGCGGAACATCACCACCAGGATGGCGAGGCCGATGGCCGCCTCCGCCGCCGCCACCGTCAGGATGAAGAATACGAATACCTGGCCGGCAGGGTCGTTCAGATAACGCGAGAAGGCGATGAAGTTGAAGTTCACCGCCAGCAACATCAGCTCGATGCACATCAAGAGCAGGATCACGTTCTTGCGGTTCAGAAAGATGCCCGCGGCGCTGATGGCGAACAGCGCGCCGGAGAGTGCCAGGAAGTGGAACAGCGTGATCATGTCACTTCCCCTGCCGCTTGGCGGTCTCGACGGGCATGTTCACGAGCCGCACCCGCCCTTCCGGCGTCGCCCGCACCTGCTTCGCCGGATCCTGGCTGCGGGTGCCCTCGCGGCGGCGCAGGGTGAGCGCGATGGCCGCCACGATGCCCACCAGCAGGATCACCGCGGCGATCTCGAAGGGATAGGCGTACACGGTGTAAATCAGGTTCCCGAGCTCGCGGGTATTGCTGTAGTCGGCCCCATGCTCCACCGGAACGCCGAAGGAGACGCCAAGCTTCCGGGACCAGACCACGTAACCGATCTCGCCGGCCATCACCAGGGCCACGAGGGTGCCCAGCGGCGCGTAGCGGGCGAAGCCCTGCCTCAGGGTCGCGGTGTTGATGTCCAGCATCATCACCACGAACAGGAACAGCACCATCACCGCGCCGACGTACACCAGCACCAGCACGATGCCCAGGAACTCGGCCTCCATGAGCAGCCACAGGCCGGCGCTGGTAACGAAGGCCAGCACCAGGAACAGCGCCGAATGCACCGGGTTGCGGCTGGTGATGACGCCGAACGCCGCGCCGATGAGCATGGCGGCCAGCACGCTGAAGATGATCTCCTGGGCCATGCTCTCCCCTAGCGGTAGCGCGCGTCTGCCGCGCGGTCAGCGGCGATCTGCGCCTCGAATTTGTCGCCCACGGCCAAGAGTTTCTCCTTGGTCATAATCTGCTCGCCGCGCTTCTCGAAATGGAAGTCCGTGATGCTGGTCTCGACGATGGCATCCACCGGGCAGGCCTCTTCGCAGAAGCCGCAGTAGATGCACTTGAACAGGTCGATGTCGTAGCGTGTGGTGCGGCGCGTGCCGTCGGCGCGCATCTCGGAATCGATCGTGATCGCGAGTGCCGGGCATACCGCCTCGCAGAGCTTGCAGGCGATGCAGCGCTCCTCGCCGTTGGCGTAGCGGCGCTGGGCGTGCAGGCCGCGATAGCGCGGCGACTTGGGCGTGTTCTCCTCCGGATAGCGGATGGTGAACTTGGGCTTGAAGAAGAAGCCGAGCGTCAGGGCCATGCCCTGCGCCAGCTCCACCAGGAGGAGGCTCTTGACCCAGCTGCGCACGGCGTTCATGCGGCCACCGCCTTGCGCCGCGACAGTACCATGTTCGCAAGCAGCATCACGATGGCGAGACCCACGGTCCACGCGCCGAACACGGGCAACGGCATGCCAATAACGATGGCGCCACCCAGCAGCGCGAGCCACAGGATGGTGAGGGGGATGAACACCTTCCAGCCTAAGCGCATGATCTGGTCATAGCGGTAGCGCGGGAAGGTGGCGCGGAACCAGAGGAAGAGGTACAGGAAGAAGCACATCTTCGCCGCGAACCAGATGAAGCTTGGGCTTCCCAGGATGCCCCAGGACGTGGGGAACGGCGACAGCCAGCCGCCCAGGAACATCAGGCTCGCCAACGCCGCCACCAGGATCATGTTGGCGTATTCCGCCAGGAAGAAGCTCGCGAAGGCGGTGCCGGAATACTCCACATGGAAGCCGGCCACGATCTCCGACTCGCCCTCCGCTACGTCGAAGGGCGCGCGGTTGGTCTCGGCCACGCCGGAGATGAAGTAGATGACGAAGAGCGGCAACAAGGGCCACAGGTACCAGTTCGCCGCGCCGCCCGCCTGTCCCAGCACGATGTCGTTGAGATTGAGGCTCTGGCTCGCCATGAGGACACCCACCAGGGCGAAACCCATGGCGATCTCGTAGGCCACCATCTGCGCCGCGGAACGCATGGCGCCGAGGAAGGCGTACTTGGAATTGGAGGCCCAGCCGGAAAGGATCACGCCGTATACGCCGAAGGACGTGAGCGCCAGTATGTAGAGCAGCCCGGCATTGATGTTGGCCAGGATCACGCCGTCCTGGAACGGCACCACCGCCCAGGCGGCGAACGCGGTGCCGATGGAGATCACCGGTGCCATGAAAAAAATCAGCTTGCTGGAGCGCGTGGGGACCACGATCTCCTTGAACACCAGCTTGAACACGTCGGCGAAGGGCTGGAACAGGCCCCAGGGACCCACGCGGTTCGGGCCCATGCGAACCTGCATAAAGCCGATGATGCGGCGCTCGGCGAGCGTGAGGTAGGCGACGGAAAGGATCAGCGGCACCATGATGGCGACGATTCCGGCCACGGAGCGGATCACCAGCTGCCAGCCGAACGGCAGCGCGTTCCAGTGGTCCACCAAGTATTGCCAGAGGCCCGACATCAGGCTTTCTCCACTTCGAGGCCGCCGCCCGTGGGGCCGAGCGCGACGGTGGCGGAAAGGCCCATGGGCACCCAGACCTCGCCGGAGGCGATGCCATCGTCGAATTTCGCCGGCAGCGTCACCTTGGTGCCGTTGTAGCGTAGCGCGACCTTGTCCCCCTGCTCCAGCTTGAGGCGCTTGGCGTCCTCGGACGAAAAATGGGCATAAGCCACGTCCGCGTCGCGGGTCTGCTGCAGGGGTGCGGCCCGGCGCACCAGGCCATCAACGGCATAGAGAGGCGTCTCGGCGACACGCACAAAGCCCTTGGGTGCGGGCGCAGGCATGAGGTTGCGGCCGCCGGCATAGCGGTTGTCCGCATGGATATCCCCCGCGACGTTGCGCGCTTCCTTCAACACTTCCTCGGAGGAGTCCTGTTCGAAACCCTTGAGCTCACAGAGATTGCCCATGACCCGGAGAATCTTCCAGGCGGGGCGCGCCTCGCCCAGGGGCTTGGTCAGGCCCGTGAAACTCTGCCAGCGGCCTTCTGCGTTCACATAGGTGCCGGCCGTCTCGCCATAGGCCCCGGCAGGCAGGAGCACGTGGGCATACTGCTGCATGGCTTCCGTCACATAGGGCGTGACGGCCACCACGTGTTTGGCGCTCTTCAAGGCCTTCAGGGCCTGGGCGCCGTCCGCGCAATCCAGTTCCGGCTCCGTGGCCAGGAGCAGGTAGGCGGAACGGGGCTCCGCCAGCATCGCCTGAGCATTGCGCCCGGGTTTGTCCAATGCGCGCCCGCCGGCGGCACGCTGCGGCACCGCGCCCGCGAGCCAGGCCCCGGCCATGTTGGCGCCTTCGCTGATGTAACCGAGCTTGGCGCCCGTGATCTCGGCGAGCGCCGCCGCCAGGGCGCGGATGTCCGCATAGGCGGGATGGTTGATGGCGAGATGGCCCAGGAGGATCGCCTTGCGCTCGCCCTTCAGGAGTTCCGCCGCGATCTTGGACTGCTCCGCATCCGGCTTCTGCGCCCCGACCAGGTCCTTCACGTTCGCAGGCGCCGGTTTCCCGGTGGCCTTGAGCACGGCCGCCAGCGCGGCCGCCAGGTCGCGCGCGGCGCAGCAGGCATAGACCCGCACCGGGAACAGGAAATCGTAGCGGCGTGGGTTCAGGAACATGACCGCCGCGCCCTTCAAGGCCGCCTTGCGCAGGCGGTGGGCCAGCAACGGCACTTCCTTGCGCAGGTTGGAGCCGATGACGAGCGCCGCCTCGACCTTCTCCAGGTCCTGCACGCCCTGTCCGAGCCAGGGGAACACGGGTTCCAGGGTGTCGTCGCGGAAATCCGCCTGGCGCAGGCGCACGTCTATATTCGGAATCCCGAGACCGCGCGCCAGCTTCTGCAATAGATAGAGTTCCTCGACGGTCGCGCTGGGGGAAGCCAGCACGCCGGCGGCATCCCCGCCCTTGGCGGAGACGTTCTCTTTCAAGCCGTTCACCGCCGCTTCCAGCGCCGTTTCCCAATCGGCCTCCTGCCATTTGCCGCCCTTCTTCACCCTGGGCTTGAGAAGCCGGTCCTCGCTGTAGATGCCGGTGTAGCCGAAGCGGTCCCGGTCCGAGAGCCAGGTTTCGTTGATCTCCTCCGCCGGGCGCGGCACGGCGCGCATGAATTGGCCGCGCAGCACGTGGGCGTAGAGGTTGGAGCCCACGCAGTCATGGGGGGCTACCGCCGCCGCCTGGGTCATCTCCCATCCGCGGCCGCGGTTGCGGAAAGGTTTGGAGTTGAGCGCCCCCACCGGACAGAGGTCGATGATGTTGCCGGAGAGCTCGTGGTCGATGGCTTTGCCGATGTAGGTGCCGATGCGCAGGTGCTCGCCGCGCCCGGTGCCGCCCATCTCCTGAATGCCGGCGATCTCCTGGCCGAAGCGCACGCAGCGGGTGCAGTGGATGCAACGGGTCATGTCCGTGGACACCAGCGGCCCGATGTCCTCGTCCTTCACCACGCGCTTCTTCTCGCTGTAGCGCGAGATGTCGCGGCCGTAACCCATGGCGAGATCCTGCAATTCGCACTCGCCGCCCTGGTCGCAGATGGGGCAGTCCAGCGGGTGGTTGATGAGCAGGAACTCCATGGTGGCGCGCTGGGCGGCGATGGCGCGCACCGAGCGGGTGAATACCTTCATGCCTTCCATCACGGGCGTGGCGCAGGCCGGCACGGGCTTGCCCACCTTCTCCTGCTCCACCAGGCACATGCGGCAGTTGGCCGCCACCGACAGCTTCTCGTGGTAGCAGAAGCGCGGAATGTAGACGCCCTCCCGGTCCGCCGCCTGGATGATCATCTCACCCTTGCGCGCCTTGACCGGTTTGCCGTCCAGCTCGATGTTGACCAGTTCGTCTGCCATGTCGTCTCTTGGATCAGGCCGCGTTGCGGTGGGCGCCCGGACCCACCATGCAACAACCGTTGTCGATGTGGTACTGGAATTCCTGGCGGTAATGCTTGATGAAACTCTGCACCGGCCAAGCGGCGGCATCGCCGAAGGCGCAGATGGTGTGGCCTTCGATCTTCTTGGATACATCCACCAGCATGTCCAGGTCCTGCTGGCGGCCTTGCCCCTCCTCGATGCGCTGGATCACGCGGTACATCCAGCCCGTGCCCTCGCGGCAGGGCGTGCACTGGCCGCAGGATTCCGAATAATAGAAACGCGCGATGCGCTCCAGCATCTTCACCATGCAGGTGGTCTCGTCCATCACCACCACCGCGCCGGAGCCGAGCATGGAACCGGCGTTCTTCAGGGAGTCGAAGTCCATGGTGCAGTTGAGCATGGCTTCCGCAGGCAGCACCGGCGCGGAGGAGCCGCCGGGGATCACCGCCTTAAGCTTGCGGCCCTTCCACACTCCGCCGGCCAGGGCGAGCAGCTCCTGGAACGGGATGCCGAGCGGCACCTCGAAGTTGCCGGGTTTGGCCACGTGGCCCGAGATCGAGAATATCTTGGTGCCGCCGTTGTTGGGCTTGCCGAGCTCGGCGAACCACTTCCCGCCGTTCAGGATGATGCTCGGAGCCGAGGCGAAGGTCTCGGTGTTGTTGACGGTGGTCGGGCGACCGAAGGCGCCGTAGTTGGCCGGGAATGGCGGCTTGAAACGCGGCTGGCCTTTCTTGCCCTCGAGGGATTCCAGCAGCGCCGTCTCCTCGCCGCAGATGTAGGCGCCGGCGCCCAGGTGGTTGTGGAGATCGAAGTCCACGCCGGAGCCCAGGATGTTCTTGCCCAGGAGGCCCTCTTTATAGGCTTCCTTCAGAGCCTGCTCGACGCGCTCGTAGGGCTCGTCCATGAACTCGCCGCGGATGTAGTTGTAGCCCGTCTTGCAGCGCATGGCGTAACCGGCGATGGCCATGCCCTCGATGAGCGCGTGAGGGTTGAAGCGCAGGATGTCCCGGTCCTTGCAGGTGCCGGGCTCGGATTCGTCGGAATTGCACACCACGTAGGACGGGCCCGTGGGGGCTTTCGGCATGAAACTCCACTTCACGCCCGTTGGGAAGCCTGCGCCGCCGCGGCCGCGCAGCCCTGAGGCCTTCATCTCCTCGACGACGGCCTCCGGAGCCGGCTTCTCCTTGAGGATCTTGCGCCAGGCCTTGTAGCCATCCACCTTGAGATAGTTCTCGTAGGTCCACGGCTCCTTGAACTGCAGCGTGCGATAGCAGACCTGGTTCAACAGGGTCATTTCAGTTCCTCCAGGAGCTTGTCGACCTTCTCCGGAGTGAGATTCTCGTGATACTTGTGGTCCACCATCATCATGGGTGCGCCGGCGCAGGCCGCCAGGCACTCCTCCTCGCACTTGAGATACACGCGGCCATCCTTGGTGCTCTCGCCGGTCTTGATGCCGAGCTTCTTCTCGATGTGGGAGACGATGTCGTCGGCTCCACGCAGCATGCAGGATATGTTGGTGCATACCGAGATGCTGTGGCGCCCCACGGGCTTGGTCTCGAACATGCTGTAGAAGCTTGCCACCTCGTAGACCTTGATGGGTTCGAGCCTGAGGTAATAGGCCACGGCGTCCATGAGCGGCACCGTGAGGTAGCCGTTGTTCTCGTGCTGCACCTCGCGCAGGGCGGCGAACACGGCGGAACGCTGGCGCCCCTCCGGATACTTCTTCACCCACTCGTCGATGACTTCGCGGGCGTGCTTGGACAGCAGCTCTTGCTTGCCGGCAGTCTCGCTCATCAGCGGTCCACCTCTCCGAATACGATGTCCTGGGTGCCGATGATGGCCACCAGGTCCGCCAGCATGTGGCCGCGCACCATCTCGTCCAGCGCGGCGAGATGCGCGAAGCCGGAGGCGCGGATCTTGAGGCGGAAGGGCTTGTTGGCGCCGTCCGAAACCATGTAGATGCCGAACTCGCCCTTGGGATGCTCCACCGCGGCGTAGGCCTCGCCCTCGGGCACACAATAGCCTTCCGTGAAGTACTTGAAGTGGTGGATCAGCGATTCCATGTCCGACTTCGCTTCCTCGCGGGTCGGCGGCGTGATTTTGTGGTTCTCGAGCATCACGGGACCGGGATTCTGGCGCAGCCAGTCCACACATTGCTTCACGATGCGCGCCGACTGGCGCATCTCCGCGATGCGCACCAGGTAACGGTCATAGCAGTCGCCGTTCACGCCCACCGGCACGTCGAACTCCACCTTGTCATAGGCGGCATAAGGCTGCTTCTTGCGCAGGTCCCATTCCACGCCCGAGCCGCGCAGCATCGGGCCGCTGAAGCCGAGCTGCAGGGCGCGTTCCGGCGAGACCACCCCGATGCCAACGGTGCGCTGCTTCCAGATGCGGTTGTCGGTGAGCAGCGTCTCGTATTCGTCCACGCACTTCGGGAAGCGCATGGCGAAGTCCTCGATGAAGTCCAGGAGCGAGCCGCTACGGCTTGCGTTCAGTCGCTGCAGGTCGCGCTTGCTGCGGAAGCGGGATTCGGCGTATTGCGGCATGCGCTCCGGCAGGTCGCGGTACAGGCCGCCCGGACGGTAATAGGTGGCGTGCATGCGCGCGCCGGATACCGCCTCGTACATGTCCATGATGTCTTCGCGTTCGCGGAAGCAGTAGAGGAACACCGTCATCGCGCCAATGTCGAGGCCGTGGGCGCCGAGCCACAGGAGGTGGTTGGTGATGCGGGTCAGTTCGTCGAACATCGTGCGGATGTACTGGGCGCGCACCGGCGCCGCTGTCCCAAGCAGCTTCTCGATGGCCATCACGTAGGCGTGTTCGTTGCACATCATGGACACGTAGTCGAGCCGGTCCATGTAGCCGATACTCTGGTTGTAGGGCTTGCTCTCCGCGAGCTTCTCGGTGGCGCGGTGCAGGAGGCCGATGTGCGGATCGGCCTTGGTGATGATCTCGCCGTCCATCTCCAGCACCAGGCGCAGCACGCCGTGGGCCGCCGGGTGCTGCGGCCCGAAGTTCATGGTGAAGTTCTGGATCTCAGGCATTCTTGGAAGCCTCCTTGAACGCCTCGTCGTAGCGCGGATCGTGGCGGATCACCCGCGGCACCAACACGCGCGGCTCGATGCTCACCGGCTGATACACCACGCGCTGCTTCTCTTCGTCGTAGCGCACTTCCACGTTGCCGGACAGGGGGAAGTCCTTGCGGAACGGGTGGCCGACGAAGCCGTAGTCCGTGAGGATGCGGCGCAGGTCAGGGTTGCCATTGAACAGGATTCCGAAAAGGTCGAAGGCTTCGCGCTCGAACCAGGCGGCAGACGCCCATACCTCGATCACCGAATCCACCACCGGCGGCTCGGAACCGGTGCAGAAGGCCCTGAGGCGCAGCCGCTCGTTGCGGCTCACCGACAGCAGGTGGTAGACCACGGCGTAGCGGCGGTCCGGCGCCGGCGCAGCACCGGGCGCGGCGCGTTTTACCCCGCGGCTGAAGCCGCTCTTGGTGGCGTCCTGGGTGCGCCACTCGGCCTCGCCGTAACCGAGGTAGTCCACGCCGCAGACGTCCATGAGCTGCTCGAAGCGGAAGGCCTTCTCGTCACGCAGCGCCTTGCAGACTTCCACCAGCCGGTCGGCGCGCACTTCGTAGGTCAGTTCCCCCACGCCCGAAGGCACGCGCAGCAGCGCATCCTTGAAGCGCGCTTCCACCTGCTCTGCCAGTTTGTCTACGGCGGCGGTCATCGGTGCGTGTGCCTTTGCTATCGGGCGATGGTGTTGGTACGGCGGATCTTCTTCTGCAGCTGGATGATGCCGTAGAGCAGCTGTTCCGCGCTCGGCGGGCACCCCGGGACATACACGTCCACCGGCACGATGCGGTCACAGCCCCGCACCACGGCGTAGGAATAATGGTAGTAGCCGCCGCCGTTGGCGCAGGAGCCCATGGAGATCACCCAGCGCGGCTCGGCCATCTGGTCATAAACCTTGCGCAGCGCCGGCGCCATCTTGTTCACCAGCGTGCCGGCAACGATCATCACGTCCGACTGACGGGGGCTCGGGCGGAAGATCACGCCGAAGCGGTCCAGATCGTAGCGCGCGGCGCCGGCGTGCATCATCTCCACGGCGCAACAGGCGAGACCGAAGGTCATGGGCCAGAGCGAGCCGGTGCGCGCCCAGTTCACGAGCTGGTCCACCTGGGCGGTGACGAAGCCCTTGTTCTGCACGCCCTCTACTCCCATTCCAGCGCCCCCTTCTTCCACTCGTAGATGAAACCCACCACCAGGATGGCGAGGAACAGCATCATGGAGACGAAGCCGAAAAGCCCGATGCCGTGCAGCGCCACGGCCCAGGGGAACAGGAAGGCGATCTCGAGATCGAAGATGATGAACAGGATGGCCACGAGGTAGTAGCGCACGTCGAACTTCATGCGCGTGTCCTCGAAGGGCTCGAAGCCGCACTCGTAGGGCGACTGCTTCTCGACGCCGGGCTTGCGCACCCGCAGCAGGCTGCTCGCCACGAACCCCGCTCCCAGCAGCACGCAGCCGAACAGCAGGCCGCCGATGAGGAAGATCAGGATCGGAACGTAATTCGCGAGCATGCTCTCCATCCTGCGAACGCGGCAGCCCGAAGGCCGCGGCTGAGGGATTCTGGTGCCGACGAGAGGACTCGAACCTCCACGGATTTCTCCACTACCACCTCAAAGTAGCGTGTCTACCAATTCCACCACGTCGGCGATGTCACACCAGCGGAAGACCGACGAGGGTCCCCACGTAGACGAGCAATTTTAACGTATCGACGGCCTGAAAAGCGACGTTGAAACGCGCTTAATGCTTCGTCGCAGCGGCGGGTGCCGGAGTCGGAGCTGCCGGCGGCACCGTGGCCGCGGCCGGAGCTTGCACCGCCTGTTTCTGCGCCGCCTGCTCGACGAGGCCCTGCGGCGCTTCGCCGCCGTGCCGTGCAAGATAGGTCATGCCGAGCGCAAGCGCGAAGAAGATCGCGGCCAGGATCCCGGTGGTGCGGCTGAGGAAATTCGCCGAACCGGCCGCGCCGAACACCGTCCCGGAGGCGCCGCTGCCGAAGGCCGCGCCGGCGTCCGCACCCTTGCCCTGCTGAAGCAGGATGAGGCCGATGAGCAGTGCCGCGACGATGACCAGCAGCACGGAGAGGATCGTATACAACATGGGGTGACTCGTTATTCCAGAAATATTGTGCCGTTATGCCGCAGCGCAGATGGCCAGGAATTCCTTCGCATCCAGCGAGGCGCCGCCCACCAAGCCTCCGTCGATATCCGGCATGCGGAAGAGCTCCGCTGCGTTCGCTGCCTTGACGCTGCCGCCATACAGGAGGCGCGTGGCGGCGGCTATTTTAGCATCCTCGGCCGCCAGCAGGCCGCGGATCAGGGCATGGACCTCCTGCGCCTGGTCGGATTTCGCAGTGCGGCCGGTACCGATGGCCCATACCGGTTCGTACGCCACCACGGCCTTGCCGAAGGCGGCGATGCCGGCGGCGTCCAACACCGCCTTGAGCTGCCGGCCCACCACCTGGTGGGTAGCGCCGGCCTCGCGTTCCGTCAGGGTCTCGCCCACGCAGAGTACGGGCGTGAGGCCCGCTTTCTGGGCCGCCATGAACTTGCGCGCCACCAGGGCGTCGTTCTCGCCGTAGAGGGCGCGCCGCTCGGAATGGCCGACGATCACGTAGCGGCAGTCGAAATCCCGGAGCATGGGACCGGAGACCTCGCCGGTGAACGCGCCGCTGTCCTCGGCGCAAACATCCTGGGCGCCCAGCCGGATGCCGCTGTCCTTGAGGACGCGGGCCACGTCAGCGAGATGGACGAAGGGCGGACACAAGAGCACTTCCGCCCGCTGCGCCTCGAGGCCCTGCAATACGGCGTCGGCCAGCTTCACCGCACCCTCGCGGCTGCCGTTCATCTTCCAGTTGCCGGCCACCAGGGGTTGGCGCATGTGCCAGTTGTCCTTGAAAAACCCGGCGGGACCGGGTCACGCGGCGCGCACTTTACTGGCCGGGGCCCGATAAATCAAATGCCGGCGGCGGCCCTCACGGCGGTGGCGATGTCCTCCGCCAGCGCCTGGACCAGGCCCGCTTCCTCCCCCTCCACCATCACCCGCACCACGGGCTCGGTGCCGGAGGGCCGGAGCAACACCCGTCCGCGCCCGTCGAGCTTCTTTTCCACGGCACCCACCGCCGCCCGTACCCCGGGCGACGTGAGGTCCACCTTGGAGGGCGTCTTCACATTCACCAGCACCTGGGGGTATTTCCTGACCGGCGCCCGGGCGTCGGCGAGGGTCTTGCCGGAGACGTGCAGGGCCTGGAGCACCTGCAACGCCGCCACGATGCCGTCACCGGTGGTGGCCCGGTCGAGACAAATGATGTGGCCGGAGTTCTCCCCGCCCAGCACGCCGCCCTCCTCCTCCAGCATGGCAAGCACGTAGCGATCCCCCACGGCGGCGCGCTTCAGGCCGATGCCCGCGGCGGCGAGCGCCTGCTCGAGGCCGAGGTTGCTCATCTGCGTGCCCACCACGGGCCCGCGCAGCTTGCCCTCGGACTGGCGCGACAGCGCGATGATGTAGAGCAACTCGTCACCGTCCACCACCGTGCCCTTGTGATCCACCATCATCACGCGGTCGCCGTCGCCGTCGAAGGCGATGCCGAAATCCGCGCCGAGCTCCCTCACCTTTTCCTGCAGCGCCTGCGGATGGGTCGAGCCCACGTCGCGGTTGATGTTGAGCCCGTCCGGGCTAATGCCGATGCAGGTGAGCTTGGCCCCCAGGTCGTCGAACACCGCCGGGGCGACCTTGTAAGTGGCGCCGTGGGCACAGTCCAGCACGATCTTGAGGCCTGCGAGTTTCAGACCATAGGGCACGGTGGATTTGCAAAACTCGACGTAGCGGGCGCCCGCGTCCGAGATGCGCTTGGCGTTGCCGAGTTGGCCGGATTCCACCGTCTCGAAGGGCTTCTCCAGCTCCTCCTCGATGCGCTGTTCCACGTCGTCCGGCAGCTTGCGCCCGTCGCCGGAGAAGAACTTGATGCCGTTGTCGTAGTAGGGATTGTGCGAGGCGCTGATCACCACGCCCGCCTCCGCCCCGAGGCTCTTGGTGAGATAGGCGATGGCGGGCGTGGGCATGGGACCGAGCAACCGCGTGTTCACGCCGGCGGCTGAGAGTCCCGCTTCCAGCGCCGACTCGAACATGTAGCCGGAGATTCGCGTGTCCTTACCCACCAGCACGGTGCTGTCGCCGATACGGGCGAGGACACGGCCGGCGGCGCTCCCCAGGCGCAGCACGAACTCCGCGTTCATGTGCTCGCTGCCCACACGACCGCGTACGCCGTCGGTGCCGAAGTACTTGCGCTTCATGACGGCGATTCTAACATTCAGCCACACATAGCCGCGGTTAACTTAAGCGCGTCGACCGTCGCGGGCACGTCGTGCACGCGCACGATGTGCGCGCCATTCAGCACCGCGATCACCGCCGCCGCCACGCTGCCATACAGGCGCTCTTCCACCGGCTTGCCCCCCAGGAGCGCACCGATCATGGACTTGCGCGAGAGACCGACGAGCAGCGGGTAGCCCAGTGCGGCGAGTTCCGGCAGGCGTCTTAACAATGTCAGGTTGTGCTCCAGGTTCTTGCCGAAGCCAAAACCGGGGTCGAGAACGATGGCATCGTGGGGCACACCGGCCATTTCCGCTGTGGCGGCGCGTTCTTTCAGGAATGCACCCACCTCCGCGGTGACATCCTGGTATTGGGGGTCCTTCTGCATGGCGCGCGGCTCGCCTTGCATGTGCATGAGGCAAAGTCCCACGCCGCTCGCGACCGCCGCTTCGATCGCGCCGGGCCGCCGCAGCGCATACACGTCATTGATCATGGCGGCGCCGGCTTTCACCGCCGCGCGCATCACTTCCGGCTTGCTGGTATCCACCGATACCGGCGCTCCCAGACCGCCTACCCTCTCGATGACCGGGATGACCCGGTCCAGTTCCTCCTGGACGCCTACCGCCTCGGAACCCGGGCGGGTGGACTCGCCGCCCACGTCCAGGATGTCCGCGCCCTCGCGGATCAGCGCCTCGGCGTGGCGCAAGGCCGCCTCCAGCTCCGCGTAGCGGCCCCCGTCGGAAAAGGAATCCGGCGTGCGGTTGAGCACGCCCATGACCCGAGGACGGCTGAGGTCGAGACTGTGTTTCCCGAGTTTTAGCAGCACCTACGCTCCGCGGAAATGAAAAGGCCGGCATGACGCCGGCCCACATTCTAAAACCTACTTGAGATTGGAAGATGCCGGGGCGCGGTAAATGGATTTACCGCCGTTTCCAGCCGCTTTGGGCTGGAAACGAGAAAACCGCGGATTCACTCCGCGGTTTTCGGCCCTGAACAAGCCAGGGACGGCTTGTTTCAGGGTGTTAATGCTGACTGGCGGGGCCGCCGATCTTCACGTCGCCGGTCGGCACGGTCGAAGGCTCGCGGGACTTGGTGGGTGCGCCGCCCCCATGGTCCGCGTCGTTCCAGCCGTCCGGCGGACGCGGCTCACCGCCAGCCATGATGTCGTCGATCTGCTCGGAATCGATGGTTTCGTACTTGATGAGCGCCTGGGCCATGGTGTGCAGCTTCGCTTGGTTCTCCTGCAACAGCGCCCGGGTGCGCTGGTAATTGCGCTCGATGATGCGACGCACTTCCTCGTCGATGCTGCGCTGGGTGTCGCCGGAGATGTTCTTGTGGCGCGTCACCGAGTGGCCCAGGAACACCTCGCCTTCCTCCTCTTCGTAGGAAAGGGGTCCGAGCTTTTCGGAAAGACCCCATTTGGTGACCATGTTGCGGGCGATCTGGGTGGCGCGCTCGATGTCGTTGGAGGCACCGGTGGTCACCGCATCGCTGCCGAAGATCAGTTCTTCGGCCACACGCCCGCCGTACAGGCTGGAGAGCTGGCTCTCCAGGCGGCGCTTGCTGTAGCTGTAGCGGTCGTCTTCCGGCAGGAACATGGTGACTCCAAGGGCCCGGCCGCGCGGAATGATGCTCACCTTGTAGACCGGATCGTGGTCCGGCACCAGCCGGCCGACGATGGCATGGCCGGATTCGTGGTAGGCAGTGAGCTTCTTCTCTTCGTCGCTCATCACCATGGAGCGGCGCTCGGCGCCCATCATGAGCTTGTCCTTGGCCTTCTCGAACTCCTCCATGCCTACCGTGCGGCGGTTGGCGCGCGCCGCGAACAGCGCCGCCTCGTTCACCAGGTTGGCGAGGTCCGCGCCGGAGAAGCCCGGCGTGCCGCGGGCGATGATGGCCGGCTTCACGTCGTCGGCGATGGGCACCTTGCGCATGTGTACCTTGAGGATCTGCTCGCGGCCGCGCACGTCCGGCAGCGGCACCACCACCTGGCGGTCGAAACGTCCCGGGCGCAGCAATGCCGGGTCCAGCACGTCCGGGCGGTTGGTGGCGGCGATGACGATCACACCCTCGCTGCCCTCGAAGCCGTCCATCTCCACCAGCAGCTGGTTGAGCGTCTGTTCGCGTTCGTCGTGTCCGCCGCCCAGGCCCGCGCCGCGATGGCGGCCGACGGCGTCGATCTCGTCGATGAAGATGATGCAGGGCGCGTGCTTCTTGGCCTGTTCGAACATGTCGCGCACGCGGGAGGCGCCCACGCCCACGAACATCTCCACGAAGTCGGAGCCGGAAATGCTGAAGAACGGCACCTTGGCCTCGCCGGCGATGGCCTTGGCGAGCAAGGTCTTGCCGGTGCCGGGCGAGCCCACCATGAGCACGCCGCGGGGAATGCGCCCGCCGAGTTTCTGGAACTTGCCGGGGTCACGCAGGAACTCCACCAGTTCCGCCACCTCTTCCTTTGCCTCCTCGACGCCGGCGACGTCGCTGAAGGTGATCTTCACCTGGTCCTCGCCGAGCATGCGCGCGCGGCTCTTGCCGAAGGACATGGCGCCGCGACCGCCGCCGCCCTGCATCTGGCGGAGCATGTAGAACCAGATCGCGATGAATATCAGCGCCGGCGCCAGGGAGATCAGCGTCGGCAACAGCCAGGGCTGCTCCACAGGCTTGGCGTCGATCTGCACGCCGCTGTTGTCCTTGCGCAGCTCCGCCACCAGCGGGCCGAAGTCGGACACCGGGCTGTAGGTGCTGAAGTTGCCGTTGTTGTTGTAGGTGCCGGTGATGACCTGCCCTTCGATGCTGACGCTCTTGATGTTGCCGTCCTGCACCGCGGTCAGGAAATCGGAATACGGCACGGCCTTGGTCTTGGGCGTGCTCGGGCCGAAGCTGTCCAGCACCGCCAGCACCACCACGGCCACCACGATCCACAACAGCAGGTTTCTCAGGAAATCGTTCAAGTCAGTTCCCTCATGAATGTCGCGGCGGGGCCCAAGGGGCCGCGGAATCCCGCCGTTGTTTGACAGTCTAGCGCCGGTGGAAGTTTCTAGCCAATAAATACACTTCCGGGCTGCGGCTACGGGAGGACTTCGGCTTGCGCGAGACCACCTGTCCGAAATCCGCGCGCACTGCGCGCAGGTATTCCTGGAACCCCTGCCCCTGGAACAGCTTCACCAGGAAGACGCCGCCGGGGCCGAGCGTCTCGCGGGCGAAATCCAGGGCCAATTCGGCGAGGTGCATGGCCCGGGCCTGGTCCACGTCCCCCACCCCGCTCATGTTGGGGGCGATATCCGACATTACAAGGTCCACTTTCGCCCCGGAAAGCCGCTCCCGCAGGACCTTCAGGGCCTCCTCGGAGGCGAAATCCCCCTGGATGAATTCCACGCCCTCGATGGACGGCATGGGCAGGACGTCCAGGGCGACGATGCGTCCCTGGCCCTTGAGCAGCTTCGCCGCGTACTGGCTCCAGCCCCCGGGCGCCGACCCCAGGTCCACCACGATCATGCCGGGCTTCAGGATGCGGTCACGCTGCTGGATTTCCTCGAGCTTGAAGATGGCGCGGGAGCGCGCGCCCGTCTGGTGGGCGCGTTTCACGTAGGTGTCGCTGAAGTGCTCCTGGAGCCAGCGGGAACTGCTCTTGCTGCGTTTAGGCATGGTGCGTCACTGTTACAATGCGCGCCATGCGCGAGTTGGACGAGAAACAGAAGAAATTCCTGCGGGGGCTGGCCCACCGCAAGGAACCGGTGGCCCGCGTCGGCAACCCCGGCCTCACCCAGAACCTGGTGAAGGAGATCGAGGCCCAGCTCCTCGCCCACGAGCTCATCAAGGTGAAGGTGATGGTGGGCGACCGGGAGGAACGGGACCGGGTCATCGAGCGCATGTGCGCGGCCGCCAAGGCCATACTGGTGCAGCGTATCGGCAACATGGCGGTCTTATATAAGAAGCATCCGAAGAAACCGAAGATCGAATTGCCAAAGTGACCTCACCGGTCACTCATATCTAACTTCTACAATCTCGAACTGCTTCTCGCCTGCCGGCGTGCGGATGGCGACCGAGTCCCCCTCCACCTTGCCGATGAGGCCGCGGGCGATGGGCGAATTGATGGAGATGCGTCCCGCCTTGATGTCCGCCTCGTCCTCGCCAACGATCTGATAGGTGACTTCGTTGCCGCTGTCCTCGTCGGACAGCATGACGGTGGCACCGAACACCACCTTGCCGTTGGCGTTCATGCGCGTCACGTCGATGATCTCGGCATTCCCGAGCTTGCCCTCGATCTCCTGGATGCGTCCCTCGATGAAGCCCTGCTGTTCCCGGGCGGCATGGTATTCGGCGTTCTCCTTGAGATCGCCGTGGGCGCGGGCCTCGGCGATGGCCTGGATCACCTTGGGTCGGTCCACGCCCTTGAGCTTCTTCAGCTCCTCGCGGAGGCGCTCGGCACCGCGCACGGTCAGGGGAACCTTGCTCATGCCACCCACTCCCGGTGCAGATCCTGCAGCTTGTTCACTCCCGCCTCGTCCATGTGATCGAGCGCGACCACCGTCGCCTTCGCCCCGGCGAGGGTCGTGTAGTAGGTTACCTTGTGCGACACCGCCTCGCGGCGGATGGAGAACGACTCCAGTATGGCCTGTTTTCCCTCGGTGGTGTTGACGATCAGGGAAAGCTCGTCGTTCTTGATCATGTCCACCACGTGGGGCCGGCCCTCACGCACCTTGTTGACACCCTCGCAGGGGATACCGGCGGCGCGGATGGCGGCCGCGGTGCCGTGGGTGGCCACCAGGGTGAAGCCCCGGGCCTTGAGCTCCCCGGCGAGCTGCACCGCCGCGGGCTTGTCCTGCTCGCGCACCGAAAGCAGCGCCTTGCCGCCACGGGGCAGGATGACGCCCGAGGCGAACTGGGCCTTGGCGTAGGCCTCGCCGAAGTTGAAGCCCGCGCCCATCACCTCGCCGGTGGACTTCATCTCGGGTCCGAGGATGGGGTCGGCGCCGCGGAACTTGATGAACGGGAACACCGGCGCCTTGACGGCGAAATACCTGGGCGTGGGGATGGCCGCAATGCCCTGGGCCTTGAGGCTCCTCCCCGCCATGCAGCGGGCCGCCACCTTGGCGAGCGGCACGCCCACCACCTTGGAGACGAAAGGGGCAGTGCGCGAAGCCCGCGGGTTCACCTCCAGGATGTAGACCTTGTCCTTCTGGATGGCGAACTGCACGTTCATGAGCCCGACAACCTTCAGCGCCTTGGCGAGCTGCACCACCTGCCCGCGGATCTCGTCCTGCAGCGCCTGGCTCAGGCTGTTCGGCGGCAGCGAGCAGCTGGAATCGCCGGAGTGCACGCCCGCCTGCTCCACGTGCTCCATGATTCCGCCGATGAGCACCTGCTCGCCGTCGGAAAGGGCGTCCACGTCCACTTCGGTGGCATCCTCCAGGAAGCGATCCATGAGCACCGGCGAGTCGTTGGAGACCTTCACGGCGTTACGGATGTAACCCTTGAGGTCGTCCACGTTGAAGACCACTTCCATGGCGCGGCCACCCAGCACGTAGCTGGGGCGCACCATGAGCGGGAAACCCACTTCTGCCGAGAGCTTCACCGCCTCGTCCTCGTTGCGGGCGCTGCGCGCCGGCGGCTGACGGAGCTTGAGCTTGTCCACCAGCTTGGAGAAACGCTCCCTGTCCTCCGCGAGGTCGATGGAGTCCGGCGTGGTGCCGATGATGGGCGCGCCCGCCGCCTCCAGGGCCCGGGCGAGCTTCAGGGGCGTCTGGCCGCCGAACTGCACGATCACGCCCTTGGGTTTCTCCTTCTCGATGATCTCCATCACGTCCTCGAAGGTGAGCGGCTCGAAATACAGCCGGTCCGAGGTGTCGTAATCCGTGGAGACGGTCTCCGGGTTGCAGTTGACCATGATGGTCTCGAAGCCGTCCTCCTTGAGGGCGAGCGAGGCGTGAACGCAGCAGTAGTCGAACTCGATGCCCTGGCCGATGCGGTTGGGCCCGCCGCCCAGCACCATGATCTTGTCGCGCTGCGACGGTTCCGCTTCGCACTCCTCCTCGTAGCTGGAGTAGAGATAGGCGGTGGTGGCGGCGAACTCGGCGGCGCAGGAATCCACCCGCTTGTACACGGGGCGCACGCCGTGTTTCACGCGCAGCGCGCGGATTTCGCTTTCCTTCACGCCGCAGAGTTTCGCCAAGCGGCTGTCCGAGAAGCCCTTGCGCTTCAACGCGCGCAGACGCACCGCATCCAGGTGCTTGATACCGCCGGCGGCGACCGCGTGCTCCTCCTTCACCAGGTCCTGGATCTGGGCCAGGAACCAGGGATCGATGCGGCTCAATTCGAAGATATCGTTCAGCGCGAGCCCGGCGCGGAAGGCGTCGGCCACGTACCAGAGGCGGTCCGGGCCCGGCACCCGGAGTTCATGGCGCATCAGGTCGAGGGCGCCCGGTGCCTGGAAGTCCGCGATCTTCTCATTGAAGCCGTCGGTGCCGGTCTCGAGGCCGCGCAGGGCCTTCTGCAGGGACTCCTGGAAGGTGCGGCCCATGGCCATCACCTCACCCACCGACTTCATCTGGGTGGTGAGGCGCGGTTCCGCCTGGGGGAACTTCTCGAAGGTGAAGCGCGGCACCTTGGTGACCACGTAGTCGATGGTGGGCTCGAAGGACGCGGGCGTGGCGCCGCCGGTGATCTCGTTGCGGAGTTCGTCCAGCGTATAGCCCACCGCCAGCTTGGCGGCGACTTTGGCAATCGGAAAGCCGGTGGCCTTGGATGCCAGCGCCGAGGAGCGCGACACCCGCGGATTCATCTCGATCACCACCATGCGCCCGTCCTTGGGGTTGATGGCGAACTGCACGTTGGAACCGCCCGTCTCCACGCCGATCTTGCGCAGCACCGCGATGGAGGCGTCGCGCATGATCTGGTATTCCTTGTCCGTGAGCGTCTGGGCCGGCGCCACGGTGATGGAGTCGCCGGTGTGCACGCCCATGGGGTCCAAATTCTCGATGGAACAGACGATGATGCAGTTGTCCTTCTTGTCCCGCACCACCTCCATCTCGAATTCCTTCCAGCCCAGCACCGACTCCTCCACCAGGAGTTCGTTGGTGGGCGAGAGGTCGAGGCCGAGCTCGCAGATCTCGACGAATTCATCGCGGTTGTAGGCGATGCCGCCGCCGGAGCCGCCGAGCGTGAACGAGGGGCGGATGATGGCCGGGAAGCCGATCTCCGCCTGCACGGCGAGGGCCTCCTCCATGCTATGGGCCAGGCCCGCCTTGGGGGTGGCGAGGCCGATGTCCGTCATGGCGCGGCGGAACTGGTCCCGGTCCTCGGCCATGTCGATGGCCTCGCGGGAGGCGCCGATGAGCTCCACGCCGTGCTTCGCCAGCACCCCCTCGCGCACCAGGTCCAGGGCGCAGTTGAGCGCGGTCTGGCCGCCCATGGTGGGGAGCAGCGCGTCCGGCTTCTCCTTCTCGATGATGCGGGCCACCGTGGTCCAGTGCACCGGCTCTATATATATGGCGTCCGCCATCTCGGGGTCGGTCATGATGGTGGCCGGATTGGAATTCACCAGCACCACCCGGTAGCCCTCCTGGCGAAGCGCCTTGCAGGCCTGGGCGCCGGAGTAGTCGAACTCGCAGGCCTGGCCGATGACGATGGGCCCGGCGCCGATGATCATGATGCTCTTGATGTCTGTGCGCTTCGGCATAGTTGTCCCGTGTCATGCCCTTTTCGGGGCTGCAAAAAACCCGGCGGTCCACCTTGCGGCGCCGCCTCGCCGTCCCATCCCGGATGCGGTCAGCTGTTGGCGGCGACCCTGCTCTGTGCGCCCCGCGCCTCCATGGCGCGCACGAAACGCTCGAACAGCGGTTTCACGTCGTGGGGACCCGGACTCGCCTCCGGATGCCCCTGGAAACTGAAGGCCTCGCAATCGGTGCGCTCCACGCCCTGCAGCGTGCCGTCGAACAGCGAGCGGTGCGTGGGGCGGAGATTCGAGGGCATGCCCTTCTCGTCCACGGCGAAGCCGTGGTTCTGGCTGGAGATCATCACCCGCCCCGAATCGAGATCGATCACCGGGTGGTTGGCGCCGTGGTGGCCGAACTTCATCTTCATGGTCTTGGCGCCGCTGGCGAGGCCGAGCAGCTGGTGGCCAAGGCAGATACCGAACACCGGGATACCGGTGCTGAGGAACTCGCGGATGGCGGCGATGGCGTAATCGCAGGGCTCCGGGTCGCCGGGGCCGTTGGAGAGGAACAGGCCGTCGGGCTTCATCGCCAAGGCCTCACGGGCCGGCATCTGGGCCGGCACCACCGTCACGCGGCAGCCATGGTCCACCAGGATGCGCAGGATGTTGCGCTTGATGCCGTAGTCGTAGGCCACCACGTGGAAGCGGCCGCCCTTCACCACCGGGCCCTTGTCCGTCTCCAGCTGCCAGCTGCCCTCCTGCCATTCATAGGGCTTCTGGCAGCTGACGACCTTGGCGAGGTCCATGCCCTTCAGGCCCGGGAAAGCGCGGGCTTCCTTGAGCGCCGCCGCCTCGTCCACCTCGGGGCCCGCCATGATGCAGCCGTTCTGTGCGCCCTTGGTGCGCAGCAGGCGCGTGAGCTTGCGGGTGTCGATGCCGGAGATGGCCGTGAGGTTTTCCCGCCGCAGGTACTCGGTGAGCGTTTCCTTCGCGCGCCAGTTGCTCACGGCGAGCGGCAGGTCGCGGATGACGAGACCGGCGGCCATGACGCGCGCGGATTCGCGGTCGGCATCGTTGACGCCGGTGTTGCCGATGTGGGGATAGGTGAGCGTGACGAGCTGGCGGGCGTAGGACGGGTCCGTGAGGATTTCCTGGTAGCCGGTCATGGCGGTGTTGAACACCACCTCGCCGACCGTGGACCCCGCCGCACCAATGGAAATACCCCGGAATACCGTACCGTCCTCAAGGGCCAGGATGGCTGGATGTTCCAAGGACACCCCCATATCGCAAAACTTGTTAAGTTTAACGGATGAGCGGCGCGAGCGTCTACGGCGGCGGCGGATTTTCTTCAGCCGCCCAGAATGTCGACGAGGCTATACGCACCGGCGGGACGCCCCGCGATCCAACGCGCCGCGTTCAGGGCGCCGTGGGCAAAAGTCAGGCGGCTTTGGGCGCGATGGGTGAGTTCGAGCCGCTCGCCCGCCCCGGCGAAGAGCACCGTGTGCTCCCCCACGATGTCACCGGCCCGCACCGAGGCGTAGCCGATGCTACCCGGCTCGCGCATGCCGCTGCCGCGGGTGCGGCCTTCGGGGGCGGCGGTCTTCCTCCCCTCCGCCACTGCCTCGCCCAGGGCGAGTGCGGTGCCCGAGGGGGCGTCCTTCTTGTGGCGGTGGTGGACCTCGGAGATCTCCACGTCGAAATCCGCGCCCAGCACTTCCGCCGCCTGCTTCGCCATGTGGGCGAGCAAGGCCACCCCCAGGCTCATGTTCGGTGCCGACAGCACCGCGATGCTCCTGCCCGCGTCCCGGAGACGGCCCTTGAAGTCCCCGGAAAGACCCGTCACGCCCGTGACCAGGGGCTTTTTCGCCGCGAGGCAGGCCGCCAGCGCCGCCTCCGTGCCCGCCGGCATGGAGAAATCCAGCAGCACGTCCGCGCCCCTGAGGGCGGCGGATATGTCGTTCGAATATTGGAGGCCGTGGCCGTCCTGCCCCAGGAGGGAACTTCCCTCCCGTACCAGGGCCGCGGTGATGCGCAGGTCCTTCTGCCCGTCCGCCGCCTGCAGGAGCGTCTGCCCCATGCGGCCGCCGGCGCCCAGGAGCGCGATGCGGACCGCGCTCACGCCTTCTCCCGGAAGAACTTCTTCACACCCTCGAGCCAGGAGTGCTCACGGGGCGAATGCTTCCCGCCGTCGGCCTTGAGTGAGGTCTCGAGTTTCTTCAGGAGGTCCTTCTGCTCGCGGCTCAGGCTCACCGGCGTCTCCACCTCCACCCGGCAAAGCAGGTCGCCCACCGAGCCGCCGCGCACGGGCTTCACGCCCTTGCCGCGCAGGCGGAACACCTTGCCGGTCTGGGTCTCGGCGGGAATCTTGAGGGACACGCTGCCGTCCAAGGTGGGGACTTCCAGCTCGCCGCCCAAGGCCGCCGTGGCGAAGGACACCGGCACCTCGCAGGCGAGGTCCGCCCCGTCGCGGGCGAAGATGGCGTGGGGTCGCACGCTGATCTCCACGTAGAGGTCGCCCGCGGGCCCGCCGTTGGGCCCCGCCTCGCCCTCGCCGGACAACCGGATGCGGTCGCCGTTGTCCACGCCCGCCGGCACCTTCACCGCCAGGGTCTTCTCCTTCTCCACCCGGCCCTGGCCGTGGCAGGTGCCGCAGGGGTCGGCGATGATCTTGCCGCGGCCATGGCAGCGGGGACAGGTCTGCTGCACCGTGAAGAAACCTTGCTGCATGCGCACCTGGCCGCGGCCGTGGCAGGTGGTGCAGGTCACGGGCTCGGTGCCCTTCTTGGCGCCGCTGCCGTGGCAGGTCTCGCAGGCGATCAGCGTCGGCACGCGGATATTCACGGTTTCGCCGAACACCGCCTGCTCCAGGTCGAGCGTGAGGCCGTAGCGCAGGTCGGCGCCGCGGTACACCCGCTGGCCGCCGCCCCGGCGGCCGCCGCTGAAGATGTCCCCGAACACGTCGCCGAAGATGTCGCCGAACACGTCGTTGGGGTCGAAACCCGGTCCGCCCGGGCCGCGGGCGCCCGCCGCGTGGGCATCCACGCCCGCATGGCCGAACTGGTCGTAGGCGGCGCGCTTCTTGGGGTCGGTCAGCACCTCGTAGGCCTCCTTGGCCTCCTTGAAGTGCTCCTCCGCCTTCTTGTCGTCGGGATTGCGGTCCGGATGGTGCTTCATGGCGAGACGCCGGTAGGCCTTCTTGATGTCGGCCTCCGGCGCGTCGCGCTTCACGCCCAGCACCTCGTAGTAGTCGCGCTTGCTCATGCCAGCACCTTCTCGATGCGCCGGTCGGGCACGAACCAGATCATCGCCACGACGGCGTAGAGCACGTCGGAGATGGCTTGGTGCACGAAGGCCAGCGGAATGGCCAGCACGTAGCAGATGATGGAGATCTTGCCCTTGATGTCATTGCCCACGGCGTGGCCCAGCACCGCCTGGCGGCCGTTGTAGGCCACCAAGGCGTTCTGCAACAGCGTGTAGGAAACGGCGGCCATCAGCAGCACCACGCCATAGAGCGCGGTGGGGATTGCGGCGAAATGGTTCTCGCCCATCCAGCCAGTGATGAAGGGCACCAGCGAGAGCCAGAAAAGCAGATGCAGGTTGGCCCACATGGAACGGCCGTCGATGCGCTCGACGGCATGCAGCATGTGGTGATGGTTGTTCCAGTAGATGCCGATGTAGACGAAGCTCATCACGTAGACCAGGAATAGGGGCAGCATGGAATACAGCGCCGAGAGGTCGGCGCCCTGGGGCACCTTCATCTCCAACACCATGATGGTGATGATGACGGCGAGCACGCCGTCGCTGAACGCTTCCAACCGGCCCTTGCCCATGTGGCTCCCGCACCTCTTTATGCACGACAGTATCGCGCCGGAGCCCGTGCAAGACGAGTCTCCGGCGCGCTAAACATGATCCGATGAGGCGAAGGACTTACTTCTTGTCCTTCTTCACCTCTTCGAACTCCGCGTCCACCACGTCGTCCTTGCCGCCCTGGGGTCCGGCGCCAGCACCCGGCTGTGCGCCCGTGGCGCCCGCCCCTTGCTCCTGCTTCGCGGCATAGAGGCGCTCCGCCATCTTGCCGGAAGCCTGGGCGAGGGCCTTGGATTTGGCCTCGATGGCCGCCTTGTCGTCCTTCTTGATCACGTCCTTCAGGTCGCGCACCGCCGCCTCGATGGCCGCGCGCTCCTCGCCGGAGACCTTGTCCCCGAGCTCGGAGAGGCCCTTCTCGGTGGCGTGGATCAGGCTGTCCGCCTGGTTGCGGGCGTCGACGAGTTCGCGCGCCTTGCGGTCTTCCTCGGCGTGGGCCTCGGCGTCCTTCACCATGCGCTTGATCTCGTCGTCGGTAAGACCCGAGGAGGCCTTGATGACGATGGACTGCGCCTTGCCGGTGGCCTTGTCCTTGGCGGACACGTTGAGGATGCCGTTGGCGTCGATGTCGAAGCTCACCTCCACCTGCGGCACGCCGCGCGGCGCCGGCGGGATATCGGAGAGATCGAAGCGGCCGAGCGACTTGTTGTCGCGCGCCATCTCGCGCTCGCCCTGCAGCACGTGCACCGTCACCGCCGTCTGGTTGTCCTCGGCGGTTGAGAAGGTCTGCGCGGCCTTCGTCGGAATGGTGGTGTTCTTCTCGATCAGTTTGGTCATGACGCCGCCCAGGGTCTCGATGCCGAGCGACAGCGGGGTCACGTCGAGCAGGAGCACGTCCTTCACGTCGCCCTTGAGCACGCCCGCCTGGATGGCGGCGCCGACGGCCACGGCCTCGTCCGGGTTCACGTCCTTGCGGGGCTCCTTGCCGAAGAACTCCTTCACCGTGTCCTGCACCTTGGGCATGCGGGTCTGGCCGCCCACCAGGATCACGTCCTGCAGGTCGGAAGCGCTGAGGCCCGCATCCTTGAGCGCGGTCTTGCAGGGCTCCACGGTCTTCTGGATCAGGTCCGCCACCAGACCCTCGAGCTTGGCGCGGGTGAGCTTCACGATGAGGTGTTTCGGGCCGGAGGCGTCCGCCGTGATGTACGGCAGGTTCACCTCGGTCTGCTGGTTGGAGGAAAGCTCGATCTTGGCCTTCTCGGACGCCTCCTTGAGGCGCTGCATGGCCAAGGGATCGTTGCGCACGTCGATGCCCTGCTCCTTGCGGAACTCCTCGGCGATGTAGTCGATGATGCGCTTGTCGAAGTCCTCGCCGCCCAGGAAGGTATCGCCGTTGGTGGAGAGCACCTCGAACTGGTGCTCGCCGTCCACCTCGGCGATCTCGATGATGGAGATGTCGAAGGTGCCGCCGCCCAGGTCGTACACGGCGATCTTGCGGTCGCCCTTCACCTTGTCCATGCCGTAGGCGAGCGCCGCGGCGGTGGGCTCGTTGATGATGCGCTTCACGTCCAGGCCGGCGATCTTGCCGGCGTCCTTGGTGGCCTGGCGCTGGGAATCGTTGAAGTAGGCCGGGACGGTAATCACTGCCTCGGTGACAGGCTCGCCCAGGTAGTCCTCGGCGGTTTTCTTCATCTTCATGAGCACGCGCGCGGAAACTTCCGGCGGCGCCATCTTCTTGGCGTTCACATCCACCCAGGCGTCGCCGTTGTCGGCGGCCACGATCTTGTAGGGCACCATGCCCACGTCCTTCTGCACCACGTCGTCCTTGAACTTGCGGCCGATGAGGCGCTTCACGGCGTAGAGGGTGTTCTTGGGGTTGGTGACCGCCTGGCGCTTGGCCGACTGGCCCACCACCACCTCGTTGTCCTTGGTGAAGCCGACGATGGACGGCGTGGTCCGGTCGCCTTCGCTGTTCTCGATGACCCGGGGCTTGCCGCCCTCCATGATGGCCACGCAGGAATTGGTGGTCCCCAGGTCGATGCCGATGATCTTGCTCATGATTCCCACTCCGAAAAGGGTCGAAATTGCTTGTTATTCAGCTATATGGGGCGGCTTGTAATGGTTTCAAGCCGGTGCCCTGCTTACCCATTAGGCCGTGTCGTCACTGTGTTTAGCGACGGGGGTCTTGGAGACCAGCACCCGCGCGGGTCTCAACAAGCGGCCATTCAGTTGATAGCCCCTTTGGACCACCGTCAGGACGCTGTCAGGCGGCACCTCCGCCGATTCCTGGGCGGCCATGGCTTCATGCAGGTCGTGGTTGAAGGCCTCCCCCTTGGCCGGATTGATCTCCGCCACCCCTTGGCGCTCCAGGGCGCTCCACAGGAGCCGCAGGGTCATGTCCACGCCGGTGCGCAGGGCCGCGGCTTCGGGCTTGTCCCCGAGGGAGGCCAGGGCCATTTCCAGGCTGTCCTTCACCGGCAGGAGGTCGGTGAGGAAGCGCTCCTGGCCGAACTTGTGGGCGTTCTCCAGGTCCCGCTGGGTGCGCTTGCGCAGGTTCTCCAGCTCCGCCGCGGCGCGCAGGTAGCTGTCCCGGTTCTGGGCGGCCTGGGCCTCGGCGGCCGCGAGCGCCGCCTTCAGCGACTCCACCGGATCCGGCATGGCGGCCGTCGGTGCGGCTTCGGGGGCGGGGTTCGTCTTGTCCTCGTTCATGCTCTCCATCCGTTCCTCTTCGTTCTTAAATGCGACGGGCAGCCTCGGCTGCCCGCGCCCAATGAAACCGATTTAGGGGCTACTTGCGCGGATTCAACGCGGCGCTCAGCAGCCGGGCCGTGACATCGACGATCGGTATGACGCGCTCGTAGGCCATGCGGGTCGGGCCGATGACCCCCAGCACCCCCACTACGCCCTCGCCCATGTGATAAGGCGCGCTCACCACGCTCACCGCGTCCAGCACCTTGTAGCCCGACTCCTCGCCGATGAAGATCTGCACCCCCTCGGCGGCGATGCACTTGTCCAGCAGGGTCAGGATGTCGCGCTTCTGGTTGAAGGCCTCGAACAGGCGGCGCAGCTTCTCCACGTCCGAGAGCTCGGCGAAATCCATGAGGTTGGTCTCGCCCGCCATCATGTAGGTGGGTTCGCCGCCGTGGGCCTGGAACACCTTATCCGCCATGGTGATGGCGGCACGCATCAGGTCGTTCATGCTCTCGCGGGTGCGATTGAGCTCGTTCAGGAGGCCGCGGCGCAGCTCGAGGATGTCGCGCCCGGCGAAATGGCCGTTGAGGTAGTTGCTGATCTGCTGCAGGCCCGCGGCGTCGTAGCCGCGCTCCAGGTGCAGCACCCGGTTCTGCACCTCGCCGTCGTCCAGCACCAGGATCACCAACACCCGGTTCTCGGCGAGCGGCAGGAACTCAATGTGCTTCCAGGAGACGTGTTCGCGCTTCGGCAGGGTCACCACACCGGTCATGCGGGTGATGGCCGAGAGCAACTGGGAGGCTGTGACCAGGAGCGCCTGCGGGCTCGTCTCCGCCGGATCCAGCTGGTTGCGCATCAGGCGCACTTCCGTTTCGTTGAGCGGCTGCACCTTGAGCAGCGTGTCCACGAACAGGCGGTAGCCCTTGGCGGTGGGGATGCGCCCCGCGGAGGTGTGGGGTGAGGTGACGAAACCCATCTCCTCCAGGTCCGCCATGATGTTGCGGATGCTGGCGGGGCTGAGATCGAGGCCCGAATCCTTGGAGAGCGTGCGCGAGCCCACGGGCTCGCCGTCCCGGATGTAGCGTTCCACCAGCGCCTTCAGCAGGTGCTGGGCGCGGTCGCTCAAGGTTTTGTCGCTGCTCTCGGCGTTCATGTCATAGGGAAAATGGGGACCGATTGTTTAGCACTCAATGCCGTGGAGTGCTAAAGGGGATTATCCAGTTGCACCCTTTCCTGTCAAGGACTTAGCGGCGTTGCGGCTTCGAACCCGTTGGCCTGCGCGGGTGCCCATGCTAACGTGCGGACCCATTATGAACGCACGCTTCACCACCATCGGCCTCATGGGCCGCACCGGCGACACCGACGTCTCCGAGATGGTGGCCCGGCTCGCCATCGAGCTCACCGAGGCGAAGGCCGAGGTGCTGGTGGACGAGGCCCTGGGGCCGGCGAAGCCCGCCCGCGCCCTGCCCCTCAAGGAACTCGCGGCCAAGGCCGACCTTCTCATCGTGGTGGGTGGTGACGGCACGCTCCTCAAGGCCGCCCACGCGGTGGCGGCGCGCCCCATCCCCCTCGTGGGCGTGAACCTCGGAAGGCTGGGTTTCCTCGCGGACATCACGCCGGAACGGCTGCGGGACGACATCACCGCCATCCTGAAGGGCGAGTACAGCACCGAGGACCGCATGATGCTGGACTCGCGCCTCAAGGATGCGGGCGGCGACCAGGATTTTCCGCCGGTGCTGAACGACGTGGTGGTGCAGAAATCCGACGGCGGGCGGCTCATCGAGTTCGAGACCCGGGTGGACGGGCATTTCCTCTGCGCCTACCGCGCCGACGGCATCGTGGCGGCCACGCCCACGGGCTCCACCGCCTACGCGCTCTCCGGCGGCGGGCCCATCCTGCATCCCGCCATGGACGCCATCACCCTGGTGCCCATCTGTCCCCACACCCTGGGGGACCGGCCCATCGTGGTGACGGGCGGAAGCGAGATCGAGATCCTCGTCACCGACACCCACGGCGGGCGTGCCCAGGTCACCTGGGACGGCCAGCGCGCGAAGCCGCTCCTGGCCGGTCAGGCGGTGACGCTGAAGCGCGCCCAGCACCCGCTGCGCTTCATCCATCCGCGCGGCTACGATTACTATAGGATCCTGCGCACCAAGCTGAACTGGGGCGCGGCCAAGAAACACTGACGGACTCCATGCTGACGCACATCCTCATCCGCGACTTCGCCATCATCGACTCCCTGGAACTGGAATTCTCCCCCGGCATGACCGTGCTCACCGGCGAGACCGGCGCGGGCAAGTCCATCCTGGTGGACGCGCTCGGCCTGGTCTTGGGCGACCGGGCGGACGTGGACGTGATCCGCCACGTGGCCGAGAAGGCGGAAATCAGCGCCGAGTTCGACCTCAAGGACGCCAAGGACGCCGCCGCCTGGCTGAAGGAGAACGAGCTCGAGGCGGACGGCCAGTGCATCCTGCGCCGCGTGGTGGGCAAGGACGGCCGCTCCCGGGCCCTCATCAACGGCCGCAGCGTGCCGCTCGCCTCCCTCAAGGAACTGGGTGAGCAGCTCCTGGACATCCACGGCCAGCACGAGCATCAGTCGTTGATGCGCCCCGCGGCGCAGTTGGCCCTGCTGGACGGTTACGGCGAGCACGGAGAATTACTCAAGCGCACCGCCAAGCTGCACGCGGACTGGAAGACCGCCCATGACCGGCTCAGCTCGCTGCGCACCGCCGCCGGCGACCGGGAATCCCGGCTCTCACTCCTGCGCCACCAGACCGCGGAACTCGCGGCGCTCAACCTCAAGCCCGGCGAAGCGGAAGCGGTGGACGCGGAGCACAAGCGCCTGGCCCACGGCGGCCGGCTGATGGAAATCGCCCAGGCGAATCTTGATTCCCTCTATGAGGCGGAGGAAGGCTCCGCCTACCAGCGGGTGAGCCGGGCCCTGGCGGCGCTCGACACCGCGCTGGAACTGGAGCCCAAGTTCGCGGACATACGGAAAACCCTCACGGACGCGGAAGTGCAGCTCGCCGAGGCGGCGGACGCCCTGCGTGATTACCTCGCCGATTTGGATCTGGATCCCAAACGGCTGGAATGGCTGGAAGGCCGCCTCGCCACCCTCCACGACCTCGCCCGCAAGCATCGGGTGGAGCCGGGCGCCCTGCCCGGCCACCTGGAGGCGCTGCAGACGGAGCTCAGGCAGCTCGAGAATTCGGACATCGCGCTCCAGGAATTGGAAGCGGAGTTGAAACGCCTGGAGGGCGCGTACAAAAAGACCGCCGACGAACTCCATGCCAGGCGGGTGAAGACCGCCGCGGATCTGGGCGAGAAAGTCACCGCCGCCATGCAGGAGCTGGGCATGGCCGGCGGCCAGTTCAGCATCGAGGTGAGTGTGCCGGATGCGGCGCGCTTCACGCCCCGCGGCATCGACCAGGTGGAGTTCCTGGTCAGCGCCAACAAGGGCCAACCCGTGAAGCCGCTGGCGAAAGTGGCGTCCGGGGGCGAGCTCTCGCGCATCGCGCTCGCCATCCAGGTGATCGCGGCCCAGGCGGCGGCCATCCCCTCCATGGTCTTCGACGAGGTGGACGCCGGCATCGGCGGCGGCGTGGCGGAGATCGTGGGCCGCCAGCTGCGCGCCCTGGCGGGCAAGCGTCAGGTGCTCTGCGTCACCCACCTGCCCCAGGTGGCCTCCCAGACCCACAAGCATTTCCGGGTGCTCAAGGAGACCAAGGGCCCGGCGACCCTCACCCGCATCGAACCCCTGGACAAGAAGTCCCAGGTGGAGGAGCTGGCGCGGATGCTCGGGGGCGTGGAAATCACCGAGACCACGCGCAAGCACGCGCGCGAGATGATCTCCAAAGTAGCGAGCTAGCCTTAACCCATTTAAGGCATGCAGGGCGAAAGCACGCTAAGCAAAGCAGTTCGTAGGGCGACATCCGCGTCCGCCCAGTGCTGCAGGTCCGTGTCGGTCATGGCGATCTCCACGCTGCGCCCCGCCATGTTCCGGTGGCGGATGCATTTGGCGCCCTTCACCTTCGCCGGGCACTCCACGAAGAAGCCGCCCTCGGCATCCTTCTGCAGCAGATGCGGTTCCACCAGATACCAACCCTGGTCCGGCGCATGCACCAGCACCGGTTGCTGCGGCGTGGAACGGGCCGGGTCGGTCCAGGCGTCGATCTTCTCGAGCCCGCCGACCGAGTGCGTCACCGCCTTGGGGTGGGCCTTGGCGTACTCGCGCAACGCCGCCGCCACGGGGTCCGAGAGATACGGGTTGAAGCTCAGCCGCGCCTCGTCCGAGGTGTAGCCCGCGACCTCGAAGGAAAGCACCGCCGAGGTCTCCGTATGGGTGAAGCCTTCCTGGGAATATTGGCGCTTGCTGATGCTGTCGGGGTCGACGCAGGGGTTGCCGTCGGGGCCGGTCTCCACCAGGTTATTGGTGGCACAGGCGGCGAGGAACAGCGTCAGCAGTGAAGTCGCGATCCAGCGCAGCCTATTTGAGGGTCTTGCGGCAGGGCGCGCAGATTCCATAGATGTAGAGGGAATGATCGGTCATCTCGTAGCCCTTGGCGCTGGCGATCTTCTTCTGGCGGGATTCGATCTCCGGGTCCACGAACTCATCCACCCGCCCGCACTTCACGCACAGGATGTGGTCGTGGTGCGCCCCCTGGTTCAGCTCGAACACCGAGTGCCCGCCCTCGAAATGGTGGCGGGTCACGAGGCCGGCGGTCTCGAACTGGGTGAGCACCCGGTAGACGGTGGCGAGGCCGATGTCCTCCCCGGATTCCAGGAGCGCCTTGTACAACTCCTCCGCGCTGATGTGGCGGGTGGCGCTCTTCTCCAGGATCTCCAGTATCTTCACGCGCGGCAACGTGACCTTGAGGCCGGCGTTGCGCAGTTCCTGGCTTTCGGCGGGGATTTGGCTCACGGGAATTTGTGGTGAAGGACGCGGGTGTCGGGTATTATGCTCCCCCTGACCCGCAACGCAAATTCACCCGCATGCGCCTCCGCCTCGCCTTCCTCATCGTGAGTCTCGCCCTCGCCGCCTGCTTCAAGCCGGAGATCCGCCAGGGCAATTTCCTGTCGGACGACAAGATCGCGCTGGTGAAACCCGGCATGACCCCGGCGCAGGTGCAGTTCGTGCTGGGCCCGCCCATGGCCAAGGACCCGATGGTGATCGATCGCTGGGATTACATCCGCTACGTGAATCCCAACGACGGGCGGCCGGAACAGGTCTGGCACGTGGTCGTGAACTTCAAGGACGGCAAGGTCGCGAGCGTGGAACAGCCGGAAGTGAAGAACAAGGACGTGCAGCTGCAGCTGCCCACGGTGAAGGATGCCTCGGAACTGCCGGCGGACCAGACCAACGGGCCGGCAGTCCCGAATGACACCGGCCAGCCGCCGCCGCGCTGATCTAGTCCTTCGTCCTGCCCATCGTCTTCCCCGCCGCCGCCAAACGCCGGCGCGTTTCTTTTGGGTCCGCCGTCAAGGGGCGCAGTATCTCCAACCGGTCGCCCTCGTTCAGCACATGGTCTCCCTCCACGCGCTCGCCGGCGATACCCAGAACATTCTTCCGCAGATCGATCTCGGGGAACCGCGCCGTCAGCCCCGAACGTGCCGCGGCGTCCGCGGCCGTGGTGCCGGCGGGCAGGCTCAAGGCCACCATGGCCTGCACGTCCGGCTTGGCGTAACAGACTTCCACCCGGATCAGCGGCTCATTTGCCATGCAGGGCGGCGGCGCGGCGGATGAAGGCATCCACCAGGGAATTGCATATCTCGTGGAACACCGGCCCCGCCATGAGGTCGAGCACCGCGCTCGAGAACTCGAACTCCATGTCCAGGTTCACCTTGGAACCGTCCGGGCCCATGTCCTCGAAGCGCCAGCGGCCCTCCAGGTGCTTGAAGGGACCGCGGTCCAGGGTGATGGTGATGGCCTTGCCCGGCTCCAGCCAGTTGTGGGTGGTAAAAGTCTTGTGGAAGCCACCGCGGGCGAGATCCAGGCTGGCGCGCATCTCCGTGGGCGATTGTTCCAGGATATGAGTTCCCTTGCACCAGGGCAGGAATTCCGGATAGCGCTCCACGTCGTTGACGAGCGCGAACATATCCTTCGCCGGATACGGGACGAGCGCGCTTTTGTTGACCTTCCGCATGCGGTGATTTTGCGGGATGCACGCCCGGCGTACAACAACGGCAAGATATAATGGCCCATGGCGAAGAAAGAGGACGACAAGAAGCAAGGCCAGTCCACCATCGCGCTCAACAAGCGCGCCCGCTTCGACTACTTCATCGAAGACCGCTTCGAGGCGGGCATCGCCCTCGAAGGCTGGGAAGTGAAGAGCCTCCGTGCCGGCAAGTGCCAAATCACCGAGAGCTATGTGATCATCAAGGACCGGGAAGCCTTCCTGCTGGGCGCCCACGTAACGCCTTTGAACACCGCCTCCACCCACGTGCACCCGGACCCGACCCGCACCCGGAAGTTACTCCTGCATAAAGAGGAGCTGGCCAGGCTCATCGGCGCGGTGGAGCGCAAGGGCTACACCCTCGTGCCCACCGCCATGTACTGGAGCCGTGGCCGCGCCAAGCTCGAAATCGGCCTCGCCAAGGGCAAGCAGGCCCACGACAAGCGGGCTGCTATAAAAGAACGGGACTGGGAACGCCAAAAGGGCCGACTCACTCGTCACTAGGCAGGCTAAAAGCGGATCTTTTGCTCCTCAGCCGCGTTGAAAATGCCCTCGGAATCCTCATTTACACCAAGAGTAAACTCCGGTTCCTTGGACATTTTCGCCTTGCTGGAAACCAAAATCTCTCGCTTTTAGCCACTCAGCACCGCTCTCTCAAGCTGGGTTAGAATGTAAGAGCACATGGGGGCGACCTGGTTTCGACGTGGGTCGTGAAACCCGAAGTGCATGCCGAGGTGCAGGATTCCTCGTAAAACTGTCTTGCAAAACGCTTAGCTGCGAACGATAGCAACTACGCCCTAGCCGCCTAATCCCGGCTAGCCTCTGACTGGAGCCGTGCTTGTGCGTCCAGAGCCACTTCGGTGGCGCTTCAGAGGTCGTGCTCACAAGACCGCGATCAGGTGCATCCGGCGCCGGGTCGTTAAAAATACCGGACTCGCTGACAGTTTTCCCTGCCCGTCGGGTAGCTGGCAGTTAAATCAAAGACGACGCTAAGCATGTAGAGCCAAGGGCGGATCACTTACGGACGCGGGTTCGATCAAGAGTAGGTCGCCTTTGCCCGAGAGGGCAAAGTGAAAATGGAGCTCACATCGGTGAACCCTAAACCGTCGCAAGACGGCATGGCAACGCCGAGGGGTAGGAAGAAGGCCAACTTCAGGCCTGCCCTGTAGAGACTCATAGACTCGCTGACGCCTTGCGGCTGAGCGGGCACTAGGATCCGGTGACAACGACCGGATAACACGCTCCGCATCCTGGTCTAAGCAGGATGAAGGCATAGTCCAGCCCGTCTTGAAAGAGATGGAAAAGCTGTCCCGCCGCCTCCACCAACTGAAAGCCGCCGGTCAACACCGGCGGCTTTTTCTTTCCTACGAACTCTGAGCCGAAAGAGATTCGACAAGCAATTCCTGGCAATCGTCCCTTAATACAACGTGATGCCGAACCATCTGTAGTACGAATGTATAGCCCCTCCCCTTCTCATGCTGGCCTTTAGATAGCTCCTACGACGTCCGAGGCAAAGACGGTCAAGACGATTTGCCTGAAAAGGAGAATGGCGCCGGAGACGATGTAGGGCCCATCTTCCGAGACGATGATCTTGGCGGCAGGCTTGGGTTTCTTATGCTCGGCGCTCACCTAGCGCTCCATTCAAGGGCCGATGTCGGGATGATGCGCTATTTCCCGCATCACAGGGACCGATGAGATCGGCAGCGCCCCCGTCCAACGTAGCCTTGGAAGGCATCCTCTATGCGGATAACGATCAGGATTCTCTTGCCATGCTGTCCGTGAACGGGCAGTTCGTCGCCGCTCGCGTAGGTACGCGTCTGGTTAGCGGAGACACTGTCAGCCGTATCCTGCCCGAAGAGGTGGACCTCATCAGCGGAGGCGCGACCCGTCCTCTGGGGCTGGACATCAAGCGGGCCGATACTAACCAGCGCATACAATCCGCCTCGCTGGATACGGACGGCAAAATAACTGAGGTAGCTCCTGAAGCCACTTCCTCTTCACCGCAAGTGTCTGCAACCACAGTACCGCTCGCTCCCTCTGTGAACATCGTACGCACTGAACAGGCTGCGGTCGTTCAACCCCATTTCAAGCCTCTCGGCGCACTGCGCGGCCACAAGGCTTCGGCGAAATTCGCCAACATCAAACCACCTTGAATCCAACCTCGCCGCAGACTGCGCCGACGACTATAGGCTCGTAGATTTAGATCCTTGCAATCTTAAAAGCTAATCTCACCCATCCTGCCGCTCTGGTAATCCCCGATGGCCAGATGAATCTCCTCTTCGATATTCCTCATTTCCCCCTCCCCACCATCCCCACTCCCACCATCGTCACGATACTCAACCCCGCCCCCGTGTAGAACGTCGCCGCCGGTCCGAACTCCTGCCACAACCCGCCCGCCAGCACGCTTGCCGCCAGCAGCGCCGCGCCGCTCACCAGATTGAATACGCCGAAGGCGGTACCGCGCAGCCGCGCCGGTGCCGCATCCGACACCATGGCGGCGAACAGTCCCTGGGTGAGTCCCATGTGCAGGCCCCAGACGGCGGCGCCGGCATAGGCCATGGCCGGCGTGACCGCGTTGGCGAGGGTGAGGTCCGCCACCGCGAGACAGACGAGGCCGAGGCGCAGCAGCCGCCGCCGATCCATGTTGTCGCCGCGCCAGCCGGCGGGAAAGGCGGTCAGCGCGTACACCACGTTCATCACCACCATGATGAGCGGAATGAGCGCGAGGGGCACGCCCACGCTCCGGGCGCGGAGCACCAGGAAGGCCTCGCTGAAGCGGGCGAGCGTGAACACGCCGCCGATGGCGACGATCCGCCAGTAGGCGGGGCCGAGTTCCATGAGGAGGTCGCGGCGGATGGGCGAATACGCGCGCTGTGCTTCTTGTCCGATGGCGGGCTCGCGCACGCCGAAGGCGAGCAGGGCCACGGCGGCGAAGGCCGGCGGCACCGCCACCCAGAACACCGCCCGGAGATTGTTGGCGAACAACACCATGCAGCCCATGGCCGCGAGCGGGCCGGCGATGGCGCCGAGGGTGTCCAACGCCTGGCGCAGGCCGAAACTCGCGCCGCTGGACCGGGGCGGCGTGATGTCGCCTATCAGCGCGTCCCGCGGCGCCTCGCGGATGCCCTTGCCGATGCGGTCGGTGAAGCGGGCGAAAATCACCGCCGCGACCGAGCCGGCGAGCGGGAACAGGGGCTTGGTGGCGGCGGCGAGGCCGTAGCCCAACAGCACCAGCGGCTTGCGCCGCCCGACGGCGTCGCTGACGACGCCGGAGAAAACCTTGGTGACCAGGGCGAGGGCTTCCGCCGTGCCTTCGATGAAACCCACCGTGAGCGTTCCCGCCCCCAGGACGGACACCAGGAACACCGGCAGGAAGCTGTGGATCAGCTCCGAGGAGGTATCCATGAGCAGGCTTACGCAGCCCAGGGTCCACACGCTGCCGGGGATGAGCCGCAGCGCGGCCAGCATGCCTGCCCAAGCCTTGCCGCCCTCGCTCATGCCGGCTCCCGAGATTAAGGGTGCTAGAAGTTTATCTCCCCCATCTTCCCTGTCTGGTAGTCCTTTATCGCCTGATGGATTTCCTCTTCGGTATTCATCACGAACGGCCCATACCGGACCACGGGCTCGTTGATGGGCACGCCGGCCAGCAGCAACAGCTCCAACGGCTCTTTTCTGTCCACCGCATTGGCGATCTTCACGCCCTCGCCGTCATTCTCGAAGATGACCATCTGATGGGCGCGGCCTTTCTGCTTCTCGGCGCCGAACTCCCCTTCCCCGCCGATGACGAACGCGAAGGCGTTGTAATTCGCGGGCAACGCCTGATCTATAGCCCCGCCCGGCTGCAGGGTCATGTGCAGGAAGGCGATGGGCGTGACAGTGTCGATCACGGCGCTCTGTCCTAAGGACTCGCCGGCGACGATCTTCACCTTCACTTTCCCATCCGCGCTCGTGGCCACCGGCAGCTTGGCGTCCGGCAGCTCCTGGTAGCGGGGCTTCATCATCTTGTCCTTCTTGGGCAGGTTCACCCAGATCTGGAAGCCGTGCATGCGCCCGCCCTTCGCCCGGAACGCCTCCTCCGGCATCTCGGAGTGCACCACGCCCGCGCCCGCGGTCATCCACTGCACGTCGCCGGGCCCGAGCGAGCCCGCGTGGCCGTGGGAATCCTTGTGCTGCATCTTGCCTTCGAGCACGTAGGTGACGGTCTCGAAGCCGCGGTGCGGGTGATCCGGAGCGCCCAGGGCCTCGCCCGGGGCGTAGTCCACCGGGCCCATCTCATCCAGGAGCAGGAAGGGGTCGTAGTCCATGAGCATGCGCGTGGGAAACGGGCGGTGCACGATGAAGCCGCCGCCCTCGCGGGTCTGCTGGCTTGAGATGACGTGCAACACGCGGCGCGGGCGGATGGCATTCGAAGACGGGTTCATGCATTCTCCAGGGTGCGCGGGACCAAGACCCCCACATGGGGGCTTGCGGCGCCGCACTCAAGCCGTCAGCGCGGGCCGCTGCGGCGCGTTATTTCCAAGGCCACGGAAAACAACAGCTTCAACATGCGCGCGCATAGATTTTCCCACAGCATAGCCGCTCTCGCGGCCTTGGGCCTCGCCGTGGCCGCTTGCTCTTCCACGCCGTCGAAACCGGCGCCGGCCTACGGTTGCGCGCTGAACGGCGCGGGTTATCCGCCCTGCGCACCGGTACCCGTGGGCGCCTACTATCCCTATGGTTATCCCTACGGCTACCTCTACCCCGGCGTGATCCTGGTGCCGGTGGTGGTACCGCCGCCCGCCACAACGGTGCCGCCCGTGAAACCGAAGCCGCCGAAACCCGCGCCTCCGGTCAAGCATCCGCGCCGTGATCTGCCGAAGCCAAAACCCTGCCGCACTATAAATGGAATGCGGGTGTGCCCGCCGCCCTAAGCCTTCGCGGCGCGCGCCTTGAGGCGCATGGCTCCCAACAAGAACGGAATGGAGAGAAGCTGGCAGGCCACGGCTGCGGCCGTGAGATAGAGCGCGCCTTGCGTGTAAAGCGCGCCCAGCATCAGGCTTCCCAGGAACCAAGCGAGGCCGAAAGCGGTGTCGAAGAGACCGTAGGCGGTACCGCGCAGGTGGGCCGGCGTCAACGTCGCCACACCGGCGCGCCCCGCGCTCTCCTGGAAGCCCATGGCCGCGCCCCAGAGCGCGCCGCCGAGCCAGATGAGGCTTGGGCTTTCCGCTAGGAACAGCAGCGGCATGGCCGGCAAGGCCAGGAGCGGAAGACCCAGCACTACCTTCATGCCGAAGCGATCGTAGAGCCAGCCGCTCAGGAAGGCCGCGACCGCATCCACGCCCATGGCGAGGCCGAAGAGCAGCGGGATGAGCGCGGGCGCCAAACGATGGGTGTACTGCAGGTGATAGGTCACGATCACGAAGTGCACGTAGCCCAACACCGAGACTACGGAGAAAACCAAGTAGACGAAGAACGCCGGACTCAAGCCCTGCAGGTGCAGCGAGGGCGGCGGCCGCGAGTCATGGGCGTGCCGCCCGCGCAAGCGCCACAGAAACACGAGAGCCACCAGCGCCGGCGCGACGAGCACAGCGAAACCGAGCCGATAACCGGAATAGGCCACGGCGGCCGATACCACCACCGGGCCCAGCACCGCGCCCACCTGATCCAGGAACTCGTGCAGGCCGAAGGCGTAGCCGTGGCCGAGTTCGTGTCCCGCCTCCGCGAGCAAGGCGTCGCGGGCCGGCACGCGCACGCCCTTGCCCAGGCGCTCGGTGAACACCAGCGCACCCGCGAGCCAGGGCGTACCTGCCAGCGCCATGAGCGGCACCGAGACCAGATTGACCACGTAACCCACGCTGATTGCCAGCCAGTGGCGGTGGGTGCGATCCACGAAGCGGCCGGAGAACAACCGCACCGAGTACCCCAGGAACTCCCCTGCTCCTCCCACGGCGCCGGCGAAGAACGCGCTCGCGCCGAGCGACGCAAGATACGGCCCGACGATGCTGTGGCCGCCCTCGTAGGTGAAATCGGCGAACAGGCTGACGATGCCAAAGCCCACCACGAAACGCAGGGCCTGTTGGCGGCGGTCTGTACTCATGCTCTCCC
>JBLNDO010000029.1:0-17815 GCA_050261675.1 Bacillota bacterium
ATGCAGTAATAGATGCTCGCGCCCACGGCGTAGAGATCGCTCCAGGCACCCTGGCGGCCGTCGCTGGAATACTGCTCGATGGGCGCGTAGCCCGGGGTCACCAGCGAGGTCAGGCTGCGGCTCTGGGCGCCGATGGCCTGGCGCACCGCACCGAAATCGATGAGCATGGGCCCACCGTAAGCACGCACGTAGATGTTGCTGGGCTTGATGTCGCGATGCACGAGCTGCAGGCGGTGCAGCGCTTCCAGGCCGTCCAGCACCGGCAGGAACAGGCCGAGCAGCCGGCCCTCGTCCAGGGTCGGGCCGTGACGCTTGAGATACTGGCTCAGCGTCATGCCCGGCTCGAAGTCCATCACCATGTAGGCGGTGCCGTTGGCCTCGAGCAGCCGCGATACGCGCACGATGTTGGGGTGCTTGAAGCGCGCCAGCGCCCGCGCCTCTTCCTTGAAGCGTTCCAGGCCCCATTTGTAGGAATCGGCGTCGAATTCGGATTTCGGCACCACGTTCGAATCGGGGCCGCGTAGCGCGAACTCCTGCGGTAGGAATTCCTTGATGGCCACCAGCGCATTGAGGTTCGTGTCCTGCGCGAGATACGTCAACCCGAACCCGCCGTGTCCCAGCAGCCGGCCGATAACGTATTCCTGGAGCTTGTGGCCAATCGCGAGGGCGCTGGCGTGTGTCGGCACTATCGGATCCCCTGCGAGGAACACATCCCCCGCATGCAATTTAGCCGCTCTCCACCCTGCTTGGCGAGTTGGCTCGAGGATATGGGTATTATGTCATTATAAACGGAGCGCTCCGGTCGTGCCGCACCGTGCCACGGGCTCCCGGTCGCTCCTGTAACATACGCAGCCGCGCGAATATTCCCGAGGTCCCCAAGCGTGTCCAATCCGCTGTTCGAGGCCGCCCAACGCGTCATCCCCGGCGGCGTGAACTCGCCGGTCCGGGCCTTCAAGGGCGTGGGCGGCGATCCCCTGTTCATCCGCCGCGCCGAAGGCGCTTATATCTACGACACAAACGGCAAGCGCTACATCGATTACGTGGGCTCCTGGGGGCCGATGCTCGCGGGTCACGCCCATCCCAAGGTGCTGGACGCGGTGCGCCACGTCATGGAAAGAGGCTTGTCGTTCGGCGCCCCCACGGAACTCGAGACCGCGCTCGCGGAACGCATCTGCCGGCTCGTACCCTCCATCGAACTGGTGCGCATGGTGAATTCCGGCACCGAAGCCGTGATGAGCGCCATTCGTCTGGCCCGCGGCCACACCGGGCGCGACAAGATCGTGAAATTCGAGGGCTGCTACCACGGCCACTCGGATTCGCTGCTGGTGAAAGCGGGCTCCGGGGCGCTCACCCTGGGCGTGCCCACCTCGCCCGGTGTGCCGGCGGCGCTCGCGGCACTCACCCTCACCCTGCCCTACAACGACGCGGCCGCGGTGCGCGAAGTCTTCGAACGCCACGGCCAGGAGATCGCCTGCATCGTTGTGGAACCGGTGGCGGGGAACATGAACTGCGTGCCGCCCGCAACAGGGTTTCTCCAGGCCCTGCGCGAGGTTTGCACGCAATACGAAAGCCTGCTGATCTTCGACGAAGTGATGACCGGTTTCCGTGTCGCCTTGGGCGGTGCCCAGGCGCTTTACGGCATCAAACCCGATCTCACCACCCTCGGCAAGGTCATCGGCGGCGGCATGCCCGTGGGCGCCTTCGGCGGCCGCCGCGAGGTGATGCAGAAGCTCGCGCCCCTCGGCCCCGTCTACCAGGCAGGCACGCTTTCCGGCAATCCCGTGGCCATGGCCGCCGGGCTCGCGACGCTGGACCTCCTCGAGGAAAAGGGTTTCCACGTCCGCCTCGAGAAGAAAACCGCGGCGCTCACCGACGGCCTCGCCGCCGTGGCGCGCGAGTGCGGTGTGGCCTTCACGGTGAACCGGGTGTGCGGCATGTTCGGCCTGTACTTCAGTCCGGGGCCCGTGGCGAGCTACGCTGACGTCATGGCTGCCGATGCCGGCGCCTTCCGCCGCTTCTTCCACCGCATGCTGGAGCAAGGGGTCTATCTCGCCCCCTCGGCGTACGAAGCCGGCTTTATGTCTGCTGCACACACCGAAGCCGACATCGAAGCCACCCTGGCCGCCGCCCGTCGGGCGATGAACGGGTAAACGGGCATCGCGCGCGGCCTTACGCCTGCGAACGACCTGCCGCGTCAGGTACGGTGGCTCGTTTCACCGCCCGGCATGGTGTGGAACTCGTCCCGATAGTGATGACACCACCCTGGATTTGCGGCAGTATTATGCGCGGGGCACGGCAATCAGGCCGTCGAGGGACGCATCCATGGCGATGGCAAAGATCTTCAAGTTCCTTCGTGACGAAGAGCACAACCAGCTTCTGCAGAGCTGCGAGCGCAAGGCCTACAAACCCGGCGCCACATTGATCCAGGAAGGCGAGAAGCAGACCGCGCTCTATCTCATCGTCAAGGGCGAGGTGAAAGTGCAGCGCGAACACGAGGGTTTCGCCATCGAGCTCTCACGGCATACCGCAGGCGAGATCTTCGGCGACATGTCCTTTATCGAGGGCCAGGCGGCGAGCGCCAGCGTCATCGCCGGCGACGAGGAAGTGCTCGCCTTCGTCATCACCCATGCCCATATCAGCACGCTCATGGCCCAGAACCCCGCCTTCGCCGCCCGCTTCTATCAATCTCTCGCGGATATCCTCTCGCGGCGCCTGCGTGAGACGACCAACCTGGTGCAGAAAGATGCTACCAGCGTGTGGGGTAATCCGGAGTAAGTGACTGGAATGGTCAGTGATCATCAAGGCGCCGCAAGGCGCCTTTCCTGTCTTCAGGCCGTGGACAGAGATTGCAGCAACGTCACCAGGATGTCGAGGCGCTTCTCTGGATCGGAGAGCTCCAGCAGGTACTGGCGCTGCGCGAGGCCGAGCGGCAGGAATTCGGAGAGCCGGTAACCCACCCAACGGGCATCGCTGTACTGCTCCTCCGTTGCGACGTTCTCCACCGGCAATTGCGCCATGATCTGGCGCAGGAGTTCCGCCAATGGGCGACGGGATTCCGGCACCGTCACCGGCGGTTCCTCCGAAAGCCATTCCAGGTCTCCCACGTTCAATCCATCCGCCTGGACGCGACTTGCCGTCAGACGGAAGCGACGCGTGCCCCGCGCCAGGATTTGCAGCAGGCCGTCGTCGCCGCGGCTCCAATCCCCGATTTCCGCCAGCGTGCCCACGCCGTGGAACTTGGCCGGCCCGGCCTCGCCGCCTTCCTTGATGAGGCAGACGCCGAAACCCTGGCACTCCCTCAAGCACCGGCTCACCATGTCGAGATAGCGGGTCTCGAAGATGCGCAACGGCAACTGCCCGCCCGGGAACAGCACGGTATTGAGCGGGAAGACGCGGATTTCGGGCACAGTCAGCAGCGCGGAGCCGCGTTCCTTTCCAGTCGGTCGATGAGTTTTTCATGGAATCCGCCGAAGCCGCCGTTGCTCATGATGAGGACGTGGTCGCCGCGCTGCACTTCGCCCATGACCGCCGCCACAAGCGCGTCCAGATCCTGGATGACGCTGGCGCGCGTGCCCAGGGGCTTGAGCGCGCCCGCCACGTCCCAGCCGATGTTGGGCGCCTGGTAGACGAACACCCGGTCTGCGCCCTGGAGCGAGCCCGCGAGGGTGTCCCGGTGCACCCCCAGCTTCATGGTGGCGGAACGCGGTTCCATCACGGCGAGGATGCGCGCACGGCCCACCCTTCCCCGCAGGGCCGCGAGCGTCGCCGCGACGGCCGTGGGGTGGTGTGCGAAATCGTCGTAGACCGTGACGCCATCCACCTCGGCGCGCACCTCGAGCCGGCGTTTCACACCCAGGAAACCTGCGAGGGCGGCGGCGGATTGCTCCGGCGGTACGCCCGCGTGCGCCGCCGCTGCGATCGCCGCGAGCGCATTCATCGCGTTGTGGGCGCCGAGGAGCCCCCATTTCACCGAGGCGGCCTTGGCGCCCGCATGCAGTACATCGAAGGCACTGCCATCTGCCGCGAGGTTTGCGGCCTGCCAGTCGGCGCCCGGACCGCCGAAATATTGGCGCGGCGTCCAGCAACCGCGCTCCAGCACGCGTTTCAGGCTGGCATCCGCCTGGTTCACCACCAGGAGGCCGTTGCCGGGGACGGTGCGTACGAAGTAGTGGAACTGGCTCTCGATACTGGCCAGATCCGGGAAGATATCGGCGTGGTCGTATTCCAGGTTGTTCAGCACCGCCGTGCGCGGCCGGTAGTGCAGGAATTTGGAGCCTTTATCGAAGAACGCCGTGTCGTATTCATCGGCCTCCACCACGAAGTACCGGCCCTTCCCGAGGCGCGCCGACACGCCGAAATCCCGTGCTATCCCGCCGATGAGGAAGCCGGGTTCGAGGTCCGCCTGCTCCAGAATCCAGGCGGCCATGGACGTGGTGGTCGTTTTTCCGTGGGTGCCGGCTATGGCAATCACATGCCGGTCCTTCAGCAGGTTCTCGTACAGCCACTGGGGGCCCGACTGGTAGGGCAGACCCGCGGCGAGCACGTGTTCCACGGCGGGATTGCCGCGCGAAAGCGCGTTGCCGACGACCACCAGGTGGGGAGGGGGGTTGAGATGCGCGGGGTTGTAGCCTTCGAAGAGCCGTATCCCCAGGGCCTCGAGCTGGGTGCTCATGGGCGGATAGACGCCGCTGTCGGAGCCCGCCACCTCGTGCCCCAGTTCCCGGGCCAGGGCCGCGATGCCCCCCATGAACGTGCCGCAGATACCGAGGATGTGTATGCGCATGTCAGGCCAAGGGAAAAAGATACAGCGACAGCAGGATGTTGATCGTCCCTGTCACCGCGGCGACGACCACCGCGAGCGCGTAGTGGCTGCGCAGCGCGTCGTGCAGCAAGTGCGCCATCACCGCCATGCTCCACAGAATCAGCAGGAACACCGGCAGGTTCAACCAGGCCTGGACGTCGGGATTGGGAAACAGGCGTGCAATGCCGGCCAGCGGCAAATCGATGATATTGAACAGCAGGCCGGCGCCGAACCAGGCGCTCAAGGTCTGCTCCAGGCGCGGCAGCACCGACCATGCCCCGAGGGTCAGGGTGAACGCCAGCAGCCAGTAACCGCAGTCGAACACGCTGCCCAGCACCATGGGCACGGCGCTGTAACCCTGCAACCAGTCCACCACCACGTCGGTGAGCAGGTACGCGAGCAAGCACACCGTGAGCAGCACGCGTGAGCGTGGGAACGCCTGTGGACCGGCGCGCAGCAGGAACACGTCCAGGAAGGACAGCAACACGGCCTTCATCCGTCGCGGGACCCCGTGGGTGGATTGGGGCATAATACCGTGCGCAAGCGCGTTTTACCCCACGTCATCCCGACATGAGCGGCGATTTCCTCTATATAGACACCCCATCCGCCCTCGACGGTCTCTGCGCCAAGTTGCGGGGAACGCCCTGGCTCGCCGTGGACACGGAATTCATGCGCGAGCGTACCTACTATCCGGAACTCTGCCTCGTGCAAGTGGCCACGGACGACACCGTCGCCTGCGTGGACCCCCTGGCCCTGCCCTCCCTCGGATCCCTTGTGGAGATTCTGCTGGACACGCGCACCGTCAAGGTGCTGCACGCCGCGCGGCAGGACCTGGAAATCTTTTTCCATCTCACGGGCCGGGTGCCGGCCCCGGTGTTCGACACCCAGGTGGCGGCGCGCTTCCTCGGACTTCCCGACCAGGCGGGTTACGGTGCCGTGGTGCAGTCGCTGCTCGGCATTACCCTGGACAAGAGCCATGCGCGCACCGACTGGTCGCGCCGCCCGTTGCCGGCGGCGGCGCTCGAGTATGCCGCCGACGATGTGCGCCACCTGCGCACGCTCTATCACCGCATGCAGTCCGAGCTCGCGGCACGCGACCGGGCCGGTTGGACCGACCCGGAATTGAAGGCGCTCGTGGACGAGAAGCTCTACCGCCCCGACCCCGGCTCGGCCTGGGAACGCATCCGCGGTATCCAGCGCCTGAAACCCAAACCGCTGGCCGCGGCCAAGTCGCTCGCCGCCTGGCGCGAGCGCGTGGCCATGACGGAAAACCGCCCGCGGCAATGGATCCTGAAGGACGAGGTGCTGCTGGACCTGGTGCGCCAGCAACCGCCCGACCTGGGCGCGCTCGCCGCCGTGCGCGGCGTGGGCGAAGCGCTCGCGAAGCGCCACGGTGCAGAAATCCTGAAGTTGCTCTCCGAGGGCCCGGTGCCGGCGGAAAAGTCGCGGGCCAACACACCGCTCAACCCGCGCCAGGAGGCGCTGGTGGATGCGCTGGTTGCGCTGGTAAGACTCAAGGCCGCCGCAGGCGAGGTGAGCGCCGCGAGCCTCGCGACACGCGCCGAACTGGAGCGGCTGGTGCGGGGCGAACGGGACTTGTCGGTGCTGAAGGACTGGCGCCTCGCCATGGCGGGACAGTCGCTCTTGGATTTCCTGGCGGGCGGCTCGGCACTCGCCGCCAGCGGCGGCGGACTGGAGGTGACGCGCCGCGGCGGGTAAGCCGGCTATTTCTTCTTGTGCTTCTTGTTTTTCTTGTGCTTCTTCTTGTCTTTCTTCTTTTCCTTCTTGTGCTTCTTCTTGTCCTTCTTGTGTTTCTTCTTGTCGGCCTTCTTATTCTTCTTGGGCGCGGGTTTCTTGGCCGCCGGTTTGGCGGGAGACGGCTTCGCACTGGCCTTGGTCGCGGATGGCGCTTTCGCCGTCACCGGCTTGGCCACGGCGGCCGAAAGCTTGCTGGACTTGGAAGCCGGCTGGGGCTTCACCAGCGGGATCACCTTGCGCAGGCCCTTGGAAATGGGATCCAGCACCATGATCATGCGCTTCAGGATGTCCTTCACGTCGCCCACCGCGTCCACGGTCTCGATCCGGCCCTGGTCGCGGTAGTAGTTGATCAGCGGCCGGGTCTGAGTGTCGTATACCCGCAAGCGGTTACCGATGGTTTCCTCGTTGTCGTCCGCGCGGTGGTGCAGCGGTCCGCCGCAGCGGTCGCACTGGTCCTCGAGGCGCGGCGGATTGGTGTAGACGTTGTAAGCCGCACCGCAGTTCTCGCAGGTGCGCCGCCCGGTGAGGCGCTGCATGAGGATGTCGAAGTCCACCTCCATGAGGATGGCGGCGTCCAAGGGCTGGCCGATGCCGCGCAGCATGCCGTCCAGGGCCTGGGCCTGGGGGATGTTGCGGGGGAAGCCGTCCAGGATGAAGCCCTTCTTGGCGTCGGGGTTCTTCAGCCGCTCGCGGATGATGGCGAGCACCAGGTCGTCAGAGACGAGCTGGCCCGCGTCCATGGCGGCCTTGGCCTGCAGCCCAAGGGGGGTGCCGGCGGCAAGTGCGGCCCGCAGCAGGTCCCCGGTGGAGACGTGCGGGATGCGGTATTTCTCCGAAACCAGCTTGGCTTGGGTGCCTTTGCCTGAACCGGGGGCTCCGAGTAGCACGATTCTCATGGCGTTTCTCGTCTGGGATTCGCGTTCGATCAGGGCCGCCCCCCGGCCTGTCTAGGGCCGTGAGGCAGGCGTAACCTACAGGTTGCCCCCGCGGGCGTCAATGCAAGCCGCGCCCCGCCTGGGTTTGAGGGCGGAAAGGCGGCGTGAAACCGGGAGGGGACCGCCCCTAAATTAAGTCCGCTAGACCCAATAAAAAGGCCCTCTCGGGCCTTTTTATGTAAGGGTGCCCACGTGTACTCAGTTGCAGGTCTTCGGGTCCGGGAGAGGCTGCAAGGCCGCCGGCCGCAGGGCCAGGGGCACGCCCGCGCCGTTGGCCCCGGCGATGAACACATACTGCCCGGCGGCGGTGGTGGAGGTGCCGCCCTGGTTGGTCAGGGCGATGGCTCCCGCCTGCACACCCGCATACAGGCCATCCTTGGGAGGCGGCGCGACATCAGTACAGTCGCCGGCGCAATAGCGCACCTCGTAGTCCGTGCCGCGGATGCCGATGGTCGCCACCGGCGTCTGCACCGCGTAATCCTCCCGCCGCGTGTGGCCGATCAGGCCGGACACGGCGCGGAACCCGCCCTTCAACAGGCGGAAGAAGGCGCTTTCCTGCTGCGCCGGCTGGCCGGCGGCAGAGGGCTGGGCGCCCGCCTGGGCACCGGCGTAGGAATAACGCTCGATGGAGAAACGCGACTGCGGCCTAAGCAGCACGCGCCCGCCGTCCGAGAACTCGATGTTCACGTAACTCGAGGCGGCGGTGATGATCACCTCGCCCGAATACACGGGCGCGCCCTTGATGAGGTCGCGGATCTCACCGGACGGTGCCGCGACGTTCACGTGGCCGGTGACGAGGGTCGCCGTGCCGGCGGCCGTCGCGGCGGCGGCAGGCGCCGGTGTGTCCGCGTAGGCCGTCAGCGCCGCCAGCAGCGTGCCGCAGGCAGCCAGGGAGGCGAGGCCGCGGAAGATGGCTCTGTTCATACGCATGCTCCTCAATGGCAGACCGAGGCGTTGCCGATGTCCTGGGTGATGGTCCCGCCCGGCACACCGCCCGCGCCCGTATCCTCCCCGCCTTCGCCCTGGCGCTTCTTGTCGTTGCCGCCGGCGGTGTTGTTGTTGTTCGTGGAAGTCGGGTCGATTTCACCCGCGGTCGGCGGCGGCACTGGCGGACCCAAGAGCGATGACAGCGATGCCACGATCCCGGTGCTAATGACGTTCTCCAGGCCGGTGACGTTGCCGCTGGTGTCGACGATAAGGTTATTGCTGCCAATATCAATAGTGCCGTTCTGCCCGAGGGTCGCGTCCCCGGTCTCGGCGGAGTTGCCGAGCGCCAAGGTGAAGCTGCCGCCATTCAGGACGACGACCTGGTTCATGAAGCCCTGGTTGCTGAGATTGAAATCGGCATTCGTGGCCGGCTGGTCTTCGAAGCCCATGGTGGCCGTGGGATCGATTGGCGATGCCTGCACCAGGGTTCCCGCCGGCACGGTGATCTTGCCCAGGGCCGAGATGTTGGCCGCCTGCAGGTAAAGATAGCTGCCGGTGAGGTTAACGTTACCCAAGGTCAGGTTGCTGCCGGCGATGAAGGTGCCGTTCGGCTTCGTCGACAAGGGGGCGATGCCGGCATCGGCGAGGCCGACCAGGAGCGCGACGTCGCCGCTGACCCCGGCCACCGTACCGGTACCGATATTGAGCTGGGTACTGGACAGGTTGATGTCCTGGCCGGCGATCACGGCGAGGCCGTTGGCGGTGATGGTACCCGGACCGCCGCCGTTGTGGATGGTGCCGCCGGCGCTCGCCTCGAGGGTTCCCGTCGTCAAGGTGATGCCGCTCAGGACAATGTCCTTGGCGGCGAGCGTCGTGCCGCTGCCGACAAAGCCCGCCGTGAGCCGAGTGAGGCCGGTCACCGTGATGTTATCGCTGCTGAGATCAATGCTGCCGCCCGTGATGATCGTCAGCGTGGCGGCGTGCACACTGGCACCCGTCATGTTCAGGTTGCTCGCTCCCGCCACGGTCATGGAGCCCGCGTGGACCATGGCGCCATTGAGCGAGATGCTGCCGGCGGCGGAAAATGCCAACGTCGCCGCACCGGTGTTCAGGGTTGCGCCGTCCAGAACGATGTTGCCCGTGGCCGCCTTGAACGTGGCGCCGCCGACGGCGCTGATGACGCCCCCCGAGCCGCCGTCGCTGATGCTGCCTTGGGCGTCGGCACTCAGAGCACCGCCGGCCGCGATCGCTGTCTTGCCCAAGAGGATGTGCTTGTTCGCCGCGAGGTTCACGGCACCGCCGGCGTGGATGCTGTCGCTGGTCAGATCCAGCGTGCCCTTGGACTTGAGCGTCAAGCCGCCCGTGATCTTCACGTTGGTGGCGAGGGTCGCCGTACCGCCGCCGAAATCGTAGGACACACTGCCGACGCCGGCACTGGCGATGGAGAGGGAAGCATTACCGGCAAATGCGCTGTCGTTCACCTTGACGTTGGCACCGCTCACGATGTCCGTGGTCGCGACGTTGGTGGTCAAGCTGACCACCCCCGCACCGGCGAGAATATCAAGATGGCCGGCGGTCAGGACGCCGGTACCGTTGATGGCGCCCTTATCCACGAGGGTGACACTCGTGCTGCCGAGGTTGGCCGTACCCACCGTCATGGTGCCGGTGAGGGTGGAATCGCCGATGACCACGGTGTCGCCGGCGAACTTGTTGATGTAGGCAGCGGTATACACCGCGTTCCCGGCGCCGTTGCCCACGCCGACGGTGCCGGTCGGGGACGACACCGTGAGCTGCACCAGGGCACCCGAGCCGAGCGATACCGTGCCGAGCGTCCCGACGGCGCCCGCCTCGATCAGCACATAGCCGGCGGTGCCAGTGAGCTTCCCGAGATTGATAGCGCCTCCGGCGATGAAGGCGGCATTCGGATTGATGCTGCCCAGACCCAGGAATTTGGTGACCGCGTGGTCGCCGGCCACGCCCGGGGCTACACCGGAACCAATGGACAGGCTGGCACCGGTCAGGTTGATGGCGTTGCTCGCCTGCAGTGCCACTGCGCTGGCGCTCAGAACCAGTTTGGGTTGGACGCCGAAGACCTCGGTCGTGGGCGCGCTGTCGTCGATGTTGCGACCGGCCTTGACCGAGAGTGCGCCGCTCGCACTGCCATGGATGAGCAGGTGCGCATCCTGGGCCGCGTTCACGGTGATCTTGCCGTTGATGGTCGCCTTGGTGTTGGCGACCGCCGCGGTGCTGGCCGAGCCCTTGAACGACGCGATCTCGACCACTGCGTCGCCCAACGAATTAGCTGTATCCGCCAACGCGGTCACTTTGACGCTGCCGTTGATGGTGATGGCGTCCGACGAGCCGCCGTGGGTGATGACCTCGAACTGTCCGCCCACCGGGTGCGGCGGGCAAATACCTTCGCAGACACTGGCCAGAGCGGCATGGCCGCTCACAGTCACCGCGCCGAGCGCCACGGTATTGGCCTTGCCTCCAGCATTGATATCCACGGTCGCCTTGCCGGTGGTGTTCACTGCGCTGATGGAACCCACGGTGATGTGCGCCGCCTGGCCGCTGGCGGCGATCGCGAAAGCGTTCACCGTGACGTCCGGTGCCGTGAGCTTGCCGGCGCTGATTACCGCGCTGCCGCCGTGGTTATTGCGCGCGCTGAGGTCGATGCTGCCATTGGCGATCACGTTGCCGCTCACGTTCACTGCAGCGCCGCCGGCGCCTCTCCCGGTGGCAAACACGCTGACACTCTTGGCGGTAATGCTGCCGACGTTGGCCTTGGCACCGAAACTGCCCGATCCCCCGACGCTTGCACCGATGCTCACGCCGGCATTGGATGCATGCACGGCGCCGCTAATGGAGACGGAGTGCTTGCCTCCGGGGCCGAACGTCGATACGCGCAGGAAAGTCCCACTTATATTCATGGGGCCATGCACGTTCACATGCCCGCTACCGCCCGTCCCGCTCGCCACGATGCTCGCATCGCCCCTGAAACCCGACCCCAACGTGGTGACCGCCCCCACGTCGATGGCACCGCCGGTCCCGAAGCCGGCCGTGCGGATATCGACGCGCTGGCCTTTCACCTGGCCGTTCACCCAACCACCGCTACCGGCGCTGCCGACGGTGATGGTGCGCCCGCCGTTGTTGCCGTAGACGCTCAGGTTGACGACGCCGTGGGAGGCGGTCACGTTACCGTCGATCTGGATTGAGGCTCCGCCGTTCGGCGCACCGGACGATCCGGCATGGATGTTCACGCCCACGTTGGTCGAAGATGCAGTCGCCGTGCCGGTGGCGGTCACGTTGCCGTGGATGACGACCCGGGCGCCGGTGTGGTTGCTAGCCTGGGTGGCTCGCGTCGCGATGTCGATGAACTTGCCCTTGACGCCGCCGGAATTGATCACCACCGAGCCGCTGCAGCAGCCTTCGTTGACCGCGAGGATGTTCACCAGGCCGGCGGCGCTGATGCCTCCCCTGACGAGGATCTTGCCGCCGGAATCGCTGCCACCCTGGGCAGTGAGGCTTACCCCGCCATGATCCGCCTTGATGCCGCCGCTGCCGCCATGGCTGGTGCCGACCTTGATGTTGGCGCCGTTCCAGCCTGGGCTGTCGCTCGCCGTCACTGAAATGCCGTCGTTGGAGGCCGTGCCGGTGGCATGCAGCGAGCCCACGTTCACGCTCCCGCCGCTGTGTCTGCCGTGGGCATTGATGCTGATGTACTTGCCCTGGATGTTGCCCAGGAACACATCGCCGCCCCGGCCGTTGGTCGCGACTACGTTGGTATTGATCTGCACCCCGCCAGTGGCGGTGATGCTGGCATTGCCGTTGCTGACGTTACCGCCGCTGGCACTGGGGCCCACCAGCACCGCGCTGATGTACAAGCCGGCATGGGCGTGAATGGTGCCGCTGCTGGAGCCCGCCGTGACTTTACCGAACCTGAGGAGGCCGGCATGCCCCTCCAGTTGCAGGTTCACGCCTTTGGCGGCGCTCAAGCTACCTACGCTGATGCCCATACTCTGGTTTGCGGTGGTCACGGCCGCGATGTCGATGCTACCGGTAGTGGCTTTGATAGCACCCGTGACCTTGATATGCCCGCCGTAGGAGGCACTGGCAGGGAAGTTCTCCGAGATCGTGACCGCATGGGCCGTGATGGGGCCGAAAACATTGATGGCGGCAGGACCCCCGGGCGCCGTTGCGCCGGTGATGACCACGTTCCCGGCTGTCGCTGTCAGGCTGCCGGGAGCCGCTGAACTGCCGACATTGATCTGCCAGCCATTCAGGGTAATGCCGCCGTTCGCCGTGACCTTGCCCAGGTTCACCGCGCCGTGGTCCGCATCCGCGATGAATGCCCCCTTGATGGTGATGGTCATGCCGTTGAAGTTGATGCTGCCGCTGGTGGGCGTGAACGTGATGAGCGATCCCGGCTGGCAGACACCCTGGATGAGACAGCCCAGACCGGAGGGTCCGAGACTGCCGCCGGCACCCACCGCCAGCGTGCCGGTCTTGACGGTGAGATTGCCGGCGCCGCCGGTGGCAGTGAGTGCGGTGACGTTCGACGCATGGCCGATGGAATTGGATGCCACCAGCGTTACGTTCTGCCCGGCGTTGAGCAGGCCGGCGATGTACGCCGATCCCACGGTGACCGGGCCCGCCGTGCCGACGGGGCCGGAACTGCCGGTAACGATGGTGAGGGTGGAGGGATCGATCAGCAGATTGCCGCCGCGCCCGCTGTCCACCTTGCCTTTAACAGTGAGCGTATGGCCCGAAAGCTCGATGAACCCTCCGGAGGCCTGGTCGCCCTGGGCTTCGACCACCGCGCCGGCGGAGATCTGCGTGTGGCCGTCGTCACGGATGATGATGTCGCCGCCCGCCACGCCCGCCTGGATGGCGCTGGCATCCAGCGTGCCACTGTTCTCGATGCCCCCGCCTTTGGCGGTGAGCTCGATCACACCATTGGCCGCCTGCACCGCATGCGCCGCCACGAAGCCGGAATTGTTCACCGCTGTGGCGGTGAGCGCGTTGGCCACGTCCGCGGTCATGAGCACGGCGCCGCCGTTGGCGACGATCGCACCAGTGTTATCCACGCCGGCGAGGCGCGCCAGGGTGGCGCCGTCCACCACGTAGCTGATCAACTGGCTGTTCTGCAGGGTCAGGGTGGCGGCACCGCTCGCGGCCAGCACCACCCGGCCCAACTGGGCGTTGATCTGCCCGTCGTTCTCCACGTAATCGCCGGCCAGCACCACGTAGCCGTTCGGCCCCGTGACGATGGCGCCTTGGTTGACCACGCTCGCGTCCGGTGCGCCGGGGGCCTTGCTGAACACATAGCGCCCGGACATGAAATCGCTGTCCTTGATATCCATCGTGGTCGCCACGATGCCCTGCACGTCCAGGGTCGAACCGGGCGCGAAGAAGATGCCGTTCGGATTCACCAGGAACACCTGGCCGTTGGCGGTGATGTCGCCGAAGATCTGCGAGGGCGTGCCGCCCACCACCCGGTTGAGCACCACCGAGGAGCTGGACGGCTGCACGAACTGCACGTACTGGTTCTGGCCCACCGAGAACTGCTGCCAGTTGATGACCGCGTTCTGCGTGCTCTGGTTGATGACCAGGCCGTTGGCCGAGGGCGCATTGATGGTGGCACTGCCCGCCACCACCTGGCCGCCGCTCGGATTGGCCCAGGCCATGGCCGGCGCCAGCGCGCCCAGCGCCCCGGCGGCACCGCGCAGCAGCGGCGGAACACCCACCGTCAGCACCTCGCGAATCCGCCGCTCCAGGGTCCGGGTCTCGTGTCTATGTTTTGCCATGACGCTATCCTCGATGCCGCATCCTTGAAGCGGATGCCGGCGGTTCATGTCAGAAAGCCTTCGCCAGCGTGAACCAGATGTGCGGTCCGCGGTCGTGCCGCACGGGGTTTGTGCTGTTCGCCGGACTCGCGGCCTCTACGACGGTCACATCGTCACTGGGGCGGGTGCCGCCCACGGCCCAGGCGAACTGCAGGCGCGAAGTCCAGCCGGTACTGGACGGCAGCAGCTGCAACTCCGTACCCACGCTGCTGAGCGAGGTGCTGGTGCCGGAGGCCAGGCCCACCGCCTTGGTCCATACCTTGCCGGTATCGAAGAACACACCCCAGGCAAGCGGGAACTTGCTGCCCATGTTCATCTCGCGCTGGAGTTCGGCAGAGCCGAACACGCCGCGGTCGCCGCGCGCCTCGGCGGACTGGAAGCCGCGCACGCTGCCCGGGCCTCCCAGGGAATACTTGTCGCTGTCCACGAGGGTGTCGGGGGAATAGGCCACGGCGCCCTGTCCCACGAAGCTCCAAACGTCTGCGAAGGGCTTGACCCAGCTCGCGTCCACTTCCACGTGGGCCTTCTCGGCATTCTTCTTGGTGCCGTCGCTGTTGCTCTTGCCGTTGGTCCAGAACTGGCCGTTCAGGGTCCAGTAGCTCTGATCCTCGTATTGGTGGGTGTAGAGCAAGGTCAGTTCCAGCAGCAGGATATTGGTGGTCAGACTGTCCTGCACCGGGGCGCCCGTGCCGCAGCAACCGGTGATGTTGCGGGCGTTGTTGTAGGAGAGACCCAACCCCCAGTAGAGGCTCTGCGCCTGGGTGCGCTCCACCGCGTCCTGCCACATCAGGCCCGCATTCTGGGTGCTGCCCTCGATGCCAAGCTTGCCGAAGCTCAGCCCACCCACGTGGTAGAAAGCGCGGTTGTAGCTGGTGGTGAGGGTGCTCGCGGTGCCGAACGGAACCAGGTAGGCGAGCTTGCCGAAGTTCAGCAGATTGCCCTCGGAATGGGTGATCCCCGCCGAGAGTTGATCGCCGCCGCCGGTGAGGCTGTTGAGGTAGACGTCGGCGTTCAGGCGCCAGCGGCCGAGCACCGCGCGGCCATAGTCGTCCATCGACACGTCACCCGAGTAGCCGGTCTCAGTCGCGCTGAACAGGAGATCCGAGGTGCCGAATTCGGCGCCCTGGCTCAGCACACCGTGCACGTTCTCGCCCGGGATGTCGTTCATGAGCAGCGCCGCGCGTTCGGCGGCGGCATCCGTGTAGACGTCGCCGCTTTTCAACTCGGCGGCACGCCGCTCCAGCACCGAACTGCGGGTACGGCTGTTGCCCTGCACGGTGATCTTGCCGAGGCGGCCTTCGATCACCTGCAGCCTTACCGTGCCATCGGTGATCTTCTGGGCCGGCGGCGCCACGTCCGCGAGGCCGTAACCCTTGGCACGGTAGTAGCGGGTCAGCACGTCCGCCACGTCGTAGAGTTCCGCGAGCGTCATGCTCTTGCCCACGTAGCCTGCGATCTGTGCCTGCAACTCGTCGGTCGAGATGACCGTATTTCCCTCGATGACGAAACGTTTGACCGTGAACGTCGGGCCGCCGGGGGCCACGCCCGAGGGGGTCACCGGAGTCTTGCTCAGGGGGGCCTGGGCCGGTTTGGGCTGTGGGGAGCGGGTAGGTAAGCTGCTCTGTACCTGCCCGGGGGTCGGTGCCGGGGGCGGGGGCGGCGGGGCCCCGAACGAAGCCGTGGACAATAGACAGGCCACCCAAGCGGCGGTGGCGAAACGCAGAGCGCTTCCCTTCACGAACCCCTCCCCATATCGGTAAGCAGCGGGAATCTGCATGCCCGGAACCCCTAGATGTACCGGATTGGCGCGCCCCACAGGGGCCGCAGCCGCAGGTCCTGCTACTTTACTGGAAACGTCACCTAGGGGATATGTTCTACCAATATTGCCGTTCCTCTCACCGTGAACGGCATCACACTCACCCGCCTGTTTATGTGGGCCCCGCCCCCCGGGTAGAATCCGCACTCCACGCCTGGGGCTGTCAGACCGGCCTTACAGATAAAGAGCATAGAAAACAATGGCTTCGAGACGCAATGCCTTCTACGCCCAGTCCGGCGGTGTCACCGCTGTCATCAATGCCTCCGCCGCCGGGGTCATCGAGACCGCCCGCAAGCACAAAAGTAAAATCGGCAAGGTCTACGCGGGCCGCAACGGCATCATCGGCGCCCTCACCGAGGACCTCATCGACACCAGCAAGGAGAGTCCCGCGGTCATCCGCGCCCTGCGCCACACCCCCGGCGGAGCCTTCGGCTCCTGCCGCTACAAGCTGAAGGGCCTGGAGGAGAACCGTGCCCAGTACGAGCGCCTGATCCAGGTCTTCCGGGCCCACGACATCGGGTACTTCTTCTATAACGGCGGCGGCGACTCCGCCGACACCTGCCTCAAGGTCTCGCAGCTCTCGGAGAAGCTGGGCTATCCCTTGCAGGCCATCCACGTGCCCAAGACCGTGGACAACGACCTCGCCATCACGGACTGCTGCCCGGGCTTCGGCTCCGTCGCCAAGTACGTGGCGGTGTCCACCAAGGAATGCGCCCTGGACGTGGCCTCCATGGCCAAGACGTCCACCAAGGTGTTCATCCTGGAGGTGATGGGCCGCCACGCGGGATGGATCGCGGCGGCCGGCGGCCTCGCCGGCGAGAAGCCGGGCGAGGCGCCCCACATCATTCTGTTCCCTGAGGTCACCTTCGACCGGCCGGCGTTCCTGGCCCGGGTGAAACAGTGCGTGGAACAATACGGCTACTGCGTGGTGGTGGCCTCGGAGGGCGTGCGCAATCCGGACGGCAAGTTCCTGGCGGAGGCCGGCACCCGCGATGCCTTCGGCCATGCCCAATTGGGCGGCGTGGCGCCGACCCTGGCGAATCTGGTCAAGGCGGAACTCAAGTACAAGTACCACTGGGCGCTCGCCGACTACCTGCAGCGCGCCGCCCGCCACGTGGCGAGCAAGGTGGACGTGGAACAGTCCTACGCCGTGGGCAAGGCGGCGGTGGAATTGGCCGTGAAGGGCCATAACGCCATCATGCCGACGATCGTGCGCAAGTCCCACAAACCCTATAAATGGACCATCGGCATGGCGAAGCTCGCCGACGTGGCCAACCATGAGAAGTTCATGCCGCGGGAGTTCATCACCGAAGACGGCTTCGGCATCACCATGGCCTGCCGCCGCTACCTTGCGCCGCTCATCCAGGGAGAGGATTATCCGCCCTACAAAAACGGGGTTCCGGACTACGCCCGGCTCAAGAACCTGGGCGTGCGCCGCAAGTTGCCCGACGATTTCAAGCTGTAAAAACAGGCCCGCAGGGCCGATTTCCCCTTAACGGAGAGTCTCGATGTTCCAGAACTACATGTATTTCGCGCTGGCCTGTGCGGCCCTTGCGATCATCTACGGCGCCTGGTCGGTGCGCTGGATCCTCGGCCAGCCGGCCGGCAACGAGCGCATGCAGGAGATCGCCGGCGCCGTGCAGGAAGGCGCGCGCGCCTACCTGAACCGCCAGTACAGCACCATCGGCCTCGTGGGCCTGGCGCTGTTCGTGGTGATCGGCCTCGCCCTCAA
>JBLNDO010000030.1:0-96082 GCA_050261675.1 Bacillota bacterium
CGGGCTTCCTGCGGCCCGGCATGGTGGAAGCCGACGCGCTCACCATCTGGTCCATGGTGCACGGCATCGCCATGCTCGCCATCGACGGCCGCATCGAGTGCGCCACCGAACATGCGCCGCCAGTGGATGAGATCGTGCGCTACGCCGCGGGTGCGCTGTTGCAGGGCCTCAAGGCCTGACACTGATCCTGCACCGACATGCCTGGTTCAACCAACCGGGCGGCGTTAAAAAATTCGGCGATTCCTGGCGTTAGCGCGTTGTCATGAACGGCGTAAACGCCGACAGAACAAGGCGCGCGAGGCGAGAAACCGGAGCGTACACGCTAGTACGTGAGGATTTCGAGCCGAAGCGCAACGCAGTTATGTCGGGGTTTACGCCGTTTTGCGCTTGGACCGGAAGCGGCGGACTTTCGAGCGATTCCCGCAATTCTCCATGGAGCACCACTGGCGCGAGCGGTTCTTGGAGGTGTCCAGGAACAGCCAGCGGCAGTCGTCGTCGGCACACTCCTTCACCCGGTCGATCGGACCGGTCTCCAGCAGTTCCACCGCGCGCCATACGATGGGGCCCAGCACCGCATAGGGCGGCGCGTCCTTGAAATCCCAACCGCAGCTGACCCGGCGGCCTTGGTCCTCATCCTCGCAGGCCCGGATGCGGCGCCAGGGGGCGGTCTTGTGCACCAGCGCGTTCAAGTGATCCAGGGCCGTCTGCGGCAACGTCTCGTGGCGGGCCGTGGCCGTGAACAGCGTGCGCAGGGTCGCGTTCAACTCTTCGGATTCCTTGAAGGCCGAGGCTTTGGCCCGTTCCGAACCGGCCGAGAGGTGGCGCCGGCCGTTGGGGCCGATCAGGTCCGCCTGCTGGCACCAGGCGAGCAGGTCCTCGTAACCGTGCAGGTAGGGCTTGGGGTGTGCGGAATAGACGTCCCCCACCGTATTGGCGAAATCGATGGCCGTATGCCCCCCCACCCATTCCAGGGTGTCCAGGGTGCGTAAGGCCGTGTCGGGGGGGCGGATTTCCATGTAACCAGTATAACAACCTTGACAGGTTACGCAACCTGGACTAGGCTTGTAACCCGTCAAATGAATATGACTGGTTACAGCCGAGGAGCCGCCCATGACCGCCTACGACCTGGACCCGCACTACGGCCTGCCGCTGTGGCGGGCGCTCGTGGCTTACTTCCGCCACTACCCGCCCCTGGTCCACGCGCCCCAGCCGCTGCCCTCGGCCTCTGGCAAGCCGCCCACGCATCGGCGCGGGGGCCGCAAGCCGAATGCATCGCGCCGCGGTGCCTATCTCCCGAGGGAGATCGAGCGCCGGCTGCCCATCCAGCCGAGCCCCTGAGGAGAGCGCCATGCGCACCCTGATCCTGCGCGAGTGGCGCGGCCGCGTGCCCGCGGCGAAAGGCGATGCCTATCTGCACTTCCTGCGCGGAAAGCCCAGCGTCGACTACGCCCACACCCCCGGGCACCGCGGGACCTGGATCCTCGAGGAGCGCGGCCCGAAGGTGGTGGAGTTCGTGCTGCTGACCCTCTGGGAATCGCGCCGCCACATCCGGGCCTTCGCCGGGCCCGACATCAGCCTGGCCCGCTATTACCCGGAGGATCCGGATTTCCTTCTGGAGATGCCGCCCCACGTGCGGCACTACGAGATAAAGGAGCAACCCATGGATACCGAACCCCGATTCTCCTGGCTCGCGAGATGGCTGCACAAGCCCCTCCCCGCCGCCGCGCCTGCCCCGGCATCGAAGCCCGTGGTCCGCATCGCTGGCCTGCGCTGAGCCCTAGCCGCGGCGGATGAAGTCCGCGGCCCGCTCCGCGATCATCACCGTGGGGGCGTTGGTGTTGCCCGCCACGAGCGTCGGCATCACCGAAGCGTCCACCACCCGCAGGGCCGCGAGGCCATGCACCCGGAGCTCCGGGTCCACCACCGCCCCCGGCCCGGTGCCCATGCGGCAGGTGCCGGCCGGGTGATAGATGGTCTCGGCCCGCTCGCGGATCAGGGCGCGGATCTCCGCGTCCGTCTCGGCCTTGGCGGTAAAAAGCTCGCGGGTGCGCCAGGGCGCGAAAGCTTCGGCCCGGATGATGCGCCGCGCGAGCCGGTAGCCTTTCACCAGCGTCTCCATGTCCTCCGGCGCGCTGAGATAGCGCGGGTCGATGGCCGGCGCCGCCAGGGGGTCCGGGCCCGCGAGCGTTACTTGGCCGCGGCTCTTGGACTTCAAGTCGCAGACGTGCAGCGAATAGCCGTGGAACAGGTGGCGCCAGGTGCGGCCGTGGTTGTGCACGATGGCGGTGCAGAAATGCAGTTGCAGGTCCGGCGCGGCAAGCGCGGGATCGCTCTTCAGGAAGCCGCCCGCCTCCGCCACGTTGCTCGTGAACATGCCGCGCCGCTCGCGCCGGTAGCGGGCGAGTTCCTTGAGCAGCCGGAACATGCCCTGGGGTGAGCCGCCCAGGAAATCGGTGCCCCTGGCCTTGCAGATGAAGGTGTAGTCCAGGTGGTCCTGGAGGTTCTCCCCCACCCCCGGCAGGTGCTTCAGCGTCGCGATGCCGAGCCGCTGGAGCGCTTCCCCGTTCCCCACGCCCGAGAGCTGCAAGAGCTGCGGCGACTGGAAGGCGCCCGCCGCCAGCAGCACTTCCGCCCGCGCCGCCACGGAGCCGTTCTCTCCGCCGCGGCGGTAATCCACGCCCACGGCCCGCAAGCCCTCGAAGCGCACCCGCGTCGCCCGGGTGCCGGTGAGCACCGTGAGGTTCGGCCGCGCCCGCGCGGTCTCGAGATAGGCCCGGGCCACGCTCCAGCGCTCGCCGCCCCGCTGGGTCATCTGGTAGATGCCCACGCCCTCCTGCTCCGCGCCGTTGAAATCCCCGTTCTCGCGGAAGCCCGCCTCCACGGCGGCCTTAAGGAACACCGGGTCCATGGGGTTGTCGGTGGCGCTGTCCGATACCGGCAAGGGGCCCTCGTTGCCGTGGAATTCGTCGTGCAGCTGCGCGTTCGCTTCCGAGCGCCGGAACCAGGGCAGCACATCGCGGTAAGCCCAGCCGCGGCAGCCCATGTCCGCCCAGGCGTCATAGTCGGAAGGCTGCCCGCGGGTGTAGATCTGGGCGTTGATGGCGGACGAGCCGCCCAGCACCCGGCCGCGGGGCTGGTAGAGGCGGCGGCCGTTGAGTTCCTTCTGGGGCACGGTCTTGAAACCCCAGTTGATGAACGGCCAGGGCACCGTCAGCACCATGCCGAGGGGCGTGTCGATCAGGCTCCGCGGACCTTCGCCGCCCGCCTCCAGCAGGCACACGGAGACGCTGCGGTCCTCGGAGAGCCGCGCCGCGAGCACACAGCCCGCGGACCCACCGCCCACGATCACGTAATCGAACGCGTCCATCCCCATCCCCGCTCTTCGTATGCAAACCACTCTCGGGGATGGACGGCGGTGCTGTCAATCGCAAGGCTGCGGTAGGACAATGGACCCATGCAGCCCGAGCGCCAGATCTCGATCTTCTGCTTGATGGTGGGCGGCGCCCTGGTTTATCCCGAAGTGCGGGAACTGGCGCAGCACCCGGAGATGGTGCCGGGCGGCGCGCTCATGACCGGCGGCTTCTTCGGCGCCGTGGGCGTGTTCTTCGGCACGCTGCTCGCGCTGGACGGCGGCCACGGGTGGTTCAAGGCGATATTGGCGGGCTTCTGGGGGCTCGCGGCCCTCGCCTTCGCCGCGGCCATGCAATGGGGAGCGCTGCGAAGTCCCGGGCCCGTGCGGCTCGGTCTCTTCGAAGCCTTTTCGCTACTCTGTCTGCTCGCCTTTTTCGGCACGCTCTACGGGGTGTATCGGGAAGAGCGGCGCAGTAAGGCTTAACGGCCCAGGCTTTTGCGCCGCATCTCCAGAGCGAGGGCTCGAGCCCCACCAGCCAGAATATGTGGAACAACAACGAGACATCGGGAGATAACCTCCCTCCACTGGAGCCTTCTCTTTCCCAAAAATGAAAACCGCCCCAATAATGGGGCGGTTCTTTATTTCCGTACGATGCTCGACTCAGATCAATGCAAGTTTATTGCTTCCAAGGCATCGCCATAGGGGAAATTGTTCGTATACACGGAGGTGCCGACGTAGAGAATCCCCGAGGGCGAGATGGACAGACTTGTTGCTGCGATCGGAAGCTGCCAGACCACTTTACGAGTGTCGAGATCGAGCGCATTCAAGGTTTGCACGCCATCTAGTCCAGTGACGCCCACAAACATCAGGTTCTTGGTCACGAGGATGCAATCGATGGTCCCCCCATAGGGCGGATACCACTTCCATTGCACAGCCCCTTTAGCGAGATCCAGGACATACAGTCCGTCGCCGGGGACCGTACCGTCAGGCTCAGTGACGACATAAACCATGCCGTTTCCCACCGCAATGGATTGGGGCGCTGACAGGATTCCGGGTCCCGATTGCCCAAATTCCCAGATGCGCTGTTTGGTGGTCAGGTCGTACCGTACGATGGGTCCATGGAGCAAGGAACCGTCGAGATTCACGACTGCTCCTCCGGCGCCGTCAAGCATCACGCTATCTCCGTTAAGTATCTCGCTGTCAGTACTCAGGGGATCGGCCTCGCCTGAGATCTGCCATTGCAAGGTGCCGGTCGCTTGGTCCAGAACGGTGAACCCCGCTGTGCCGGGCTTACCCGGTGTGGTCTCATGCGGATGATAGAAATACATGTTCTGATTGTCCGCCGCGGGCGATCCGGCCCCGCTGATAGACGGGCCGCTCCAGACGGGCGTGCCCGCACTGGCATCGAAGGCATCCAGCATGCATGCGAGGATGAAGGCTGTGCTTCCCACGACCACTGGTGCCCCTGGAGCGTATCCAGTACAACCGGTTAGCGGTGTATCAAATAGCAACGCGCCATTCGATTCCGCATAGGCTTCGAGAAAAGAAGGGCCTAAATCCTCCACGCCGGCGTAGACGTTCCCGTTGTAGAAAGCCAGAGCCTTGGGCACGCCATCGCTCGGGTCAACTTCCCACATCTTGGTGCCGTCGGTCTCATCGAATGCCGCCAAACCCGTCCTGGTCTGGACGGCCAACTGATGATGGGAAGCATCGGTCACGGGAGCGGGGACGGAGTCGGCGAATCCCGAGCTGGGCAGGCTGTGGAGGTCGCGGCTGCTCACCAGCCACCGTGAATTAAACTTCGACGGATCAAGCGAGACCGGTACATAGTTGTTGTGGGCGTTGTTCCCGCCCTCAGTCTGCCAGTCGGTCACGCCCGCGAGGGATCGCAATGGCGTCAGGTGGTTGAGCGGTTGCACGGTGATGGTATAGGGAAGTTCGACGCTGCCGCGGATCACGGTGCAGTTGTCCGAGCACGCTTCGATGGTCAGGGCCCCCTTGTAGACGCCGGGCGCGAGGTTGCTGCTGGTCCATAGCGTGATTATGTTCGACCCCTGAGTCTCGGGTAGATTGACGAGGCTCGACGCCAAGACATTATCCGGATCCAGGAGCTTTAGGTTGAATCCGCTCTTGTTATCGACTGCTTTGTAGACAACGGTTAAATCTACGTTGAACCCCGAATTGAGGTGCTCGAGCGCCAAGACCGTGACGCTGAAAGGATCGAGCGAAAGTTCCACTCCTACGCTACCCGAGGAAGTGGTCTCGCTCACGCCGCCACAAGAAACGAGCACGACGGATGAGAGCGCCGCTAGGGCGCGATAGAAATGATTTCGCATGTTGATTTGCCGCCCCTTCCATGTGACCGGCGAGAAGTCAGTATTGTGCCGGCCGCGGAATTATAGCGGCTTATCGCACGGCCTTGAAGTTGCGCTGAATCCGGTTTCAGCCCTTGTCGGCTTCAAAGCGGCCCCCTATCTGCTCACAAGCGTCCTTGCTGATCATTACGAACCCCTGCCCTTTACAGGCATTCTGGCTCTTGCAACTGTGGCCTTTCGATTGGCAGCTGGACTTGCCCTTGCAGGCGTTCACGCCCCAGCACTTGCCCACCGTGCTGCTGGAGGTGTCCGCTGCCAAGGGGGCCGTGGCGAACAAACTCGCCGCCAGGGCGGCCAACGCTATACCCGTTGTCTTCGTTTGATTACGCATCACTACATCCTCCGTAGGCATTGCCAAAAACGTAGCGAGCGAAGATAGAGCGAGGCGTAGGAGGCGAGCAACCGCAGCATACTCTTATCGTATGTGAGGATTGCGAGCCGGACCACAACGAAGCTATATCGAGCGCAGTAGTTTTTGGCATGCCGGTCACTTGAGCGAACGCAGGATCTTGAGATCCTGCCCACGTACCTCCTCGAGGGCGCTCGTGATCTCGTCCACGCTCGCCTGTTTCTCGGCCATGCTGTCCCAGTCCCGGCTCCAGGCGTCGAAGAGCTTGTCCGCCGCCGCGGCCGTGTCCGGGTTGACGAGCTTCGAGAGGTCCCGGATCAGGAGCACGTGGGGCCAGCCCAGGATGGGATTGCCCTTCTCCTTGTCACCCTGGTAGTGAGCGTAATCCACCACCAGCCGGAGCTGCTCCACCTCCATCAGGAGCTGGAAGCTCGCGGCCCGGACGTTGCGGTTGGCCTCGGAGCGCTCGTCCCGCATGTAGGCGTAGCTGAACGCGGCGATGGCCGTGGTCAGGCTGATGAGCGCCACGATATTGTTATGTATCTGACTACTAAAACTATATCTAAGGGCCATGGCCCCTCCCCTGCCCAACTCCATATATAGACCGGTTCTTCGGTCGGCTTATTTCTCGGTCCGGCGCGGTTCCGCCCCGCCGCCTGCGTCAGCGCGCGTTCAGTACCCGGCAGGCGGCGGGCAGGTCGGAGGGGATCACGGAGTGCTCCCCCGAAGGGCCGCAGTGCCAGGTCTTGCCGCCGTCCGTGGTGGAAAGTGCGAAGCTCCGGCCGCGGATCTCCGCGTCGTAGCGTTCGTCCGCGAGCGTGACGATGAGCGTGCAGGATGCCCCGCCGCAGTCCTTGATCGCCAGATCGCGGGAATAGCCGTCGCCGTATACCGGCTCCAGCTTGTCCGGGAAGCCCTCGGCCGTGGCGGGCCACCCGCCGTCCTTCACCGAGGTTTCCGCAAGGCGCGCCGCTGCTTCGGAGGCGAAGAGGAAGGCCGACTGGGTTTCCCGGTGGACCGTCCGGGACTGCCAGACGGGCATGAGAATGGCGAACGCCAAGGCCAGGACGAAGACCACCGTGCGCGCGCCGCGGCCCGGAATGGGGATGAAGGGCAGGAGCGCCAGGCCCGACACGAACACCGCCAGCACGGACCCGAGGGGCCATTCCGCGAACAACAAAGCCACGGCGAGGGCCATGACGCCGAAACCCACCAGCGCCGCCAGAACGTTGATCACGCGCCGCGCGGTCGTGGGCGCCGATCCCGCCGCGGCCCGCTCGGTTTCGGGTTCTTCCGCCATCGCCTAGCCTCCCGGCTTCACGCCCAGGTAATCCAGCATCTGCTTCACGTCGTCCGCGTGGGGGCCGGTGGGCGCGAGTTGCAGGTATTTCTGCAGCGCCTCCACGGTTCCCGGGGGCGCCGCGGTCTTGCCCTTGGCGTCCACGCTGGAGTTCCCCATGAGCAGCGAGCCTTTGATGAACCAGGCGTCGGCCTTGTTGGGGTCGGCGGCGAGGGCCTGGTCGCAGGCCTTGAGGGCCCCGTCCGCGTTGCCGGCGTTGTACATGGTGGCGCAGATATTGAAATAGGCCGTGGCGGGATGCGGGTCGATGGCGGCGGCCTTTTCGTAGGCCGCGATCGCCTTGTCCGTCTGCTTCTGCTTCAGGTAGGCGTTGCCCTGGTTGGTGTACATGGCAGCGAGCGCCTCCTTGATGGCGGGGCTCAGCTTCTCCTTCTCCGCCTTCACCAGCGCCGCCGCATAGCTCTTGACGGCCTCTTCGTACTTTCCTTCGCCGAACTCGGCATCCGCCAGGGACTTGAGGTACTGCCAGTGCTCCGGCGCCATCTTCACCAGCTGCTGCAGGCTGGACTCGGCCTTGGCCCAATCCTTCGCCGCCATGGCGGCGTTCACCTGGGCGATGAGCTGGTTCTCCGCCTTGGCCTCCGCGTTCATGGCCTGCGCCCGGGTAGCGCTCATGGGCGCCGGCGTGGATGCCGCGGCGGCCCAGGCCGGAAGCACACACGCCAGGGCGATCAACAACGAACGGCGGTCTGACATCTTCCCTCCTTACTGATTTTTCTCGCGTCCTCAGGCGGGTTGCGTGGCGGCGAGCGAGGCAGCGGGGGCGTCCAGCGCCATGACCAGGCGCTGGAGCACGAGCCAGAACAGCGCGGCGGCGGCGATGAAGAGCAGGTTGCAGCCCAGGGTGTACTCGGCGTAGACGGTGATGCCGGCGGCGCTGTTCATGTCCGTGTCCATGCGCGCCACCATGAATCCCACGATGTTGCTCAGCAGGAACATGGCCCACCAGGCGCCCAGCAACTGCTCCCCCGCCGTGGGCTTGCCGCCGGCCTGCTCGGCGCAGGCCTTGAACAGGGCCTTCACCACCTCGAAGGGGCGGTAGAGGTTCATGAGCGGGATGAACCAGTAGCCCACGGCCCAGCCGGGCGAGACGTAGGTGAACGGTGTGGCGAAACCCTGGGCCTTCTGCACCGCCTTGTAGAGCAGGCGCAGGAACAAGACCGCGACCGCGAGGTTCATGACGAGTTCGATCAGGGCCATGCCACCCATGAGCACCAGGCTCAGGCCCGCCCCGCGCTGCGCGTTCTCGTCGGGCGCGGCGCCCGAGAGGAAGAAGATGGCGAGCACCGCCGCCAGGCACTCGATCACCAGCGCGCCCACGTAGATGAAGAGCGGGATCTTGATCCAGCGCTTCAGCATCTCGAACAGGGTCAGCTTCGCCATAACCACCCCCATATATGAATTTTTTGTGACAGATTTGCGACTCTGTAACCGGTGCCGGCTGCCACTCTCTCGGGCCGAAGCCCAAGTGGATTTCAGCTAGTCGAGCACATATCCGAGGCGGTGGATAGACTCCCCCTCAACGGCTTGGGTATGCCGTGGGAGCGACGTCGCAATACCAGACCTGACCCGATCCTGGAAGGTGGATCAGGTCACTCCAGCTGCAGCATCGATTTCGCTTCCGCCGCGTGCTTACCGTGGGGCTCGAGCTTGAGGTACGTCTTGAGGGCTTCCCAGGTGCCGGGCGGGACGTTGAAATTGCCCTTGGCGTCCGTCTCGCCTTCGTTCACCAGGATCGTGCCCTTCACGAAGTACGCGTCCGCCATAGTGGGATCGATGGCGATGGCCTTGTCGCAATCCGCCAGGGCTTCCCTGGTCTTGCCGGCGTTGTAGGCGGTGGCGCAGAGATTGTAGAAGGACAGGGCCGAACCGCCCGAATCGCCTCCCGTGGCCGCCGACTTCGAGAAGGCGTCCGTGGCCGCGGCCTTGTTGTTCAGCTTCAGGTAGGCGTTGCCCTGGTTGGTGTACATGGCGGCGATCGCCTTCTGGGCCGCGGCCGGGTCTTTCTTGTCCTGGGACGCGCCCTGGATGGCGGTGTCGTAGGACTTCACAGCGTCCGCGTACTTGCCCTCGTTGAACTGGTCGTTCCCGAGCGACTGGCTGAAATCCCAGCGGGCCGGGTTCATGGTGATGAGCTGCTTCAGCGCCGCCTCCGCTCCCGCCCAATCCTGGGTGCCTTCGGCCATGGACGCCTTCATGATCCATACGTTCTCGGCCTGGGCTTCGTCATTGGCCGCCTTGGCCGCCGCCGCCTGCGAGGCCGTCATGGGCGCCGGCTTGGTACCGGGGAGGGGCGGCGGCGTGTCCGCCAGCGCGGCCGCGCTCCAGAAGAAGCCCAAAACCACGAAACCGCGATAGAGCTTGTTCATGACGGATCCTCCACCGATACCGGCAGCAAGAGCATAAACCTTGTAGTACGAAGCTTCACACCCTGGTCAGACGAACACCGCGGCGGAGACGCCGAACCGCTTGGCAAGGCGCCTGATCTGCCGCGCGTTCAGGTCCCGCTTGCCCGTTAGCACCTCCGACACCACGCCCTGGCTGCCGATTTCCGGCAACTCCGTCTGGCGCAGGCCATGCTGCTTCATCAGGAACTTGAGCACCGTCACGGGGCTCGCGTCCGGGATGCGCGCGTGCTCCGCCTCGTAGCGTTCGATGAAGACGCTCAAGGCATCCGCCAGTTCCGCCAGGGGATGCTTCTCGTCCTCTCCGACCACGTCGAGGATCCCATCCAGGATGGAGACCGCGCGGTTATAGTCGGCCTTGGTGCGCAGCGTGCCCAACGGCACCCGGCTGCGGAGCCGGCGGTACTCCCCCGCGATTTTGTCCAGTTGACTGGATGTCATATCTTGGCAAGCCGTTCGACCGTGTCGGGAAAGCGTTTCACCAGATTGATGAGCAAAGCCGCCTGCGCATTGGGTTTTGCCCTGCCCTGCTCCCAGTTTTCCAGTGTGCGCACATTGGTGCGCAGATAGACGGCGAACAAAGCGCGCGATAGCTTAAGGCGCTCCCGCACCCGGATTAGATCCCCAGGGGTGACCTTCGGCGCTGGCTTGTATTCGAGCGCGTGGGTGCGAAGGGTGCGCTTACCCTGACGGGCGTCCGCCAGCGCCGTCATTCCCTCGCTCAATTCGGCGAACAGATTGCGCTTTACGGCATGCGTCCGCTTGGTCTTGGCAGCAGTTCTCATCGCATCCTCCTGGCGGCCAACTCCGCCTTGATCATCGCCTTGAGTGCCCTGCGTTCCTGCGGGATCAAATCGCTCGCTTCGTCCTTGTCGTACAGCGTGAACAGCCAGAATTGGAATCCGGCGCCCCACCAGTAATAGATCACCCGCAGGCCGCCACGTTTGCCTTTGCCGCGGCGGGCATCGGCAAACCTGAGTTTGCGCAACCCGCCGGCATCCGGGATCGGGTCGCCGGCCTCGGGGTTCTTCATCAGCAGGGTCTGAAGAACCCTGAAACCCTCGTCGGTAAGATAGTCCTTGCGGTATCGTTCAAAAGCCGGCAATTCCACAAAGACGGCGTGCATTTATATATTATACGCAGATTGCGTATATACGCAAGTCGCGTACCATCCCTCACCAGTCTTTCGGGTCTTCGCGGTAGCCGGAGCGCTCGAAGCGCTTCAGCTCCGCGAAATCCTGGGGAAACATCGCCTTGATCTCGTCCCAGGTGTCCCGGAACAGGGGCCGCTCCATGTTGGAGCGGATGCCGAAGGTCCACTCCCGCCATACCGGGTCGGAGATGCGTCCCTTGCTGCGCAGGAACAACTGCTCGTTGGTGAAATCCACGTAGTTGTAGATGTCGTCCAGGGCGGCGGCGCGCTTGTAGCGCGCGAGCTTCTTGCCGCCCAAGGCCTCCACCGGGATGCGGTGGATGATCTCCCGGTACTCCGCCGAAAGGCTGTCCTCGAACTCGGTCTGGGAGAGCGCCCTCGCCTGCCACAGGCTGAACACCGCGATCAGCAGGGCGATGAGCGTCACCACATCCGTGACGAGCGTGATCAGTTGGATATCGAAGGACGACATGGCTTCAACCTCCCGGCTTCACGCCCAGGTAATCCAGCCTATGCTTCGCGCCGTCGGCACAGGCCGGAGCGAATTCTATGCGGTCTGAACGCATTGACCATCAATGGTTTTGCCAAGCTCCGCTTCGGACACGCACAGATGGGTATTCCAAGGCCTGGCCCCATTTCTCCGAATTCTTAGAATACATGCGTAAGCAGCAACTGGGTGCCGTCCACCAGGTCGCGGACCTGGAGCTTCGTCGGGGCCTCGCCTTGCTTCAGGCAGCGGGCGTGGATCTCCGCGAGCCAGCCGGCCTGGCTCCAGGCCGGGACATCCAGGACCTGGGCTGCCTTGAGACCCTCGGCAAGCTCGTCGATGGACGGCGCCTGCTTGCGCAGCTTCACCCGGTGCTTGATCGCGAGCTTGCGGAGGAAGGCTTCCAGCGCCGTGCCCGCGAGGGCCCCCGCGGCGCGTTCGCTGACCTCGATGAGGTCCCGGGCGGTGTCGAGAAGCGCGAGCTGCAGGCCCCTTTCCGCCTGGTCCTCCGTTGCCAGCGTGGTCCAGGCGAGGCGGTCCGCGACCAACTTCAGAATGGCCAACTGGTTCTTGAAACAGCGGATCGCTTCCCCGAAGGCGTCGTCGGACTTCCGGTCGCGGAAGTAATCCTGAATGACATAGGCGCTCCGGTCGCGCCGCGAATACCTTGGGTCCACATAGCGCCTGAACGCGAATGCGTCTTGTCCGCAACGCGACTCGAACTGGGCGCGTAATTCCCTCAAAAATAGCGGATTTTGGTTCCTGGCTAGGCGCGGGTGGCCGAGCAACCGGAGCGTACTCTTAGCGTTCGTGAGGATTGTGAGGGCGGCCGCAACACCGCCAGGGGCCAAAAGACGCATTTTTGCCGGCATGACCTGGATCAGGGCGGGGAGCCGGGCTCTGTTCTAGCCTTCTCTTACATCCCCACAGCGGCCCTGCCGCGGGAGGCCCCCATGATGACGGCTCAACTGGCGAAACTGGCGTTCTTCGCGGCGGTGCTGGTGATGATCTTCGGCATCGGCTCCATGGCCACCGGCCACGAGACGGCGGAGGACATGGAGCGCAGCAACAAGCTGATGCGCTGGCGCGTGGGTATCCAGGCGGTGGCCCTGGGTCTCGTGCTGCTGGGCATATTGCTGGAAAGCTGAGGCGGCCATGGGTCCCGTCTGGCAATTCATGGGTCTCACCCTCGCGGCGGTGGTGCTGGGGCTCCTGGTGGGCATCGTGAAGCTGAGCTTCGGCCCGGACGAAGCGACGCAGCAGTTGCCCGGCCAGAAACCCGACCCCAAGCATGCGCTGCACCGGCAGGAGATCCAGCTCCTGGTGCTGGGGTTGATCTTCGTTCTATTCATGGTCATCTGGCGGGTGGCGCGGTAACGCGCCCTCACCAGTCCTTGAAACGGTCGCTCTCATGTATTACAATGTAATACATGAGCACCATTACGGTACGATTGGACAAGGAACTCGGGCGTATGTTGGCCCGCGTGAGCCGCCTCTCGAAACGTAAGCGCAGCGACATCGTACGCGAGGCCTTGCGGCGTCAACTCGCCATCCAGGCCTTCGATGAACTCCGTGCCCGCGTGGCGCCCTTCGCCGAGGCGGCGGGCTATCTCACCGATGAAGACGTATTCCGCGACATCTCGTGAGGGTGTTGCTGGACACCAACGTACTGGTGAGCGCCTTCGCCACCCGCGGACTGTGCGCCGACGTGTTCCGCTTGGCCGCCGCCGAACATGAGGTGATTTGCGCAGAAGTGGTGCTGGACAAACTCCAGCGCGTGCTGACCGAGCGCTTCCATCTCCCGGCGGGCACCGTCTCGGACATCACAGCGCTTCTCAGGAGCTTCGAGTTCGTCCCGAAACCGCGGGGCCTGCCCAAGATCAAGGTACGCGATGAGGATGATGCCTGGGTGCTGGCCTCTGCCCTTACCGGCCGGGCGGATATCCTGGTGACGGGCGACCGGGATCTGCTCGTCCTGGGCGACGTGGCGGCAATGCGCATCCTAGATCCGCGCGGCTTCTGGAGCCTCGTAAAAACCGCCTGAACACCCGGCTGACAGGCGGGCCGGCGCGGGAGTAGATTCTTGACGGATTGCTCCCGGGTCGGGAGCGCATGGGGTGAACCAGCATGGCACGACGTTTCGCCTGGTCGTTTTCCGCCGCGGTTCTCGCGGCGCTCGCCGCCGCCTGCGGCAAGGCGCCCAACCCGCCCACGGCACCGGCCGCTCCCGCAAAGCCGGCCGCGCCTGCTCCGACGGCCGCGGTGACGTACCAGTGCTCTTCCCCGCAGAAAAGCCGCGACCTCTTCATGCGCTTCGGACCGGACGGCGCGCTCTACCTGGGCGACAACGCCACGGACATGAAGCCGACCGGAGACATGATTCTCTTCGACAAGAGCGGTGTGGCGAACTGGACCGACAAGCTGCCCAACGGGAGCGAGACCAACCGTTTCGACAAGAACACGGGCGAGTGGATCTGGGAGATGGACACCCGTTCGGGCGAGAGCTTCGACCAGGCCCGCTATTCCTGCAAGCCGGTCTGACGCGCGGCCTTACGTTTCGTTACTTACCAATCGTTACACTGTAATAGTCAACTTTCACCCTCACGTTCCGTTAAGGGCTGGGTGGCACCGAAACGGCTCTTTTGCTCCATGGCGGCGTTGCGCATGACCTCAAAAGCTTCATGTACTGCCTTGTACACTCCAGTTTCTCGGTCCTCCACGCCTTGCCACGAAGCAAAATTTCTCGTTTCGGAGCCACCCCACCCAATCTGAAAAGAGGAAGACGACCATGAAACCGAGACATATATTGATGGCGGCCCTGCTGGGCCTCGTTTCCACGGCGGTCTTCGCCGCCAACCCCGCACCGGCGGCGGCCACGGGCGGCAGCATGGGCCACGGCCCGGGCATGAAGTTCTGCGAGAGCCACGCCAAGGACTGCGCCGACCAGGCGGCGAAGTTCGACCAGTGGTGTTCGGCCAACGCCCAGAAATGCACGGACCTCAAGGCCTTCGTCGAGCGGCACCGGGAGTGGTGCGAGGCGAACAAGGGCGAGTGCAAGGAAGTGCGCGAGCAGGCCCGGGCCGACCGGAAGGAATGGTGCTCGAAGCATCCGGACCGGATGCGCTGCAAGGCGATGAACACGAAGGACGAAGACACCGAAAACGACACGATGCCGCCTTCTTGATCCATGCTGATCCTGCTGAGACAAAACCGGCTCGAAAGAGCCGGTTTTTATCTGCCGCGAAGAGGACGATTCGGACGAAGCGGTTTATTCGGACTGGATTCCTGCTTCCGCAGGAATGACGGAATCAGGCCGGTTTTTTGTTCCGAGACAGGCGATGCTACCATCCGCTTGAGTCCGCAACCTCACCGGGGAAATCCATGCCGCAGCGACCCACGAGCGTGACGGTGATCGCCATCCTGCTGATCGTGTTCGGCACCCTCGCCTTCCTCGGTCTCGCGGCGTTCCAGGCGGTGAAGGACGATCCGAGCGTGCAGGCGGCGCTGGCGAATCTCCCTTCCACCAACACGCTGGACTTCGTGGTGGGATACATCGGCGCCGGCCTGTACGTGGCCTGCGGCACCGGCTTCCTCCTCCGCCAGGGCTGGATGCGCTTCCTGCTGCTGCTCTGGACCCTGCTCTCCCTGGTCTACGAGAACTACCGGGGGCACATGACGGTGTTTTCCTTCGGCCGGGATCTTGTGTTCTACGGGGTGGTGTTTTTCTTCCTGTTCACGGCCAAGGCCCGGGGCTGGTTCGGCGCCAAGGCTGCCCAGAAGCCCTAGGGACCGGCCGGCCACCCCCATGATCGCGACATATTGTGGTCATAAAATCCCGGTTATACTTAACATATATTTCTGATTACATAATCGCTTTCCAGAGGGGTGAGGGTATGACGATCTCGAAGATGGCGCCCGGCCGGGCGCTCCTGGTTTCCCTGTTGTCGCTCGCCGGCGCCTTCCACCTGGCCGCCGCGTCCGCCGCCACGGTGGCGAGCATCACGCTCGCCGTGCCCACCAAGACCCTGACCGCCGGCAACACCGAGACCCTGAAGGCGACGGCCAAGGACTCCAGCGGCCACGTGATCAGCGGCGTGGCGTTCACTTGGACCTCCAGCAGCACCAAGGTGCTCACGATCTCGAGCGCGGGCCTCGCCAAGGGCCTGTTCCCGGGAAGCAGCACGGTCAAGGTCACGGGCGGCGGCAAGACCGCCAGCGTCACCCTCAGCGTGGTGGTGGCCAGCGTCACCCTCACCGCACCCAGCAAGACCCTGAAGGTGGGCAGCCACGAGACCCTGAAGGCGGTGGCCAAGAACTCCGCCGGCCAGGTGATCACCGGGGTGACGTTCAAGTGGACCTCCAGCCACAGCACCATCGTGAGTGTCGGTTCCACCGGCGTGGCGACGGCCCTGACCTCCGGCAGCGCGACCCTCAAGGCGTCGGTCGGCCCGAAGTCGGCGAGCGTCGTCATCACCGTGCCTCCCCACGTCGCGGGCATCGCCGCCAAGGGCAGCGCCATCGCCGGGGCCACCGTCACACTGGTGGACAAGAACGGCGCGACGATCTCGACCGTCACCGGGAGCGACGGCAGCTACAGCCTGGACACCACCGGCCTCACGCCGCCCTTCATGGTGTCCGTGCAGGTGGATCCCAAGACCGTGCTCTACAGCGTCAGCGACACCGCGAACCCTGGCATGGTCATCAACGTGACGCCCCTGACGGACCTCATCATCCGCTCCTGGTACAGCGTGCAGGGCCTGGATGTGGCCACGGCCTTCGCGGCCCCGGTCACCGACCCGCCGCCCTCCCCGACCGACGTGCAGATCATCAGCAACGTGGTGGTGCAGGTCACCGCCCTGTGGCTGCAGCAGAACGGCGTGGACACCACCAGCTTCAGCCCCATCAGCACGGCCTTCACGGCGAACGGCACCGGCGCGGACGCGGTGCTGGACGACACCACGGTGGACACGGGCACCGGCGCCATCACCATCAGCGCCGGCACCGTCAGCCAAAGCTCGACCGTGACCTACGACACGGGCACCAGCTCCATGAACGTGGCCACCACCACCACCGACAGCAGCACCAGCACGACCGACAGCAGCGTGCAGGGCACGGTGGTCGCGACCAGCAGCGATGCGCAGACGGCGCTCACTGCGATCACCACCACGCTCAACTCCTTCGCCAGCACGGTGAATACGAAAGGTAGCGCTCTCGCGGCCAGCGACGTCAAACCTTTCTTGGATACCGGCTTGCTGAACGAAGGTTTGGATCAGGACCTGTTCGCGGACAACATCGCCGATAACTTCAACGGCACACAGACGGGCGGCACGCCCGTGAGCGTCTCGTTCCAGGTGCTGAATATCCAGACGCTCGATACCGTCAACGGCCTCGCCGACGTGAACTTCATCATGACCGAGACCGCGGGCAACCAGACCCAGACCCAGACCGACGAGTTCTTCTTCAAGGACCAGGGCAATGGTACCTGGCTCTTCTACGGCGACAATCGGCCCGCCAAGCTCAGCGTCGCCGCCGAGGTGCGCACCAACCAGGGCACGAATAACGCCGCGAACGGGCCCGACATCAACCTCGACGTCCGTCCGCTCACGGGCCTCTACTCGGGCATCACCGCGAACGGCGGCCCCATCAGCAATCAAGCCTTCACCCAGCAGGGCACCGAGGATGACGTCTATATCCCGGATCCGGCCGTCCCGGCCACCACCGTGACCGTGACGCGGGACGTCTTCTTCTACAACACCGGGGTGTTGGGAAGCCTGCCCTCTCCCGGCACCAGCCTGACCATCACCCTGACGCCCGTCTCCGGTCCGGCGCAGCCCTACACGGTGCTGACCAACGCCGTCACCAACGAGGGCATCTCCATCACGAGCCCCACCGGCTCCACCCTGGCCACGGCCACCTTGGGCACGCCGCTGCACGTGGTTTGGACCCTGCCGAAGACCTTCGCCGTGGCGGAAGTGAAATTGGAAGGCTTCGCGGAAACCGACCCGGGCCAGAACGACAACATCCAATGCAACGCTCCCAAGCCGGTGCTCTCCAACACGGCCACCTCGGGCGACATCACGATACCCACCACCTGCGGCGGCAAGTCCGTCCTGGGCGCGATCCTCAACGTGAACGTGATCGGCGTGAACGGCGAGCGGGAGATCATCGACTACGAATTCCAGAACTGACGATCGCTTCGCTCATCGCTCAAAACAAAACCGCCCCGAAAGGGGCGGTTTTTTATGAGGATTTACACGCCTGGATGGCCGCAGCGATGCCGCGCAGGAGCGCCTCGGGCGAGGGCGGGCAGCCGGGCACTTCCACGTCCACCGGGATCACGTCCGCGACGCGGCCGCGCAGGGCGTAGCTCGGGCAGAAGATGCCCTCGCCCCTGCCGCAGGCGCCCACGGCCACCACCAGGCGCGGCTCGGGCGTGGCCTCGTAGACGCGCTTCAGGGCCGCTTCCATGTGCTTGGACACGGGCCCGGTGACCAGTAGCAGGTCCGCGTGGCGCGGGCTCGCCACGAACTTGATGCCCAATCCTTCCAGGTTGTAGTAGGGATTGGTGAGGGCGTGGATCTCGAGTTCGCAGCCGTTGCAGGAGCCGGCGTCCACGTGGCGGATGCAGAGCGCGCGGCCGAGCACGCCGAGGATGTCCGCGCCGAGCGCCTCGCGGCGGCGCCAGGCCTCCTCCGCCCGCGGCGCGGGTTCGGTGACGACGCCGATCCGGCCGATCTGCTTCAGGGTCTTGAGCACGCGCCCTCCGCTACAGGTCCTGCCCGCTGTAGGACAGGTTGAAGGATTTGTTGATGAGCGGGAAATCCGGGACGATGTTGCCGAGCACCGCGTGCTCGAGCACCGGCCAGTTCTGCCACGACGGGTCGTGGGGATGGCAGCGGCGGACGGTCTCGCCCTCGCCGCTCTCCAGCATCACGAGCACCGGCCCGCGCCAGCCCTCGATCCAGCCGACCCCCAGGCGCCCCGCCGGAGCGGGCGGCGGTTCGACGCGCGTCCCGCCCGCGGGCAGGTCTTCGAGCAGCCGCCGGCAGAGGCGCAGGGATTCCAAGAGCTCGTCGAAGCGCACGTCGACGCGGGCGGCCACGTCGCCCGCGAGGGCGCCGCACTGGCGGAGGTCCAGGCGGTCGTAGGGCGCCGTGGGATGGTCGGCGCGCAGGTCCCAGGACTGGCCGCTGGCCCGGCCGGCGAGGCCGATCAGCCCTAAGTCCCGGGCGAGCGCCGGCGCCACGCGACCGGCGCCCAGGAAGCGGTCCTGCAGGCCGGCGTGGTCGTCGTAGATGTCCCGCAGCGCGAGCACTTCTTTTTCCAGCGGCGGCAGCGCTTCCAGCAAGGCGCGGCGCTGGTCCTCCGCGAGATCGGAAGCCACGCCGCCCGGCACCACCGCGTCCATGGAATAGCGGGCGCCGAAGGCGCGGGCGTTCATGCGCAGCAGGTCTTCCTTCAGGCGCGAGAAATGGGCGAGGCCCACGGTGAAGCCGGCGTCGTTGCCGAGCGCCCCGAGGTCGCCGAGGTGGTTGGCGAGGCGCTCGCGTTCCAGCAGGAGCGCCCGCAGCCAGAGCGCGCGCGCGGGCGGGGCCGCGCCGGTGATGGCTTCCAGCGCCATGCAGTAGGCCCAGGAGAAGGCCACGGCGGAATCCCCGGAGACCCGCGACGCGAGGCGGTGGCCTTCCATGAGCGGCAGGGCCTCGAAGCGCTTCTCGATGCCCTTGTGCACGTAGCCGAGCCGCTCCTCGAGACGCAGCACCTTCTCGCCCACCACGGAGAAGCGGAAATGCCCGGGCTCGATGGTGCCGGCGTGCACCGGTCCCACGGCGATCTCGTGCACGCCCTCCCCCGCCACGGCCACGAAGGGATAGTGCTCGTCCTTCACGGGTCCGGTCTCGCGGGGGGCGTCGCGCCGCAGGGGGTAATGGTCCAGGGGCCAGGCGGCGTGGCGCAGCCAGTCGCGGGTGTCGCCGCCGTAGGCGCAGAGCCCCAGGAGGTCGAAGGCCGCCCGCTGCATGCGTCCGGCGGCCGGGAAGATCTCCGCCAGGTTCGGATAGCCGGAGGTGGCGCCGCCGTCCAGCGCGTGCTCCAGGATCAGCAGGCCCTCCGCGTCCTGCAGCGCGACGCGCAGCAGGAAACCGCCGCTCCGGTCGCGCTCGTCGGTGCCCCACAGGGCGTGCAGCAGGCCGCCGTTCTCGCGCACGGCGGCGCAGGCGGCGCGCAGCTCCGCCGCCTCGACCCAGGCACGGCGCGCCGGCGCCGCCCCGGGCAGGGTCTCGTACGTGAGTTTGGGCATCTCGATCACGGCCTAGCCGATGAGCTTCGCCGCCTCGCGGAACCATTCCGCGAGGTAGGGCGGCATCCACAGGCCCAGCATCAGGACGAGGGCCAGGTGCGTGAACACGGGGATGAGCGCCGGCGAGTGCGGCAGGCGCGGCAGGTGGGTTTCGCCGAACACCATGGCCTGCACGCGGGTGAAGATGGCGCCGAAGGCGACGCCGAGCGCCGTGAGCAGGATGGGCGTGGCCCAGGGGTGGTCGCGCATGGCGGTGATCAGGATCAGGAACTCGCTGGCGAACACGCCGAAGGGCGGCATGCCGAGGATAGCGAGGGTGCCGACCATGAGCCCCCAGCCCACGGTGGGGCTGACGGTGATGAGGCCGCGGATCTGGTCCATGACCTGGGTCTTGGCCTTCTGGGCGGCGTGGCCCACGGCGAAGAAGATGGCGGACTTGGTGAGGGAATGCACGGTCATGTGCAGGAGCGCGGCGAAATTCGCCACCGGCCCGCCCATGCCGAAGGCGAAGGTGGCGATGCCCATGTGCTCGATGGAGGAATAGGCGAACAGGCGCTTCACGTCCTTCTGCCGCCACAGCAGGAACGAGGCCAGCACCACCGAGAGCAGGCCGAAGCCCATCATGAGGCCTCCGGCCACGTGGGTCTGCACCGCGCCCTCCACCAGCACCTTGCAGCGCACCACGGCGTAGAGCGCGACGTTGAGCAGCAACCCGGAGAGCACCGCGGACACGGGCGTCGGGCCCTCGGCGTGGGCGTCCGGCAGCCAGTTGTGCAGGGGCGCCAAGCCCACCTTGGTGCCGTAACCCACCAGCAGGAACACGAAGGCGAGCGAGAGCACCGTGGGCTCGAGCTGGCCTTTTACCTGGTTCAGGTGGGTCCAGAGGAGCGCGGTGGTGCCGGAACTGCCGAGCAGCTTCTCGGCGGCGAAGTACAGCAGGATGGTGCCGAACAGGGCCTGGGCGATGCCGACACCGCAGAGCACGAAATACTTCCACGCCGCCTCGATGGAGGCCGGCGTGCGGTAGAGCGACACCAGGAGCACCGTGGCGAGCGTCGCCGCCTCCAGCGCCACCCACAGGAGTCCCATGTTGTTGGTGGTGAGCGCCAAGAGCATGGTGAACATGAAGAGCTGGAACATGCTGTGGTAGAGCCGGAGGCGCCGCGGGTTCACCCGGCCGTGGTGCGCCTCGATGCGCATGTAGGGCCGCGAGAACAGCGTGGTGGTGAAGCCCACCAGCGCCGTCAAGGCCACCAGGAACACGTTGAACGGGTCCATGAAGAACTGCTCGTTCAGGGCGAGCATCGGCCCGCCGGCGATCACCTTCCAGGTGAGCCAGACGGCGGCGGCGAAGGTGCCGGCGCCCACGGCCACGTTGGCCTCCGGCGCCCAGCGGCGCTCGCCGATGATCGCCAGGAGAAGGCTCCCGGAGAGCGGCAGGGCGAGCAGCACGAGTATCTCCACCTCAGTCCTCCTTGAGCTTTTCCATGTGGTGCAGGTCGAGGCTGTCGAACTGCTCCCGGATCTGGAAGAAGAAGATGCCGAGGATCAGCACGCCCACCAGCACGTCCAGCGCCACGCCGAGCTCCACCACCATGGGCATGCCGTAGGTGGTGCTGGTGGCGGCGAAGAACAGGCCGTTCTCCATGGCGAGGAAGCCGAGCACCTGGGTGATGGCCTTGCGGCGGGTGATCATCATAAGGAAGGAGAGCAGCACCACCGCGAGCGCGATGCCGAGGGTGCTGCGGGTCACCGTGTGGCCGAGCTCGGAGATGGGCTGGGCGAGCGAGAAGCAGAAGATCACCAGCACGAGCCCGGCGAGCATGATGGTGGGGGCGTTGATGATGGTCTCGCTCTCCCAGCGCGCCCCGAGGCGGGCGATGAGGCGGTGCATGATGAACGGCAGGGCGATGACCTTGAGCAGCAGCGTCAGCGCCGCGGAGAAGAACAGGTGGTACTGGCCGGTGGACACCATCACCACGGTGATGGAGACGAATAGGGCCGCGCCCTGCAGGGCGTACAGGGTCACGAGGGTGAGCACCCTCCGCTGCGCCAGCATGGCGAAGGACAGCAGCAGCAGCAGCGCCGCGCAAAGGTCGATGAGCTGGGAGGCGAAGCCGGCCACGGTCAGCTCCCCAGGAGCAGGTGCACCAGGAGCCCCAGCACCGCCAGCAGGAAGGCGGTGGCGAGGAACTCCGGGGCCCGGAAGATGCGCATCTTGGCGTTCAGGGTCTCGACGAGCGCGAGACCCGCGCCCGCCGCGGCGAGTTTCACGGTGGTCACGGGGACGGCGAGCAGGAGCCCCAGGTTGTCGCCGGTGTCGGCGGCGAGGCCCCAGGGCAGGAACAGGGCCAGGCCGATGCAGGTGTAGTTGAAGAGCTTGAGCGCCACGGACCACTCGATGAGCGCGAGATGCCGCGCCGAATACTCGAGGACGGTGGCCTCGTGGATCATGGTGAGCTCGAGGTGCGTCGCCGGATTGTCCACCGGGATGCGGGCGTTCTCGGCCAAAAGCACCATGAGGAAGGCGATGCCGGCGAAGGCCAGGCTGGGATAGAGCGCGAGTTCCCGGTGTGCCAGCACGTCCACGGTGGTGGGCAGCGAGGTGCTGTGGGAAATCAGCGAGGCGGTGAAGAACACCATGAGCAGCGCGGGCTCGGCGAGGAAGCCCACCAGCATCTCGCGGCGCGCGCCCAGGGAGCCGAAGGCGGTGCCGATGTCCATGGCGGCGAGCGCGAGGGCGACCCGCGCCGTGGCGAACAGGCCCACGAGGGCGATGGCGTCCGCCGCCACGGCGAACGGCAGGCCGGTCCAGAGCGTGGGGATGATGGCGGCGGCGAGGCCCATGGCCGCGAACTGCACGTAGGGGACGAGGCGGAACAGCGGCGAGGCGCCCTCGGCGATGACCGCGTCCTTGTGGAACAGCTTGCGCAGCAGGCGGTAGGGCTGCAGGAGCCCGGGACCGCTCTTGTTCTGCAGCCAGGCGCGGCACTGGTTCACCCAACCCATGAGCAGGGGCGCCGCCGCCACCGCCAGGAGGATCTCGACGCCTTGGGCAACGAGGCGCGCGGCGCTCACAGCACGAACACCAGGAGCGCCACCAGGGTGGCGAAGCTGAACAGGAGGTACACGCCGATGCGCCCCTGCTGCACCAGGCCCGCCACCCGGGAGCCCGCCACGACCGCCCCGCCCACCGGCAGGTACAGCCAGTGCCAGAGGCGGTCTTCCACGCGCACGTGGTAGCGCGGGTTGGCGTCGAAGGCCGTGGGCAGCTCGCGCTGCATGCGATAGAAGGGCTCGAAGATCTGGCGGATGGGCTGGCCGAAGCCCTCGGCGGTGTCCTGCATGCGCGGCGTGAGCCAGGGGAAGCCGCAGGCCCAGGGCGGCGCCTTGCGCACGCGTCCGTGGTAGAAGCCGCGCACCAGCAGGACCACCAGCACCACCAGCGCCACGGTGCCGAGCAGGAACACGGCGGGACTGTAGGACGCCCGCTCGGCCGACATGGGCGCGAGCAGCCACCACTGCTGCAGCCCGCCTCCCAGGCCCGCGCCCAGGAGTTCCTGGCTCACGCCGTCCAGGAGCGACAGCACGTGCACCGGAAAGAGCCCGAGGAGCACGCAGCCCGCCGCGAGCCAAAGCAGCGCCACCCGCTCCCGCCGGCCGCAGTCATGGGCCTTGGCGAGCTTGGGCTCGCGGGGTTGGCCGAGGAAGATGATGCCGTAGAACTTCACCATGACGTAGGCGGCGAGCGCCGCCACCAGGGCCAGCGCCGCGGCGCCGATGGGCAGCAGCATGTTGATGAACTGGTGCGGCAGTTCCGGCGTGAACAGGAAGGATTGCAGCAGCAGCCACTCGGACACGAAGCCGTTCAAGGGCGGCAGCCCGGCGATGGCGAGGGTGCCGACGAGGGCGAGCCAGGCGACCCAGGGCATGCGGTGGATGAGTCCGCCGAGCCTTCCCAGGCTGCGCTCGCGGGTGGAGTGCAGCACAGAGCCGGTGGCGAGGAACAGCAGGCTCTTGAAGAACGCGTGGTTCAAGGCGTGGTAGAGCGTGGCCGCGAGAGCCAGGGCCGCGAACCGGGGCATGCCGAAGGCGTGGAACAGGATGGTGAGGCCCAGCCCCAGAAACAGGATGCCGATGTTCTCGATGGAGGAATAGGCGAGCAGGCGCTTCATGTCGGTCTGCACCGCCGCGAAGATCACGCCGTAGAACGCGGTGAAGAGGCCTAAGCCGAGCGCCACCAGGCCCCACCACCAGAGCTGCGCATGCAGAAGGTCGAACGTGACGCGCAGCACGCCGTAAATGGCGGTCTTCAGCATCACGCCGCTCATGAGCGCGGACACGGGGGACGGCGCCGCCGGGTGCGCCTCCGGCAGCCACACGTGCAGCGGCACGAGGCCCGCCTTGGCGCCGAAGCCGAACAGCGCCAGGAAGAACGCGACGCTCGCCCAGATCGGCGAGAGTGTGGCGGCACGCATGGCCTCGAAGGTGAACTGCCAGCTTCCGCCCTGCAGCACGCCGAAGCACAGGAGGATGCCGATGGCGCCGACGTGGGCGATGACGAGGTAGATGAACCCGGCGCGGCGGATCTCCGGCAGCCGGTGCTGGCTCGTGACCAGGAAATAGGACGAGAGCGCCATGGTCTCCCAGGCGACCATGAAGAGGTAGGCGTCGTCCGCCATCAGCACCACGGCCATGCTGGCGAGGAACACGTGGTACTGCAGGCCGAGGAGCCCGGGGGCCGCGCCCTCGCCGCTGCGGAAGTAGCCCGAGGCGAACACCGAGATGCCGCCGGAGACGAAGCCGAGCAGCATGAGGAAGAAGCAGGACAGGCCGTCCACGCGCACGTGGAACGGCAATTCCGAGAGCCCGAGCGGCAGCACCAGGGCCTCGGGGGGCTGCGAGAGCTGCAGAAACGCGGCGATGCCGAGCGCAAAACCGGCGACGCCGCCCAGCGGGAACAGGATGCGCCCCACCCAGGCGATGCTGCGCGCGCCCAGGAGGCCGAGGACGGCGATCGCGACCCACGCCACGGGGATCGAGAGGATCCCGATGAGAGTCGGATTCGCGGACAACATCAGACAGCGCCACCTCGGCGCGCGGAGAACGCGCGCGGCTTGACAGGCCCGTGAAGTATTATCATCCTATGATAATAGTATGTAAATCAGGTCGCCCATGCCCCGGGAAAGCCGCACCGCCCGCCTGACCATCCTCGTCGATCCGCGCAAGAAGGCGGTGTTCGAGGCCCTGTGCGCGGACGTGGACCAGACGCCGAGCCAGGTGGTCAGGAAGTTGATCCGGGATTACATCGAGTACCGGACGGGGAAGGCTTGGGATCCGGACGCGGTTTCAACGCGGAAAGCGAAGCGTTGAACAAATAAAAAGCCGCCTGCTCAGGCGGCTTTTTGCTTTCGGCGAAGAATTATATCAACCGCGTGCCGCCCTTTTGGCAGCCTTCTCGGCGCGCTTCTCTTTCAGGGTCTTCTGCGGCTTCTTCCGGTCTTCCTTCTTGCGGTCCATACCCTTGCTCATGGCGGTCTCCTCTGGATGGCACTGGATGGGGGAATAATCTTACCAGCCCCTCACGGCGGCGGCGCGATCTCCACGGTCCAGAAATCCCCGGCGAGTTTCGGGTCCGTGAGGTAGCCATAGGGGAGGTAGAAATAGCCGCCCTGCCCCCACTTCGGACCGTAGGAATTCCTGGCGACGAAGCGCTTCCCGGCATCCTCGTAGCCCACGGCCATGACGGCGTGATTGCCGAGCAGCTTCTCCCCCGCTTTCGGGATGGGCGGCATGTCCGCCTGCCGGGCCTCGGGGGTGTCGAAGCTCTCGTAGACGGCGAAGGCGAAGATGAAGGGCCGGCCGGACGCGAGGCAGGCCTGGAGATGGGCGAGGTCTTGCGCCAAGCGCGCGTAATGGACCTGGCGGTATTTCACCGCAGCCTTATAACAGCGGGCCGGAGGTTCCACGTCCACCTGGGCGGGGTCGTAGGGCCAGAGGTCCTCGGGACAGTCGCCCTGCTTCGCCAGGGACTTGATGGCTTCCCGCAGGGGAGCGCCGCCGTCCCGACTCTCGGTGCCGAGCATCCTGCGTTCGTTGTAGTAGATGAAGAGCCGCGAGGGGACGAAGTCCGGCTTGAGCTTCAGGCGCCGGCGCTCGAACTGGATGGCGCCCGCGGCGGCATTGGCGGTGCAGCTCTGCAGGGGGCGCTGGTCGTAGGCCTGGGGACAGAGGGAGCGGAGGTCTACGGATGCCGGGCGCTTCTTGAGGAACTCGGCCGGCGGTGCGTAGGCGTGGTCGCGCGCGTCGGGTTTGTCCCGGATACAGCCAAAGTGACGGGCGGGCTCAGTCATGCGCCCATTATAAGGAGAGGCAGGAAGACCTTAGATGCCTAATTGCTGTGGGTTGACGCCGTAAGCGCCGTTCTGCAGACAGCGATCGATCCAGACACGGCCGCTGTCGGACCAGGCGTTGTCGAACATCATGTCCACCACCGCCGGGTAGGTGAGCGGCTTCTTGGCTTCGTCCAGCACCAGCGCGATGCGGGGACGGAGCTTCTGCGGGTTCTGGGCCAGCACCACGCCGACCGCGCCGGTGTTGAGTTCGATGACCGAGCCCGTCGGGAAGGCGCCCACCATCTGCATGAATTTCTCCACCGCCTCCGTCTGGAACAGCTTGCCGCGCGCGCCGAAGATGAAACGGATCGCCTCGTGGGGCGAGCGTTCGCCGGCGTAGGGCCGGAAGCTCACCAGCGCGTCGTAGGTGTCCACGATGCCGGCGATCACGGCGTAGAGGGGTATGGACGTGCCCTTCAGCCCGGCGTGGTAGCCGCTGCCGTCGAAGCGCTCATGGTGGTGCTTGACGAGTTCCATGATGCGCGGGGTGATGCCGTCCATGCCGCGGAGGATCTCGAGACTCTGGCCCACGTGGCCGTGCACCGCCCGGGTCTCGGCCTCGTTCAGCGGGCCGGGGCGCAGGAGCAGGGTCAGGGGCAGTTGGGTCTTGCCCACGTCGAAAAGCATGCAGCCCAGGCCGACTTCGTGGATCTCTTCCTTCTCGAGGCCGAGATGGCGCGCGAACGCCAGGCCCCAGATGGAGGTATTGAGGGCGTGGCTGAAGATGTAGGAGTCATGCTGCTTCATGCGCGTGAGCCAGATGAGCGCATTGGGGTTGCGCAGCATGCTCTCGAGCATGGGGGTGATGGTCTTCCGGGCCAGGTCCACGTCGAGGCGGCCGCTCTGCAGCATCTGGGTGAAGATGGCCTTGGCGGCGGCGCTGGCGTCGCGGTGGATCTCCTTGGCGCGGACGATCTCCTTCTCGACCGTCTGCGTCACGGGATAGCGGTCGGGGACGTGGGGCCGGGTGCGGGGGGTCGTGTCTTCGATCCGCTCCGCGTCCACGAACACGTACTGGCAGACGCGCTGCAGTTCTTCGAGGGTCTCCTGGTTGCGGATGAAGAAACCCTGGTACATGAAGCGCGTGTCGGTCCACGGCCGATCCAGCCGATCGACGTACATGCCGACCTTCAGATCGCCGACGGCAAGCTTCCTGAGCTTCGAGGTACCTGACACCCGCGCTCCTTCGGCACGCACCTCCCTCTCAGGTGCGTCCCACCCGATGGATGCCGGCCCCCCTCGCCGGTCCAAGCGAACAGGAGTCTGGACCCCTCCGGCTCGCCCCGGCAAGGGCGGACAGGCAGGTAAACACCGGTACTTTGGGTAGGAAACACCTGACGGCACGGCCGCCCGCGGGAATTTCGCCGCAAATTCAGCGGATTACCGGAAACACCTGGAAAGCTCGTCCGCTGTCACATTCAGCGGAACCGGGCGGCCGCTCAGGTCTTGGCGGCGACGGTGATCTCGATGCCACGCAGGTTCGGCCGGGTCATGCAGCTCAAGGCGATGACGGAGAGGCACAGGCCCGCGCCCAGGAACAGCTGCGTCAACGAGACGAAATGCAGGAGCAGGCCCGCGAGCGCCGCCGAGAGCGGTCCCACGCCGAGGAAGGTGAAGAACAGGATGCTCATGGTGCGGCCCATCATGGCCTGGGGCACGCGCTTCTGGATCCAGCTGAACAGCGCCACTTGGCCGATGCCGGCAAAACAGCCGACGATGGCGAGCGGGAGCGCGCCGCTCCAGATGTGGTACGCGTTGGAGAGCGTGGCGAACAGGAGGCCCGCGACGGTGTCGAGCGTCAGGATCATCAGCCCCAGGTGCCCGCGTGCGATGCGGGTGGCGACCACGGAGAGGCCGTTGCCGAGCAGCATGCCGAGGCCGTAGACGGTCATGAGGATGCCGAAGGCGCTGGCGGAGTTGAGGCGGTCGTCGGCCAGCACCGGCAGACCCACCTGCACGGGCCCGCCCACGAAGAAGGAGACGATGGCCACGTAGAAGATGAAGGAGCGGAGCTGCAGGTCCGCCCACACGCCCTGGAAGCCTTTCCACACGTCCGCGAGGATGCCGCCTTCCGGCTTGGGCGGATGATAGTCGGTATGGATGCGGATGAGGTACAGGGACACCAGCGAGAAGATGAAGCTCACCGCGTCGATGCTGAAGGCGAAGCCCATGCCGCCCGCGTCCGCGAAGCGCGCATCGCCGGTGTGGATGTTGGCGGCCACCAGGAGGCCCGCGAGGATCGGGCCCACGATCATGGCCACCTGCCGCATGCCCATGATCATGCCGTTGGCGGCCTGCAGGTGCTCCTTCTCCACGAGTTGCGGGAGGATGGAGGAACCGGCGGGATACACGAAGGCGGTGGACAGGCCGATGCCAAGCGATAGGGCGTAGACCTCCCACATCTGGATGGCGCCGGCCACCACCAGGACGGCGAGCGCAGCCACGAAGACCGCATTCCAGGCGCGGGAGATGAGCAGGATGCGCCGCGGAGAACTCCGGTCCACCACCGCGCCGCCCACGAACATGAAGGCCGCCCGCGGCAGCGCCTGCAAGAGGGCCGTGAGGCCCACCGCCGCCGGGTCGTGGGTAAGCTTCAGCACCAGCCAGGGCAGCGCCACCAGGGTGAAGGTGTCGCCGATGGCGGAGATGCTGCTGCCGCAGAAGAGCAGCAGGAAGTCGCGGTTCGAGAAGACGGAGGTCTTCGGGGCGGGCACGGACATGGCGCGGACCTTTATATAGGAATGCGCATGATGCCCCAGACCCCCACGGACGGGGAAGTGGCATTTGTCATGCAGCATCGAAAAAGACAAGGGGCGGACCGGGTATACGGCCCGCCCCTGCTGTTTAGCCTGATCAAATACCGATGAAATAGATGGGATAAGCGGTCAACAAGTCAGAGGCGGCATCGCCACCGCTGGTGGTGGAGTTGCCCTGGCCATCCCTACCCGCGCCAAGGGCCTGGCCACCGGCACCACCGAATCCATACGCAGTGGTCACGCAGCCGAACAACACGATGGCAACCAAGAAAGCCGCGGTGAACTTACGCATGATCCTTACTCCCTTTTTGATGTGTGAATGTGACCCCAAGTCCGTACCGCCGTTTCAGACGGCTCGTAGCTTGAGCCTATGGGCTCGAACCTCGCGGTGTCAACAACTCTACTGCCCGACCATGACGAAGGCGCCCCAGTAGTACGGCAGGTCCTGGCTGTAACGCGCCTTCACCACCTCCCGCTCCTTGAGTTCCGCCTGCCTAAGCGCTTCGTGCTTCTCCATGCCGCCCAGCCAGTTGGCGTAGAAGAACTGCATCAGCTCCCGGGTCTCCTGGTCCGGCACGGACCACATGCTCATGATCACCGCCTGGGCGCCCGCTTCCTGCAGGGCGCGGTTGAGCCCGAACACGCCCTCGCCGTTCTGGGAGCTGCCCAAGCCGGTGTCGCAGGCGGAGAGCACCACGAGTTCGGTGCCTTCGAGGTCGAGCTGCTCCGCCTCGTAGGCGGTGAGCACGCCGTCATCCGCCCCCTCCGGCGACGGGTTGCCGGCGAGCGTGTTGTCCGCCCCGGCGAAATAGAGCCCGGAGCGCAGCATGGGATCTTCCACGAGATTCTTCTGGTCCGGCAGGAAGAAGCCGTGGGTCGCGATGTGCAGGAGGCGCGGATGGTGCACGGACTTGATGGCTTCTTCCAGGGCGAGGTCGCTTTGGTAGAGCCGCGCCTGCCACTGCTTGCGGCTGAGGAGAGCGTCGATGCCCGCCACCTCCTCCGCCGTGCCGGGCAACGGACAGAGGATGCCGGTGTCGGGCAGGGGGCAATGGGCCGCTTCGGCGCCGCGCGCGACCGGGATGCTGACTTGGGTGCGCGCCGCGAGCCGGGTGTCGTTCGTTCCGCCGCCGAGCTTCCCCACCGCGGCGAGGTAATCCGCCGCGGGGAGGTCGAACGAGGGGCCTCCCATGAGGACGGCATCCTCGGACGTGGCGCCGGTGACGTGCCGCAGCACGTCCTTGGTGCTGGGGACGATGCGCAGGTCGTAGCGCTCCATGAGGAGCTTGCCGGCGGGGTCCGGCACGATGCCGAGCGAAGCCTGGTTGAATACGCCGTCCGGCGAGAGGTACACGCGTGTGGCGCCCTTGAGCGCGGGCTCCAACGGCGCCCAGTAGGCCTCGTAGAACGTGGTCTGGCCCGGAAGCGGGGCGGGGCCGGCCTTGCGCAGGCGCGCGGCGTAGTCCGCCACGGGATCGGACTCGAGGCCGGCGGCCTTGCCGATGACGATGAACTGCGGCTGGTCGCGGGTCTCGGGCGTCACCACCAGGGCCACGTAGTAGTTCTCGTGGGTGTCGAGCCAGCCCTCCATGTAGTGGAAGCGCACCACTTCCACCGCGGCCTCGCCGGGTTTGAGCGCATCGCGCACCTGTTGCCAGGTGACGCTCTGCAGCCGCTGGCCCTCGGCCACGGCGGCGGAGCGCTTGGCGAGCTGCCGCTCTAGGTCGTCGGTGTCCGCCTGCTGCTGTTGCACCTTGGCGAGCCACTGGTCGCGGTCCTGGCCGGGGTTGTTGAGCAGCGTGGCGAGCTTGGTCTTGCTGGCGCTGAGCTTGTCCAGGAGCGCGAGGGAATCGGGGTCGCCGCTGGAGGCGATCTTGGCCCGGAGCGCGGTGATGGTGTTGCCCACGAAACCCTTCTGCCACAGGAGCACGTTGTACATCTTGCCGGCGAGCGCGGGGTCCTGCTCGTGGTATTTCAGGCAGAAACTGTAATACTCGGGGAACCGGTCGGCGATGGAATTGAGGAACTGCAAGCGGTCGCGCTCGTTCATGTAGACGAACTGGCTCTCGAGGTCGTGGTGCAGTTTCTCCATGGACGCATCCAGCACCGGAGCCGCCGCCTTGCGGTCACCCATCTGGAACAACAGCATCGAGTACTTGAACTGGACGGTGATGGCCATGGCGCTCTGCTCGCCGTTGACCTTCATGACCACCGGCAGGGCGCGTTCGAAGAGCGGCCGGGCCTCGGCAAGTCGGTTGTGGAAGGCGTAGAACTCCCCCACATTCACCGATTGCTGGGCCGTATCGGTCTGGTCCGGACCCAGGGTCTTCATGTCCATGGCCATGGCATCCAGATAGAGTTTCTCCGCTTCCGCCGTGCGGTGTTCGTGGTCGTAGATGTCCGCCAGGATGTTCATCTGGTGGGCGACCTGGGGATGCACGGGCCCGAGCGTGCGCTGATCCATGGCGAGCGCCTTCTCCGCCAGGTCCTGCGCCTCCTTCCATTGGGACAGGTTGTTGTAGAGCACCGCCAGGTTGCTGAGCGCGGTGGCGGTATTCGGATGGTCCGGCGGATAGACCTTCTCGAAGATGGCGATGGTCTGCTGCATGAAGGGAATGGCGTCCTTGACCCGCCCCATCTCCCGGTACAGCACGGCCATGTTGTTGAGGTCGTAGCCGACCTGGATGTCGTCCTCGCCGCGCACCTTGCGGTCTATCTCCAGGGCGCGGCGGTAAAGCGATTCCGCCCGGTTGTAATCGCCGAACACCTCGTACATGTAGGCGATGCTGCCCTCCACCTGGCCGACGTTGGCGCTCATCTCGCCCTGGGTCTTGACGTAGACGTCGAGGGATTGCTGGTAATACGGCAGCGCCTTGTTGTAGAGACCCTGGTCGTCGTAGCTGCGCGCCACGTCGTTGAGCATGTTGGCCACGTCCGGGGTCTCCGGCCCCTGAGCCTCGCGCATGATCTGCAGCGCCCGCAGGAACAAGGGCTCCGCCTCCGCGGGATGCCCCTCGTTGAGGTCCACATTGCCGAGGTAGTCGATCGCGTAGGCGAGGGCCGGCGTCTGCGGCCTGCCGGGCTTATCCAGGATGGCAAGCGCGCGGTTGAGCACCTTGCGCGCACCGGCGTTGTCGCCGTTCACCAGGAGCAAGAGACCCTGGCCGGTGAGGGTTTCCGCCAGGTCCTCCTGGTCCTTGCCCGGCGCCGTCTCCTGGATCGCCAGCGCACGCTGGTAATCCTGGCTCGCCGCGTCCATCTTGTTGAGGTTGTACTCCACCATGGCGAGGTCGCCGAGGGTGGCGGCCACCTCCGGGTCCGCCGGGCCCAGGAGCTTCTCCTGGGCAGCGAGCACGGCGGTCAGGTCCTTCTCCGCATCTTCGAACCGTCCCTGGCTCGACTCGGCCCGGGCGATGAGCCGCTGACCCATGGCCGCTTCGGCGCTCCCGGCACCGTGGCGCTTCTGTTCGAGATTGAGCGCCAGGCGGAAATAGCTCTCCGCCTCGGGGTAGTTGCCCACGTCGAGCTCGGCCGCCGCCAGGTCGTTCAGGGCTTCGGTCATCTCCGCCGAATCCGCCGGAAGGGTCTTCTGGGCCGCGGCATATTCGTCTTTCGCCGCCGCGAGAGCGGGCACGAACTGGGCCTTATCCTCCAGGGCCTGGCGCTTGGCTTGCAGCGTCTTCCAGCCGGCCGGCGCGGGGGGCGCCGAGGCGCAGGCGGCGAGCGCGGCAAGAGCGAGCAGGACGGAAACCGGACGTGGGAGTTTCATGGACCCCTCCACAAAGCATCAATTCATCAACGCCCCACCATGACGAAGGCGCCCCAGTAATACGGCAGGTCCTGGCCGTAACGCGCCTTCACCACTTCCCGCTCCTTGAGTTCCGCCTGCCTCAAGGCCTCGTGCTTCTCCATGCCGCCCAGCCAGTTCGCGTAGAAGAGCTGCATCAGTTCCCGGGTCTCCTGGTCCGGCACGGACCACATGCTCATGACCACCGCCTGGGCACCCGCTTCCTGCAGGGCGCGGTTGAGCCCGAACACGCCCTCGCCGTTCCCGGCACTGGTGCCCAAGCCCGTGTCGCAGGCGGAGAGCACCACGAGTTCGGTGCCCTCGAGATCGAGCTGCGCCGCCTCGTAGGCGGTGAGCACGCCGCTGTCAGCTCCCGCCGGCGGCGGGTTGCCAGCGAGCGCGTTGTCGGCTCCAGCGAAGTATAGGCCGGAGCGCAGCATGGGGTCTTGCCTCACTCTCCGTTGGTCCGGCAGAAAGAACCCGTGGGTGGCGATGTGCAGGAGCCGCGGATGGTGCGCGGCTTGGATGGCTTCCTCCAGGCCCTGTTCACCTTGATATAAAGACGCCTGCCATTGTTTACGCGTCAGCAAGCCGTCGATGTCGCTCACTTCCTGCGCCGCACCCGGCAAGGGACAGAGGATACCGGTGTCGGGCAGGGGACATTTGCCGCCGGCGGATAGATCCCGCGCCACCGGCAGCCCTGCGCCGCGGATGCCGGCGTAGCGTGTCTCCGCCGCGCCGGGAACGTTCAATTTGGCCACGGCGGCGAGATACCGATCCGGCTTGAGATCGAACGCCGGCCCGCCCAACAGCACCGCCGTATCCGAAGCGGTCGCCGGTGGGGCGCGCAGCACGTCGCGGGTGCTGGGCACGATGCGCAAATCATAGCGCTCCATCAGGAGCCTGCCCTGCTCGTCGGGGACGATGCCCAACGAAGCCTGGTTCAAGATGCCATCAGGGGACAGATAAACCCGGGTGGTGCCCTTCAGCGCGGGCTCCAGCGGTTTCCAGAACGCCTGGTAGAAGCTGGTCTTGGAAGTCGCGGCCGTAGTGCCAAACTTGCTCAGGCGGGCGGCGTAATCCGCTACGGGTCCCGACTCCAGGTCTTCGGCCTTGCCCACCACGATGAACTCGGGGGCATCCCGGGTCTCGTGCGTCAGCACCAATGCGACGTAATAGTCAGTCTTGGTGTGACCAGTTCCGTTGAGATAGTTGAAATGGGCGAACTCCACCGCGGCCTCGCCGGGTTTGAGTCCCTTCTGCACATCGCGCCAACTGATCTTCTCCAGGGACTGCTCCCGTGTGAAGCTCTGGGAGCGCGCCAGCAGCTGCTGTTCGACCCCATCTGTCTCTGCCTGCAGCTGGCTCACCTGGGACTCCCATTGGGCGTGGTCGTCTCCCGGGTTGTTGAGCAGTTGCGCGAGCTTGGCCTTGAGGTCGCCCAACCGTCCCAGCAGGGAGACCGCCTCGGCATCGCCGCTCGCGGCGATCTTGGCCCGGAGCGCCGCGATGCTGTTGCCCACCAGGCCCTTCTGCCACAACAGGATGTCGTACATCTTGGCGGCAAGCGCAGGGTCTTCCGCGTGATAATCGAGACAGAAACTGAAATACGTTGGAAACGCGTCCTTGCTGCGCGCGAGAAGCTGCAGGCGGTCGCTCTCCTTCATGTATCGGTACTGGGCCAGGAAGAACGCGTGCATGATGTCGAAATAGTCGTCGAACAGCGGGCTAGCGCCCTTGCGGTCACCGGCATGGAAGCGTTCGACCGCCCAGTCGAATTCAAGATCGGCGATGTTGGAATGGCGCGGTCCGTAGGTTTTCTTGAATATCGCCAGCGCGGCGGGGTAGCGCGCCTCCGCCTCGGAAAACTTGCTTTCCAAGTTGAGCAGGTTAGCAAGGTTCTGCGAATATTGGGCCGTCATCGCGTGTTCCGGTCCCAGGGTCTTCAGCGTGATGGCGTAAGCCTTCCTGTACAGCGCTTCCGCATCGGCGTACTTGTGTTCCCCTTCGTAGGCTTCCGCCAGGTTGTTGTACCAGGTGGCGAGCGCAGGATCGTCCGGACTCAAGGTCTTCTCGCCGATGGCGATCACCTGCGTGAAATAGGGCACAGACTCTGAGTACTTCTCTTCTTCGGTGTACAACTCGCCGATGTTATTCAGCACGGTGAGCACGTAGGTGTGGTCCGGTGGCAGGAGCTTCTGGAATATGGCCAAGGCCTGCTGCAACAGCGCTTCAGCCTGCTCATTCTGGCCGAGGAGCCGGTATAGCTGGGCGTAGTTGTTGTAATCGAAAGCCATGTTGATGCGATCGTGGGTCCAGCTGTGGCTGTCGATGTCTATGGCGCGCTTGAAGTTAGCCTCCGCTTGCTGGTACTCCCCGGTGTTGTCCTGCATCTGGGCAAGATTCCCCGTGATGCTTCCGAGATTGACGTTGTCCGCGCCCAGGGCACGGGTGTAGGTGGCGATGGAGCGGTTGTAATAATCCTCGGCCTGCGGGTAATGGCCTTCGTCGTCGTAGGTGCGGGCGATGTCGTTCTGCGCGTTCGCCACGTTCTGATGGTCAGGGCCGAAGAGCTGGGTATACATGTCCAGGCAGCGCCGGAACTTGGGCTCCGCGTCCGGGAAGTGACTGCGGTCCAGGTCCACGTTACCCGAGAGGTCGAGGGCCTCCGCCAGCTCCGGCCGGTCCCCGGCGCCGGATACGTCCATGATCGCGAGGGAGCGCTGCGCCGTCTTCTCCGCGCCGTCATCATCGCCGCTCATGATGGAGAGATACGCGGATTGGTTCAGCGTGAAGGCCAGGTCCCGCTTCCCGGGCCCGGGGTGCTGCTCGCGTATGGCGAGCGCCCGGTCGAGGATTTGCCGGGCGGTATCGTTGTCGTTGTAGTCCGCCAAGGCACGCCCGTAATCCGTGAGCGTGAGACCCAGGGCCGGATCGTCCTTGGGCAAAAGTCTTTCCTGGATCGCGAGCGCCGCCTTGTATCCCTCGAGCGCGGCAGGCAGGTCTCCCGTCAGGTGGATGTTCCGCGCCAGCCCCTCCTGCACCTCGGCGGCTTGCGGGCTTTCCGCACCGAACTTCGCCTTGCGGATGTCCAGGGCCCGCCGGTAGTGCGCGGCGGCGTCCGTGTATGCGCCGGTCTCGCGTTCCACATAGGCGAGATCCATGAGCGCCGTTGAGAGCTCAGGAGAATCCGCGGGCAGGGTTTTTTCGGCGGCGGCCAATTCCTGCTGTGCGGATTTCAGCGCATCGCGGAAGCGGGCGGCCTCCACGCTCTTTGCCGTCTCGGCCTGGTAGGCATGCCAGTCGTCCGCGGGTTTGGGTGCGTTCGCAGCACAAGCGGCGACGATAACCACGCCGGCGACGGCGGAAAGGCGCTTCATAACAAGCTACGCTGCGCTCAGGGCGAGGGGCTGGCGCGCAGGTGCTCCGCCTGGGCGAAGTCGGCGTCCGCGTCGCCTTGCGTCACGGGAAGCTGCGCGAACAGCGTGCCGCGGCCCTCGTAAAGCTCGGCACGCGCGGGGTACTTCTGCATCAGGCGGGTGTAGGCGCTCACGGCATCGTACCAGAGGCGCGCGTCGGTGTAGATGCGCGCCTTGGCGAGGTCGGCAGCGTAGGCGTCCGTATCCTTTACGGCGGCGAGCTTGTCCGCCACGGCCTTGCGCGGATCGCCCGCCACCACTTCGAAGCCCACCGGCGCAGACTGCTGGTTGCCGGACATGCTGGGTGGCGTCTCCACCGTCCAGAAATAGGTCTTGCCGGGCTCGAGCTTGGGCGCAGTCTCAGGATAATGGAAACGGTAACCCTTCACCTCGGTGTGAAACAGGGATTTCTGGTTGTCGTCCCACAGGGTGAAGACGTAGCTCCCGCCGCCGCCAGCGTCGCTCCAATAGAATTCCGGCAGGTTGTCGTAGAGCTTGCCCAGGTGCGGCGCGAGGGCGACCGGCGCCGCGCCCTCGCCGCGGGACGCACCGGCGGCCATGGCCTGCTTCTTGAGGGCATCCTTGTCCACAAGGTCGAAACCCGAGAGCACCGTCACCACGCGCGGCCGCTTGGCGGCGGCGGGTTTGACGGAGGTGCCGGCCGAGGCCGCCTTCGCCGCCGTGGAGGCGGCGGGCGCCGCGCGCAAGCCGGAGGCGGCACAAAGACCCAGAATCGCGGACAGGATCACGAGACGACGCAACATCGACTTACCCTCCCCTTCAGAAATCATTCGTGGGAATCGCTCCCCACCACAGTATAGACCCGGATCTTGCCCTCGAAACCACGCACGGCCGCCTCACCGAGGTCACGCGTCCGGAAGCGCCCACGCACCAGGGCTTCGGTGTCCGCGGTGAGTATGACGGGCACGTGAAATTCCTTGGTGAGGCTCTCCAGGCGCGAGGCCAGGTTCACGGCGGCGCCGATCACGGAGTATTCGAGGCGCGTGCGTGAGCCCACGTTACCGGCAGTCACCCGGCCGCTGTGGATGCCGATGCCGATCTTAATTTCCGGGAAGCGCGCATCGCCCCGGTGCTTGCGGTTCCACTCTTCCACCCGCTCCAGCATGCGCAACGCAGTATCCAGCGCATGGGTGGCATCTTCGGCCTGGCTCGCGCTCAGCGGCACGCCGAACAGCACCATGATGCCGTCGCCGATAAACTTGTTGAGAAAGCCGTGCTGCTCCTCGATGACGGCGCTCATCTCCGTGAGGTAGTCGTTGAGCCAGAACAGCACCTCGCCCGGCGGCTTGCCGGCCGTGATGGCGGTGAAATTGCGGATATCGGTGAACATCACCGTCGCCTCGCGCTCCTCGCCGGCGAGCGTGATCTCCCCGCGACGCTTCCAGATCTCGGCCGCGGCCTCCGGCGAGACGTAGCGGGAGAACAGGCCCATGAGTTCGCCGCGCTCCCGCTCGGCACGGCCCTTGAGCCAGCGTTCCTCCGCGAAGCGGAAGCCGAAGCCCGCAGGCAGGCTCAAGACGAACGCGAGCTCCGCCAGCACGAAGGGCTGCCAGATGCGGCCGAAGGCATACAGGCCCCAGGCGATGGCGAAGGCCGTGAGCATGAGCAGCAACACGCCCGGCAGGCTCCAACGCGGCGGCGCCAGCACGATGAGCAACAAGGCCAGGGCGAGATAGATTCCCGCGATCACCAACGCCTCGGCCAGCGGCATCACCTGGATGGCGGAGCCGTCCAGCAGGGTCTGGATGGCCGCCGCCTGCACCAGTGTTCCGGGCATCTGATGCCGCTCTCCTTCTGCATCGCGGAAGCGGAACTGGGGCGTGAAATGCAGGTCGTTGCCGGCGGTGCTGCTCTGGCCGAGGAGCACGATCTTGTCTGCGAACGACGCGCCCGGCACGCGGCCGGCGAGCACCTCGCCGGCGGGTATGACCTCTGGCCGGGAGGCGGGCCAGTTGATGAGCGCGGTGCGCAGGGGGCCGCCGTCGAAGACGGTGCGTGCCTTGCCGATGCATACCGCGTCTGCGCCGCAGGGCGTGGGCGGCGCCCGCAGGCGGTTCGCCGCCACCGCCACCGGGAATGGCAGCGCGGGGTAGCCCTTGGGCGGCAAGAGGAACAGGCGGCGCACGAAGCCGTCGTCGTCCACCGGCATGTTGATGAAGCCGGCGGCGAAGGCACTGCCTTCCTTGCAGTTGGATGGATTCGCCGGATCCAGGACGCAATAGTCCGGTAGAGGCTCGTTCACCGGCATGTTGTCGGTGCCGAGCTGGGTCGTGACGATGACGTTGCCGGCCGCCGCCATGGCGGCGGCGAGGCGCTTGTCCTCTTCCGGCGCGCGCCGCTCGGAGAGCAGGAGGTCGAAGCCGATCAGGTCCGGGCGGCCGGCCGCCACCTTCTCCACTACCTCCGCCACCACGCCGCGGGGGACGGGAAAGGCACGCAGCTGTTGGAGCAGCGCGTTGTCGAAGTCCACCACCACGATGTCCGCGCGCGGGGCGGCGCGGGACCCGGTGTGTACCAACAGGTCATAGCCGGAGGCTTCCAGGTCCCGGACGGCGGCGCTGCCGGAAAGCAGCGCGAGCAGGCCCGAGAGCAGCGGCACGGCCGCCGCCACGAACAGATACTTGAGGGAGCCCTGCTTGAGCTTCACGCCGGTACCCCATGCCGGGACGCGGCCCCATTATGCCGGGGACCGGACGCCTATATATAGGTATCTATATATGTATGCGTTACTGGCGGTGCATCACCAATACCGCGAAGGTGCCGGGGAGCACGTCGCGCTTGGGCCGGGCCGCCTGGCCCGTGGCGCCCGCCGGGGCGGGGGTCACGTGCACCTCGGCGGTGAGCAGATAGACGTCGTGGTTGTCCGGGTTGAGCGTCATGGTGCGGGCGAACTTCTGGGTGGCGGCGTTCTCCACCACCGAATACTTGTCCGGCGCGTCCTCGTGGATCACGGTGAGGGTGCCGTCGCCGCCGTTGGAGCTGAACGCGTACCCGGTGCCGGGATCGAAGCCAGCGCCGTCCACGCCCTCCCCGATGGGCAGCGTGGCGACCACTTTGCCCGTCTCCGCGTCGCTCACCGCCATGAGCTTGTTGTGGCAGCCCGAGAAGACGCGGTGGTGGTTGGCGTCGAGCCCGATGCCGGAGGGTCCGTCACAGGGGGCGATGGACCAGGTCTTGATGACCTTGGCGCTGCGGGCGTCGATGAGGCTGACCTCGCTCTTGTCCTCGATGTTGACGTACACGCGGCCTTCTCCGTCCGCCACCGCGAACTCGGGGTTGCCGTCGAAGGGGATGGTGGCCGTCACCTTGTCGTTCGTCGCGTCGATGACCGTCGCGTCGTTGCTGTGGCCGTCGAAAGCGAACACGCGCTTGGTGGCGGGTTCGTAGACGATGGCGTCCGGATTCTGGCCCGAAACGTTGATCCTGGTGAGGGACTTCAGGGTCTTGAGGTCGAACACCGTGACGGTGTTGTCCTTGCCGTTGCTGGTATAGCCCTTGCCGAGCTCGGGGGCCAGGGCGATGTCGTGCACGCCGGCGGTGTCGGGGATCTCGCCCAGGAGTGCGCCCTTCTCCACGTCCATCACCATCACCCGGGTGGCGCGGGAGATGAACAGGCGCTTGCCGGCGGGATCATAGGTGAGCGCATCCCAGCCGCCGTCGCCGCCCAGCACGAACTTGTGGGCGAGCTGGTAGTGGGGGGCGGGATCGGCGGATACGATGGAAGAAGAGCAGAGAAAAAGACAGGCGACCAGAGCGATGCGCATGGGAGCCTCTTAATGCAGAGGTGAATTCAAAGCCTAGGACTATACTGCACCGTGGACATCGCAAGTACGACATGAACCAAGCTACTTCCACCTCCGTCTTCGAGACCCTGCCCGACCACAGCGCCAATATCGGCGGTGGCATGGACGTGCGGCGCGCCCTGCCCCATCGGCTGAAAAGGCGTGTGGGAGCCTGGTGTTTCCTGGACCATTACGGCCCCGTGACCCTCGGGTCAGACGATGTCGGCATGCGCATCGGCCCCCACCCGCACATGGGCCTGCAGACCGTGAGCTGGCTGTTCGAGGGCGAGGTGCTGCACCGGGACAGCCTGGGCTCCGTGCAATCCATCCGCCCCGGCCAGCTCAACCTCATGACCGCGGGCCGGGGAATCTCCCATTCCGAGGAAACGCCCGCGGCTCATCCGCCCGGCATCCACGGTCTGCAGTTCTGGATCGCGTTGCCGGAAATCCGCCGCCACGGCGAGGCGGCCTTCGACCATCACCCCAGGCTGCCCGCGGTCTCGCGGGAGGGCTACGAGGCCACGCTCATCGTGGGCGAAGGCCTCAAGGAGCGCTCCCCGGCGAGGGTCTACACGCCGCTCGTGGGCCTCGATCTCCGGTTCACCGACACGGGCGAGCGAAAAATCCCGCTCGATCCGCGATTCGAGCACGCCCTAATCATCATCGAAGGTGAACTCGCCCACGGCGAAAATACCCTGGTCCCCGGGAACCTCTATTACTTCGGCCGCGGCCGCGAGGCAGTCGCACTCGGCAACCACGCCCCCGCCCGGGCATTCCTGCTGGGAGGCGAACCCCTGGAGGAGGATGTGCTCCTGTGGTGGAACTTCGTGGGGAGAAGCAACGAGGAGATGCGGGAAGCCCGCGCCGAATGGAAAACACGGGCTGCGCGTTTCGGCGAGGTGAAAGGCTACGACGGGGCGAGGCTTACGGCCCCGGAATTCAGCGGCCGTCTCAAGACGTCTCCCTAAGCCCTTGGCCCGGCTCCAGTCCGGGCACCCGGGCCCGGGGCACTGGTATAGCCTAAAACCGGGTTTATGCCCGGTTCTGGATATTCGTCTTCCAAGGGCATATATTTTCGTGGCTTGGGATTTATATCGAATAAATGACTGATTTTGGGGGTTTCCGATGAATTTCGACAAGATCGACCTGCAGATCCTGCGGGAGCTGCGACAGAACGCGCGCATACCCAATAAAGTGCTGGCCGGCCGGGTCGGCATCGCGCCATCCACCTGCATCGCCCGCGTCCGGCGCCTGGTGGACGGGGGCGCCATCTCCGGCTTCTACGCCGAGTTCAACCCGAAGGGCGTGGGCGTGAGTGCCCAGGCCATGATCTGCCTGCGCATGGTGCGCCACGACCGTGACCTCATCGATTCCTTCCGCGCCCACTGCCTGGCGCGCGACGAGGTGGTGTGTTTCTACCACGTCTCCGGGGACGACGACTTCATGCTGCACGTGGCCGTGCGCGACGTGGACCATCTGCGGGAATTCATCATCAACAACCTCTCGGTGCGGCCCGAGATCGTGCACATCGAGACGCGGCTCATCTTCGAGGAACGGCGCAACCCGGGCTTCCCGGTGTATGTGCCGGCTCCGGCGGAAGCCGAGCCCGCCGAGGGCTCCCGCTACTTCAAGATGGCCGTTGGATGAGCTCGGTCTTGACGATGGCGTACTGAATCTCGTCGAGGCGGAAGAACGCCGGTTCGCCGGCGCCATCCGAGAGCATGATGCAGCCCGGGACTTCCTCGCCGTAGCGGGTGTCGGCCAGGCCGTGGAACATGTCGTCCAGCGGGCCGCGGCCGGTGTAATCCAGTTCCAACGGCTTCTTGGCGCCCTTCAGATAGAACGCCACGCCATGCCTGAGCGCGGGCGGCTTCCAGTCGTCTCCGTTGGGCTTCGAGGTGAGCTGCACGGTCTGCAGTTCGTGCACAGAGATGAGCGCGCTCAAGCTTTCGCTGATGGCGAAAAGATAGAACGCCTGGATCTCCTTGCCGCCTGCCGAGAGCGCCTTGACCCCGCCAACAATGAGGTCCGCGTCCACCTTGCCGATGGCAAAGTGGAGGACCTCGTCGCGCCCGTAGAACGTGAGCCGCAGATACTGCTTGGCCATCGCCGCACCTCTTCACTCGTTGAGTAACAGGCCGTCCATGGCTCGAGTGAATTTAACATATCCGGCTGCGATGTCACCGCAGTACTTGGCTATTTTTTGACCTGCCGTTTAGAACCTGGGAGATAGCGAATTTTAGCGTCACATTGGCCGCTTTAGCCCTTGTCTCAAGCGGCCTTGGCCCAGAGCTCCACACCCTCTTCGCGGAGCACCTTCTGCACGGCCGGCCGGGCTTCGACGCGCTCTGCATGGGCCGCCCAATGGGGATAGCTGTCCCGCATGGACAGGCCGATGCGCCCGCCCCAGGCGAAGAACACCAGCAGGTAAGGGTCCACCACCGTATACGCATTGCCCACCGACCAACCGCGCCCCGTGAGACGCTGCTCGATCATGGCGAAGTTCTCCAGGATGTTGGCCCGGCCCTTCTGCTTCACCCGTGGGAACAGCTCTTCCTCCGCCACGAAGCGCTGCGGTCGCCAGTACTGCCCGAATGCCATGGCGTGCACCGTGCCCGAAAGCCAGTTGAACCACTCGAAGCAGCGCGTGGCCGCGAGCCTCCCGTGGGGAAAGAGTGCGGGCGACGTGGAAAGCTGCGCGACATACCAGGAAATGGCGGGCAACTCCGTGAGGATCTCCCCCTCCTCCGTTCGCAGCACCGGCACCCGTCCCTTGGGATTGATAGCGAGATACTCGGGACTGCGGGTTTTCCCTTTCGCGATGGAGACGAGCTCCAGCTCGTAGGGTGCATTCACCTCTTCCAGCAATATATGCACCGCCAGGGAGCAGGCGCGAGGGGAGTAATAGAGCTTCAGCATGGCCATTCTCCGTTCACTTCTTCACCCGGACATTCACCAAGATAACGCTCCCGATCACGATGGCGCCGCCCAGGAGCGCCTGAGCCGCGGGCTGCTCGTCCAGGAGCAACCAGGACATGAGGGTGGCGATGGGGGCGATGAGATAGAGCGCCGCAGAAGCGCGGCCTGCCGGCAGGCGCGACAAGGCATAGGCCCAGGTGAGGTTGCCGATGGCCGCCGGGAAAAGCCCGAGATAGACACCCGAGGCCAGGGCTTTCAGGGAAATATGCCCGAGGTCGGCGGCCAAGGCGGGCCCGTAGGCGAAAAGGCTCACGGCACCCGCCACGCCCACCCAGGTGGTGACGATATAAGGCCCGAGCCTCGCCAGCAAGGGTTTCTGGATGATGAAGCTCAGGGATTGGGCGCTTGCCGCCACCAGCACGAACAAGCCCCCGAGTTCCAGGTGCGCGCCGCCGTGACGGCCGGTGATCAGGAGTGCCGCCCCCGCGAAACCGAGGAGCACGCCGATCCAGCCGCGCAGACCCAGGTGTTCCTGCAACAACCGGCGCGCCAAGAGGGCCGTGATGATGGGGGAGGTATTGATGATGAGGCTCGCCGTACCGGCATCCACGCTCTCCTCGCCGGTGATGAGCGAGAGCTGGTAGAGGGCGATGCCGATCACGCCAGCCGCGATGAGCGGCAGGAGGTCGGCGCGGCGCAGGCGGCGGAAGGCGTCGCGCTGCCAGACGAGCGCTCCCCCCAGCATGGCGAGCGCCGTGACGCTGTTGCGGAAGAACGCCAGGGCCCCCGGATCGAACTCCCGGACCGCCACGCGGATGGCAGTGAAGGCCGAGGCCCAGAGCAGCAGGGTGATGCCGAGGGCCAGGACCACGCCCCAGGCGATGCGGCGCACCGCAGGCATCGCCCTCTCCACCGCCGGCAAGGGAATGGGTACGCCCCGCGCCGCGTTAACCGCCGCATCAAGGCTGACGGCGGCGCAGCTCTCGTCGCAACGCTCGTTCACTTGGAGAACTCCCGGCCCAGATCCCGCACGGCCGTGACCAGGGCGTCGAAATCTTCGCGTCGACTGCGGTGGTTGGTGATGGCCACGCGGATCGCGAAGCGGCCCTGCAGCACCGTGGACGAGGGCACGGCGATGCCCCGCTCCTGGAGAGCGATGAGGATGCGGGCATTGAGCTCGTCCAACACCTCCCCGTCCGGGCCCTTGCCCCGGTAACGGAGATTCACCACATTCATGGGTACGGGAGCGAGCAGCTCGAGCTCCGCCTCCCGCTTCACCCGCTCCTCGAGATAACGTGCCTGATCCAGGTTCTGGGCGATCTGACGCGCGAAAGCCTTCAGGCCATAAGCCTTCAAGCTCATCCAGACCTTGAGGGCCCGGAATCCGCGGGATAGCTGCGGTTCGTAGTCCGTGAACAGCCCCGGACCGGGGGCGGCCACGCCGCCCGAGAGCTTGTTGAGGTAGCTCGCCTGCACCGAAAACGCGGCCTTGTGTTTCTCGCGGTCGCGGATCAGCACGCAGCCCACGTCGTAGGGAAGGTGCATCCATTTGTGCAGGTCGAAGGCGAGGGAATCGGCCCGTTCCATCCCCTTCAATCGCCCGCGGGTCGCCGGGTCCAGCACTGTCAGGGCGCCGAAGGCCCCGTCGACGTGCAGCCACAGACCCTCGGCCTGGCAGAGATCCGCGAGCGCGTCCAGGGGATCCACGGCGCCGGTGTTGACGGTGCCAGCGTTGCCGACGACGCAGAACGGGCGAAGCCCGGCCTGGCGGTCCGCCGCGATGCGCTGCCGCAGCTGGACGACGTCGACGGTGTAGTCGTCTTGCACGGGGATCTTCGCCAGTGCCGCGGCTCCGAGCCCCATGAGCTCGAGCGCCTTCGGCACCGAACTGTGGGTCTCGCTGGAGGCGTAGACCCTGAGTTGGGGATGGCGGGCGTGCCCCTCGGCGCGCACCGGAAAGCCCGCGTGCGCGGCACGCGCCACGTTGATCCCGACCAGGTTCGCCATGGAGCCGCCGGTCACGAGCACACCGCTCGCCTCCTTGGGGTAGCCCATGATCTCCTTGAACCATTCCACCACCTGCAGCTCCACGTAGGTGGAGCTCTGGTCGAAGCCGCCGGCGTTCGTGTTCATGGTGGCGGCGAGCATCTCCGCCACCATGCCGAGCGGCGTGCCGCCGCCCATCACCCATCCCCAGAAGCGCGGATGGATGTTGCCCACGGGGTAGGGCTGCACCAACTCCCGGTAGTCCGCGTAAGCCTTCTCGACCCCTTCCCCCTCCCGGGGCAGCGGCGCGGCAATCTTGTGGCGCACCTGCTCCGGAACCGGCTTCCAGGCTGGGCGCTCACGCACGCCCCTGAGGTAGTCCAGGGAGTCGTCCAAGGCTTGGTGGGCGAAGCGCCGGAACGCCTCCCAATCCTTCGGATCCAGGCTTTCTTCGAGGGAAGTTTTCATGGGTTTGTACTGTCAATAATTTTCACAGGCGGTTATTCTAGGTTGCGGGCCGCATGCGGAACAAACGATGTTTTTGCACGTTGAGCTGTGCAATATAGTCACAAGGTGAAATATGGACACCCTGCCCCCACCCAATGCCCTCAAGGCCTTCGAAGCCGCCGCCCGCCACGGCAGCCTGAGCAAGGCGGCCGTGGAACTGCACGTGACACACGGAGCCGTGAGCCGCCAGGTGCGCCAGCTGGAGGACTTCCTGGGCTGTGAGCTTTTCCACCGCCTGCCGCGGGGCCTACAACTCACCGCCCGGGGCCGGGAGTTCGCCTTCGGCGTGCAGGGCGCCTTCGAGCAGATCCGCGAAGCGGTGGCGGCGGTGCGCGTGCCGCGGGATCACCGGGTGGTGACCGTCAGCACGCTCGCCTCCCTCGCCGCCCGCTGGCTCGTGCCCCGCCTGCACCGTTTCCAGAACGCCCATCCCGAACTCGAGATCCGCTTGAGCACCTCGCCGCAGCTCACCAACTTCGACCGGGACGGCATCGATCTCGCCATCCGTTACGGACGCGGCCGCTGGCCCGGCGTGACGGCGCTGCGCCTGTTCACTCCCGAGGAGTTTCCGGTGTGCTCGCCGAAGCTCCTGGAAGGCGCGCACCCGCTGCGCACACCGGCGGACCTGAAGCACGTGGCGCTCTTGCACGACACCACCCACCGCCACTGGCAGCAATGGCTGGAACTCGCCAAGGTGCGCGGCGTGGACGCCCACCAGGGCCTGGTGGTGGAGGACATGAACGTGCTCATCCAGGCGGCCATCGAGGGCCAGGGCGTGGCGCTCGCCTCCGCGCCCCTGGTGCAGGCGGAACTAGAAGCGGGCCGGCTGGTGAAACCCTTCAGCCTGAAGCTGCCGGTGGAACTGGCGTTCTACGCGGTCTATCCCAAGAGCCACGGCCAGGACGCGGCGGTGCAGTCCCTGATAGCCTGGCTACAGCAAGAGGCCGGGAACACCTGAAGACGGAATAACCATGAACCGCCTGCGCGCCGACCTCCTGCTCCTGCTCACCGCCTTCATCTGGGGCACGGCCTTCATCGCCCAGAAGGACGCCAACCAAAGCATGGGGCCCGTGACCTTCGTGGGAGCACGCTTCCTGCTCTCGGCTCTGGCGCTCATCCCGCTCGCCATCTACGAGTGGCGCCACGCGGGCGCGCCCTTGAGCCGACGGGACTGGCGGCAAGCCACGGGGGTAGGCCTCTGTCTCGCCTCCGGCGCCTGCCTGCAGCAATTGGGACTCGTGACCACCACCGCCACCAACGGCGGCTTCCTCACCGCCCTGTATGTGGTGATCGTGCCCTTCCTGCTCTGGGGCATGATCCGCCGCCGGCCCCGGGTGCTGGTGATCGCGGCCTGCGGCATCTCCATCCTGGGAGCCTGGCTCCTGGCGGACAACGGCGAAGCCAAACATTGGAGTTTCGGCGACCTGCTGGTGACGCTGGCGGACGTGGCCTGGGCCCTCGCTATCGTGCTCATCGGCCTTTTCCAGGAACGCACCCACCGGCCTTTCTTCCTGTCCTTCATGCAGTACGCCATCACCGCGGTACTGGCGCTGCCCGCCGGCCTCGCGTTCGAGCCAGTCAGCCTCCCGGGCTTAAGTGCAGCCCTGCCCGCCATCCTCTACGCCGGACTCCTGTCCGGCGGCGTGGCTTATACCCTGCAGATCGTGGCCCAGAAGCACACCCCGCCGGCCGAGGCGGCGCTCATCATGTGCCTGGAGAGCGTGTTCGCGGCCCTCGCGGGCGCCGTCATGCTGAAGGAGCGCCTCACGCTGCCGGCCGCGGTGGGCTGCGCGTTGATACTGCTCGGCGTGGTGATGGTGGAAACGGGGCCGGCACTGCTGCGCAGCCTGAAACCGCGCTTCAGCGAGGATTAAAGCCCGCTCAGGTCGACATATCCTCCACGGGGGCGTCGGGCGAGGGCGGCGCGGTCTTGTGGGTGCGCTTCTGCTCGTACATGGCCCGGTCGGCGGTGTTGACCGCGTTGCGCAGCCCGTCCAGATCGCCGTAATCCGCCCCACCCATGCTCACTTCCAGCTTGAGACTCACGCTGCCGTCGAACACCGTGAGCGGCGGTGCCTTATATAGGAGCCGGTTCAGGCGCTCCGCCACGCTGACATAGGTGGCGCCGGGCAGGAGCAGCAAGAACTCGTCGCCGCCCCAGCGGTAAAGCTGGTCCGCCGGGCGCAAGCCTCCGCGCAGCACCAGCACGAAGTACTTGAGCAGTTCGTCGCCCGCCTCGTGGCCGTGGCTGTCGTTCACGTGCTTCAGGTTGTCGAGGTCGAAGATGAACACCGAGCCGTAGGTAGAGCCGGCCGCCTGCAGGAATATCCCGCGGGTGAAGGCCATGCGGTTGTAGACGCCAGTGAGGATGTCCGTGAGCGATTCGTGCAAGAGCTTCTCGTGGGCGACCGCGAGTTCGGCGTGGGCGGCGTTGGTCTCGCGGCGCGCCTCCTCCAGGAGCATCAGCACCATCCCGAAGGCCATAAGGAGTTCCAGCAGCGAATCGAAATACCCGTTGAAATCCGCCACCAGCGCCACGAACGGGGTATAGGACTGGAGCGGGATGAAATGCTGCTTGTACAGCGCGAGGCTGTAGAGCAGCCACAAGAGCGCGTAGAACATGAACGACATGCCGGTAACACGGGTTCCCAGGCTGCGGCGCACCGGCGGCACGCTCAGCAGCCGCACGCCGCTGTAGAGCGGCACCAGGATACAGAACGGCAGCTGCAGCAGCATGAGCTCATTCAAGTCAGCTGCGAGCGGAAACGAGGCGAGTCCGGCGCCCACGCCTGCGAGCCACCCGAACCTCACGAATTGCGTCGGCAGCCTGCCGCTCAGGAATTCGGTCGTCCCGGTGAGCAGCATGACGAGGAACAGGAACTTGCCGAGCTGGTAAAGCAGCAACAGGGCGGGCTGCACCGCCGACAGTTCCCACGCCGTGAGCTTCAAGTGCGGCAGGCCGTAGAAGTCTATGGCCAGGAACGAGAGCGCCAGCACCAGGGCGACCCAGGCATAGGACCAGAACTGGAAGAAGCGGCAGCGGCGCCCCGCGTGGCGCTTGAGCAGCAGGAAAAACAGCCACAAAAGCGCCGTGATACCGGCCTGCCCGAACAGGCCGATGAAGGAGATCAAGGCCCAAAAGTATTCTTCTGTCACTATCCCTGGCCTGAGGGGGAAGCGCTCCAGCCCGCGGGAAAGTATAGACCTCCCGTCCGGCCCCCACGGCCGGGAGCCCGGATTCCATCGACCCAAATACGTGCGCCCGGCACTGGACATAAGCACCCCGAATCTGCACACTGCGCCCGGACTTCTTGGCAATCAGGGTCGGATCCGGAACCCCGCTTGAAGACGGGACGGGAGAGACCGGGAGACGTGATGGCGTTGGCCACCATGGTGGACCCGCGCGTGCCAAGCCGGGACGTGACCCGGCAGGTGCAGGCGGAACTCACCAACCTGCTCTATCAGAACACCCGCGGGATGCACCTCGCGGGCCTCGCCGTCTCCCTCCTTCTGGTGATCATGTTCCGTGACAGCGCCCTGGACCGCCGCGTCCTGGAAGCCTGGTTCGCGTGCATGGCGGCCATCGAACTCGGCCGCGGACTCCTGAGCCGCCGCTTCCGCCACCGCAGCATCCCCCTGAACGACGCCCGTCCCTGGCGGCGGCGCTTCAATTCGGGTTCGCTGCTCTCGGCCCTCGGCTGGGGCGCGGCGGGCGTGTTCCTGTTCCCCGCCGGCGACGTGCCGCATCAGCTGTTCCTGACCATGGTCGTGCTCGGCGCCTGCGCCGTCACCCTGCCGGCGCTGTCGGCGGACCTGGTCTGCTACCTCAGCTTCCTGCTGCTCGCCGCCCTGCCCCTGTCCGCGCGGCTCATCGCCGCGGGCGGCGAGATCCCGCTCACGGCGGGCATCATGGCCTGCGTCGGCATCGTGCTCCTGGTGCGCATGGCCTTCGGGACGCACAAGCGGCTCGTGGAGCAACTCAACATCCGCTTCGCGGTAGCCGACATCGCCGAGGAACTGCGCATCGAGATGTCGGACCGGCGGCGCGCCGAGGAACAGCTCACCCAGCTCGCGAACTACGATCCGCTCACGGGCCTGCCGAACCGCACGCTCTTCGAACACAAGCTCGGGCGCGCCATCGCCCGCGCCCGCGGCGGCCAAGCGCAGATCTCGGTGCTGTTCGTGGACCTGGACCGGTTCAAGACCATCAACGACTCCCTCGGCCACAACATCGGCGACGAAGTGCTGAAGCGCGTGGCCCAGCGCCTGCAGCGCTCCGTGACCGAACGCGACACCGTGGCGCGGCTCTCGGGCGACGAGTTCATCATGCTCATCGAGGACGCCGAGGACCGCGACGACCTCAACATGCTCGCCGAGCGCATCCTCCGGGTCATCGCCAAGCCCATGTTGCTCGGCGAGACCGAGCTGCGCATCACCGCCAGCATCGGCATCACCCTGCTCGCGGAAGACAGTCCGGACGTGAAGAGCCTGCTCGCCAACGCCGACACCGCGCTCTACCGTGCCAAGAAGCGCGGCCGCAACCGCGCCCAGTTCTTCACGCCCGACATGCATGAGGCGGCGATCCAGCGCCTGGGCCGCGAGGTGGAATTGCGCAAGGCGCTCAGACGCGACGAACTCAGACTCCACTACCAGCCGCTCTACGACCTGCCGAGCGGACGGCTCACGGGCGTGGAGGCCCTGGTGCGCTGGCAGAGCCACGAGTTCGGCCTGGTCCCGCCCTCGGAATTCATCCCGCTCGCCGAGGAGACCGGCCTCATCATCCCGATCGGCGAGTGGGTGCTGCGCGTGGCCTGCCGCCAGGCGGTACACTGGCGCGCCATCTGCGGCGAGCATTTCCACATGGCGGTGAACCTCTCGGCGCGCCAGTTCACCCAGCCCGACCTCGCCGGCAGCATCGGCCGCATCCTGGGCGAGACCGGGCTCCCGCCCTCGGCGCTGCTCCTGGAGATCACCGAGAGCGTGACGCTTGCCAACGAGGAAGGGAACATGGAAGAGCTGCGCAAGCTGCGCGGCCTCGGCATCCGCCTCGCGCTCGACGACTTCGGCACCGGCAATTCCTCGCTCGGCTACCTGAAGCGCTTTCCCATCGAGGTGCTGAAACTCGACCAGAGCTTCGTGCGCGACGTGGCGCACAACCCGCAGGACGCCGCGGTGGCGCGCGCCACCATCCGCCTCGCCAACACCCTCGGCCTGCACGTGGTGGCGGAAGGCGTGGAGACCGAGGACCAACTCGAATGGCTGCAGCGCGAGAGCTGTGCACTCATCCAGGGCTACCTGTTCAGCGAGCCTCTGGACGTGGACGCCTGCGAGCACCTCCTACGGCAGGGCACCCACGTCATGCCCACCGTGGGCGGCACGTCGCTCAACTGACCTTATCTGCTACCATCCGCTGGGTGTTCCTCCGGCGACTGACCAGCCATGTCCCATGAACTCCTGCGGGATTACGGCTATGTGATGCTGTTCTGCGTGATGCTGGCGGAAAGCTTCGGCATCCCCGCCCCCGGGCAGACGCTCCTCATCGCCACCGCCCTGCTCGCTTCCCGCGGCGAACTCAACATCGCCGTGGTGCTCTTGGCCGCCTTCGTTGGCACCGCACTCGGCGGCGTCATCGGCTACGGCATCGGCACCTACGGCGGCCGGAGCGTGATCCTGCGTTTCGGCCGCTACGTGCGCATCGGCAAGCCGGAACTCAAACGCCTCGAGAACTCCTTCACGCGTTACGGGATCGGCTTCGTGCTGTTCGCGCGTTTCTTCGAGGTGCTGCGGCAGCTGAACGGCATCGTCGCCGGCACCGTGGGCATGCCGCTGCGCGCCTTCCTGCTGTCCAACTTGGCCGGGTCCGCCCTGTGGGTGGGCGTGTGGGGACTTGGAAGCTGGCGGCTGGGCAAGCAGATGGAGAGCTACTCCGATATCGCCCAGAAAGCCAGCGCGCTGGTGGTGGTGCTGGGGCTCCTGGTGCTGCTGACGCTGCTCGGCCTTTACATCAAGCACCATTGGCGCAAGCGTCGCGCGCGTGGGCACTAGCTCCGCCAAGACTTAGGCAGCCGTTCTGGACTATACTTCGACGAAACACATCCACTGGGGGGTGGATCATGAAAAGACTCGTCTGGTTGATATTCATCCTGGCCTTCGCCGCCTGCAGCAAGGCCCCTGACGTCACCGTGCAGGGCGCGGCGCCCAACGCCAACGTGCAGGCCATCGTGGACGACGCCACCAAGATGCTCAATACCGCCTGCACCGGCCTTAACCAGTATGTCTACGACCTGGTGAAGAAAAGCTGGAGCGCCTCGGTGTCCAACAACGCCGGCAACAGCTTCAATTACCACACCGAGCGCTGGGGCTGGACCAAGTGGGTGACCCTGAGCGTGCAGGTGAGCCCCAAGGCGAAGGACCTGCCCAAGGAATGGGACGCCCCAGGCAAGATCCTCACCTACGACATCGGCGGCGGGAAATACCCCGGCATCGCCACCCGCGACAAGCTCTCGCAGCTCATGTGCCGCTCCATGTCCGTGAGCAACAGCGTCGAGGACCCGGACAGCCACCTCGACTGGCCGGACGCGAGCGAAATCGACAAGCTGCCCTGAACGGCGGCAGATTCGGAAATCGGGCCGAGAGGCTTTCCTCTCGGCCTTTTTTATCCCCGGCGCACGGTTTATCCTGAACCCCGTACCGGAATTACGCCGACCACCATGACCGAAGAGCCGATACCGCCGAAACCGCCGCGCCGCCTCCTGTCCTCGGGCATGCCCGGGGCGGATTACGGCGTGTTCCTGCTGGCGGCGCCGCTCATCGGCATGGCGGCGCTCGTCATCACCGCCTTCGCCGCCCATTCCCTGAGCGGCTACTTCTGGTTACTGGCGCTCACCGCGTTCGTCACCGCGCTGCTCGCGGTGCTGGAGATCTTCCAGGCGCCGGCCGCCTGGGATTCGGGCAGTCCCGCAAGGCTCATGGGCCGTTGGGCCGCCGCCATCCTGTTTCTCTGGCCGGCCGGTTACCCCCTGTATCTCCGGGCTCGCAAGCAACTCAGGCTGGACGACTGGATGAAGGCGGCGGTGCTGGTGGAAATCCTTTTCCTAGCCGGTGCCGTGGGCGCCGCGGCCGTCACCGTCACGGGTTACGGCACGCCGCCGCCGGAGGCCGCTGCGGCCGAAGAAAAGGACGTGGGCCTGCTCACGGCCGACCGCCACTGGCTGCCGGACAAGGACGACATCGACATCGTGAAGACCGGGCACCTGGACACCTGCCCGCAGAAGACCCTCGACCGGGAGGTTTCGGGCTATTTCGAGACACCGCGCTGGGACGCCGGCGCCACCGCCGACGGGCTGGATTTCGTGAACGCCAGCGGCATCGTCACTTACCAGGACAAGCCGGCGGTGGCTGTGCTGCAGTTCGTGATGAACAGGGACAAGAGCGGCTTCCGTTACCAGGCGTTCACCATCAACGGTGTGCCGCAACCGCTTTACGTGGCGGCGTTCACTTTAGCCCAGATGTGCGAATAGCCGCGGGCGCCTTCGCGGGCGCGGGCTCCACCCTCGTGAGCAGGTTCTGGGCCTCGTGCAGCCGGTGCCGGATCGAATTCAGGTAGGCGTCCTTCTCGATTTCCTGATCCGACATGGTGCGCGCGTGGTACGGCCCCTTGTTGTAGCAGACGACGCCGCGTTCCCAGGATGTCATGGTCTGCATGCAATAGGAAAGATAGCGGGCTGCGGTACGGATGTTGAAGGAATCGTTGTGCTGCAGCTTGTGCGCGGTCACCGGCTCGCCGTTGACGAGCTTGGCCGCGGGCTTGCGCACCTGGCCGCAACCGTAGGAAGTCTTGTCCATGCCGCGTTTGTGCTGGCAGAGGCTCGATTCCTGGGCGAGCACCGCCGTGAGCGTGCGGGGAAAATCGTAGGACGCCGGCAGGGAATCGGCGTAATAGCTCGTACCCACCACGGAGGCGTAAAGCACCGCCCAGTTCTGCTCGCGCGAGAGGGCATTCCCGGCGGGGGACGCGACGGCGGCGCTGCAGAAGACGAAGAGCGCGGCGGACGCCAGCGCCAGACAAACCTTCCGGATCAAACCCTGTTCTCCCATACCTGATAGAAGCGCATCCGGGTGCTTCCAGTTGACATATTATACAAGTCGCTGATTTGTCAAACAAGCGGAAGCGGCGCTTTTGGCTGCGTTTCAGCGCAGCTGGCTGTCTTTGCTGCCGCGGCGATTGTAGAGGTTGTGGGTCTTCACCTGCTTGTCCGCTTCCACCTGGCAGGCGAGGCAGAGGCGTACCCCGGGCACGGCCCGGCGCCGCGCCTCGGGGATGTCGGCGCCGCACTCCGCACAGTGCTTGAGGCCCAGACCCGTGGGAATGCGGCGGCGCACGTTCTTGACGGCGTCCTTGATGGACGCGTCGATCTGCTCCTGCACCGCTCCGTCCTTCGCCCAACCCGTGGCCATGCCCGACTCCGGTGATTACCGCGATGATTTTACGCCCATCGCGCTACCATGATAGCCGCAGCCCCGGCACGGGCCGCCACCTGGGGATTTGGAGAAAGCGCGATGAAGAAACGCAAACTCGGCAGGAGCGGTCTGGAAGTCTCGGCCCTGGGCCTCGGCTGCATGGGCATGAGCTACGCCTACGGCCAGGCTCCGGACAAGAAGGAAATGGTGAAGCTGCTGCACCAGGCCTTCGAGCGGGGCGTGACCTTCTTCGATACCGCCGAAGCCTACGGCCCCTACACCAACGAGGAACTCCTGGGCGAGGCGCTCAAGCCCATCCGCGACAAGGTGGTGATCGCCACCAAATTCGGCTTCCGGGGCGGCGTGGCCCAGAACGGCACGGACAGCCGGCCTGAGAACATCCGGGCCGTGGCGGAGGCCGCCCTCAAACGCCTCCAGACCGGCGTGATCGACCTCTTCTACCAGCACCGCGTTGACCCGAACGTGCCCATCGAGGACGTGGCGGGCACCGTGAAGGACCTCATCCGCGAAGGCAAGGTGAGACATTTCGGCATGTCGGAGGCGGGCATCGCCACCCTGCGCCGCGCCCACGCGGTGCAGCCCGTCACGGCGCTGCAGAGCGAGTACTCGCTCTGGTGGCGGGAGCCTGAGAAGGAGGTATTGCCGGCGCTGGAGGAGCTCGGCATCGGTTTCGTGCCCTTCAGCCCGCTCGGGCGCGGCTTCCTCACGGGCAAGATGGACGCGAACACCCGCTTCGACAGCAAGGACTTCCGCAGCAACCTGCCGCGCTTCGCGCCCGAAGCGCTCAAGGCGAACCAGGTGCTGGTGGCATCGGTAGCAAATATCGCCGCCCGCCTCAAGAAAACCCCGGCCCAGGTCGCCCTCGCCTGGCTCCTGGCGCAGAAACCCTGGATCGTGCCCATCCCCGGCACTACCAAGCTGCACCGGTTGGAGGAGAACCTCGGGGCTACGGAGATCCAACTAAACGCCACGGACTTGGGCGAGATCGAGCGGGCCTTGGCCGGGGTGACGGTACAAGGCGCCCGTTATCCGGAACAGCTGCAGCGGACCGTGGGGCGCTGAGCCGTGCGCATCGGCATCCTGGGCTCCGGATTGATGGGGGCCAAGCTCGGCACGCTTTTCGCCCGGGCCGGCCATGAGGTCATCTTCAGCTACGCCCGAAGTGAGCAGAAACTCAAGCGCCTCGCGCGTAAGGCAGGCCGCAAGGCACGGGCCGGGACGGTCCGGGAAACCGCTCGGGATGCGGACGCGGTTTTAATGGCGGTGCATTGGTCACGGGTCCCGGACGTGCTGAGGCAAGCGGGCAGCCTCTCGGGGAAGCTGGTACTCAGCTGCTCCCTGCCCATGAACAAGGACAACACCGAATTGGTGATCGCCCACACTTCTTCGGGTGCCGAAGAACTGGCGAAGAAAATCCCCAAGGCCAAGGTGGTGGGCGCCTTCGGTACCGTGCCCAGCGAAGTGCTATTCGATGTCTACGCCGCCCGGCGCAGGAAGAACCGCCCCAGCCTCGTCTACTACGGCGACGATAAGCGCGCCAAGAAACTCGCCGCCGGATTGATCCGCGAACTGGGCTTCGAACCGGTGGACGCGGGTTCGTTGAAAATCGCCCGCTACGTCGAGCCTTTCACCCTGCTCATCGCGCAGCTCGCCTATGAAGGCCGCGGCGGGGCGGAGCTGGCCTATCGCTTTGAACGCTTCGGGGATTGAGCGGCGCGGGCAGGCCGCATCTCAGCGCGGTTGTTTGTCAGATGCCTTCAAGAGGCCGGTGACACGCCAGTCCGGCGGCTAGCGTCCAACCAGGCGTCGCCAGCCTTGGGCCTGTGCCGGGCGCGGCTCGCCCGGGCCAAGGAGGGTATCGCCTTCGTCGCAAGGCCGGAAGAACACCACCACCGGAGGGTGCCCCGTGTCGTAGGTGGCGCTCCCGGCGTGGTGGTTCACGAGCGAAGGCACGCTCATCTCACTGTCCTCGGCGATGCGCTCCACCAGCGCTTGCGGGGCCACCTCCAAGTCCAGGGTCACGAGCCGGCCGTTGGAACGGAAGATCTTCACCGCCGTCACCTCCACCAGTCTTTCCCGTTGGCGGCGCGAGAGGGAGGTTTTCTCGTCATAGGCATAAACCCGTTGGCCGACCTTCACGTCGGCCCCGTAAGGGCAGAACACGCAGCTTGCGCTGGTCACGTCCTGCACGTAGCTCGGCAGCCTTTGCTGCTTGCCCTGTTCCACTGCTGCCATGATGACCTCCTGCTCGAATGCCCCAGTGGCCCGTAGTGGCCACTTTCCATAACGCTTGGGGCATTGTTATGAAAAATCAGCAGGCCAGGAATCAGGTGAAGCCCCGAACTGGTGCATAGGATTTACCCGATATTTATGCAGCGACGTGCAACAAAGGGGGCAGCTGCGGGTCGGGACAGGCTTAAGGGGTCGTAGGGCGGCGGGTTCATCAGCGCCGGGGCTTGGTCTTCTTGCTGCTGCGCGTCGGCGCCCCGGGACCCGCGCCGCCCTGCTCGGTTTTCATTTTCGGCCGGATCACCCATACCTGGTAGGCGATGGTGTCCCAGGCATTGTGGATACCGATGAAGAGCAGCACCAGGGCCGCGCCGCCGGCCCAGAACAGGGCGTCGCGCAGATGGGCCCCGGCGTCGAACGCCGAGATCCCGAGAGCCGCGTAGGCCCCGATCGGCAGCAGCGCGTGGAACAGCCAGTCCTCGAACACCGGTGCATAGGCGGTCTGGGTATACATGCGCCGGGTGACGAAGAACGTGTACACCAGTCCCGCTACCCCCATCACGCCCCACAAGACCGCCGCGGACGCGATGGTTCCCCAGGGCATGCGCAGCAGCGCCGACAAAAGCAGCACGGCGCTGAAATGGATGATGGTGGGCGTGGCGAAGGCCGGGCCCGCCTCCGCCGCGCGGGCCGGCGGGTTTTCGGCGATGAGCGTCATCACCACGAACTGCAGGCCGATGAGGGCTCCGGCGGCGGAGCCCACTATCACGTAGAAGCTGTCCCAGTCTGTCAGAGCGGACATGGCATTGCCTGTTTCGGTGAGGGCTCTTAAACCTAATCTAAAGAGTATGGGCCAAGCTTGCCGTTTGAACCACCGACGAAACAAATCGGTGTTCGATTCCGCCCAAACCCAAAGGCGAATTCCACGTTTGTCTGAAGCTTGGGTAGGTCACGCCATCCCTGGTGCTTTCCAGCCGCCCGCTACGCGGCACATCGTGTGCCGCTTGCGGTCCAGGGCCTACATACTTGTAGGCCCGTTCGCCGCATGCGGCGAACCCCGGCAGCGGCGTTCGACCCAGGAGTGGAATCACTGATTGGGTGTGGTTCGATTCCGCCTGTCAATTTTTTGATAGCGGCGAGAAACACTACAGGGGTAAGTATTGGACCCTTGAAGTGAGTGGTGGCCAGGGGCGGAATCGAACCACCGACACGCGGATTTTCAGTCCGCTGCTCTACCAACTGAGCTACCTGGCCTCGCTAAAGACACAGCCCTCACCCATTGCCGCTACCTGGCCTTGAGGAGGTTTTTGACTTGCCCCGCCTCCGAAAAGCGGGAAAACACGTAATAAATACGTCGAAGGGCGGGTATTAGACCGGCAGGGACAGCCGGGGTCAAGGGGTTTGGCTGTTTTTTGACTTCCCGCCCGTGCCGCCACTACCCTGCCTTGAGGAGCTGCGCATGAACATCCGGGCTTTCCCTGCCGCCGCCACAGCCGCCGAGCCGCCGCCGGCAGAACGCTATGGCGCGGTGCGCGTCCTGACCCTGGAGCTCTGTCGCGGGCTCGGTCCCGAAGACATGGCGCTGCAGAGCATGCCGGACGCCAGCCCCGCCAAGTGGCATCTCGCCCACACCAGCTGGTTCTTCGAGGAGTTCGTGCTCGCCCCCCACGCGAAGGGCTACACGCCCTTCCATCCGGATTTCCGCTATCTGTTCAATTCCTATTATGAAAGCGTGGGGCCTCGGCACCCGCGTCCCGCGCGCGGCCTGTTGTCGCGCCCCGGCGTCTCCGAGATCCTGGATTACCGGGCCCACGTGGACCGGTACATGCAGGCGCTGCTCGAGGCGCGCCGCGGCGATGCGGCGCTGGATGCCCTGGTGACCCTCGGCCTCAACCATGAACAGCAACACCAGGAATTGCTGCTCATGGACATCAAGCATCTGTTTTCGCTGAACCCCCTGAGACCTGCATGGCGGGACCTGCCCGCGATGCCCTCGCCTGCGGACGTCCCCTTGAAGTTTCTCCCGCGCGGCGCGGGCCAAGTGTCCATCGGCCACGGGGGGCGCGGCTTCGCCTTCGACAACGAGACCCCGCGGCACGCCGCACTGCTCACGGCCCACGCGCTCGCTTCGCGTCCCGTCAACAACCGCGAATACAAGGAGTTCATCCGGGACGGCGGTTACCGGCGGTCCGAGCTCTGGCTCTCGGACGGCTGGGCGGCACGCGAACGGGAAAGCTGGGAACGGCCGCTCTACTGGGAGGCGAATCTGCGGGAGGAATTCACCCTCGGGGGACCTCGCGAGATCGCGGACAGCGCACCTGTGTGCCACGTGAGCTGGTACGAGGCGGACGCCTACGCCCGCTGGGCGGAGGCGCGCCTGCCCACGGAAGCGGAATGGGAAAGCTTCGCGGCGGCGGAACCCGTCACGGGCAATTTCCTGGACGCAGGACTGTTCCGCCCGGCACCGCCGGCAGGCTTGGGCCTCTTCGGTGACGTGTGGGAATGGACCGGGAGCCCCTACTCCCCCTACCCCGGCTTCAAGCCCCTGGGCGGCGCCCTCGGGGAATACAACGGCAAGTTCATGGCCAACCAGTTCGTGCTCCGGGGCGGGGCGTGCGTGAGCCCGGCCGGCCATCTGCGTGCGAGCTATCGGAACTTCTTCTACCCGCAGCAACGCTGGATGTTCGGCGGCCTGCGCCTCGCCCGGGATGTCTGATATGCGCATCACCGAATCCTCGCCCCTCACCCTGCACGACTACCACCCGCGGCTCGACGAGATGTGCGAGGAGGTGCTGGCGGGTTTGAGCGAGCCGCAGAAGACCCTGCCCTGCAAGTATTTCTACGACGAGCGCGGTTCGGTGCTCTTCGAGGCCATCTGCGGGCTGCCGGAGTATTACCTGACGCGCACCGAGCTCGGCATCATGGAGACCCATGTGGGCGCCATGGCGGCGGCCCTGGGCACGGGGGTGCTGCTGGTGGAACCGGGTAGCGGCAGCGGCGTGAAGACGCGCCTATTGCTCGAACACCTCCCGGACCCGGTGGCCTACGTGCCGGTGGACATCTCCCGGGAGGCGCTGCTCGCCTCCGCTGTGCGCCTGAACCGGCTCCACCCCAGGCTCGAGGTGCTGCCGGTATGCGCCGATTTCAGCCAAGCCTTCGCGGTGCCGGCGCCGCGGCGCCGGCCGCAACGGGGCGCGGTGTATTTCCCGGGCTCCACCATCGGCAATTTCACCCCCGCCGAGACGGTTCGCCTCCTGCGCCACATGCGCGATCTCGCCGGTCCCGACGGGGCGCTGCTCATCGGCGTGGACCTGAAGAAAGACAAGGCCGTGCTGGAGCGGGCCTACGACGATGCGGCGGGGGTCACCGCCGATTTCAACCTCAACCTCCTCGCGCGCATCAACCGGGAACTCGACGGGGATTTCGATCTCCAGACCTTCGACCACCGTGCGGTCTACAACGAGGCCGAGGGCTGCATCGAGATGCATCTCGTGAGCGCCTGCCAGCAGCAAGCCGTGGTGGCGGGTGAGCGTTTTCACTTCGCCGCGGGGGAACACATCCTGAGTGAACGCTCGTACAAGCACAGCCCAGAGGGTCTCGCGGCCCTCGCCGCCCAGGCAGGCTTGCGCATCGAGCAACAATGGACGGACGACCGGCGCTACTTCAGCGTGATGTACCTCGTCCCTGAGACCCGTTAATTATTCTGGTTTATATCCGTCCGGCTTCTTGGCACCGCCTTCGAACAAGAACTTCTGCATCTCTTCTTCGAGAAACTTGCGGGCCTTCGGCTCGATCAGGGACAGGCGGTATTCGTTGATGAGCATGGTCTGGTGGCGCAACCACAGCTGCCAGGCCTGTTGGGAAACCTGCTCGTAGACGCGCTTGCCGAGTTCGCCGGGATAGGGCGGCCGTTCGAAGCCCGGCAACTCTTCCTTCAGCAACGCGCACATCACAGTCCGGGCCATCGCTTACCCTCCCGCCAGAGTGTCCAGAAGTCGTTTCACCGGCGCCGCGAGGCCGAGCCGCGGCAGCGCGCCGACCGTCTGCCAACGGCTGTCCCCGGCGTCTTGCACCGCGGCGGCGGCCGGCAACGAGAGTTCCACAGGCTCGATGTCCAGGTGAAAGTGACTGAAGCTGTGCCGCAGGCGCGGCCAGCTGCGGACCACGCGCGGCGTGGCGCCGAAGCGCGCCCGGCACCAGGCGAACGGGTCCGCATCATGGGCGATTTCCGGGAATCCCCACAACCCGCCCCACAGGCCCGCCGGCGGACGCCGCTCCAGCAGCACCGTATCTTCCTGGCGCACCAGGAGCATGCGGGTGCGTTTCACCGGCAGCGTCTTCTTCGGGCGTGCCGCCGGATACCGGGCCTCGCGGCCGAGCGCGTGGGCGCGGCAATCCGCCGATACGGGGCACTCGCCACAACGCGGCCGGCTGCGGGTGCACACCGTGGCGCCGAGATCCATGATGGCCTGGGTGTAATCCGCCACCCGCTGTTCCGGCGTCAGCGACTCCGCCAGCGCCCAGAGCTTCGCCTCCACTTTCTTCTCGCCGGGCCAGCCCTGCACCGCTCCGTGGCGGGCCAGCACGCGCTTCACGTTGCCGTCCAGGATCGGGTGCCGCTGTCCCGATGAGAGCGCAAGAATCGCCCCGGCGGTGGAACGGCCGATGCCGGGGAGCGCCGCCACCGCCTCGAAGTCACGGGGGAACCGGCCATCGTGCCGGTCACGCACCGCTTGCGCCGCCTTCTGCAGGTTGCGGGCCCGGGCGTAGTAACCCAACCCCGTCCAGAGGTGCAGCACTTCATCCAGGGGGGCGTCGGCGAGTGCGTGCACATCGGGGAAACGCTCGAGGAAGCGCCGGTAATAGGGAACCACCGCCGCCACTTGGGTCTGCTGCAGCATGATCTCCGAGACCCACACGCGGTAGGGCGTACGGCGCCGCTGCCAGGGCAGGTCGTGCCGCCCGTGGCGCCGCGCCCAGGCGAGCAGCCGGCCCGCGAAGCGCCTAGAGCGTGCCGCCGGACGGGTTCTTTTCATCTTCCGCTCCGCCGGTGAGCGGCGGCAGCTGCGCCTCTTCCCGCGCCAGTTTCTCGATGCCTGCAGCGCTGCGCTCGCCCTCGGCGCGCAGGCTCCCGGAGAGCAGCACCGGTCCGATGAGCGGCGGCACCCAGAATCCCGGCTCGATGGCGAGTTCCCAATGCAGGCGCGTGCCGCCACGCTCCGCCTCCACATGCAGGAGGGCGCTGCCCGATTTGATGTTGTTCTCCGGCTTCGGTACCACTTCCGCACTCAGGTCTTCCGGCGAAAGCTGCACGATACGCTGCAATTCGCGGGCATGACGGCAATAGATGAAGATGCAGACGCGGGTGTCGGTGTAGACGAGCGCCGTGGCCGCGTCCAGCCTCTGCACCAGGCTGCTCTTCACCACCGAGGGCGAGATGCGCGAGAGGTGTGCGTAATCGGTGAGCACCTTGTAGACCTGCTCCGGCGGCGCCGCCAAGTGGATGTCGGCCACCATCCTGTACACACCGTCGTCGTGGCTCACCTGCAGGGAATAGAACTGGGCGGCGGCGACGGGGCCGCTCGCGAGGTACAGCGCCAGACAGAGTGCGCGCATCCTCCACCTCCCATGGCCCCGGGTCCGGGGAGTCCGACCGCGTCCGGGCGCCGCCGATTCCCCGCGACATGGGCGCTAGGGCTTGCCCTTCACCGCGCCCGTGTCCGGACGCACCATGAGGTCCGAGAGCGTGCCGGTCACATGCAATGGGATGCTCTGGCCCTTGAGGGGAGCCAGAACCCCGCCCTCGCCGGGCCCGGTGACCCGCCCCTTGAGGGCATAGTCCACCGTCAGGCTCAACAGGTCCAGTTTCCCCGCACCGCTCAAGCCCAGGCCCGGCAGCAGCGCGGCAAAATTACGGTCGTTCAAGACGCCGTCCCGCACGCCGCCGGAACCGCGCAGTTCGGTGAATTCGGTGCGCAACCGCGTGGGGGACGGGACCGGCTGACCGCGCACGGCGGCCCAGGCGCGTGCGATGCTGTCCGTGACGTTCACCCCCTCGATTGCGCCGTTCTTGAGCGCGAAGCTCAGGCTCCCTTTCAGGGTGCGGCGCAGCAAGAGCACGAAGCGCCCATGGGCGCGCCCGGTGCTGCTCACGTCCAGGCTGCCCGAGTAGTGGCTCGGTTTGCCCAGGTCCTGCCCAAGGCCGGCGAGCTGCACACCCTTGAGCGTCAGCGTCTCGTCCACCACGGGATCGTCGGCATTGGCCAGACGCGCGTCCACCTGCATTTCTGCGTTGAGGCTGCCGCCGTACAGCGACGCCGTCATGGGTTTGAGCTGCACCAGGCCGTCATGGGCGCTCAGGTCCATGTCGAGATCGGTAGTCTTGGTGCCGATGAACGTGAACTGTCCGACGTGCAGGTGGCCATCCAGGTTCATGCTGCGCACGGTGCGCAGCGGGATGCCGACCTTGTTGATGTCCACCTCCTCGCGTGGCTTGTCCGGGGTGCCGAGCTGCTGCGGCGGCAGGTAGCGGTCCACGTCCAACTGGTCGGCGGTGAGGTCGAAGGAGAATGCGTGGCTGCTGTAGTCCTTGATGCCGGCGCCGCCGATCAAGTGCGTGCTGTCCAGCATCATGTCCAGGCCGTTGATGGAGAGCGACGTGGGCGTGGCCACGAACGTGAAACTCGCGGTGGCGCTCGCAAGCGCGTTGTTGTCGCGGATATCCGCGTAGGCGGCGCGCCCGACGGCCTTGAGCACGTCGCGCGGCGAGAAACGCGCGAACTTCACGGTGCCCGTATAGTTCGGACTTTTCTCGATGTCCCGGCCCTGCGCCTCCACGTCCAGCTTGAGGCCGTACAGTTCCGCCTCGAAACCGTTCACCGCCACGCTCTGCTGCTCCAGGTTGGCGGCGGCATGTTGCCAGCGCAAACTCGCGTCCGCCGTGCCGCCCGGCACGCCGTCGCCCTTCGCCTGCAGCTTCAGCGTGGCGGCATCCGCGCTGTAGATGTGGTGTTCCAGGTCCGCGTCGGCGGTGCCGGCGAAATCCACGTGCCCGGCGAGCGCCGGGTTGGTGCCGCTGAAATCGAAGCCAGAGGTCACAGCAAAGGGCTTGCCGGAAGCGAATTGGCCGAGCGTGAGACTGAAGTCGCTGATCTTGTACTGCTGGTGTTTCTGGGCGTCGGTCCAGCGCACCTCGCTGTCGCCGACGCCGACGCTCGCGCCCGAAAGATCCACGCCGCCGCCCGACCCGCCTTCGCCCTCTTTCGCGCCGCGCGAGAGACGCTCGGTCAGATCCTGCCAATTGCTGTGGCCGTCCGCGTCGCGCTCGAGATCAAGGCTCAGGCCGTCGATCTTGATGTCGCCCACTTCCACATGTCGGCGCAACAGCGGCCAGAAGGCCACGTGCACGTCGGTCTCGTTCACGGCGGCGAACGGCACCGCGCCGAAACCCCTGGCGTTCGACAATTCCAACGGCCCGATCTGCAGACCGAGCCAGGGGAACACCGAGAGCTTGATGTCGCCCTGGACCGCCAGCTCGCGGCCGGTCCTTTCCTTGACCAGTTGCGCGATGTCGTCCTTGAAGCGGTTCGGATTGATCAGGAAGGGCAGCAGCACGGCGAGCGCGATGATCAAGAGCACCAGGATCCCAACGACGATACCGGTGATCTTCAGCGCTTTCTTCATTCTTCGGGCTGCCTCGTCCGGGAGCGCGCCCTGGCGCGCCGCACACGGTCCATGTTAGCAGCTTGCCCCCCGCGGGCCTAGCGAACCGGCGGTTTCGAAGGCCTCAACACGGCACGGAAACGGTCGAATTCCAGCGGCCGACCGGTGAGATAACCCTGCGACAGATCGCAACCGTGACACTCTGGGAACACAGCGGGTGCGCAGTCTCATACAGAGGCAGGTCGTCGGATGAAACCGCTCAGGCAGCGGTCAGGCTGGACTTAGGAGAACGGCTCAGGCGTTGATCGCTTCGAGCTGCGGTATCAGGTCCTGGTAAATCTCGGATTTGACCACGAAACCGTCGGCGCCGGATTGCATGGCCATGTCCTTGTACTCGGGTTCCATGTGGGACGTGACGATGACGACCTTGGGTGGCTTGGGTCCTGCCTTCAAACGGCGTGTCACGCTGAGGCCATCCATGTCGGGCATGCTGAAATCCACCAGCACCAGGTCGGGCTCCAGCTCCGCCGCGAGCTTGAGTCCGTCCTTGCCGTTGTGGGCGCGCCCCACCACCACGATCCCCGACCGGCTGCGCAGCAGCGCCGTGAGGGCATCGATGAAAGGTGGGTAGTCGTCCACCAGAATTACGCGCATGCCGGCCGGATCCTCACCAACAGCGGGAAGGCCCTCCCGATCGGGTTCCGCCCCTTTATGGGCGGCGGCGTTTTCCACATCACTCTCGAGCATCTGTCCGGGCTCCTGGTTACGGCCCAGACTGTGCACCTTTATGTGAAAAGAGTGCATGAGGGGGGCCCTGATTTGGCATCAGGGAATCCCTGATTTGAAGGAAACCGGGTGGCAGAAGGCTTGGCGGGAGCCGGCCCGCCCCCCGGGGCCGGGGAGTCAGCCGCTGATCAGTCCTTTGCGCATGGCGAACTTGATGAGGCCGGCCACGTCGTGAATGTCCAGGCGGTCCATCAGCTGGGCCCGATGTGTCTCCACCGTTTTCACCGAAAGATGCAGGGTCTCGGCGATATCGCGGGTGGACTTGCCCTCGGCGATGAGCTGCAGGATTTCCCGCTGGCGCGGCGTGAGGAGGTCGAGACCGGTGGGGCCGCCATGCAGCAAGGTATCCACCACCTGCCGTGAAATGGCCGGGCTCAGGTAGAACTGGCCCATGGACACGGACTTCAAGGCCATCTCCAGCTCGGCCGTGGCGGCGTCCTTCAAAAGGTACCCGGACGCCCCTGCCTTGAGGGCTTGGGCCACGTATTCCTCGCTGGCGTGCATGGAGAGGATGATGATCTTCACTTGCGGCAGGATGCCGTGGATGCGCTCTGCGGCCTCCAGGCCGTTCAGGCCCGGCATGGCGATGTCCATGAGCACGATGTCCGGCTGCAGGTCGCGGGAGAGGCGCAGCGCCTTGCGGCCGTCGTCCGCCTCGGCCACCACCTCCATGTTCGGCAGACGCGCGATGAGCTGCACCAGCCCCGCGCGCATGAGGTTGTGATCGTCCGCTACCAGTACTTTCATCGCCGCACCCTCCGCGCCGTCCTTGACCGCTTAAGGCTCGCGTTCGGTGGCCGGGAGCCAGACATGCACCCGGGTCCCTCGTCCAACGCCTGATTCTATCGCGATTCGCCCGCCAGCGAGCCGCACCCGCTCCCGCATGCCCAGCACACCCAGGCTCTTCCCCGAGAGTGCGTGTTTGCGCGCAGCTTCGGGTTCGAAACCCCTGCCGTCGTCCCGCACCTGCATCTCCAGCGAATTCCCCTCCCGGGTCAGCGTCACCGTCACTTGGCGCGCCTCGGCGTGGCGCAACACGTTGGAGAACGCCTCCTGGAAAACGCGATAGGCGGTGTTCTCCACCACTGGCAGGAAGCGCGGCAGATTGTCGGGCAGACTCAGGTCGACCTTCAATTCGTTGCCGCCCGTCCGGGTACGCACCATCCAGCGCATCGCCGCCGCGAGCCCCAGATCGTCCAGCACGGAAGGGTGAAGGTCGAGGGATAGCTGACGCACCTGCTGTAGGAGTTTGGCCACGATCCCCGCCGATTCCGCCGCCTGCACCGAGAGCGGCCCCCCGCCCGCGTCCTTCTCGAGCTTCCCGAGGTTGAGGCGCGTGGCGGTCAAGGCCTGGCCCACCTCGTCGTGCAGTTCCCGGGCGATGGCGCGGCGCTCGGTCTCCTGAGCCTCCAGCAGCCGCTGCGACATCACCCGCATTTCCTCCTGGTGCTCGAGCTCGCGCGCCTCGGCGGCCTTGCGCTCGCTGATGTCGATGATGGACGCGAGCACGCGCCGCCCTTCGCCGGTCATAACCGGATTGAGGCCGATTTCCACGGGGAACTCCGTGCCGTCCCGGCGGAGCCCGAAGAGGTCGCGACCCTTGCCCATGGGCCGGCTCGTGGGCTCGCGGTGGAACCCGCTGCGCAGGGCCTCGTGGCCGTGACGCGATTTCATGGGTATGAGCATTTCCACAGGTTTGCCCAAGAGCTCCTCCCGCCGGTAGCGGAACATGCGCTCGGTTTCCGAATTGACCATGAGGATCGAGCCCCGCTCATCCACCATCAACATGGCATAGGGTGCGCCTTCCACCATCGCCCGGAACAACTCCTCCGCGCGGGCGCGCTCGGTGACGTCGCGCACCGTGGACTGGATGTCGCCGCTCGGGAGCCGCTTGACGCTGACTTCTACGCTGAGCACATGACCGCCCTTGTGCAGCATGCGTTTGTGCAAATGCACGCCAGCGCCACTCTCAAGGCGCTGCACCTGTTCCACGGTCTCGGCGTCCTCCGGGTGCACCAGGTCGCGGATGCCCATCTTGAGCAGTTCTTCGCGGCTGTAACCCAGCATCTGGCAAAGCGCAGCGTTCACGTACATCAATTCACCGGATTGGCGGCGCAGCAGGATGCCTTCCTGGGCCTGTTCCACCAATTCCTGGTAGCGCTGTTCGCTTTCGGCACGGGCGCGTTCCGCGGTCTTGCGGTCGCTGATGTCCACCACCACCGACTGCAGATTGCCGCCCACCAGGCGCTGGGTGACGTACTGCACCTCGCGCACGGCCCCGCCCTTGCACTTCATGAGGGTCTCGATGCGGGTGGATTCGCCGGGCTTCAGCGCCGCCACCTTGTCCAACACCGTTGGATCCACCACCATGTCGCGGGCCTTGAGCTTGAGCAATTCTTCGCGCGAATAGCCGGTCATCCTGCAATACGCCTCGTTGACGATCAGCAACTGGCCGTCGGGGCGTCGTACCACGAAGCCGGTGATGGCCTGCTCAATCAGCTGTGCATAGCGCTGCTCGCTCTCCTCGAGGCGCACGGCGACATACCGGCCCGACCAGCCTGGGAACAGCTTCGCCAGAAACGAGCTAGCACTCATGGGGTTGCGAAACTGAACTGCGCGAGCAAGACAAAACAAGGGCGTGCCGCATGCGGCACGCGACCGAACAAGGATGTCCGGGCTGGACATAACGCCATGGACGGATCAGTGCATCCATGTTCGAAAGAATTGGAGCGGGTGATGGGAATCGAACCCACGTTATCAGGTTGGGAACCTGAAGTTCTACCATTGAACTACACCCGCGTGAGAAAGCCATTCTAGCCGGGCTCCCCCGACTGTCAAACCATGGCAAATCCCGCCCTCCCGCTTGCGGTAAAATTGCTCCTTCCACCCTCCTTCTGTGGCCCATGCAGATCCTCTTGAACGGCGCCGCGACCGAACTGCCTCCGGGCCTCACCGCCCGGGAGCTGGTTGAACGCCTGGAACTCGCAGGCTCGCGCATCGCCATGGAAGTGAACGGCGAGATCGTGCCGCGCAGCACTTACGCCGTGCACAAGATCGTGGATGGAGACAAAGTGGAAATTGTTCACGCAATCGGTGGGGGCTGAGTCCATGAATACCGTTTCCAAACCCTACCTTGCCGACGCCGATAGTTTCACGGTGGCCGGGCGGCAATACCGCTCCCGGCTGTTGATTGGTACCGGAAAATATAAGGATATGGACGAGACCCGCCGCGCCGTGGAGGCGAGCGGTGCCGAGATCGTCACCGTGGCGGTGCGCCGCAGCAACCTCGGCCAGAAGAAGGGCGAACCGAACCTGCTGGACGTGCTGCCGCCCTCCAAGTACACCATTCTCCCCAACACCGCCGGCTGCTACAGCGCCGAGGAGGCGGTGCGTACCTGCCGCCTGGCGCGGGAACTCCTGGACGGCCACAAGCTGGTGAAATTGGAAGTGCTGGGCGACGAGAAAACCCTCTATCCCGACGTGACCGAAACGCTCGAGGCGGCGGCGACCCTGGTGAAGGAAGGCTTCGAGGTGATGGTGTACACCACCGACGACCCGCTGGTGGCCAAGCGCCTGGAGGAACTGGGCTGCGTAGCGGTGATGCCTTTGGGCGCGCCCATCGGCTCGGGACTAGGGCTGCGCAACCCCTACAACATCCTCACCATCGTCGAGCAGGCACGCGTGCCCATCTTGGTGGACGCCGGCGTAGGCACGGCGTCGGATGCCGCCATCGCCATGGAGCTCGGCTGCGACGGCGTGCTCATGAACACCGCCGTGGCCTTGGCCAAGGACCCGGTGCTGATGGCCTCCGCCATGAAGAAGGCCATCGAGGCGGGCCGCGAGGCCTATCTCGCCGGCCGCATCCCGAAGAAGCGCTTCGCCTCCGCCTCCTCGCCGCTCGACGGTCTCTTCTTCTGAAACATGTCCGCGACTGAACCGCGTCGCGTGCGAAGTTTCGTACTGCGGCAAGGCCGCATGACGGCGGGCCAGGCGCGCGCGCTCAAGGAACTGCTCCCGCGTTACGGCGTGCCCGAAGGTGCCATCGACCTGCGCGCCCTGTTCGGCCGCGATGCGCCGCTCACCCTCGAGATCGGCTTCGGGGACGGCCACAACCTGGCGGAACTGGCGCGGCGCCACCCGGAACGGGACTTCCTCGGGGCGGAGGTGCATCGCCCCGGCGTCGGCCGCCTGCTGCTCACGCTCGAATCGGACGGGCTGAAGAACGTGCGCGTCATCCCGGAAGATGCCGTCATGGTGCTCAAGGGCCGCTTGCCGGACACCTGCCTGGACGCGGTGCTCATCTATTTCCCGGATCCCTGGCCCAAGAAGCGCCACCACAAGCGCCGCCTGCTGCAAGCCGAATTCGCGGAACTCCTGGCCCGGAAACTCAAACCCGGCGGCCGCGTACACCTCGCCACCGACTGGGAGGACTACGCCCACCACGCGCTCGCGATTCTCGCCGCCGCTCCCGAGTTCGAGAACACCGCCACCTCCGGCGGCTGCGTGCCGCGCCCCGCGGAGCGCCCCGAAACCAAGTTCGAACGCCGCGGCGTGAAACTCGGCCACGGCGTATACGACCTGGTCTTCCGGCGCCGCTAGCCAGCGGCTATTGCAGGCCCCGGGCGCATCTTCTAGGCTGTCTCCCCCTTCCTGGCATAATCGTGGACGTCCATGGCCACGGCTGAGATGCAGTCAAGCCGCTTCGGCGCGATCGTCGGCTGGACCGGACGTCGCACGCTGTCGGTGGGCGGCTATGTGCTCGACCTCAGCCTGTTTGTGGCGCATGCGTTCCGCGACTGGGCGCGCAGCGGCCGGGTATTCAACCGCGCCACCCTGCAGACGCTCTACGGCCAGGTGATCTTCACCGGCGTGGATGCCCTGCCGCTGGTCACCTTCCTCGGCCTCGCGGTGGGCCTCAGCATCACCTCGCAAATGTTGAAGCTCGCCACCGCCTTGGGCAGCGAGAGCGACGTGGCGAGACTGCTCACGAACATCGTCGGCGTGGAACTGTCTTCCATCCTCACCGCCATCGTGCTCATTGGCCGCTCGGGCTCGGCCATCGCCGTGGACCTGGGGTCCATGAAGTTGCGCGGCGAGGTGGAGGGCCTGGAGCTCCTCGGGATCGACGTCAACGAATTCTTCGTCACCCCGCGCATCATCGGTGCCGCGGTGGCGCAATTCACCCTGGCGGTGTATTTCGCGCTGATCGCGCTCTTCGGCGGCGTGTTCCTCAACGACCTTCTTACCCCCGGCAGCAGCACCCACCAGCTGGCGAAACTGGCGGAAGCCATCGGCCCCGAGCAGACGATCCTGTTCATGATCAAGAACCTCCTGTTCGGCGTCATCATCGCCGGCACCGCCTGTTACCACGCTCTCAAGGTGCGCACCTCGACCACCGAAGTGCCGCAGCAGACGCAGCGCGCCATCGTCACCGGCCTGGTGCTGGTGTTCGCCACCGACGGCATCCTAGCGATCGTGGCATGAGCGAAGCCCCACTCATCGAAGCGGAAGACCTGAAGCCGATGCGCGAGGACGGCAGCGCCTTCCAGCACGGCCTCAGCTGCCGCATCCCCGGCGGCCGCGTGGTCTGCCTGGTGGGCCCCAACGGCAGCGGCAAGACCGCGTACCTGCGCGCGCTCGCGGCGGTGGATCCGCCGGCCGGGGGCCGGCTGAAACTCTTCGGACAGGAAGCATCGCGGCTCGGTCCGGAATCGCGGCGCGCGATGCGCCTCAAGGCGGCGTTCATCGCCGAAGGCGCCCCGCTGCTGTCGGTGGTGTCGGGCCTTTCCAACGTCACCCTGCCGGCCATGTACCACCGCCTGGGCCACGCCCTCGAGATCCGCGCCAGCGCCGAGGAGACGCTCAAGTTCCTCCATTATCCGGGGCGTGACGACCTGCTTCCCGCCTACCTCAACCAGCACGAGCGCCTCTTGCTCGCCATCGCCCGCTGCCTCATGCTGTCGCCCCAGCTGATGTTCCTGGACGAGCCCTTCCACATGACCGACAGTGCCTGCCGGTCGCGGGAGTCGGACATCTACGTCAGGCTCGCGAAGGAGCGGGGTCTCGGGGTGCTGATCGCCACCCACAACCTGGGATTCGTGAAGCGCCACGCCGAGGAGATACTCTTCCTGCATCCGTCCGGCACGGCGCGTTTCGCGGGTTGGAAACCGTTCGTGGAATCAGGCCGCGCCGAGGTGAACGCCTTCCTCGACATGGCGGCATGAGGTTAAGCATGGCCGAGAAAGAGCAAGTCCACTACATCCACCGCTTGAACTACACGGCGCGCGAGCGCCTGGTTGGGATCTTCGTGCTCGTGGCCGTCGCGATCCTGGTCTTCATCCTTTCCTACAACGAGCAGACTCGGCTGTTCTTCGCACCCAAGTTCCGTGTCCACGCCTACATCACCGACGCCACCGGCGTCAGCACCGACACCCCGGTGATGGCCTACGGCCTGAACATCGGCAAGGTGACCCGGCTCAGCCTGAGTGAGAACAATCGCATCATGGTTACCATGGAGATTCTGCAAAAATTTCACCGGCTGGTACGCACCGATTCTACCGCCGAGATCAGTAAGCTCTCGGTGATCGGCAACGCCGCAATCACCATCAAGCCGGGTTCCACCGACAAGCCCATGGTGACCAACGATGCGGAGATACCGCTGACCCAACCCATGTCTATGGATCAGATGATGAGCCAGATATCGCCGGTGCTGGATAACGTGAAATCCACCCTGGCCCAGGTCAACCAGTTGAGCCACGCCATCGACCCCAAGGACCTGAACGCGCTGGTCAAGAACCTGGCGGTGGTGAGCGGGAACCTCAAGAACATCACCGGCCAAGTGGCGGATTCCCACGCGGTGGAGGACCTGGCGGCAACCCTGAAGGAGACGAAGGATCGCGTGGCGGAGCTGCAACCGCTCATCAAGAACGCCAACGCCGCCTCGGCGGACATGCCGGAACTCCTGGCCCAGACCCGCAAACTGGTGACCCAACTCAACACCACCATGGGTACGGTGAACTACCAGATGCAGGCCCTGCCCGACATGGTGACCCGCACCCGTCAGGTGCTGGACCAGGTGGATACCACCCTGCAGGCGGTGCAGAACACCTGGCCGATTTCCTCGTCCGTGGCGAAGAAGCCCACGGAGACCCTCACCCCCGTGCAGCCGCCACCTTAATCCATGCGCCTAGCCGCACCCATCCTTTTCGCGCTCCTCGTAGCCGGCTGCGGCAGCCGCCCGGTGCAGCCGCCCGCGCCGGTCACGGCCACCAGCACCTTCATGGCCAACGCCATGACGGCCTACCAGGACAACCGCTATGTGGAAGCGCGCGCATTCTTCGGCCGCGCGCTGGTGCTCTACCGCAGCGTGGACGAGCTGAACGGACAGGCGGAGGCGCTCATCGACATGGCCGATTGCGCGCTGCTGCAGGGGGACGTGCCGGCGGCCCGGGCCAACCTCGCCGAGGTACGAAGCCTCGCCACCGATCATAAGTTCCTGGCGCCGCTCCTGCCTCGGGTGACGCTGCTCGACGCTTACGCGGACCTGCAGGCCCCGGACCCGGCTGCGGCATCGGCCAAGCTCGACGGAATTCTCAACGACCCCGCCGCGCCGGCCGAGGTGAAGAGCGCCGCGCTCTTCGCCCGCACCCAGGCGGCCTTTGACCAGAAGGCTGGCGATGCGGCCCAGTGGCTGGCTAAGCTCAACGCCGCAGAAACCGGCAGTAAGGATCCGCTGACCGCGGCGCGCTTGGAACGCCTGCAGGCGAAGGCGGAAAGCGATGCCATCAAGGCTTCGGCGCTCTATGCCGACGCCTTGTCGCGCTATCAGGCCGCCTATTACCGTCCCGGCATCGCCGCCACCCACGAGGAATGGGGTGGATTGCTGCTCGCCCGCGCGGATTGGCCCGGCGCCCGCGACCACCTCTACCGGGCCCTGCAGGCGCGGCTGTGGATGTACGACAGCGCCGATTCCCTGCGCGACCTGCAAGGCCTTTCCCAGGCGGACCAAGCGCTTGGCAACGCCGATGCTGCGAAACAGGATGCCGCTTTAGCACAGTACTTGAAGGACGGAGGGGATCCGTCTCAACCATTACCGCCAGCAAAACCCTAGGCTTCAATCTTCTGGAGTCATTACCTTAAGAAAAAAATCCCGCCCGCACCCCGTCCATCACGAATTGCACGGCCAAGGCGGCCAAAATCACGCCGAACAGCCGGTCCATGACATTGGCGCCGGTCTCGCCCAGGAGCTTCATTAGCCGGCCTGCCGACAGGAGGCACACCAGCGTCAGCGCCAGCACCGCGAGCAGTACGCCGATCATGGCGGCGAAGTACAGCGCATGCCCGCGGCTCTCGCCCACCATCAAGAGTAGCGTGGTGAGCGCGCCCGGGCCCGCGATCAGCGGGAACGCCAGCGGGAACACCGAGATGTCCTCCTTGTGGCGCGCCTCTTCCTGCTCGCGCCCGGTGGCGGATCGCCCGCCCGACTGCCGGGCGAACACCATGTCCATGGCGATCAGGAACAACAGCACGCCGCCCGCGATCTTGAAGGCCGGCAGGCTGATGCCCAGCGTGGTCAGGAGCCAGTCGCCGATGAAGGCGAACACCAGCAGGATGGCCGCGGCCAGGGCCGTGCCCTTCAACGCCATGCGGCGGCGGTGCAGCTCCCCGCCGCCACGGGTGAGCGCGCCGAACATGGGCGTGACGCCGACGGGGTCGATGACCACCAGCAGCACCACGAACATGTTAAAAATCTTCTCGAGTGTCATGTGCGCCGAAAAACGAGGGTTTACACCGGGCTACGCGCTTTTTGTGAACGCGGTCTCACCGTGGAGCAATTTCTCCGCCGGGGAGGCTTGCAAGCGCCCCGTTCTGGTTCTATAACAATATCGAACGCAGCCCGGCTGCGGCCACAACAACAAAGACACGGGAGTTCCCGCGCTCACCAAACCGCCGCCGTGCCGTCCGCGAGGCATGGTAACAACCTTTTGGGCCGGGGGCCCACTGTCATGGAAAGCATGATGGAACAAGAGCCGGCAGACCCGCCCAGGGTGGGCGAGTGGTACGCCGACCCCCAGGGAGCCCTGTTCGAGGTGGTGGCCATAGACCAGGACGACGGCACGGTGGAAGTGCAGTACTTCGACGGCACCGTGGAAGAGCTGGAAGCGGACTCCTGGGAGGAGATGCGGCCCAAGCCCACCGATCCGCCGGAAGACTGGTCCGGGTCTCTCGACATGGACCGCGAGGATTACGGCGTAGATCTCGATGACGGCGATCGCAGCATGTGGGCGAATCCTCTCGACGGCTTCGATCGCTGAAAGATAATTCTTTAGGCCGGCTCCGGCCCGTACACCACCACCTCTCCCTCTTCCACCGCAACCGGCAGCGGCGTGAGCGCCCGGCCGAGACAGGCGCCGGCCACGCATAGGCCGTCCTGCGGGTCGAACAGCGCACCGTGGCCCGAGCACATGATCAGCGTGTGATCGCGGGTCAGGAAAGCGTCCGGCTTCCAATTGAGGAAGCGCCCCGCGTGGGGGCAAACGTTGCGGTAGGCGTAGACCTTGCCGTACCAGTGCACCAGGAACCATTCGTCCGGGAACTGGGCGCCCGGGAACGAGAAGCCACGTGCCCCGGGGTCCGGGACCTCCTCCAAGCGGCAGATGACGTGGCGTTGGGGTTCAGGCATGTGATGCGGTCCGGCAACTCGCTTGCCCTCGACAGGCGCTTTCTTCTATTGTCGGCATTCCCCGAGGAAGCGGATGCGCCGATGTTCGCCACGCCCGATGAAGCGGAGAACGCATTCTACACCGCCTTCGCCGACGGCGACCTCGACGCCATGATGGGCGTGTGGCTCGACAGCGATACCGTGATCTGCGTCCACCCGGTGGGGCCGCGCATCAGCGGCCAGCGTGCGGTGCGCGCGGGCTGGAGCGAGTTGTTCAGGAACGGCGGCGGCCTGCGCTTCCGGCTCGCGGAGGTGAGCCGCGTCCAGGACGCGTTGCTCTCCATCCACGTGCTGCACGAATACATCACCGTACCCGGCGAATCCGCCGAACGGCCGGCGACGGTGGCCACCAACATCTACCAGCTGACCAAGGACGGCTGGCGCATGATCCTGCACCACGCCTCGCCCGTCGCAAGCCAGCTCCGGAACGAGAAGCCCGGCGCCAAGCTGCATTAACCCGCGACCGGCTCGGCTGATGCGGAACGCCGCAGTATCCAGACAATCAAGAAGAGCGCCGGCAGGCTCAACAGCGCCGTAATGGCAAAGAACGGGCCGTAACCCGTCGCGTCCACCACCCTGCCCGAGAATCCCGCCAGGAACTTGGTGGGCACACTCCACAACGAGCCGAACAGGGCGTACTGCGTCGCAGTGTAGGCTCGGTTGGTAAGCGAGGACATGTAGGCAATGAAGGCCGTGCCGGCGATGCCGTTACCCACGTTGTCCACACTGATGGCCGCAGCAAACCAGCCGATGCCTGGATGGATACCCGCGATATAAGCGTAGAACAGGTTGGCGCCTGTCAGCAGCAGCAAGCCCACGAGCATGGCGCGCAGCGTGCCCCAGCGCGCCACCAGGACGCCGGCGATGAAGGCCCCCGTGAGAGTCATGATGATGCCGTAGACCTTCGCCACCTCGGCGATCTGCAACAGCGTGAAGCCAAGGTCAAGATAGAAGGGGTTCGCCATCACCCCCATGCTCATGTAACTCAGGCGGTAGAGCACGATGAGCAGGAGGATCGGCAGGGCTACGCGCCAGCCGTTGCGGGCGAAGAAATCCATGAACGGGCAGACCACCGCGCCGATCGCCCAGGCCACAGCCTGGCGTAGCGGCTCCGGCCAATGGCGGGAGCCTTCTAGGAAATCCACCACCCGCTGCTCCCGCGCCAGGGTCGCTCGGTCCAGGTGTCGGTCTGGTTCGGCGATCAGCAACGTCGTGACCACGCCCACGCCCATCAGCAGCGCGATGCCGCAATAGGCGGCGGTCCAACCGAAGAATGCAGCTACCGACAAGGCTCCCGCCCCGGCGCAGATCAGCGCCACCTGATAGCCGGTCTGGTAAGCGGCGGACATGGAGCCTTGCAGCTCCTCTCCCACCGCTTCGATGCGATAGGCGTCCACGGCAATGTCCTGGGTGGCGGCGAACAGCGCCGTACCTAGGGCCAGCAGGGCCATATGCACCGGGTCCGCCGCCGGGTCTGCGACGGCCATGAGCAGCAGACCGGCCGCCACGGCGCACTGCGATAGGAGCATCCAGCTGCGCCGACGTCCCAAGCCGCCGAGCACGGGTAGACGCAGGCGGTCCACGAAGGGCGACCAGAAGAACTTGAGGGAATAGGCGAGCCCCACCCAGGAAAAATAGCCGATGGTGCTGCGGTCTATGCCCGCCTGCTTGAGGCGCGCAGCGAGCGTGATGAGCACCATGAGAAACGGGAGGCCCGAGGAGTAACCCAGGAACAGCATGCCGAGCACACGCGGATGGGCGTAGGCCGAGAATGCTCCGCGCCAGCGCGCGAGCACCATGCTCACAAGTTGTAATCCATGATCAGCGGCGCGTGATCCGAGAAACGCTGGTCCTTGAAGATGACCGCTTTCTTGATCTTGTTTCTGAGACTCGGCGTCACCACCTGGTAATCGATGCGCCAGCCCACGTTCTTGGCATAGGCCTGGCCCCGGTTGGACCACCACGTGTATTGCTCAGGTCTGGGATCGACCACGCGGAAGGCGTCCACATAACCCGCTGGCCCGAAGAGCTCGTCCAGCCAGGCGCGCTCATGGGGAAGGCAGCCGGAGTTCTTCTGGTTGCTCTTCCAGTTCTTGATGTCGATCTCCTTGTGCACGATGTTCCAGTCACCGCAGACGACATACTCACGCTTTTTCTTGCGCAGCGCCTTGAGGTAGGGCATGAAGACCTTGAGGAAGCGGTCCTTGGAGGCCTGGCGTTCCGGGCCCGCGGAACCGGAAGGCAGGTACAGGGAAATCACCGAAAGCGAGCCGAACTGGGCCTCGAGATAGCGGCCCTCGTCGTCGAATTCCTTGACGCCGAAACCCCGGATGACCTTGTCCGGTTCGTGTCGCGCGTAGAGCGCGGTGCCGGCGTAGCCCTTCTTCTTGGCGTCGAAATAGAAGCAGTGGTGCCCGTCGGGACGGAACAGGGGATCCTCGAGCTGGTCCTCCTGGGCCTTGGTCTCCTGCAGGCAGATCACGTCGGCTTTCTGGCGCTTCAACCAATCGAAGACGCCCTTACGGGAGGCGGAACGGATGCCGTTGACGTTCAAGGTGATGATGCGCATGCCTACCTCTGAAAGCTCACAATCGCAGCGCCCGCGGTACATGAATGTACCGCGTGCGAATCAAGCACCGCCGTGCTTGATTCGGCGGAGACGAGACCGGGCGTGTGCCGGTCTCGTCGAGTCTGAAAAATCCAGGGATGGATTTTTCAGAGTTCCTCTTGCCCGAGGTATCATAACCGAGGGCTCATATAAGGTTATTTAATGAAACCCTACCAGCGCCAGTTCCTGGATTTCGCCCTCGCGCGACAAGTGCTGCGCTTCGGCGAATTCACGCTCAAGTCAGGCCGCAAGAGCCCCTACTTCTTCAACGCCGGCCTGTTCAACAGCGGCGCGGCACTCGCCGCACTCGGGCGCTTCTACGCCCAGGCGGTGGTGGATTCTGGCATCGCCTTCGACATGCTGTTCGGCCCCGCCTACAAGGGCATCCCGCTCGCCACCGTCACCGCCGCCGCGCTCGCCGAGCACCACGGCCGGGATCTCCCCTACTGCTTCAACCGCAAGGAGGCCAAGGACCACGGCGAGGGCGGCCAGCTGGTGGGCGCCCCCTTGAAGGGCCGCGTGCTCATCGTGGACGACGTGATCACCGCCGGCACCGCGGTGCGCGAGGCGGTGTCCATCATCCGCGCCGCCGGCGCGGAGCCCGTGGGACTCGTGATTGCATTGGACCGGCAGGAGCGCGGCCAGGGCAAGCTATCCGCGGTCAAGGAAGTGGAACAGGAGCACGGCATGAAAGTTGCAGCCATCGTGCGCGTCGAGGAATTGCGCGAATGGCTGGCGCCTCAGCCCGGCATGCAGGCGCCGCTGGCGGCCCTGGACGCCTACCGGAGCGCCTACGGCGCCTGAGCTATACTTTTCCTCCGTCACGCTTACGACCGATGGCATCGCCTATGAACGCACGTAAGACCGCCCTGCTCATCACCGCCCTGTTGCTGGCCTTCGGCGGTACGGCGCTCGCCGACAGCAGCAAGACCAAGGTCTACAAATGGGTGGACAAGGACGGCGTCACCCACTACGGCAGCAGTATCCCGCCGGAATACGCATCCCAGGCGAGCGAGACGCTGAACAGCCAGGGCGTGGTGATCGGCACCACCTCCGCCCAGAAGACGCCGGAGCAGCTCGCGGCCGATGCTCAAGCGCAGCAGCAGGCACAGCAGCAGGCCCATGCACAAAAGGCGCAGCAGATGCGCGACAAAGTGTTGCTCGACACTTACACCTCGGTCGCCGACTTGGAGCACGACCGGGACAGCAAGCTCTCCGCCATCGACGCCCAGATCAACGTGCTGAACGGCGCCATCGCCGGCCTGCAGAACAGCCTGGCGGAATACCAGAGCCGCGCCACCGAGCTCAGTGACAAGGGTAAGCCCGTCCCTCCGGACCTGCAGAAGCACATCGACGACACCAAGCAGCAATACGTCGCGAACCAGCAGAATCTCCTGAGCGAGCAGCAGCGAAAGCAACAGGTCACCCAGCAGTTCGTGGACGACATCGCCCGTTACAAGCAGCTGACCGGGATGACCCCTGCCCCGGCGGCCTCGACCCACTAGTACTCACACGCAAGACATAAAAGAAAGGCCCGCTCGTGCGGGCCTTTCTGTTTGCGCTGCAGGGATGCTCAGGGCTTCACCGGGATCATCAGGTGCTCGTAGGGCGTGCCCGCCCACATGACATAGGGCTTCGAGGTGTCGGGGTAATCGCCCTTGATGTAACCCGGCATGAGTTTCGCCGCCGGGCCCACCACCATCACGTGAGGCCCGGTGGTCACCCAGCGGCCGTCCTTCGGCGTACTCACGTTGGGGCTCACGTTGCTCGCGTCCGAGCCGCCCTGCAGCATGTAGATGAAGCCCACCTTGTCGGGCGGCGCCTTGCCCGCCATCAGGGCCATGAGCCATTCCAAGCCGTTGGGATCCATGCACATGGGATCGTTGCCGGGCGAGCCGGGATCATCCGGCACGCAGGTCCAGCCGTTGCCGCCATGGCGTAGCGTGCGCATCTTGCCGCCGGTCATGTCGACCACGGTGGCATCCTTGGAGATGGCGGCCGGCGCCGCGGACATGGCGTTGTCGATCAGCGCCTGATCGGACTTGGGCGCGGCGGCGAAGGCAGATGAGAGAGAAACGGAGAGAGACAGAAACAGGAGATGGGAACGGAGCGGGCTCATCATGATGCACCCCCGTGTCATGGTTGTTTGCAATACCCCGCCGCCACGCTAGGCCCGAGGCCGGAGCCTGTCAACGCCCGTCTGCGGACACGGCCTCAAGCCTTGCCGGAATGGCCGAATCCGCCGGCGCCGCGCTTCGATTCCTCGAACTCGCCCACCACCTCGAACTGGGCATGGGCCACGGGCAGGATCACCATCTGCGCCACCCGCTCGCCGGGTTGCACGGTGAACGCCTCCCGGCCCCGGTTCCAGCACGACACCAGCACTTCGCCCTGGTAATCGGAGTCGATGAGCCCCGTGAGGTTGCCGAGCACGATGCCGTGCTTGTGCCCGAGCCCCGAGCGCGGCAGGAGCACGGCGGCGTAAGCCGGGTCGCCGATGTGGATGGCGATACCGGACGGGATCAGCACCGCGTCGCCGGGGGTGAGCGTCAAGGGTTCCTTCAGGCAGGCGCGGATATCCATGCCGGCGGAACCGGCGGTGGCGTGCTGCGGCAGGGGAAATTCCTTGCCGATACGCGGGTCGAGGATCTTGAGCTTGATGATGGGCATGGGTCAGGGCTTGCTCTTGTAGCGTTCGGCGATCACGGCCACGAGCCCACGCGCCAGCAGGAGCTTAGGCGCCGCGCCGAGGTCCAGCGAGCCTCCGGGCCAATACAGCGTCAGGGCGTTGTCGTCCCGGTCGAAGCCGCGTCCCTTGCCGACCAGGTTCGCTGCCAGGAGATCCAGTTTTTTCTTCGCGAGCTTCTCGCGGGCATGGGCCTCGAGTTTTTCGGTTTCGGCGGCGAAGCCCACCGTGAACGGACGCGGTTTGCGCTTCGCCACGTCCGCCAGGATGTCCGACGTGCGCACGAGCTTGAGTGGGAGGGTCGCAGCCTTCTTCTTGATCTTCTGCGCGGCGGCGCGCGGCGGCCCGTAATCGGCCACGGCGGCGGCGGCAACGAAAACCTCCACGCCCTTCAAGCGTTGCATCACGGCGGCGTGCATCTCGGCGGCGGTCTCCACGTCCACGCGCCGCACGTCACGCGGCGTAGCGAGATGCACCGGGCCGCTCACCAGAATGACATCCGCGCCCGCCTCGGCGGCGGCGCGCGCCACCGCGAAGCCCATCTTGCCGGAGCTGCGGTTGGAGACGAAGCGCACCGGGTCGAGGGGTTCGCGCGTGGGCCCGGCGGTCACCAGCACCGACACGCCCTTGAGCGGCAGGTCTGCGCCCGAGAGCGCGGCGACAATGTCGGCGGGCTCCAGCATCCGGCCCATGCCGGTCTCGCCTTCGGCGAGTTCCCCGGCCACCGGACCGAGCCGCCGGATGCCCCGCTCCTTGAGCAACCGTACGTTTTCCTGGGTGGCGGCGCTCTCCCACATGGCCCAGTTCATGGCGGGCGCGACGTGAATGGCCGCGGTGCTCGCAAGGCACAGGGTCGAGAGCAGATCGGTGGCGAGGCCCTGGGCCAGATGGGCGATGAAGTCGGCGCTCGCGGGCGCCACCAGGATCAGGTCCGCCCAGCGGCCGAGCTCGATGTGGCCCATGGCGTGTTCGGCCGCCGCGTCCCAGAGGTCGGTGCGCACCGGCCGGCCCGAGACCGCCTGCAGCGTCAGTGGCGTGATGAAGCGCTGGGCGCCGGCGGTCATGACCACCTGCACTTCCGCGCCCGCTTCCTTGAGACGGCGCACGAGATCGGCGCTCTTGTAGGCGGCGATGCCGCCCGTGACGCCGACGAGGATCTTCTTTCCCTGGAGCGCGCCCATCTTCAGGCCTGCTTCAGGGTCACGCGGGCGAACTTGCGCTTGCCCACCTGCAGAACATGGCTTGAACCCGCCTTTAGTTTCAGGTTCCGATCGGAGACCTTCTCGCCGTCGAGCTTGACCCCGCCCTGCTCCAGCATGCGATTGGCCTCGGAGGTGCTGGCGGTGAGGTTGCATTGCTTGAGCAGCGTGGCCAGGGCGATGCCGCCGCCCTCCACCTTGATGTCGTGCTCCGGCATCTCTTCCGGCAACGCACCCTTCTGGAAGCGCGCCACGAATTCCTCCTGGGCGGCCTTGCCTGCGGCCTCGCCGTGGAAGCGCGCCACGATTTCCTGCCCCAGCAGGAACTTGATGTCGCGGGGATTGGCGCCCTCCGCGACCTGCCGCTTGAAGCGCCCGATCTCCGCCAGCGGCCTGAAGCTCAGGAGTTCGAAATACCGCCACATGAGGTCGTCGGAAATGGACATGAGCTTGCCGAACATCTCGCCGGGCGGCTCGTTGATGCCGATATAGTTGCCGAGGGACTTGGACATCTTCTGCACGCCGTCCAGACCCTCGAGGATCGGCAGGGTGAATACGATCTGCGGCTTCTGGCCGTACTGCTCCTGCAGGTGGCGCCCCATCAGCAGGTTGAATTTCTGGTCGGTGCCGCCGAGTTCCACGTCCGCCTGCAGGGCCACGGAGTCGTAACCCTGCACCAGGGGATACAGGAACTCGTGGATGGAGATGGGCTCGCCCGTCGCATAACGCTTGCTGAAGTCGTCCCGCTCCAGCATGCGCGCCACCGTGTAGCGGGCGGCGAGCTGCACCAGGCCCGTGGCGCCGAGTTTCTCGGTCCACTTGGAATTGAACTCAATGCGCGTCTTACCGGCGTCCAGGATCTTGAACACCTGGGCCTCGTAGGTACGGGCGTTGGCTTCGATCTCGTCGCGCGTGAGCGGCTTGCGGGTGACGTTCTTGCCGGTGGGATCGCCGATCATCCCGGTGAAATCGCCGATGAGGAAGATCACCTGGTGGCCGTATTCCTGGAAGCGGCGCATCTTGTTCAAGAGCACCGTATGCCCGAGGTGCAGGTCCGGCGCCGTGGGGTCGAAACCGGCCTTGACCCGCAAAGGGCGCCCCTCCTTGAGCCTAAGGGCGAACTCGGCCTCGGGCAGGATCTCGTCGGCGCCGCGGGAAAGCTCCGCGAGCTGCTCGGCGGGGGTGGGTTTGGCCGTCATGGGGTCTATCCGGGTCCTTGTCTTGGCGGAGAGGGATTTTACCGCGCTTGTCCAGGCAATTCCGGCCTAATTCAGGGACTTAGGTGAAAAATCGGGCATTGACCCTCAAGTCGCGACAGGCTAGTGTTACCCCGTTTTGGACCGGGGATGGGCCGTGACGGATCTGCATACGCATAGCGACGTGGATTATAGGCCAGCCCCCCTGCCTGGGCGGGGGCGCTTCGCGGCGCGCCGCCGGTTCTGGGCCGTGCTCGCCTTCACCGTCGTGGCCGGCGCCGGATTCGAACTGCTGAACATGTCCGCGGCATTCGCGGACCTGGGTCCGCCGGGGTACACCGCCACCGTGTCCGCCGCCGCGCTGCCGGCGGTGCCCAACCTCACCACCGTGCACATCCACGTGGCCCAGGGCGACACCCTGGCGGAGCTCTTCAGCGACCGCAACCTGAGCGCCACGGACCTCGCCGCCATCATGGATTCGGGCACGGGCGCGGACCGCTTGAAGCACCTCCTGCCGGGGGACGTGATCCGCGTGAGCTACACGCCGGATGCGCACATCCAGGAGCTGCGCATGCAGTATGACGACGGCCACATGCTGGACGTGATCCGGCAGGGGACGGGTTACAGCGACGCCGTCAGCGAAATCCCCACCACCGTCACCACCGCCTACGCCCACGGCGTGGTGGAGAACTCGCTGTTCGATTCCGCCGGGCGTGCGGGCCTGTCCGAGGCCACCACCATGGAGCTCATCCAGCTCTTCGCCTGGGACATCGACTTCGCCCACGACATCCAGAACGGCGACAGCTTCACAGTGCTGTACCAGAAGATCCAGCGCCTCGGCCATCCCGTGGTCAACGGTCCGATCCTGGCCGCCGAATTCAAGGCCGGAGACCGGGACTACCGCATCGTGCGCTTCACGGACCCCAAGGGCCAGACCGGCTACTACACGCCGGACGGCAAGAGCATCCGGAAAGCGTTGATGCGCGCCCCCATCAGCTACAGCCGTATCTCCTCCGGATTCAGCCTGCACCGCAAGCATCCGATCCTCGGCTTCACCCGCGCGCACCAGGGCGTGGACTACGCGGCTCCCGTCGGCACGCCCATCAAGGCTGCCGGCGACGGCCGCATCACCTTCATGGGCGTGAAGGGCGGCTACGGCAAGTGCGTGGTCATCGACCATGGCGGCGGCTACAGCACCCTTTACGGGCACCTTTCCCACTTCAAGGTGGGCTTGCGCAGCGGCAAGCATGTGAGCCAGGAGCAGACCATCGGTTTCGTGGGCATGACCGGGCTCGCCACCGGCCCGCACCTGCACTTCGAGGTGCGCATCAACGGCGTGCCCCGCAATCCGCGCACCGTGCAGCTGCCGGACGTGGAGCCGGTCACCACCCAGTACCTGGCGGATTTCAGTCAATCCGCCAAATCCCTGCTGGCCCAACTCTCCAGCGTGGGCGACACGCGGCTCGCCGCCAGCGCGAGCACCGCGTCCGGTGCCGAAACCGCCGCCCACTGATTCCCGTCCCATGAGCGAACTCTTCGTGGGGCTCATGTCCGGCACCAGCGCCGACGGCATCGATGCCGTGCTCATGGCCTTCGACTCGGCCCCGCGTCTGCTCGCCACCCATTTCACGCCCTACGCCGAAAGCGTGCGCGAACGGGTGCGCCGGATCTCCGCGGGCCGTCACGACGGCGATCCCCTGGACGAGCTCGGCTCGCTCGATACGGAGCTCGGAGAGCTGTTCGCTGCGGCGGCCCTGGCGCTGCTGGAGGAATCGAAGACGCCGAAGGAAAAAGTCCGTGCCGTGGGCAGCCACGGCCAGACGGTGCGTCACCGACCGCGATCCAAGCACCCGTTCACCGCCCAGATCGCCGATCCCAATGTCATCGCCGCACGCTTGGGGCTGACCGTGGTGGCGGATTTCCGCCGCCGCGACGTAGCCTTAGGCGGCCAGGGCGCGCCCTTGCTGCCGGCATTCCACCAAGCGGCCTTCGGTCAGGGTTCGGAGGCACGGGTGGTGGCGAACGTGGGCGGCATCGCCAACATCACGCTGCTACCGTCCAGAGGCGAGGTGCGCGGTTTCGACACCGGCCCCGGCAATGGGCTCATGGATCTCGTGAGCCGCGAGCAGCTGGGCAATCCCCACGACGAGGACGGTCGCGCCGCAGCCAGGGGCAAGGTGGACGACGTGCTCCTGGCGGCGCTGCTGCAAGACGGCTACTTCACCCGAAAACCGCCCAAAAGCACGGGGCCCGAACAGTTCAACAAGGCCTGGCTGGAATCCGGCCTGGCGGGGCGCAAGCTCAAGACCGAAGACCTTCTGGCCACGCTCTCGGAACTCACGGCGCGGAGCATCGCCGAAGCCGTCCACGCGGAAGCACCGGAAGCCAAACAGGTCTACGTCTGCGGCGGCGGCGCCCACAACGCCCATCTGATGGCGCGTCTCGCGGCGCAACTGCCGGAAGCGAAGGTGCAGAGCACCGCGGCCTTGGGGCTGCACCCGGATTGGGTGGAAGCGGCAGGCTTCGCCTGGCTCGCCCATCGGACGCTGCAGAGCCTGCCCGGCAATCTTCCCTCCGTCACCGGCGCCGCCCGCTCGACGGTGCTCGGTGCCATCTATCCGGCATAAAAAAAGCGCCTCCCGGCGCTTCTTCAAGCCGCTTGACTCCCGGCCGCTCTCAGACAGTGAACGACGAACCACAACCACAGGTGGTCGTGGCGTTGGGATTGCGGATCACGAACTGGGCGCCCTCGAGTCCCTCGCTGTAGTCGATTTCCGCGCCCGCCAGATACTGGAAGCTCATGGGGTCCACCAGCAGGATGACGCCGGCGTTCTCCACACGGGTGTCGCCCTCCTCCACCTTCTCGTCGAAGCTGAAGCCGTACTGGAAGCCGGCGCAGCCGCCGCCGGTCACAAATACGCGCAGCTTGAGCGCCTCGTTGCCTTCCTCTTCAATGAGCTGCCGCACCTTGCGCGCGGCGGCGTCGGTGAAGACCAGCGTATCCAAGTGTCCGTCCATGGGGGAATTATAACTCAGCCGCGCTTGGCGCCTTCTGCGGCTTCTGCAGCCTTGCCGCCCCTCTGGTGGCTCAAGGCCAGCACTGGCCCGGCGGGACGATGCACCAGCTTGCCGTTGACGGTCGCGCCTACGGCGATCTCCACCAGGTTGTAGTAGACGTCGCCCGTGACGCGCGCCTCGGAGCCGAGTTCCAGGCGCTTTTCGGCATGCACGTCGCCTTCCACGGTACCGTTGAGAGTGATATGCGGAACCTTTACTTCACCGCGGATGACACCGTGCTGGCTCAAGCTCAGCATGGATTCCGAACTTTCTTCGGCGTGCACGTTGCCGTGGATCTCGCCGTCCACGTGTAAGCCGCCCTTGAAATGCAGGTCGCCCTCGATACGGCTGTTGCGCCCAATGAGGGTGTCGATCCGCCCCTTGCTCTGTTTGTCACCGCTGAACATGATGAAAACCTCTCTGCAGATCTTTACGCACTTATCCCACTCCAGTCGAAGGTCTGTTCGACGGGCGCATGACCGCTTTCCTGCACCGTCACTTCCACACGTCCCGGAGTGAAGCCCGGGGGTAAGAAGGCATCCCCTTCCAGGCTCTGGAAATACTGGAAGGCAAAGCCGGAAGGCGCCTTGGCGTTGGGCGCCACGTCGCGGGCGTCCAAGGTCACGGCCTTGCCATCCTGCACGCCGTAGATCTTCATGGTCACGCTGCCCGAGACCTTGAATTCGCGGGTGCGTACCTGGATGAGCACCAGACGGTAATGATACAGCCGCGGCGCGCCGCCGTTGGTAAACTTTAGGCTTTGCACGCGCAGCCCCTCTTCCCCCGCGCCCGGGGAGATGATGCCCTTGTAGAAGGCCACTTCCTCCTGGGCATCGGCGAGCTTGCGTTGCAACTCGGAAAGCGAGCTCTGCACCTGTTGGCTGGCGCTCTGGTCCACCTCGCGCTGGCGCTGCAGCACCGCGATCTGCTCGTTCAAGGCGGTGTCGCGCTCCTGGGCCTCGTCCAGGGCATCCTGCAGGGCACCTGCTGCCTGCCGATCGAAGCCGGCGCGGTATTCCCCGTAGACAAAGGCCCCCCAGATGGCGAGCAGCACCGCCGCGACCGCGCCCAGGCGGAAGAGCCAGCTATGCAGTGGACGATGGTGCTTGACGACGAGTCGGGCCATGACGAAAGCATCGCGAACGGGCGTACATGGTACGCGCCAGCGGGCCCTGCTGTCAGCCGAGTGTTAGCATAACGACGGTCTCCCCGAGGCGAGCGATGCCGCCCATGCTCTGGATCAAGGCCCTGCACATCTTCTTCGTGGTGTCCTGGTTCGCGGGGCTGTTCTACCTGCCGCGCCTGTTTGTGTACCACGCCTCCGCCACGGACGCCTTGGGCCACGAACGTTTCGTGGTGATGGAGCGGCGGCTGTTCGTGATTACAAGCCTGGGTGCCATCGGCACGGTGATCTTCGGGCTCTGCCTCATGATCGGCTGGTGGTGGCCGGCGCCCCTGTGGCTGCACGTGAAGCTCGGCCTGGTGGCGCTGCTGCTGTTCTACCACATGGCCTGTTACATGCTGATGCGCGACTTCCGCGCGGGGCGTAACCGCCGGAGCCCGCGCTTCTACCGCCTGTTCAACGAAATCCCCGCTCTTCTGCTTCTGGCCGTGCTGTTCCTGGTGGAACTGAAGCCCTTCTAAGCCTTGGCTTGATCTGGGTCATGGCGTAAGCCGGGGATTGTGACAAAAATTAATGAGAATCATTGTTATTCGTGTTCCTTTTGGATAAACTACAAATGAGAATAAATCTCATTTGAGAAGCAGCTTGAAACCATGCAACGCCCCCTCCTGCTTTGCGCCATCGCGCTCATGAGCCTCGCCGCCCGGGCGGCCGAGCCCGTGCAGATCCTCATCAAGAGCCAGGCCTTCGTGCCCCAGGAGATCCAGGTACCCGCGGGCGAAAAAGTACAGCTCGTGGTGGTGAATCAGGACGCGGTGCCGGCGGAATTCGAGAGCTACGACCTCTCCCGGGAAATCGTGGTGCCGGCCCACGGCCAGGTGAAGCTGTACATCGGCCCCCTGGACCCGGGCCGCTACCGTTTCTTCAACGACTTCCACCAAGCCTCGGAAGGCTGGGTGGTGGCGACCGCCGCCGCGAAGTGAACGACCCCCCATGCTCGCCACCGCCATCGTCGTCTTCCGTGAGGTCATCGAGGCCGCGCTCATCGTCGCCATCGTCCTCGGCGCCTCGCGCGGTATCACCGGGCGGGGCCGCTGGGTGTCGGGCGGCATCGGGCTCGGTCTCGTGGGCGCTGGGCTGGTGGCCCTGTTCGCCGATGCCATCAACGGCGCCTTCTCGGGCAGCGGCCAGGAACTCCTGAATGCCGGCATCCTGCTCGCGGCGGTGGGCATGCTCGCCTGGCACAACGTCTGGATGAGCTCCCACGGCCGCACGCTGGCGGCGGAAGTGCGCGAGGTGGGCGAGGCGGTGCATGAGGGCCGGCGCCCGCTGACGGCGCTCCTGGTCATCACGCTGGTCGCAGTGATGCGCGAGGGTTCCGAAGTCGTGCTGTTCCTCTGGGCCATCGCCACCGGCGGTTCCGGCGCGGCCGGGATGCTGGCGGGCGGTCTCCTGGGACTCGCGGCCGGCGCGCTCGTGGGCGTGCTGCTTTACCGCGGCCTTCTCAAGATCCCAATGCGCTATTTCTTCAGCGTCACGGGTTGGCTGGTGTTGCTCATCGCCGCCGGCCTCGCCGCCCAGGCGGCGGGCTTCCTCAATCAGGCGGGCCTCTTGCCGGCCTTAGGGATGAGCCTTTGGGATACGTCCCGGTATCTCGACCAGGGAAGCCTCACGGGACAGATGTTGCACGTGCTGATGGGCTATACCGCCCGGCCCATGGGCATCCAGCTTTTGTTTTATGTGTGTACCCTGGTCACGGTATTCACGTTGATGAAGTGGGTGGCGTACCGTCATCAGACCGCCAACGGCCAAAAATAAGAGGAACAACGGTGCCCCGCGTTTCCATCAAGACCCGCGTTCTACTCCTGTCCTTGCTGCTGGCCGGTGGAACCTCTGCTGCCCGCGCCGACGACGATTTCATCGTCTATTCGCCTTACGTCACCGACGGCCAGAGCGAATTCGAGTTCCGCGCCCACCAGCAGTTCGACGGCGACCCGTCCCTCAATAATGAACGTTCCTATCTTTTCTCGGTGGCCCATGCATTCACGGGCTGGTGGCACCCGGAGATCTACGTGGCCACCTACGAACGGGAGTCGGGCGGGCCCAACTTCCTGCAGGGCTACGAGTTCGAGAACATCTTCCAGCTCACGGATCAGGGGCATTACTGGGCTGACCTGGGATTCATCGCCTCCTACGCCTGGAACAAGCAGCCCGGCGAGCCGGGCGTGCTGGAGTTCGGCCCGCTGTTCGAGAAACTCACCGGCCGGATCGACCAGCGCCTCAACTTCATCTGGGAGAAGCAGCTCGGGGCCGACGCGGAGCGGCAGTACCACCTCCGCGCCACCTACGCCTTCGGCTACCAGATCCGGCCCCTCTTCGCCCCCGGCTTCGAGGCCTACTACCGCCCCGCCGACGTTGCCCGCCAGATCGGCCCGGCCTTGGGCGGCGAGCTGGACATGGAGAGCGGCAACGAATTCGAGTACAGCCTGGCCTACCTCTTCGGGATCAACCAAGGCGCACCCAACCGGGTGTTAGCCCTGCGCTTGGAATACGAATTCAATTAATTGATACGGAAAAGGCTTCCTCGCTGCGCAATCCCTGCATCGCGAGGAAGCCCGGAGCGCTCATCCAGATCGCTCGTCCGGCGCGATGCGCCGGACCCTGGTCTTTCCTTGCACGTCCGCCGCGAAGTGAACTTGCAGCGGACGAATCTTCTTATAGACCTCCGTCACACTCTAGGGGGTAAATCCATTTACCTGCTGATTGACCGAGATAGTACCTTGCCTGGCCTATCCCGCCAGCGGGATCTGGCCTGAGGTTTTTTCACGCGCCGGTCCATAATTGAGGGATTCTTGAGGAGACCGCCATGAAAGACTCCCTTCGCATCCGCCGCGCCACCGCCGACGACGCACCGCTGATCCTGTCCCTGATCCGCGAACTGGCGGAGTACGAAAAGCTCCTGCACGAGGTCACCGCCACCGAGGCGGGGATCCGCGAGTCCCTGTTCGGCGCGAAACCCGTGGCCGAGTGCGTCATCGCGGAACAGGCCGGCAAGCCCGCGGGCTTCGCGCTGTTCTTCCACAACTACTCCACCTTCCTCGGCAAACCCGGCTTGTACCTCGAGGACCTGTACGTGAAGCCGGAACTGCGCGGCAAAGGCATCGGGCGGAAACTGTTGGTGCATCTCGCACAGCTCGCGCTGGAGCGCGGCTGCGGGCGCTTCGAGTGGGCGGTACTGGACTGGAACGAGCCCGCGATCCGTTTCTACAAGGGCCTCGGGGCCCAGATGATGGATGCCTGGCGAATCAACCGCGTGACGGGCGCGGCGCTCGAAAAACTCGCGGCGGGCTAACGCGAACCGATTTCATCTTCCACACCGGCGGGGCGTGAACTTCCCTGCACCGAGTCCGAGCCTGTATCGGACTCGGTGGGTCTGCGAAAGCCATCTATGGCTTTCGCAGAGACATTCATTCGGAGCGACGCCGGCGGCGTCCGCTGCGGCGGAGCGGCGGCGGTGGCGGCGCGCCCTCCGGGAACAGCAGCGGCGCGAGCTCGCTCAGGGCCTCGCGGTAGACGCCGCGCTTGAAGAAGATCACCTCGGACAGTGGTTCCCAGTACTGCACCCATCGCCAGGCATCGAATTCCGGGCTGTCGCTGCCGTCGAGGTGCACCGCCCCGTCCTCGTCCCGGAAACGCAACAGGAACCAGCGTTGCTTCTGACCGATGCACAGGGGCTGGCTGTCGTGGCGCTGATAACGTTCGGGGAGACGGTAGCGAAGCCAATCCCGGGTGGAACCTAAAAGTTCCACCTGCTCCGCCTTGAGGCCCACTTCTTCGCCCAACTCCCGGTAGAGCGCCTCCTCCGGCGTCTCCCCCGGCTGCAGCCCTCCCTGCGGGAACTGCCAGCCGGCGCGGCCGATGCGGCGCCCCCAGAACAGGCGCCGGTCCGCGTGCGAGAGCACGATGCCGACGTTGGCCCGGAAGCCCTCGGCGTCGATCACCGCGTTATGGGTCAACTTTTCCTGGATGCCCATGGCCTGAGTCTTCCATAAACCCCCGGGCCTGACAAAGCACCGTGAGGCGCGGGTTACAATTCCCCATCAGCCGGCGCCGGGCCCATTCCCTTGAAACTCGCGCTTTTCGACCTGGATCACACGCTCCTGGACGGCGACAGCGACGCCCTGTGGGGCCGTTTCCTGGCCAATGAGGGGGTGGTGGACGCGGAGGAGTACCGGCGCGAAGGCGCGCGCTACATGGCGGAGTACCGCGCCGGGCGTCTCGACATCCACGAGTTCCTGGAATTCGGCCTGCGGCCCCTGAAAGACCACCCCCGCGAGCGCCTCGAAGCCTGGCGCGAGCGCTTTCACGCGGAGTTGGTGCGGCCGCGCATCGCCGCCGGCGCGCGCGAACTCCTGACACGGCACCGGGACGAGGGCCACCGGCTCGCCATCATCACCGCCACCAACCGCTTCATCACTGCGCCCATTGCCGACGAATTGGGAGTCTCCCACCTCATCGCCACGGAACCCGAGGAGATCGACGGCCGCTACACGGGGCGGGTCTTGGGTCCTCCCTGCTTCCGTGAGGGCAAGATCCTGAGGCTCCAAGCCTGGCTCGAGACCCAGGATGCTCCGCCGGAGGAGACCTGGTTCTATTCCGATTCCCACAACGACCTGCCGCTGCTCTCCCGCGTGGACCACCCGGTGGCCGTGAACCCGGACGAGACGCTGGCGGCCATCGCCGCGGATCGGGGCTGGCCCACGCTCGCGTTGCGGCACCAACCCAAAGCGAGCGCCGCTTAAGTCCATGCAACGCCGCCCCGCCCTCGCCGCCTGGCTGCCGGCGCTGCTCGCGCTCACGGCGGGGGCCTTGCTCTTGTCCCTGGCCGTGGGCAGCGCCGCCCTGCCGCTCGATGCCGTGTGGCACGCGCTCACCGGCGGCGGCGATGCGCTCACGCGCACCGTGGTGCTGGAGCTGCGCCTACCGCGCACCGTCAACGCGTTCGCAGTAGGCGGCCTGCTGGCGCTGGCGGGCACGCTCATGCAGGTCTTGCTGCGCAATCCGCTGGCGGACCCTTACATCCTAGGCGTCTCCGGTGGCGCCGCCGTGGGCGCGCTCGGTGCGCTGCTCGCCGGGCTCGCGGGCCTGTGGATCAACGGCGGCGCGTTCCTGGGGTCGCTCGCCTCCACGCTCATCGTTTTCGCCCTGGCCCACGGCCGCGGCGGCTGGACCCCCACGCGTCTGCTGCTCACCGGCATCGCCGTGGCTGCCGGCTGGGGCGCCGCCATCAGCCTGATGCTGGTGCTCGGCACCGACGCCAGCCTGCACAGCATGCTGTTTTGGCTCATGGGTGATTTCTCCTACCAGTCCGGCGGCTTGCTCGCGCTGGCGGTGCTCGCGGCGGGTTTGGTGCTCGCCTGGCCGTTCGCACGCCAATTGAACGTACTCGCCCGCGGCGAGACGCTCGCGGAAGCCTTGGGCGTGCCGGTTCGCTCCCTGGCCCTCGCCATATATATAAGTGCCTCGCTGTTCACCGCCGTGGCGGTGACCGCCGCGGGCGCCATCGGTTTCGTGGGCCTCGTGGTGCCGCACATGTTCCGGCTCGTGGCGGGCGGCGACCACCGCCGCCTGCTTCCGGGCGCGGTGCTGCTGGGCGGCTGCCTGATGGTGCTGGCGGACACCCTGGCACGCACGCTGGTGGCACCGCGGCAGTTGCCGGTGGGCGTGGTGACGGCGGCCCTGGGCGTGCCGCTCTTCCTCTACCTCCTCAACCGTGCGCGGGGACCTTTGTGAGCGCGCCCCTGCTGGAAGCCCGCGGGCTCTCGGTGCGCATCGCCGGCAAGGACGTGTGCCGCAACCTCGACCTCGCCGCCCGCGCCGGCGATTGCATCGGCATCCTCGGCCCCAACGGCGTGGGCAAGACCACACTGCTGCACACGCTCGCCGGGCTGCGCGCGCCGGAGTCGGGTGAAGTGTGGCTGGACGGCAAGCCCATCGTGATCTTGCCGCGCCGGCGGGTGGCGCAGCGCCTCGGGCTCCTCATGCAGCAGCCGGAAGACAGTCTGCCGGCGACCGTGCTGGAGACCGCGCTCATCGGGCGCCATCCGCATCTCGATTTCTGGCGCTGGGAATCCCACGCGGACGTAGCCATCGCACGCCGCGCGCTCAAGAACGTGGGCCTCGACGGCCTCGAGCAGCGCGCCCAGACCGCGCTCTCCGGCGGCGAGCGACGGCGGCTGGACGTGGCCACGGTGCTGGTGCAGGACCCGGAGGTGTTCCTCCTGGACGAACCGGCCCATCAACTCGACTTGCAGCACCAGATGGAGCTCTTCGGCCACCTGAAGCGCCTCGCCGCCGAACAGGGCCGGGCGGTGCTCATGAGCCTGCACGACATCAATCTGGCGGCGCGCCATTGCAGCGCCGTATTGATGCTGTTCGGCGGAGGCGAGGCGCTGTTCGCCGAGACGTCCCAGGCTCTCACCCCCGAGAACCTGACGCGCCTTTACCACACGCCCGTGGCCGCCCTGCCCTGGCAGGGGGGCCGCGTGTTCGTGGCCGGCTGACCGGCAGGCATCCGATGCGGTATCCTTGGCCCCCCGCGTGAAGACTTCTCTGTCACAGTGAGGCCACTCCGATGACCCGCACCACCCGCATCCTGCCGTTCGTCTCCGTCGCCCTCCTGGCGCTGTCCGCGTGTTCCCAGTCGCCGGACCCCAACGCCAGGAAAGCGATTTCCTCGTGCTTGGCCGTGAGCGCGGCCGACGCCAGCGCCATCCTGGGCGGCACCCTGACCGCCAACCGCATCAGTGGCGACGATGCGCCGCGCAGCATCTGCTCCTACAACGACGCCAGCAACACGCCCATGGCGCTGGTGGAACTCTCCAAGCAGGACGACAAGATCAAGGACACCGCCGCGGACCTCGGCTCCGACAACAAGATGGTGCTGTCCTCCATGAACGGCCTCATCAAGCCCGCCGTCACGCACCCGGCCGACGGCTTCGGGGCCGGCGCGTTCTACGGCGACATCTCCCCGCACCCGGGCGCGAGCATGGTGCAGTTCTACGCCTACATGGACGGTTACAAGCTCCAGATCGTGATCAACAACCCCAAAGATTTCCCGACAGGCGAGCAGCAAGCGGCCACCATGGCGAAGAAGGTGGACGAGAACATCAAGAACGGCAACGCCTTCGCGACGCTCTGATCCCGGTCGTTTCGCACACAAGGGAGCCCCGCTTCGGCGGGGCTCCGCGTTTTCGGGCCGGATTCAAAAGTGCGCCTGACCTAGATCAAGGCAGGGTCCGGCGGACGGTACTAGCTTGGGACATTAAAACTCAACGCTAGAGAAACCGTCATGAACATCCGCATCGTCCTGGTCTCGTTCGTCCTTGGCGTGCTCGGCCTTGGCGCCCTACCTGCGCTTGGCGACGCCTTTCAAATCACGACCCTCCTGCCCGAGGCCACCAAAGTCATCGACAGTCGCGGCGGCGTGGTAGAAGTCACCAACGCCGCCTCGCCGCTCTATGGCAGCCGGGTGGAGATCCCGGCCGGCGCGCTTTCCGGGCCCACGGAAATCAGCATCAACCGGGTGAGCGGCAACGCGGGCTATCCCGCTGATGTGATCGTCACCGACATCGAGCCACACTCTGCGAAGCTCGCCCTGCCGGCTTATGTAACGCTCAAGTACTCGCCCCAGTATCTCTACGACAACGGCGCCGAGGGTGCGGAGCATGTGCACGTCATAACCGCGAACACGGAGGATTCCGTGGGTGGATTCGAAACCTTGAACCAGGACACAGTGCTCAGTCTCGTCACCGTCCAGGCGCCGCAGCTTGGAACGTTTGTGCCCCAAGTCTTCTCCAACGCCACGGCCAAGGGCGCCTATGGATTCGTCTCATTCCGTTTCGACCGGGCCACCCTGCAGGGCACAATGCCTGCGAAAGGGACCCTGATGCCAAGACCGAAGGGTTTCGAGGCCAGCACAGGAACTATGAGCTTCAACGGCGCGGGCAGCTTTTCGGGCTCCGGTACGCGCGACACCGACGGAGTGGCCAAGGCCTTTTCCACCAGCGGCACCTATTCGATCTCTTCCACCGGCAAGGTATCGGTCCCCACTTCCCACCTTTCCGGACAGATCCTTTCCACCGGTAACATCATCGCGCTGGCGAGTACCTCCGGCAGCCCGGAAATCGACCTGATGCTGAAGCGCGCCGGCAGCTACAGCAATGCCAGCGTGAAGGGTACCTACGTGCTCGCCTCGTTCCGCTACGACATAGGCGCCGATCAGCCCACCGCGCCGGCCGCCGGCACGGCCCTGCCGCGGCCGCGGGGCTTCACCTCGCTGCTGCAGACGCTCACCTTCGACGGCGCCGGACACTTCACCTTCACCGGCACGCAGAACGAGGATGGCACGGTGACCACGCAATCCGGCAGCGGTACCTATTCGGTCTCCTCCACGGGTGTGGTTTCCGTTCCGGCGGAGGACCTTTCCGGCCAGGTGCTGTCGGGTACCGTCGTGGTGCTGGCCACCACGCTCGATGACCCGGAGATCCACATGCTCGTGAAGAAGTCTGGGAGCTTCAGCAAGGCGAGCGTGAACGGAGCCTACAGCCTCAGCGGCTTCCGTTTCGACCTCGCCGCCGCACAAGCCACCGCCCCGAGCAAGGGCTCCAGACTGCCCCTGCCGCGCGGCATCAGTTCGCTCACGGAGACGGTGACCTTTAATGGAGCCGGAAGCTTTACCTTCACCGGGACGGAGAACGTGAACGGCGCTGCCGTCAGCCGTTCCGGCAGCGGCACTTATTCCGTGTCCTCCACGGGAGTGGCAGCCGTGCCTGGCCTCTCGGGCCAGGTGCTTTCCGGCGGAAGCCTGATCATCATGGCCGCCAAGAGCGGTAGCCCCGAATTCGTGGTCTTGGTGAAACACTAAGACTGCACCACTGTCACAATACGACTCCAATGTTCCGTGCCCTTCCCTCGGGGAGAGCGCGGAACGCTTGACAGCCCTACGGTGCCTGCCTAGAGTGCTTCCGCCTTCAGGCGTCTGCTTAGCGGCAGACCCTCGGGAAGCCGGTGCGTCCGAAAGGACAATTCCGGCGCTGCCCCCGCAACGGTAGGCGAGTAGAGGTGCGTCAGGTAGCCACTGCGCTTTTGAGCGCGGGAAGGCGGTGCACCGGGGATTTTCAATTCCCGCTCGCGAGCCCGGAGACCGGCCTGGAGACGGAGCCCTAAGCTCCTGGTCCGGCATTGCGGTGGGCGATGCGCGCGGGTCGCGGCATCGCTCCCCTCGCCTTCCCCTCCCCAAGCCGTTTCGTCACCGTTGCGCACAGCGGGCGTGCTGTGTGGGGAGAAGAACATGCATCGATTGAAGTACACCGGCGCCCTCGCGGCGCTCGCCCTCGTATTCACCCTGCCGACCCAGGCGGACACCCCGCCCGATACGGCGAGCGCCGAGCTCGGCGATGTGACGGTCACAGCCACGCGCACGCCGTTGATCGCCGATCAGGAAGTGGCCCCGGTGATCGTCATCGGACCGGAACAACTGCAGTTCGCACAAGGGCAGGACGTGGGCGCGGTGTTGCGCCAGTACGCGGGTTTCGACATCGCCCAGAACGGCGGCCCGGGCCAGCCGGAATCCCTGTTCCTGCGCGGCACCAACAGCACGCACGTGCTGGTAATGATCGACGGAGTGAAAATCAATCCGGACAACGGCTTCGGCTCGGCGCTGCAAAACATAAGGCTCCAGGACGTGGAGCGCATCGAGATCGTGAAGGGGCCGCGGGCTTCGCTCTACGGCTCCGACGCCATCGGCGGCGTCATCAACATCATCACCAAGAAGGCGAGCCACGGCCTGCAATACGGCGCGCACCTCGGCGCCGGCCGCTACGGCACTTACGATACGGGCGGCAACCTGGGCTACGGCGAGGGTGATACCAGCGCCGGCGTAAGCGCGGACGACTTCCACACCGACGGCTTCCCTTCGGTC
>JBLNDO010000031.1:0-30376 GCA_050261675.1 Bacillota bacterium
AGGAATGGACCGAGCGTTTCGGCCGCGAGCGGGCCGGCGCCGGTGGCGAGCCTTTCGGCGCCGAGTTCGAGGTGGAAAATTACCTCGAGTCCCGCGCCCAGGCCTTCGTCGGCGCCTTCGACGCCAATTCCTATCTTTACCTTTCACGCGCTATGGATCTGTTCGATGTGGCGGAACACGGCGGCAGCGTCGACAAGGCGCTCAAGCGTTTGAAGCTCAAGCAGGCGCTGGTGGTGGGCGTCGAGACAGACATCCTGTTTCCTCTCCACCAGCAGCACGCCCTGGCCGACGCGCTCACCCGCGCGGGCGTGGCTACGGCCTACATGCCGCTGCCCTCGAAGCAGGGCCACGATTCCTTCCTGGTGGACATGGAACATTTCCGTCCCGCCGTGGGCGAATTCCTGGCGCAGCTGTAATCGGTCCGCGGTGTCCGGATGCAGAGCGTCGATTTCCAGGGTGCGAAGCGGCTGATCCCACAGCTGGACGAGGCGGTGCGTCGCGCCGATCCGCGCGAGACCACCCATGCGATCAAAGACCTGCTTTGTGCACTGTTTCGGGCCCAGGACGTGATGCTTCCAGAGAGCGTCTGCCAGCCCTGCGCGCAGAACTATGCGCGCCGCCTCCTGTACCGCAGCGAAGACCTGGGCTACACGGTGGTCGCGATGACCTGGGCTCCGGGGCAGGGCACGCTCATCCACGACCATGCCGGCATGTGGTGCGTGGAGGGCGTGTGGCAGGGGCAGATCGAGGTGCAGCAATACGAAGTGGCGGAGCGGGAAGGAGAACGCTTCCGCTTCGAACATTGCGGCACCCTGCAGGCGGGCACCGGCTCCGCCGGCTGCCTGATCCCGCCCCATGAATACCACCTGATCCGCAATCCCTTGAGCGACCAGAGCGCGGTGTCGCTGCACGTCTACGGCGGCGAAATGGACAACTGCCACGTGTTCGAGCCGCTGGGCGCCGACTGGTACCGGCGTAGCAGGAAACCCCTCAGCTACAACGTCTGATCGGGTTTTTACCTGGGTCGATGAGTGGCGGCCGCGGGCGCCTGTACGGGTGCCGTCAGGGATATGGCGGGACTCGGTGCGATCGCGGTTGAAGCGGGTACCGCAGGCGCGTTGTCACCCAGAAATACGTGCGGATCCACGGCTGCGCCGTTCAGGCGCACCGTCCAATGCAGATTCGGGCCAGTGGTACGACCCGTCTTGCCGATGCGCCCCACGTATTGTCCCTGTTTCACCTTCTGCCCCGGCCGCACGGTGATGATGCTCATATGGCAGAAGATGCTGTAGAGCCCCTGGCCCATGTCGAGGGTCAGGGTCTTGCCGCAGAGGAAGAAGTTGCTCACGTCCGCCACCACCGCGTCGGCCGGCGCATGCAGGGGCGTACCTTGAGGCGCCCCGATGTCGATGCCGCTGTGGGGGTCGCGGGCCTCGCCGTTCAGCACCCGGCGCACGCCGAAATGGCTGGTTTCGGGGCCTTGGGCGGGCCAGATGAAGCCGAGGGCCGGGTAGCGTGTCTTGCGCCAGCCTTCGAGCACGCGGTTGAGATGCTTCTGCTCCCGCTCGATGCGTCTCAGGCTCGCGGGCGTGTAGTCCACCATTTCCTTGTCGGCGATGGTGAGCGATTGAGTGGCATATTCCTTCGGCAACACCTGGAATTTCACCGGCAATGAAACGGCGCCAGGGGCCTTGACCTCGAGGCTCGCTTCTCCAGGTGCCATGTCGAAGGGCAGGCCCGCAAGCGCGTACCACTGTCCCTCGTGGGACACCACCATGATGCGCCGGCCGCCCATTTCCACCTTGGGCGTGCTGTTCCCCTGCACGGGAAGTGGTATCACCGCCACGCCGCCCGGTACCGGTTCGCTTTTGGGGAAGGGCTGCACCGCTCCCGCCAGACCGAGTGCGGGCAGGAGGAGCAGGACGAAGGCGAGCGTTCTCATGCTTTGCCCTTTCGCAAAACGTCCTTCACCTCGGCGAGCAAGCGCCCGTCCGCCAGTTCCGCATGGACCGCCTGACCCGGGCGGGCCGCCGAGACATGATTGATGACCGTACCGCTCGCCGCATCGGTGAGGATGGCGTAGCCCCGCTGCAGGGTCGCCAAGGGGCTCACCGCATCCAGGGTGCGCACGGCGAGGGCGAGGCGCTTACCCACCTGTAGCAAGCGCGCCCGCACGGCGCCGTCGAGCTGGGCTTTGAGGGTCGTGAGCCGGTCGGCACCGCGATGAAGCCGTTGCACAGGGCTGTGTTCGCGCAAAGCGGCGGTAAGCGCCTGCAGGCGGATACGCTCATGGCGAAGTTGCACTTTCACGGCGCGCCCGAGGCGCAGCTGCAATTCGTCCAGCCTTTGGCTGCGATCCCGCAGCACCCGCCCCGGATGGAGTTGCTCCAAGCGCTCAGCACACCAAGCGACCCGCTCACGCAAGGATTCCAAGAACCGTTGCTCGGCTTGGACGAGGCGGGCGGTTTGTTGCCCCAGCCCGCGCAGCCAATCGGCGACGTCTGGCGTCGTGAGTTCCGCTGCGCCCGTCGGCGTAGGCGCCCGCAGGTCGGCGGCGAAATCAGCGATGGTGAAATCGATCTCATGGCCCACGCCGGCCACCACCGGGATGTGCGAGGCGCGGATGGCCCGGGCCACGGCCTCCTCGTTGAAGGCCCACAGGTCCTCCAGGGAACCGCCGCCCCGGGCGAGGATCAGCACGTCGCATTCGGCGCGTGTGGAAGCGGTGGCGAGCATGGCCGCGATCTTGGCACCCGCTCCTTCTCCCTGAACCGGCACGGGATAGACGATCACCCGTGCCAGGGGGTAACGGCGGCCGATGACGCTCAGGATGTCGCGCAGGGCGGCGCCGGACGGAGAGGTGATGACGCCGATGCAGCGGGGTACGGCGGGCAGAGGGCGTTTCAAGGCGGCGTCGAACAAGCCTTCTGCGGCGAGCTTCTTCTTGAGCTCCTCGAAGGCGCGCTGCAGCTGCCCATGGCCCGCCTCTTCCATGTGTTCGGCGATGAGCTGGTAGTCGCCCCGGGGCTCGTAGAGGCTCACGCGTCCGCGCACCAACACCTTCATGCCGTCCGCGGGCTTGAAGCGCAGCAACAGGCCGCGGTTCCGGAACAGGGCGCAACGCACCTGTGCCTGGGAATCCTTCAGGGAAAAATACAGGTGACCGGAAGCGGGGCGGGCAAGGTTGGAGATCTCCCCTTCCACCCAGAGGAGCGGGAAGCCGCCATCCAGGAGACCCCGCACCGCGCGGTTCAGGTCCGAGACTGTATAGACCCGGCGGTCAGGCGGCGTCGCGGCGGATTCGGGGGTGCTGGCCACGGCCCATGATAGCGGGCGAGCGGCGCAGCCGCGAGCACCTGTACAAGCAGGTACAGGCCGGACTCCGCGCGCAGCCGGGGCAAGCGGAAGCGAAGACCGCGGATTTTGTCTCAAACGGGGGAAAAGTTTATAATTCCAAGATTTACCCACCGCTTTGCGGGAGCACGCATGCGCATCGTCCAGGAAGCCCTCACCTTCGACGACGTCCTCCTCGTCCCGGCGTACTCGGACGTCCTGCCCCGCGACGTTAACCTCACCACCCGTCTCACGCGCGACATCACGCTCAACATCCCGCTGGTTTCGGCCGCCATGGACACCGTGACCGAGGCGCGCCTCGCCATCGCACTCGCCCAGGAAGGCGGCATCGGCATCATCCACAAGAACATGGCCGCCGAGGAGCAGGCACGCCAGGTGCGCGCTGTGAAGAAATTCGAGAGCGGCGTCATCAAGGATCCGTTCACGGTGACGCCCAGCACCACCATCGGCGAGGTGATGAAGCTCACCCGCGCCCACGAGATCTCCGGCGTGCCGGTGGTGGACGGCCAGCAACTGGTGGGCATCGTCACGAGCCGCGACCTGCGCTTCGAGAACCGCTACGGCGAGCCTGTCTCCAAAGTCATGACCGGCAAGGACCGGCTGGTGACGGTGAAGGAGGGCACGGACAAGGAGGAAGTGCTCGCCAAGCTGCAGCAGAACCGCATCGAGAAGGTGCTGGTGGTGGACAACAAGTTCCAGCTGCGCGGCATGATCACCGTGAAGGACATCCAGAAGGCCAAGGATTATCCCTTGGCCTGCAAGGATGAGCACGGCCGGCTGCGCGTCGGCGCCGCCGTGGGCACCGGCGCCGAAACCGAGGAGCGCGTCGCCGCGCTGGTGGAGGCAGGTGTGGATGTGATCGTGGTGGACACTTCCCACGGCCATAGCAAGGGCGTGCTGGATCGGGTGCGCGGCATCAAGAAGAAGTACAAGGACCTGCAGGTCGTTGGCGGCAACATCGTCACCGCTGAGGCGGCCAAGGCGCTGGTGGACGCCGGCGCCGATGGCGTGAAGGTGGGCATCGGCCCCGGTTCCATCTGCACCACCCGCATCGTGGCGGGCGTGGGCGTGCCGCAGATCTCCGCCGTCTCCACCGTGGCCGAGGCGCTTGCCAAGACCGGCGTGCCGCTCATCGCCGACGGCGGCATCCGCTATTCCGGCGATCTCGCCAAGGCCATCGCCGCCGGCGCCTATTCGGTGATGATCGGCGGCCTCCTAGCCGGCACCGAAGAAGCCCCGGGTGAGGTGGAGTTGTACCAGGGCCGCTCCTACAAGTCCTATCGCGGTATGGGCTCGCTCGGCGCCATGGCGCAGAAGCAAGGTTCCGCGGACCGTTACTTCCAGGACCCGACCGAAGAAGTGGAGAAGCTGGTGCCGGAAGGCATTGAGGGCCGCGTGCCCTACAAGGGCTCGCTCGTCGCCATCGTGCATCAATTGATGGGTGGCCTGCGTTCCAGCATGGGCTATACCGGTTCCGGGGACATCGAGGCCATGCGCACCCGGCCGCAGTTCGTGCGCATTACCGGTGCCGGCATGCGGGAGAGCCACGTGCACGACGTGACCATCACCAAGGAAGCGCCCAACTACCGCAGCGAATGAACACAAGAAGGCCGCTCCGCGGCCTTCGAATTATTGGGAGATCGATAAACCGATGAGCCAGCCCGACATCCATGCCGAGCGCATCCTGATACTGGACTTCGGTTCCCAGTGGACCCAATTGATCGCACGCCGGGTGCGGGAGATCGGCGTGTATTCGGAAATCCACGCACCGGACCTGGACGCGGCGGCGCTGAAGAAACTCAACCCCAAGGGCGTGATTCTCTCAGGCGGCCCGGAATCCGTGGTGGGCGATGCCACGCCCAAGACCTCCAAGGCGGTGTTCGAACTCGGCGTGCCGGTGCTCGGCATCTGCTATGGCATGCAGGACATGGCTGCCCAGCTCGGCGGCAAGGTATTACCCGGCACGCACCGCGAGTTCGGCGTGGAACGCATGAGCATCACCGCAGCTTCGAAGCTCCTGGACGGCATCCAGGACGGCGTGGAGGGCGGCAGGCCCAGCCTCGAAGTCATGATGAATCACGGGGACTCCGTCACGGAGCTGCCGCCGGGCTTCCGGCGCACCGGTGTCTCCCAGGATGCCTCCTGCGCTGCCATGGCGGACGAGGCGCGGCGGTTCTACGGCGTGCAATTCCACCCGGAAGTGACCCAGACCCTGAAGGGCGGCGCCGTCCTTTCGCGATTCGTGCTGGAGATCTGCGGTTGCAAGCCCCTGTGGGATTCGAGCCGCATCATCGAAGACCGGATGGCCGCGGTGCGCGCCCAAGTGGAGAAGGGGCATGTGCTGCTCGGTCTTTCGGGCGGCGTGGATTCTTCGGTGGTGGCAGCGCTCTTGCACCGCGCCATCGGCAACCAGCTCACCTGCGTGTTCGTCGATACGGGGCTCCTGCGCCTGCACGAAGGCGACCAGGTGATGGATACATTCGCGAAACACATGGGGATCAAGGTCATCCGCGTGGACGCGGAGAGCCGTTTCCTGGCAGCGCTCGCGGGCGTCACCGACCCGGAGATGAAGCGTAAGACCATCGGCAAGCTGTTCGTGGAGATCTTCGAGGAAGAAGCCGCCAAGATTCCCTACGCCCGCTGGCTCGCCCAGGGCACCATCTACCCGGACGTCATAGAATCCGCCGCGGCGAGCGGCAAGGCCCATGTCATCAAGTCCCACCACAACGTGGGCGGCTTGCCGGCGGAGATGCGCTTGAAGCTCGTGGAGCCCCTGCGGGAGCTCTTCAAGGACGAGGTGCGCAAGATCGGCGTCGAACTGGGCCTGCCCCACGACATGGTCTACCGCCATCCCTTCCCGGGACCGGGCCTGGGCGTACGCATCCTGGGGGAGGTTCGCAAGGAATACGCGGACCTGCTGCGGCTGGCGGACCACATCTATATAGAGGAGCTGCGCAAAGCGGGGCTCTATGACAAGGTGAGCCAGGCTTTCGCGGTGTTCCTGCCGGTCCGCTCCGTGGGCGTGCAGGGGGACGGGCGCCGCTATGAATACGTGGTGGCCCTGAGGGCGGTGGAGACCGTGGACTTCATGTCCGCCCGCTGGGCGCACCTGCCCTATGAGTTCTTGGACAAGGTCTCGCGCCGCATCATCAACGAGATCCAGGGCATCTCCCGCGTGGTCTATGACATCAGCGGCAAGCCGCCCGCAACAATAGAATGGGAATGAATCCCGACGACGAAAAATTCATGCGCGAAGCCTTGGTGCTGGCGCGCGTGGCCGAGGGTGCCGGGGAAGTGCCGGTGGGGGCGGTGCTGGTCAAGGACGGCGCCATCGTGGGTTCGGGTTGGAACCAGCCCATCGGCGCCCACGATCCCACTGCCCATGCGGAGGTCATGGCGCTGCGGGCGGCGGCCAAGCTCGCAGGCAATTACCGACTCACCGGTACCACCCTGTATGTCACCCTGGAACCCTGCGCCATGTGCACGGGCGCCCTGGTGCACGCCCGGGTGGCGCGGCTTGTGTACGGCGCTCCGGACCCCAAGACCGGGGCCGTGGAATCGGTGTTCAACCTGGCGCAAAACGAGAAGCTCAACCACCGCCTGGATGTGACCGGCGGCGTGCTGGCGGAAGATTGCGGCGGGATATTGAAGGACTTTTTCAGTCGTCGCCGTTGAGGCAGGACTATGGCCGGTTGGAGCCATGGGTTAAAATATTCAAATCCCCGGAGAGGTACCGAAGCGGTCACAACGGCACCGACTCGAAATCGGTTGGGGGCATTGCGCTCCACGTGGGTTCGAATCCCACCCTCTCCGCCAATCGTCAAATGGCCCCTCAACAGGGGCCATTTTTGCATTAGACTTTAAGTCAACGAGTGCACTCGACGAAGCCATGCCCCCACGCCATATCTACAAAGTCATCTTCATGAACCAGGGCAAACTCTACGAGGTCTATGCCCGCAAGGTGACCCAGGAGGGCTTCTGGGGCTTCATCGAAATCGAACAGCTGGTATTCGGCGAGCGCAGCGGTCTCGTGGTGGATCCAGGCGAAGAGAAGCTCAAGACCGAATTCGAAGGCGTGAAGAAGAGCTACATTCCCATGCACGCGGTGGTGCGCATCGACGAGGTGGCGCGGGAAGGCACCGCCAAGATCGTTGCGGTGGAAGGCGGCGGCAACGTCACGCCCTTCCCGGTTCCCCTCTACACTCCGGGCAAGAAATAAGGCGTGCGCTTCGCCTCCCTGGGCAGCGGCAGCCGCGGCAATGCCACCCTGATCCAGTCCGAAGACACCATCCTGATGGTGGACTGCGGCTTTTCCGCCTCCGAAACAGAAACCCGCTTGCGGCGCATGGGGGTGGAGCCCGGTGCCATCGCGTCTATCCTGGTAACTCACGAGCACAGCGACCACGCTTCGGGCGTGATGCGTTTTGCACTGCGTCACCGCATTCCGGTGCGCTGCACCGCCGGTACCCGCCAGGCCTGCCTTGAGCGCGGTTTCGAGGCTGCGGAGCCCATCGGTGGCCAGGGAAAGTTCGTCATCGGCGACATCGAAGTGACCCCGGTCACCGTGCCCCACGACGCCCGGGAGCCGGTGCAATTCCTGTTCGACGGGGGCGCACACCGCTTCGGCCTGCTCACGGACGTGGGCAGCTTGACGCCGCATATTCGAAAGATGTTCAGCGGTTGCGCCGCGCTGCTGCTGGAATGCAACCACGACCGTGAGATGCTGGAGAACGGCCCCTATCCCGCCGCCCTCAAGGAAAGGGTGGGCGGCCCCCTGGGACATTTGAGCAACACCCAAGCGGCGGACCTGGTGCGCAGCCTGGACACCCAATGGTTGCAGCACCTCGTGGCGGCGCATCTCTCGGAACAGAACAACACACCGGCTCTGGCGCGCGCGGCCCTGGCCGGCGCTCTGGATTGCGAGCCCGAATGGGTGGGGGTGGCGACTCAGGAAACGGGCCTCGGTTGGCTGGAATTGACCTGAAAGTGGAGCGACCCACCGCGGTACTGTAGAATACCGTTCCGCACCCGCCCCCAGGACCGAAAATGTTCCAGTTCCGCGGTGGACCGGCCCTCTCTCCCTTCCGCATCCGGATCCTGCTCGAGAAACTGCGCCAGCGCCTACCCGGCATAGAGCATTTAGAAACGCGTTTCCTGTATTTCGTCGACGCCGAGGGCGATCTCGGCGCTGCCGACCGCGGGCTGCTCGAAAAACTGCTGAACGACGGCGAACCGCCGCCTCCCTCGCCTGCGGGCACCTTGCTCCTGGTGGTGCCGCGTCTCGGCACCATCTCGCCCTGGGCCAGCAAGGCCACTGACATCGCCCATATCTGCGGTTTGAAAAAGCTGCGGCGCATCGAGCGGGGCACCGCCTACTTCCTGCGCGGTCACGAGCCGCTGGGGCCGGAGGCCCAGGCCGCGGCGGCGGCCATTCTGCATGACCGCATGACCCAGTCCGTGCTCCACGACCCCAAGGACGCGGAACGGCTGTTCGTCCAGGCGTCGCCGGCACCGCTGCAAAGTGTGGACATCCTGGGCGGTGGCCGCGAAGCGCTGGTGAAGGCCGACGGGGAATTCGGATTCGCCCTATCCGACGATGAGATCGACTATCTCACGGAGAACTTCAGACGCCTGAAGCGCAATCCCAGCGACGCCGAACTCATGATGTTCGCCCAGGCGAACTCCGAGCACTGCCGGCACAAGATCTTCCGGGGTGACTGGATCATCGATGGCGAAAAACAGCCGCGCTCGCTGTTCGACATGATCCGCGCGACCCACGCCCACAATCCTGCCGGCGTACTTTCCGCCTACAAGGACAATGCTTCGGTGATCGAGGGCAGGCGCGGTGCGCGCTTCTTCCCCCGTCCGGGCGACCAGGAATACGCCTACCATCAGGAGGACATCCACATCCTCATGAAGGTGGAGACCCACAACCATCCCACGGCGATCGCGCCATTCGCAGGCGCCGCCACCGGTGCGGGCGGCGAGATCCGCGACGAAGGCGCCACCGGCACGGGCGCCAAACCGAAGGCGGGGCTCACGGGATTCTCGGTATCGAACCTGAGGGTCCCCGGTTTCGAGCAGCCCTGGGAGAAGGACCACGGCAAGCCGGGGCGCATCGTCTCGGCGCTCGACATCATGCTCGAAGGACCCATCGGCGCCGCCTCCTTCAACAACGAGTTCGGGCGCGTGGCTCTCGGAGGGTATTTCCGCAGCTACGAACAGGAAGTCGGCGGCACCCTTCGCGGCTACCACAAGCCCATCATGATCGCGGGCGGCATGGGCAACATCCGTCCGATTCATGTGGAGAAGCACGAGATTCCAGTGGGCGCGAAGGTCATCGTGTTGGGCGGTCCCGCCATGCTCATCGGTTTGGGCGGCGGCGCCGCCTCCAGCATGGCGAGCGGCGCCTCCGCCGAGGACCTGGATTTTGCGTCGGTGCAGCGGGACAACGCGGAAATGCAGCGCCGTGCCCAGGAAGTCATCGATCGGTGCTGGGCCCAGGGGCAATCCAATCCCATCCTCTCCATCCACGATGTGGGCGCCGGCGGCCTCTCCAACGCGGTGCCGGAAATCATCGACGCCAGCCGTCGCGGCGGGCGTTTCGATCTGCGCCGCATTCCCAGCGACGAGCCGGGGATGTCGCCCATGGCCATCTGGTGCAACGAAGCGCAGGAACGCTACGTGCTGGCAGTGGCGCCGGAGCGCCTGGCCGATTTCGAGAAGCTCTGTGCACGGGAACGTTGCCCCTATGCCGTCATCGGCGAGGCCACCGGCGACGGCAACCTGGTGGTGCAGGATCCCTTGTTCGGGAAACCGGCGGTGGATATGCCCATGGAGGTGCTCTTGGGCAAGCCTCCCAAGATGCTGCGGGACGTCAAGCGCGTTCCGCCTAAACTGAAGGGCTTCGAAACTTCCAAGCTGAACCTGCGGGACACGGTCTACCGGCTGCTGCGCCTGCCGGCGGTGTCCGACAAGGGTTTCCTCGTGACCATCGGCGACCGTACCGTGGGCGGCCAGGTACACCGCGACCCGCTGGTGGGGCCCTGGCAGGTGCCGGTGAGCGACCTGGCGGTCACGGCTGCGAGCTACGAGGGCTACGCCGGAGAAGCCATGGCCATGGGAGAGCGCACGCCGGTGGCGGTTCTCTCGGCGCCGGCCTCCGGGCGGCTGGCGGTGGCGGAGGCCGTGACGAATATCGCCGCCGCGGACGTGGGCGAACTCGGCAAGGTGCGGCTTTCCGCCAACTGGATGGCCGCCTGCGGCAACCCGGGCGAGGACGCGGCCCTGTATGACACCGTGAGGGCAGTGAGCGAATTCTGCGTGGCGCTGGACCTCGCCATCCCCGTGGGCAAGGACTCCCTGTCCATGAAGACGGTGTGGCAGCAGGACGGCGCGACGCGAACCATGCTTGCGCCGCTTTCGCTCGTGATAACGGCTTTCGCACCGGTGGGGGATATCCGCCGCACCCTGACGCCGGTGCTCGATGTTTCCGGCGGCGACAGCGAGTTGCTGCTCGTGGATTTGGGCCGCGGAAAGAACCGCCTGGGCGGTTCCTGCCTGACGCAGGTCTACGGCGAGAGCGGCGACATGCCGCCGGACCTGGATGACCCCGCGCTGCTCAAGGGATTCTTCCGGGCAGTGCAGGAACTGCTCGCCGCTGGGCGGCTCCTGGCCTATCACGACCGTTCGGATGGCGGCCTGTTCGTGACCCTGGTGGAAATGGCCTTCGCGGGGCACTGCGGCCTGGACGTGCATCTGGACGCGGTCCCCGGCGATCCACTGGCGGCCTTGTTTGCCGAGGAGCCGGGCGCCGTCTTGCAGGTACGACGTCAGGATGTGCATGCCGTGCACGCATTGTTCGAACGCCATGGCTTGGGCGCCCATGTGCATGCCGTCGGGGCCCCGCGAAAGGACGGCCGTGTGGTGGTGAGCCGCGAGCGCAATATATTGCTGGACGAATCCAACACGGAACTGCGTGCAGCCTGGAGCGAGCTTTCATTCCACATGCAGCGCCTGCGCGACAATCCGCTGTGCGCCGAACAGGAATGGAAGGCGAAGCAGGACCCGGGCGATCCCGGCCTGCACGCCAGGCTGACATTCGACACCAACGCCAATCCGGCGGCGCCCTTCATCGGCAAGGGTGCGCGCCCGCGCGTGGCGGTGCTGCGCGATCAGGGCGTCAACGGCCAGGTGGAGATGGCCGCGGCCCTGGACCGGGCCGGTTTTTCCGCCACCGATGTGCACATGACCGATGTCCTGGAAGGTCGCGTGACGCTGGCGGACTATAAGGGCGTCATCGCTTGTGGCGGATTTTCCTATGGCGATGTGCTGGGCGCAGGGCAGGGTTGGGCCAAGTCGATCCTGTTCAATCCCCGTGCCCGCGACGAATTCACCCAGTTCTTCAACCGGGCCGACGCCTTCGGTCTCGGCGTCTGCAACGGTTGCCAGATGCTCGCCGCGCTGGCGGATCTCATTCCCGGCACCGCGGGCTGGCCCAAGTTCGTGCGCAACGCCTCGGAACAGTACGAAGGGCGTCTGTCACTCGTGGAGATCCTGCCCTCCCCGTCGTTGTTCTTTTCCGGCATGCACGGATCCGTGATACCCATCGTGGTTTCCCACGGCGAGGGTCGTGCGCTGTTCAGCCGCCCGGACGCCGCCCAGCAGTTTCTGGCGGGAGGACGGGTGGCGGCACGCTTTGTGGACAATCGCGGCCGTGCCACCGAAACCTATCCCGCGAATCCAAACGGTTCGCCGCTGGGGATCACCGCCATCACCAATACCGATGGTCGCGTGACCTTGATGATGCCGCATCCGGAGCGCGTCTTCCGCAGCGTGCTGATGTCCTGGCATCCCACGGAGTGGGGTGAGGATTCACCGTGGATGCGCATTTTCCGCAATGCCCGCACCTGGGTCGGCTGATAAAAACGGCGCCTTGCGGCGCCGTTTTTATTTCGATCGGTTTGAGGGCTCAGTTGCAGACGCGCGAGCCTGTGACAGGTTCGCAATACTCGTGCGGCACATTCTGGACCGGCGCAGAACCATTCACATTCACGACGATCATCTGTGCGCTCGCGTGCCGGTTGAGATTGAGCGGGTTCAGCGTGTTCGTGTTGTTCGGATCAAGCAGCGTGGAAAGCGGCGCTCCGGCCATCAGAGGCGTTTCGGCTCGAGCCGTGGACGTGGCGGGCGCCGGGGGCAGGACCGGGGCGGTCACTTCTTGCAAGGAGGCTGCATTGAACCGCAATGCCCGCATGAAGGTGCCGTGTGATCTACCCGGACCGGCAAGGCCCGCTTGGGTGGGGGGAAGAACGGGTTCCGAGCGCCCGATCGGCGTGGCTTCCACGACGGCCGGCGTGGGGGCGTGTAGCAGCGGCAGGACGAGATTTTGTAATGCCGGTGACGGCATGTTCCGCGCCGATGCCATTGCCAGCAATCCACCCAGGCACAAGGCGGAGATCAGCATGACGCCGGTGAGGCGCGGTGCAGTGGCCGAGACATGGTGGGGAGTGATCAGGCGCTCCACCCGCATCATCAGATCGCCGCCATTCACGCCCATGGCAGGGCTCACGTCGGTGCCCCGCAGGAGTTCCAGGTCCGTCAGGGCATGGGCATAATGCAATGCGTCGCCGCAGGCTTGCACCGCGGAGTCATCGCAGCAGAGCTCGCGCTCGCGGCGCACATCGCGCGATATCCAGCGCACCACCGGGTGGTAAAACAACAGCGTTTCGACCGCCACCTGCATGAGGTTCACGAGATAGTCCAGCCGCCGGATGTGGGATAGCTCGTGGGCCAGCACCATTTCCAGTTGCAGGGAAGAGAGGCCAGTGAAGGCCGAAGGGGGCAGCAGGATCACCGGTTTCAGCCAACCCACCACGCAGGGCACCGCGATTTTCGCGGTTACCAAGAGCTCGATGTGTATGCGCACGCCGACGCGGATCGCGAGCTGCGCCAGGGTTTTCTGCCACACCTCCGGGGCGGGTGCCGCGGCCTTGCGGGTCAGGATTCGGGCGCGCTGCCAGGCCATGAAAGACTTGAGCGCCAGCAGGGTCACGCCGGTGCACCAGGCGGGCACGGTCCAGGGGATCAGGGGATGAAGAGTCTGGCGCAGAACGTCCAGAAGAGTCGGCGCCGGCTGAACCGGCACGATGCGTGCGCCATCCGCGAAACCGGTGAGCACAGGTGAGGCGGCGGACGCCGTCGCGAGATGCATGAAGGTGATCACCGGCAGGACGGCGAGGGTCCCGAGCGCTCCCAGGCTTAGCCAGTAGCGGGTTGCAGGCGCTGCATCCTTGAGCAGCGGGCGCGCGCAGGCATAGGCGGCGCCCACCAGGAATCCCTGCCAAAGGAAATGCACCAGGGTCCAGCCCAGGTGGTAGGCGAAGGGGGTATCCAGGAACGTGTCGAAGGCGCTCATTTCTGCTTGTCCTCGAGTTCGTTCAGGCGGGCGCGGATCATGGCGAGCTCGTCCGAGGTCGCCGGCCGGCCGGACCCCAGGGCTTGCATCACCAGTTCGGCGGAGGAACCCTCGAAAACCCGGTCCAATATCTTGCCGAGGAAACGTTTCTGGGCACGCCGTTGACTCAAGCCGGCGGCGTAAACATGGGCGCGCTCCGAGGCGTCGCGTTTCACCAGGCCCTTCTGGTGCATGATCTGCAGGGTGGTGAGTACGGTGGTATAGGCGACGGGGTTCCCGCGAGAAAGGATTTCGTGCACCTGGCGCACGGTGCATTCGCCCTGCTGCCAGAGCACGCGCAGCACCTCGAGCTCCGCTTCGGTGGGTTCCGGAAGCTGGTCGGTCGGGTTCGGTCGTCTGGGTGACATCTCGGGGCTCCCGTGCGTCTGCCGGGTGGGGGGGAGGGGGTGACACCAGTATAGTCCAGCTACTAGAAATCTAGTACTCCCCTCTTGCAAAAGCCGGCCGAGCCGCTAAAATACTAATTACATAGTAGATAACCTTGATGCCTAACCCCTGCTATCGACTGGAGAAATCGCCCATGACGAAGCTCACCCTGGCCTGTGGCCTGATCCTCATCCTGGCGGCTTGTGCCTCCAATTCCCCGGCCCCGGGTACCGCCAGTGCCGCCCCGGCCCCGGCAGCAGGCACGAGCGTGGCGGCGACCGCAGCCACCAAGGCCACCGCCCAGGCGACCAAGCCCAAGCTGGTCTGCGAGGAGGAAAAGCCTCTGGGTTCGCTCCTGCCACAGCGTATTTGCATGACCCCGGAAGAAGCAGCCAAGCGCCGCAAGGCTGCCCAGGATGCCATGCGCAACATCCAGAACAGCGGAAACATCGAGGAGAAGGGCGGCAGCAGCGGAGGCTGATGACCGTCCCGACTCATCCGTGATGCACGCAGTATGGCCGGTTACAATACCGGCCATACTTTTTTGCACTACCCCAGGGATGCCCCGTGGCCACCCGTTTTCGCGATGTCGAACTCCATGCCCCCACCGGTCCGACGCTGAGTTGCAAAAGCTGGCAGCAGGAAGCCGCCCTGCGCATGCTCCACAACAACCTGGATCCCCAGGTCGCCGAGAACCCCAAGGAGCTGGTGGTCTACGGCGGTATCGGCCGGGCGGCGCGGGACTGGGAATGCTTCGACGCGATCGTTGCGACGCTGAAGCGCCTCGAGGACGACGAGACCCTGCTCATCCAGTCCGGCAAGCCCGTCGGCGTATTCAAGACCCACGCGTCGGCCCCGCGCGTACTGATCGCGAATTCGAACCTGGTGGGCAAGTGGGCCACCTGGGAGCATTTCTTCGAACTGGACCGCAAGGGCCTGATGATGTTCGGCCAGATGACGGCCGGTTCCTGGATCTACATCGGTTCCCAAGGCATCGTGCAGGGGACCTACGAGACTTTCGCCGAGGCGGTGCGCCAGCACTACAAGGGTGACGCGAAGGGCAAATGGCTCCTGACGGGAGGTCTGGGAGGCATGGGCGGCGCCCAGCCCCTGGCGGCGGTGTTCGCAGGACTCAACTGCCTGGCGGTGGAAGTGGATGAGAGCCGCATCGACAAGCGACTCGCCACCGGTTACCTGGATCACAAAGCCACCAGTCTGCGGCAGGCCGTGGATATCCTGGAAAAGGCGGTGCAGAAGGGCGAGCCCCAGTCCGTGGGCCTTCTCGGCAACGCGGCGGAGATCTTCGAAGAAATATTGCAGGGTGGATACCAGCCCCACCTCGTCACCGACCAGACTTCCGCCCACGATCCTCTCAACGGATATATCCCGGTGGGCTATTCCCTGGCGAAGGCCGCGGAGCTGCGCAAGGCGGATCCGAAGAAGTACGTGGAGCTCGCGAAGCTTTCCATGGCGAAGCAGGTGCGGGCCATGCTGGGCTTCCAGAAGAAAGGCATCGCCACCTTCGATTACGGCAACAATATCCGCGCCATGGCCCAGGACGCGGGCGTCGCCAACGCCTTCGATTTCAAGGGTTTCGTGCCGCTCTACATCCGCCCGTTGTTCTGCGAAGGCATGGGCCCGTTCCGCTGGGTGGCCTTGTCCGGCGATCCGAAGGATATCTACAAGACCGACGCCAAGGCCAAGGAACTCTTCCCGGAGAAGAAGGAACTGCACCGCTGGCTGGACATGGCGAGGAAGCGTATCCACTTCCAGGGCCTGCCGGCGCGCATCTGCTGGCTCGGCTACAAGGAACGCCACAAGCTGGGCCTCGCGTTCAACGAGATGGTGAAGAAAGGCGAGCTCAAGGCGCCGATCGTCATCGGTCGTGATCATCTGGATTCCGGTTCCGTGGCCTCGCCCAACCGTGAGACCGAGGGCATGAAGGACGGCACCGACGCGGTGGCGGATTGGCCGATCCTGAACGCCTTGCTCAATACCGCGAGCGGCGCCTCCTGGGTGAGCTTCCACCACGGCGGCGGCGTGGGTATGGGTTACGCGCTGCACGCGGGGGTAGTCATCGTGGCCGATGGCAGCGCCCGGGCGGAAGCCGCGCTCACGCGCGTGCTGACCAACGACCCCGGGACCGGCGTCATGCGCCACGCGGATGCCGGTTACGAGCGTGCGGCAGAGGTGGCGCGCGAGCGCGGACTGGATCTGCCCATGCTCGGGATACGCTGAGCCGCACGCGGCTCTTTCCGATGCCGCATGCGCATCGACCTCAACGCGGACGTGGGCGAAGAGTGCGGCGATGACGCCGCCCTGATCCCGCTTTTGACCAGCGCCAACATCGCCTGCGGCGCCCATGCGGGCGGTCCCGCGGTGATGCGGCGCACCGCGGAACTCTGCCTGCGGCACGGCGTGCGGATGGGAGCCCATGTGTCCTATCCGGACCGCAAGCATTTCGGGCGCCGCGAGCTGGCCCTGCCGGCGGGACAGGTCACGGCCAGCGTGGAGGCCCAGTTGCAGGCCCTTGCCGAGGAGACGCGGGCACTGGGCGCGGGTTTCCGCTATGTGAAGGCCCACGGGGCCCTCTACAACCGCATGGCCGAAGATGCCGCGGTGGCGGACGCGGTGATTGCCGCCGTCCGTGCCTTCGATGCCGCCCTCGTGCTACTGACCCTGCCGGGTGGCGTTGCCATGGAGCGGGCGCGCAGCCAGGGCATCACAGCCGTAGGCGAAGCCTTCGCCGACCGCGGTTACCGGGAAGACGGGCGGCTCCAGCCCCGCAGCGAGACGGGCGCGGTACTCACGGACCCGGCGACCGTCGCTGCACGTGCCGTCGGTTGGGCGAGGCACGGCACGCTGCCCAGCGTCAGCGGCAAGCCGGTCAGAGTGGACGCCCGCTCCCTGTGCGTGCACGGCGACACCCCGGGGGCAGTGGCCCTCGCCAGGGCGTTGCGCGCTGCCCTCGTGGAGGCCGGCGTTGAGTTGGAGGCTTTCACGTGAAATTTCATCGCTTGGGCGATGCCGCGCTCCTGGTGGAAACCGGCAGCGCCGCTGCGGCCCAGGAACTGAGGCGCGTGCTGCTGCAGGAATCGCTGCCGGGGCTGCGGCAACTGGTGCCCGGCATGAAGACGCTGATGATCGCCGCGGATCCTCTCAGGCTGGATTTCGATGCGCTCGCGAAACGCCTGCCGGAACTCCTGCGCACGCCGGTGGATGCTCCCGCAGTCCGCCAGCATGAGATCGCCGTGCGTTACGACGGCGCAGACCTGGAGCCCTCGGCCCGGCGGCTCGGCATCGAGATCGCGGAATTGGTGCGGCGCCACACCGCCCCCGCCTATACCGTGGCATTCCTGGGATTCGCCCCGGGTTTCCCCTATCTCACCGGCCTGGATTCGCTGTTGCACCTTCCGCGCCGCACGGACCCGCGCACCCAGGTGCCGGCAGGTAGCGTCGCCGTGGCCGGAGAATTCTGTGGCATCTATCCCGCCGCGAGTCCCGGGGGGTGGAACCTGCTGGGCCGTTGCGATGCCGTGCTCTTCGATCCCTCCCGCGCCGCCCCGACGCTGCTCTCGCCCGGGGATAAGGTACGGTTCAAGGCACTGGCATGATCGAGATCATCAAGCCGGGACGGCTCACCACGGTCCAGGACCTGGGGCGCACGGGTTACGGCCACCTGGGTGTGCCCGAAGCGGGTGCGGCGGACACTTACAGCCTGAGGCAGGCGAACCACTTGGTGGGCAACGCCGATGGCACCGCGGCATTGGAAATGACCGGCGAGGGTGCAAGCCTGCGGTTCGAAGCCGCCTGCCATGTGGCCCTCGTCGGCGGTGAATTGGAGGCGAATCTGAACGGCGAGCCCGTGGCTATGCATCAGACCTTGGCGGTGCCGACGGGAGCGGTGCTCACCTGCGGTCCCATCACCCGCGGCTGGCGGTGTTATCTCGCCGTCTCCGGGGGATTCTCCGTGGCGCCGGTGATGGGGAGCGTATCCCGTGACACCCTCTCCGGCTTGGGTCCGGAGCCGCTCGCGGCGGGCCAGCGCCTGGATACGGGCCCAGCGGGTGCCGTGCCGGGATCTTATCTGCGTGCACCGCCACGCTACGGTGAAGGCGCCACTCTCCGGGTGCTGGCGGGGCCGCAGCAGGACTGGCTCGCCCACGGGGCACGCCGGGTTTTCGCCGCATCCGCTTATCGGGTGCTGCCCCAGAGCGACCGCACCGGACTTCGGCTGGACGGGCCCGTGCTCGAGCGCCGCGGCGAAGCGGAACTTCCCTCCATGGGCGTCGTGGCCGGCACGGTGCAGCTGCCGCCGTCGGGGCTGCCCATCGTGTTGCTTGCCAATCACGGCGCCACGGGCGGCTATCCCGTGATCGCCCAGGTGATTTCCGCGGACCTGCCGGCGCTTGCGCAACTCGCGCCGGGCGTCGAGTTGCGTTTCTCGGAAGTGGACCGCGCCACGGCGCTCGCCCTGTTGAGGGAACAAGAGCGGAAGCTGGAAAACGATCTCGTGAGCGCCGATGCCGCGTTGTTGGCCGCGCGGTCGCTCATGATGCTCGCGGGGCGGCATGCGAGCCTGAAACAAGCGGTGGTGGGGGACGGCAAGCGCCGCATCCGCATCCGGCGCGGGCAATGAGGCGTCATATAATGGCGGTGTGATCCGTTCCGCCCGCACCCTAGTTCCCGCTTTCCTGCTTTGCTCACTGCTTGCGGCCTGCGCCGAATGGCCCGAACAGCCGCCCGCGGAAGCGGCACCTGCACCCTTGCCGGCGGCGGCCGGCGACAACCTCGGCGAGAAGGCCGCGGCTCTGGTGAAACAGCAGGTCGGCACGCCTTATCTCTTTGGTGGCCATAGCCCCAAGGGTTTCGATTGCAGCGGTCTCGTGTATTACGTCTACGGCCGGCTGGACGTGAGCCTGCCGCGTACCGCGGAATCCCAGTTTAGTCATTTGCCGGCGGTCAGCCTGGAGGCGCTGGAACCCGGCGACCTCGTATTCTTCAACGGCGACCCCACTGGCTACATGCACGTGGGCATCTACATCGGCGGCGGCTGGTTCGTCCACGCCCCCGGCACCGGCAAGACCGTGAGCGGCGCGCGCCTCGACAACGTCTATTGGAAGGCGCACTTCATCGGCGCCACGCGGCCCGAATGAATCCGGGCGGGCATCGCGGCAAGATCCATGCGGCGGCGTTTCGCCTGCTGGCGGCGCGCACGGTGCGCAGCATCGCGCAAGGCGCCATGGTCGCCGACCTATCCCTGTATCTGAACGACTTGGGTTGGAGCGGGCTTGCCATCGGCCTGGTGCTGACCGCGGCGGGGCTGTGTGCCGCCGGCCTCGGTATCCTCGTCGGTTACCTCAGCGACGGTTCGAGGCGCAAACCCTATCTCCTCGGCTACGAACTGGTGACCGTCGCCTGCGGCCTCGCGCCGCTGGTCACCCAGACCATGCCGGTGCTAGCCGCAGCCATCGTGCTCGGCGGCTTCGGCCGCGGCCTCGGGGGCGCCGCGGGGCCCTTCGGACCGGTGGAACAGGCCTGGCTCGCGGAGGCGGTGCCCATGGAGGACCGTGCCTGGATCTACAGCATCAATTACGCCCTCGGATTCTTCGGCATGGCGCTCGGCGCCCTGTGCGGCGTGGTGCCCGGATTGTTGCTGGGCTCGCGGACACCGGCCGAAGCATACAGCCTGCTGTTCATGATCGTCGTGGCGGGCGCGCTCATGAACCTGGTGCTGCTCGCGGCCACGCCCGAACGCGAGCGCGGCGAGCGCCTGCCCCCGGGGGCGCGGGCGGAACGCATGCAGCGCTGGGAAAACCACCTCCTCTGGCGCCTGGCGCGCCTCAACGCCTTCAACGGCATCTCCATGGGACTGGTGGGACCGCTGATCTCCTACTGGTTCGCGCTGCGGTTCCGGGCGGGGCCGGACAGCATCGCGCCGGTGATGGCTTCGACCTTCGCGCTCACCGGGGTGCTCGCGCTCTATACCGGCAAACTCGCCATGCGCCACGGCCTGTCCCGCGCCGTGGTCTGGAGCCGCGGCATCGGGGTGGTGATGCTGGCGGCCTTGCCGTTCATGCCCTGGTTCTGGCTGGCCGCGCTCGTCTACATGCTGCGGCTCGCCTCGGGCGGGGCCTCCGTGGGCGCGCGTCAGGCACAGATCGTGTCCTTGGTGCGGGACGAGCGCCGCGGCCTCGCCTCCAGCATCAACGCGGCTTCGTTCCAGGTGCCGCAATCGGCGGGTCCGGCCATCGCCGGGCCGTTGATCGCCGCGGGATTCTTCGTGGCGCCGTTCTGCCTGGCCGCGGCCTTGCAGCTCGCCTACGTGGTGGGCTACGACCGGATGTTCGGCCGCTACGACCGGAAGACCCTGAGCCGCGTCTAGCGGTTTTGCCTCAGAGTTGCGCCAGGATGGTCTGGCCTGCCGTCGCCTTCACCGTGCCGACCGGGTTGAAACCGATGGAGTCCGCCTTGGCCGGGTCGTCCTTGCTCGCGTCACAGGTGAACGCGAGGGTATATGTGCCGGCAGGCAGGTACGCGGCGGTAAAGCGGTAGGCGCCGAACGCAGTATCCAGCAGCACCGGCTCCTCAGTCACGGGCTGTGTAGCGGCGGGTGCGGAGGCATTGATGTCGGTGGGCGCGCTGACATTGCCGGCATATACATAGACCACGGGTACGCAGTTCGCCGCTGCCGCCAAGCCACCCGGCACCGAGCCGATGATATTTCCACCGGCGCGGGCATCCAACATACGAATGCTAGGCTGCAGTTGGTAGTCGGTGGAAGCGCCCACAGGCGACAGCACTGATCTGCGCGCGTCGAAATCGACTACCAGGGTACTGCCGTCGTCAGCCACCACGTCGAAACCGTTGGAGGTGCGTAGGCCCGCCTGGCCGGTCGCGGTGAGCACAAGCCCGTGGGTGCCGCCACTGTTCAATATCAGGTAGGAATCCTTGGCACCGGGTGTGGCGCTTACTTCCAGTTCCAGCCAGTCGTAATGCCCTGCCGGGAGACTGAAGTTGGCTAGCAGCGGCGTGGTGATACCCGACTGTAATTGCGTCAGGTCGATCTGCTGGGCTGCAGGAAAGGTGTAAGAGATGACGTTTCCACCCGTGGGTTGGAATTTCACCCCGGTGAATTCCACCACCACGCTCGAGGCCTGGTCGGTGGGGGTATCGGTGAGGGCGATGTCCAGGCGACCATTACTGCTGCCACCTCCGCAGCCGGCGAGAAACCCGAATAAGGAAAGAGGCAGTACCAGAAGCGTCTTCGACATGGCGGCAACTCCCAACGCGCGGCGCGACAGCCGGTTTCGAAAGTCTAGCGCACTAACTGATGACTGGTTTACCGCCCGGATTATTCCATATTGTTGCAACTCCTGCGGATCGCCCCTCGTGTTACTGCATTTGGACGAATGTCGTATTTCTCGCCGATACCACGGCGGTGGTGATGGAAGTGAAGGTCAGAGTGTTCGCTTGGTTTGCCACATCCAGCGGCGCGTCGCAGGTGAAAGCCAGCGTATAGGTCCCCGGGGGCAGGAACGAGGCCGTAAAGTTATACAGGCTCGTGGTCTGGTTGAAACCGGCGAGCGCCGTGGTGATGGGTTGCGCCGCTGTCTTGGACGCGGTAGCGGGGTCGATATCCACATCCCCCGGGATTACCTTGCCTGCGTAGATATACACCGCGGGTTCAGCACAGATGATGAGGCTGGACGCGACGCTGCCACTGAGAGTTCCCGAAAGTTCGTTCTGGACTGCACGTATGGAGGGGATCAGTTCGTACTTGGTCGCGTCATTGGGATCCTGGATGATCGAACGCCGCAAATCGAAGTCTATGGTCAGGTTGACCGTACCGCCGCTCGCGATGGTGAAGTCGATAGGGGTGCTGACCGTGGGCGAAGTTCCCACCGGTACATACAGGATATGGGTTCCGTCCGGCAGGGTGATGTCCGATTGGTCGGTGTTTGGGTCAGCGGCGATGGTGAGGCTGAGCTGGGTGTAATGCCCGGGTGCGATTTGGAGGTTGGAGGTCAAAACGGCCGCGATGCCGCCCTGCAACTGGAACAGGTCAATCGAAGACGGCGGATTGATGGCGAGCGTTTGGGGGGTCACATCGGGGCCCGTGAGCTGGAGTGCAGCGAAGCTCACGTTCACCGCCGACGCCGAATCGATCGGTGCATCGGTCATGAAGAGGTTCAGCCCCGAGTTATGGCTGCCCCCGCAACTCGCGAGCAACAGGCAAACCGGCGCCAGGGCGGCGATTCTCAGGGACCGTTTCAGCATGGAATTAGGCTCTCTCTGCGGGCAGGCAAGCTTTTACGACACATCCGGCGCATCCGGCGACGCGCAGTTTACCTTGGGAGCCAGCCTGCTGTCCGCCCGGTGAGGCGGCAAAAAAAGGGGCCTCTCGTCAAAGGGGGAAAACGAGAGACCCCGGACTTTCCCGCATTGCGCGGGATCGTCGTGAAGCGGGAATCCGGCGCCAGGCGCCCATCGGGTCTATCCCGCCCGACTCATGCGTTCAGTATAGATTGATTCCGGGGGGTATGTACACAACACGACATATTTATTATTCCGTATCGGAAATGCCGGATCGCGAGGTCTAGAGGGCCTGATTCAAAAGCCCGGGAGCGGTTTCCGCCAAGAGTGCGCGCGACCCGATCAAGCCCGCCAGCCGGGCGATATCGCCGTCCAGCCGGCGGTCTCCCTGGATCGCCGGCACATGCCGCCGGATCCAGCCTTGCACGGTCTCCAGCGCCACGGTGGTCTTCAGGGGGCGCTGGCAATCGATGGCCTCCGCGGAGGCCAGGGCTTCCACCGCCAGGATGCGGAACAGGTTGTCGAGGATCTGCAGGAGCTTCAATCCTGCCCAAGGCGCCATGCTCACATGGTCTTCCTGCCCGGCCGAGGTGGGGATGCTGTCGGCGCTAGCCGGATGCGCCAGGGTCTTGTTCTCGGAAGCGAGCGCGGCGGCGGTGACGTGGGCGATCATGAAGCCCGATTCCAGGCCGGGGTCCCGCGCCAGGAACATGGGCAGGCGCGGATTCACCTTGCGCAGCAAGAGGTCGATGCGGCGTTCGGCGATGTTGCCGAGTTCCGTGGCGGCGATGGCCATGAAGTCCGAGATCATGGCCAGCGCTTCGGCATGGAAGTTACCGCCCGAGAGCACGTCCTCGCCGAAGATCAGCGGGTTATCGGAAACGCTGTTGAGTTCCCGCTCCAGCACCGCGGAAGCGTGCCTGAAGGTGTCCCAGGCGGCGCCGTAGACCTGGGGCATGCAGCGCAGGGCGTAGGGGTCCTGCACCCGGTCGCAGCCCTGATGGGATTGCCAGATTTCACTGCCGCTCAGCAGGGCCCGGAAGGCTTCCGCCACCCGCATCTGGCCGTGCATGTTGCGCGCCCTGTGTATGCGTTCGTCGAAGGGGCTGTAACTGCCGGCGAGCGCCTCCACTGTGAGGGCGCCGAGGGCGATGGCGCTCTTGAGCGCCGTCTCGCAGCCGTAATAGCCCGTGAGGGCGAGGGCCGCGCTCACTTGCGTGCCGTTCAGCAGCGCGAGCCCCTCCTTGGCTTCGAGCTTCACCGGCGTGCGGCCGGCGGCCTTCAGCACCGCCTCGCCCTCGAGGCGCTGTCCTTGGTGCAGTGCCTCGCCTTCGCCGATGAGGGCGAGCGTCATGTGCGCGAGGGGGGCGAGATCGCCGGAGGCACCCACGGAGCCCCGGGATGGGATCACCGGCAGGATGTCGTGGTTGAAGAGCGCCAGAAGCGTGTCCACCACGTCAGGGCGTATGCCGGAGTTTCCGATGGCGAGGCTGTTGGCCTTGAGCAGCAGGACGCGCCGCACCACCGGTGCCGGCAAGGGTTCGCCCACCCCGCAGGCGTGGCTGCGCACCAGGTTGTATTGCAGCTGGGTCAGGCGGTCCCGGGAGATGCGCTCCCGCGCCAGGGCCCCGAAGCCGGTGTTGATGCCGTAGCACACCTGGCCCGTCTCGATGACCTTGCGCACCGTGTCCACGCTCGCCTGCATGGCCTGGCGCGCGGCGGGCGCGAGGCTCGCCGCCGTCGGCGCCTGCTCGAGACCGCGGAGGTCGGCCAGGGTCAGGTCGTGGCCGGTGAGGGTCAAACCCTTGCTCATGTGCGTTTTCCCTTGAAGAAGCGCAGGCGGGGCTTGAGTCCGCCCAGTTGGTACCCCAGGAATTCCGGCGCTGGCAGGTCCCACAGGCAGAAATCCGCCTGCATGCCGGGCGCGAGGGCGCCGATTCTACCCTCCCGGCCGAGGGCGCGCGCGGCATGGCGCGTGACGCCGTCGAGGGTCTCCGCGGGGGTCAGCCCGAAGAGGATGCCCGCCATGTGCATGGCGGCGAGCAGACTCGCCACCGGCGCGGAACCGGGGTTCAGGTCCGTGGCGACCGCCATGGGCACCCGGTGCTTGCGGAACAAATCCACGGGCGGCTTGCGGGTCTCCTTCAGGAAATAGAACGCCGCCGGCAGGAGCACCGCCACCGTGCCGTGTTCAGCCATGGCTTGCACGTCCAGTTCCTCGCTGTACTCCAGATGGTCGCAGGACAGCGCCCCGAGTTCCGCCGCGAGACGCGTGCCGCGCAGGTTCGAGAGCTGGTCGGTGTGGGCACGGAGCTTCAAGCCGAGCTCCGCCGCCTTTTCCGCGAGCCGCTTCAGATCGTCCAGGTCGAAGGCGATGTTCTCCACGAAGATGTCCACGCATTCCGCGAGCCTCTCCGCGGCCACCGCGGGCAGCATCTCGTCGAGCACGAGACGCATGTAGTCGTCGCGTTTCGTTCCCGGGGACACGGCGTGGGCGCCGATGAAGGTGGGGACCACGTCCAGTGCAACGTGCTTCGGCAGCGCGTGGATCGCCCGGAGCATCTTGAGCTCGGTCTCGGGATCCAGGCCGTAGCCGCTCTTGATCTCGACGGTGGTCACGCCTTCGGCCGCCAGGGCTTCGAGACGGGGGAGGGTCTGCTCAATCAGTTCCGCCTCGCTCGCGGCACGCACCGCCTTCACGGTGCTGACGATGCCGCCTCCCGCCTTGGCGATGTCGGCATAGCTCGCCCCCCCGAGCTTGAGCAGGTGCTCCGCCAGGCGGTCGCCGGCGTAGAGGGCATGGGTGTGGCAATCCACGAACCCCGGCAGCAGCCACATCCCGCGGGCGTCCAGGGCCTCCTTCGCGGCACTTTCGGTGCCCCCGACGGCGGCGATCTTCCCGTCCCGCACGGCGAGGCTGGAGGCGGGTGGTGCGCCCGTGCCGGTGTAGACACGGGCGTTCTTTATCAGCAGGTCGTGCACGCGCTACTCGGGGTCGGGGAATCGTGAGAGCATAAGAGTATGCAGACCCGCCTGGCGTTTGAACACATCTTGACTCCCGACGGACTCCTTCGCCACCAGGCCCTTGTGCTGGATGGGCAAGGGCGCATCGCCCGCATCGAGCCCGCGCGCGCGCCCTTCGACGGCTTCCTCGCGCTGCCGGGCATGCCCAACGCCCACAGCCACGCATTCCAGCGGGCCTTGTCCGGCTACGGCGAGGCCCCCAGGGGGCAGGACTCCTTCTGGAGCTGGCGCGAGGCCATGTACCGGCTGGCGAACCGCGTGGCCCCCGAGGACATGTTCCACATCGCCCGCGAGGCCTTCTGGGACATGCTGCGGGGCGGTTTCACCAGCGTGGCGGAATTCCATTACCTGCACCACATGCCCGACGGCAGCCCGGGCGCGCACATGGGCCGGGCGGTGATCTCTGCCGCCCGGGAAGTCGGCATCCGCCTGCGTCTGCTTCCGGTTTTCTATCAGACGGGAGGCTTCAAGCAGCCGGCCCGCGACGAGCAACGGCGCTTCGTGCATGCCAGCGTCAAGGATTACTGTGCGCTATTGCAGGAGTTTCACGGCGTCGATTTAGGGATTGCACCCCATTCCCTCCGCGGCGTGCCTCCGGAGATGCTGGAAAGGCTCGTGGAAGACGCCGGTAAGGTGACGGGCGAAGCGAGCCCCGTGCACATTCACATCAGCGAGCAACTGCGTGAGGTGGACGAGTGCAGGCTCGCCTACGGTGCAACGCCGGTGGAGCTTCTTGCCAAGAATGCGGTTCTGGGCCCGCGCTGGAGCCTGGTGCATGCCACCCACGCCACCGAAAACGAACGGGCACTGATGCTGAAAGCAGGCGTGAACCTGGTCATCTGTCCCATCACCGAGGCCTATCTCGGCGACGGCCTGTTCCCGGCGGACGACTACGCTGCCGCCGGTGGCGTGCTGGCCGTGGGCTCCGACAGCAATTGCCGCATCGACGCCGTGGAAGAACTGCGCCTGCTGGAATACGGTCAGCGCCTGCGCGCGCAGCGGCGCGCGCGCCTCGCGGACGACCGCGGACTCGGGCTGCCGTTGTGGCAGAAAGCCTCCGCCGGCGGCGCGGCGGCGCTGGCCCAGGATACGGGTGCCCTCGCTCCCGGCAAATGGGCCGATGTGGTGGTGTTCGGCAACCACGGATCGACGTTCCGCGGCCACGATACGGATACACTCCTGGATGCCCTCATCATCGGCGGCAGCCGCGCCGACATCAGCGATGTGTACGTCGGGGGCGTGCGGCGCATGCACAGCGGCGTCTGCCACGGGGCGGAGGGGAGCGCCCGGGAGTTCGCCGCCACCATGCTGCGCCTCAACCACGCCTGAAACGCCATGCAGATCGCCTCTTTCCATGTTCGTGAACCGAGCGCCGCCGAGGTCCCGATGGTGGTGAGCATTCCCCATACCGGCATTTACGTGCCGGACACCATTGCAGCGGATTTCGCCTCCGATGCCATCCGCCGACTCCCCATGACCGACTGGTACCTGCACCACCTCTATGATTTCCTGCCTGCCCTGGGCGTGACCACGATCTACGGTACCTACAGCCGCTTCGTGGCGGACCTGAACCGGCCGCCGGATGACAAACCGCTCTATCCGGGCCGCTTCGAGACCGGCATCGTGGCGCAGAAGACCTTCTGGGGAGAGGACATCTACAAGACGCCGCCTTCGCCCGAAGAGGTGGACCGCCGCCGGGAAATGGTCCATGCGCCCTATCACGCGCGGCTGCGGGAACTCCTGGAGAGCCGCATCACACGCTTCGGCGGCGTGGTGCTCATCGATGCCCACAGTGTCGCATCGCGCGCCAACAAGCTGCACGGCGAACTCAAGGACGACATCTATCTGGGCGATCGGGACGGCAAGAGCAATTCCGGGTGGCTCACCGAGACGGCGGAAAAGGCCTTCCGGGTGGAGAACCTGAAAGTCGTGCGCAACAACCCCTACAAGGGCGGCTATATCACCGAGCACTATGGGGCCCTGCCGCGGGTGGCGGCACTGCAGATCGAGATGCGCTGGGGCCTGTACCTGGACGAGCAGCACCCCGATGCCCCTCCCACCCATGCGCGGTTTTCGGCGTTCAAGAAGACCCTGCGTGGTGTCTTCGGCGTTCTCATGGCAGAAGTCAAACGCCATGGCAGGATCAGCAAATGAAATCCGCCGGCCTGCACGTTTCGTTGTTGGCCGCGGGCCTTCTGTCGCTCACGGCCTGCACCGGCGTGGAGGAAATCCTGGGGATGGATCCCGGGCGGGTGCGCCTGGGCTGCTCCAGCGGCGGACCGCTCGTGGGATCGCCGCCCTTGCAGGCGAGTTACGGTTCCCTGGTGCCGGGCACGAAGCTCGAGATCCTCATGCCGCCGCCGGACCGTTCCGTGCTGTTCACGCTGCCGGAGGGGAATACCGGCGACGTGTTCGCCTACGACTGGAAGGAGAACGCCGTGGGGAGCGGGCGGCCGCCGGGGATCTGGCAATGCCGCGTCAGCTGGCGCTACGATGGCGAATACTGGCGTCTCCTGCGCCTTGATGCCCAGTGGATAGGTGGGGCGCCGCGATAGCGCCGCCGCGAGATCGGAATAAAAACGGCGAGCAACTCCAGTTGCTCGCCGTTTTGTTCGTGGAATCGATCAGGGTTTCACGAATTTGAGCGTCATGCGGTCGCTCTCACCGATGGCCGCGTACTTGGCCCGGTCCTTGTCTCCCAGGGTGTAGGTGGGCGGCAGGGTCCAGACGCCTTTCGGATAATCCTTGGTGTCCTTCGGATTGGCATTGATCTCCGACTGACCCGCGAGCTTGAAGCCCGCTTTCGCAGCCTCCTGGATCACGTAATCCACCGGCATATAGCCGGATTTGAAGGTCTGGTCCACGGTCTTGCCCGCCGCGGCGCGGTGCTCCACCACACCGAAGATGCCGCCGTGCTTCAGCACCTTGAAGGCGGCCGCGAACACATGGTCCAGTTCACCCATGCCCTGCCAGTTGTGCAGGTTGCGGAAGGTGAGCACCAGGTCCGCCGAACCCTCCGGGCCCAGGTTCATTTTTTCCGACGGCGCGAAATCCACCACCTTCACCTTGCCGTAGACGGAGGGATTCGCCTTGAGCTTGTCCAGGTAAGCTTGGGTGGTGTCGGATTCACCGTAACCCTTGGGCGGTACCGCCGCATCGATGAGCTGGCCGTGGTCCTTGAGCACCGGCGCCAGGATTTCCGTGTACCAGCCGCCGCCTGGCCAGAGCTGCACCACGGTCATGTCGGGCCTGAGCCCGAAGAATTCCAGGGTTTCCTTCGGATGGCGGTACTTGTCGCGGGCCGCGTTGGCGGGTTCGCGCCAGGAGCCCTGCAGCGCCGAACCCAGGGCCGTGTCGATGCCGCTGGTGTCCGGCGTGACCTGGGGCGCCGCCCAGGCGGAGAAGGCGGCCGCCCACAGCACGATGGACAGTGATTTCGCGAATCTCGTCATGGCTTCACCTTATGGCTTGGGTTTAACGAATTTGAGGGTCATGCGGTCGCTCTCGCCGATTTCCTTGAGCTTCGGGTCGTTGCCCATCCAGTCCGGCAGCAACTGGTGGACGTTGACGCTCTCGTCGTCCTTGGGATTGGCGTTGATCTCGGAGGCTCCGGCGAGCACGAAGCCGTGCTTGAGCCCCATCTGGATCATGTAATCCTCCGGGACGCGGTGCAGGCTGTTGGAGGCGATCCGGGCGTCCATGTAGGGGCGGGCGCGGTGTTCCTCGATGCCAAGCACGCCGCCCGGCTTCAACACATTGAACGCGGCGGCGAACACCGAATCCAGGGTCGCCTCGTCGTCGTTCAGCCAGTCGTGGGTGTTGCGGAAGGTGAGCACCATATCGGCGGAACCGGGCGCGCCGAGATCGGTGACTTTGGGCGGGGAGAATTCCACCAGCTTCACGTCGCCGAAGACTGCCTTGTTGGCCTGCAGCATGTCCGCGTACTTGCCTGTGGTCTTGCCGGCGGCCGCGATGAGGTGGCCGTGGTCCTTGAGTACCGGCGCCAGGATTTCCGTGTACCAGCCGCCGCCCGGCGCCAGCTCCACCACGGTCATGTCCGGCTTCAGGCCGAAGAATTCCAGGGTTTCGATGGGGTGCCGGTATTGGTCCCGGGCCTTGTGGGCATCGGAGCGCCAACTGCCTTGCACCGCCTGGTGCAGGAGGGTGTCCACGGCCCCGATGGCCGAGAATGCGCCCGTGGTCCAGAGCGCGGCGAGTGAAGCCAGGAATGCCAAGTGAAGGGGGCGCATCGGGATTCTCCATGCGGGAGGGACTAGATATTAGCCGGGTACTCGGCTTCTGGGCGCGGATATGGTAAAAAGTGCCGCGCTGAAGGGCCTGGATCCCGCCTTCGTCCCTCTTTCTTTACTATCCGGTTGGAGTTCATGAGTCACGAGAGGTTCAACTTCGTTCTGCAGGGCAGCCGCATGGTGACGCCGCGGGTGCTGCAGATGAGTTTCCGCCGCGAGGACGGCAAGCCCTTCAGCTACGTGCCGGGCCAGTTCATCACCCTGCACCTGCCGTTCCAGGACATGGAGCTTAGGCGCAGCTACAGCGTGGCGACCATCCCGGGCCATTCCGGGGACGTGGAGATCGCCGTGACTCACGTGGACGGCGGCCGGGCCACCGGCATCCTCTTCGAACTCAAGCCCGGCGCGAAAGTGGCGGCCACGGGTCCCTTCGGCCGTTTCGTACTGCGAGAGGATCCTCCTTCGCGCTATCTGCTGATCGCCACCGGCACGGGAGTCTCGCCCTATCGCGCCATGCTGCCGCAGCTCAAGGGGCTCTTGGCGGAGAAGAGGCATACGGCGGTGCTCATGCTCGGCGTGCGCGGTCCCG
>JBLNDO010000032.1:0-4630 GCA_050261675.1 Bacillota bacterium
ACCCGGGCGAGTTGCGCATGCTGGCGCAGAAGATCGTGGAGGACCCCGAACAGCTCATCACTCTGGAGCGTGACGAGGAGAAGATCCACGGCACGGTCGAGCAGGGCCGGTTGGGCCGGCATTCTTGGCGGTCTCGTCCGCATGTGGTTCCCGGTGGAAATCCTCGGCATCGCGTCGCGCTTTATCGGTCTGAGCTATGTGTTGTCGACGGCGGGCCTGTTCATCCTCCTGGTCGGAGCGTTCCTCACTTTCAAGGCCTACAGCAAATAACGCGTAAAAGCTGCTCGGCAACTGCTCCTGCGCGGCTCTACCACCTACCTGCGGAAGCCTAGCCGCCGCGTTTTTTCCCGGCTTTGGTCGTTTCCGTTTTTACCAGCACCAGCTTCTTTGCTTTGATGCATCCCGGCAGTCCCTTGGCCAGATCGTCGCGGATGGTTCCCGCGTCGAATTTGGTACCCGGTCTCAAGCCATACCAGCGGTTGCGGCCGGCGGCCTTGGCGGCGTACAGGGCGTGGTCCGCCAGGTTCACGATCATCTCCCAGTCCACCCGGTCTGGGGCGCCGGCGATGAAGGGGTATTCGGCGAAGCCGACGGAGCAGGTGATGCGCTGGATGTCGCCGCTCGGAAGCTCGTAGCGGGTCTCGCCCACGGCCTTGTGGATGCGGGCCACCACGTGCGCCACCTCGTCCCGGGGCATGGGGCGGAACACCACCAGGAATTCCTCGCCGCCCCAGCGCGCCACGTAGTGGCCGGCACGGCCGCTCTTCACCAGTACCTCGCCCACCTGTTTCAGCAGGGCGTCGCCGGCGAAATGCCCCTGCCGGTCGTTCACGTCCTTGAAGTGGTCGAGATCGGCGATGGCGAAGGCCATGACCTGGTCCTTGTTGCCGGGCCGCTCCCGCTCGCGGCGGAAGTGGGCGAGATCCGAGGGCAGCTGCTGGCCGAGGTAGCGCCGGTTCTTGAGGCCGGTCAGGGGGTCCGTCTGGCTCGCGTCCTCCAGTTGGCGGTTGAGCTGCCGCAGGGCCTCGGTGCGCTCCGCCACCACCTGCTCCAGGTATTCCCGCTGGCGGCGCAGGTTGCGCACCTTCAGCCGGTAGATGCCGTAGCCGAGCAGCCCGGTCACCAGCACCGCAATAACGCGGAACCACCAGCTTTCGTAATAACGGGGCTGGATGGTGAGCGCGAGGCTCGCGGCGTCCGGCGCCCAGACGCCGGCGTTGTTGCCGCCCCGCACTTCGAACACATAGTCCCCGGGCGGCAGGTTGGTGTAGTTCACGGTGCGGCGGGTGACGTCGTCCAGGCTCTTCCAGTCGTCCTCGTAGCCCCGCAGGCGGTAGGCGAGCTGCACGCTCAGGGGATTCTGGAAGCTGAGCACCGAGAAGCGGAACGCGAGATCGCGGTCGCGGGCGGGTATGCGCAGGCTGCCGTCGGCGGCGTGCCAGCTGCCGCCGTACCGCACGTCCTCCACCACCACGTTGGGCACCACCTCGTTCATGTGCACGTGGCGGGTGTCCACGGTGACCACGCCGTCGCGGGAGGGGAACCAGATCTCGACGCCGTCGAAGAAGCCGCGGGAGTTGCCGGCGCCGTTGCAGCAGGGACCCTTGATGCTGCCGGGCCAATCGCCCTTCTCGCTGACGATGCCCTGGACCGTGAGGTCCTTCTGGGCGTTCTGGGCCACCTCCAGGAAATCCGCGAGCTTCACGCGGTAAATGCCGCGCAGGCCGCCCACCCAAAGCCACTCGCCGGCCGCGCCGAGGGTCATGAAGGTGGGCGTGCTCTTGGGCAGCCCCTGGTCGCTCGTCACGGTGCGCCAATGGGCGCCGTCGTAGAGGAACAGCTTGTCTTCGCTGAAGGTGCCCACCAGGAGCTTGCCGTCCTTGAGTTCGGAGATGGCGGTGATGAAGCTGTCGCCGAGGCCCGCCTCCGCTCCCAGCGGCGTGAAACGCGTGCCGTCGAACTGGTAGAGGCCGGCCAGCGTGCCGATGAGGATGCGGCCGTCGTGGGTCTCGAACACCAGGCGGCAGCGCACGTCCTTGAAGCCGGACTCCATGCCGTAGCGGGTGAGGGCGCCGTTCGCATAGCGGAACAGGCCGTCCAGGGTGGCGATCCAGATGGCGCCCGTGTGGTCGCGGGCGAGGCCGTGGACGATGAGGCCGTCCAGGGGCGCGAGCGCGGGCGGGCGGGTGACGCGGCCGTTTTCGTACAACGCCACGCCGCCGAACGTACCGATCCACAGGCGCTGGCCGTCGTCCAAGAGCGTGTAGGCGGTGGGGGCGGGCAGTTCGGAGCCGGGCACAGCCAGGCGGTAATGCTGGTCGCGCAACAGGTATACGCCGTTGACGGTTCCTACCCACATGCCGCCGGCCACGGCGGGCGCCACGGAGAAGCTCACCGGATCGCCCAGGCCTTCGGCGGCGGAGTAGCGGCGGGTGTAGCCGTTCCACAGGCGCGTGAGCCCGTGGGCGTGGGTGCCGACCCAGAGGTTGTGCTCCCGGTCCTCGTACATGGATTCGATCTGCGCCGCGCTCTCGTAGTCGCCGGCGCGGATGAACTGCTGCATGGACTCGCCCGTGAGATGCGCCAGGCCCGCGTTGGTGGAGACCCAGAAGTTGCCGTCGGAGTCGGCGTAGAAGGCGTTCACCGCGAGCCGGAGTTCCGCCGGGTCTCCGGTGGCCCGCTGCCAACCGCCGTTCGCGTAGCGGAACAGGCCGCGGTTGGTGCCGATCCAGAGTGCGTCGTCGTAGGCGGTGAGGCCGGTGACCTGCGTGCCCGCGCCCCCGGGGGCGGCGAGGGTTTTCACGCCGCCCTCGGTGATCTGATAGAGATGGCCCACGCCGCCCACCCACAGCGCGCCGCGCCAGCCGAGCAGCGCGAACAGCTGTTCCGCCGGCACGCTGGGGTCCCGGCGCAGGCCGTCCTTGTCTACGCGCAGCAGGCCCGCGTTGGTCGCGGCGTAAAGCTGTCCGCCCTCGAACAGGAGCGTGCGCACGTCCGCCTGGGGATTCACGTCCTTCGCGCCCTTGGCGGCGCCGAGTTCGTGCACCTCGCCGTCCGCCATCCAGGCGGCGCCCTTGTTCATGCCGAGCCAGAGGCTGCCGTCGGGCCCGTTGGCGAGGGACTGGATCCAATGGGTGGGGAGGTAGGCCTGGAAGGTGACGCCGTCGAAACGCGCGAGGCCGTCCTGGGTGCCGACCCAGATGTAACCGCGCGCGTCCTGGGTGATGGAGAGCACGGTGATCTGCGGCAGGCCCTGTTCCACCGACCAGGAATCGCTGGCGTAATCGTGGAAGGCCTTGCCGGGCTCGAGGGCGGAAACGGCGGGAACTATTAGAAGGAGCGCGAGCAGGGCGCTTGCACGGGAACTGAATTTAATTCGCGTACGAAAGGAACTCATCCCGCTTAAGGCCCCTATCCCGCGCAGGCTATCGCTATGCGCAGCATAGACGATTGCCATGGGCGCGGCATGGGCTCAGCCGGCGGCGGCTTGCTGCCTGTCTTCCTGGAGAAGTTGCTCCAGCTCCGCGGCCGCTTCCCGGGCAGTCTGCACCAGTTTCGCCTCGTCGCGGAACACGGCGAACTGCCGGTCGAGCAGGGCCGCGTCGTATTTCACGAAGGTCTCCACCAGGCGCTCCACCGCGGGCGCGGTCATGCCGAGCTTCGCCAGCAGGTCCTCGGCGAGCTTCAAGCTCGAGTAATAGGTCTCGCGCACGATGATCTCCACGCCCTGCTCGCGCAGGAGGTGGGCGTGGTAGCGGTTGCGGGCGCGGGCCAGGACCACGAGATGGGGGAAGTGCTTGCGCACCATGGCCGCGGTCCGGACCGAGGCTTCGACGCCGTCCACCGCCAGCACCAGAAACTTTGACTGCTCCGCCTTGGCGGCGCGCAGCAGTTCGAGGCGCGAGGCGTCGCCGAAGTACACCTTGCTGCCGAAGCGCCGCAGGGTATCGATCTGTTCCGCGTCCGCCTCCAGGGCGGTGAAGGGGATGCGCTGCAGGCGCAGGAGGCGCCCCACGATCTGGCCGAAGCGTCCGAAGCCCGCGATGATCACCGGATTGCCGGGCTCGTCGATGCGGTCGAACTCCGGTTGCTTGCGTTCCTCCACGAACTTCTGCACCACCCGCTCGTTAAACAGCACCAGGAAGGGCGTGGCGGCCATGGAGAGGGTGACAGCGAGATTGAGCACGTCCGTGAGCTGCCGGTCGAAGAGCCGGTAATCCGCGGCGGTGTTGAACAGCACGTAGGCGAACTCGCCGCCCGCCGGCAGCACGTAGGCCAGGTTGCGGGGGGCCGGGTCCGGCAGGTGGAAGAGCTTGCCGAGCACGAAGAGCGCCGCCATCTTGAGGAGCAGGAGCCCCGCGAGCACGCTGGCCACCGTGAGCGGCGCACTGACCGCGAGCCCGAGGTTCACGGACATGCCCACGGCCATGAAGAACAGGCCCAGCAAGAGGCCCTTGAAGGGCTCGATGTTCGCCTCGAACTCATGGCGGTAGCTCGAATCCGCCAGCAGCACGCCGGCGATGAAGGCCCCGAGGCCCATGGACAGGCCGATGTAGTTGGCCGCGAGCCCGGCGCCGATGACGATGAGCAGGGCCGAGGCGGTGAAGATCTCCGGGTTGCCGAAGCGGGT
>JBLNDO010000033.1:0-14928 GCA_050261675.1 Bacillota bacterium
TAGAGGACCCGATTTCCATGGTGACCATTCGTCTTTCCCGCGGCGGCGCCAAGAAGCGCCCCTTCTACCACGTGGTGGCAACCGACCGGCGCAATTCCCGCGACGGCCGCTACATCGAGCGCCTTGGCTTCTACAATCCCCTGGCCGCGAGCCACGAGGAGACCCTGCGCGTGGACGCGGAGCGCATCAAGCACTGGATCGCGAAGGGCGCGCAGCCTTCGGAGCGCGTGCAGTTCCTGCTCAAGGAGCACAAGGTCGCGCTGTAAGCCGCATGAACGGTGAGCGCAAGCGCATCGTCATCGGCAAGGTCGGGGGCCCGTTCGGAATCAAGGGCTGGATCAAGCTCCTGTCCCACACCGAGCCCCGCGACAGGATTTTTGAATACGCTCCCTGGCTGCTGAAGCGAGGGGGAGAGTGGAAAGAGTGGGAGGTGGCGGAAGGCCACGCTCACGGCAAGGGAGTGATCGCTCGCCTGGAGGGCGTCACGGATCGCGACCAGGCCCAGGCCCTCATGGGCGCCGAGATCGCGGTGTGGCGCGACCAGTTGGGTGAAACCAAGCCGGGCCAGTATTACTGGGCCGATCTGGTGGGAGCGGATGTCCGGCTCGAAAGCGGCCGCTCGCTCGGGAAAGTGGATGGTTTGATGGCCACCGGCGCGAACGACGTGCTGGTGGTGAAGGGTGACCGGGAACGCCTCATCCCGTTCATCCAGGGCCAGGTGATCAAGCGCGTCGACCTCGGCGCCGGGATCATCGTGGTGGACTGGGATCCGGATTTTTAAAGAGGCGTGCGTGCACATCGAAGTCGTGACCTTGTTTCCGGAGATGGTGGAAACACTGCTCCGCTTCGGCGTGACGGGACGCGCGGTGGAGCGCAAGCTCCTGGAAGTCGGGACGAGCAATCCGCGGGATTTTGCCACCGACAGGCACAAGACTGTGGACGACCGGCCTTATGGCGGCGGTCCCGGCATGGTGATGAAGGTCGAGACCCTGCGCGCCGCCATCGGGCAGGCGCGGAGGAAGACCGGCCCCGGGGCGAAGGTGATCTACCTGAGCCCGCAGGGCAGGCCGCTGGACCAGGCGGGCGCGCGTGAACTCGCGACCCGCGGGACGCTGGTGCTGGTGGCGGGAAGATACGAAGGTGTCGATGAGCGGCTCATCGAGACCGAGGTGGACGAGGAGTGGTCCATCGGCGATTACGTGTTGTCCGGCGGCGAGCTGCCGGCCCTGGTGATGATCGACGCGATCGCGCGGCTCATCCCGGGGGTGTTGAACGATGAGGAGTCGGCGGCCCAGGATTCGTTCATGGACGGGCTTCTGGATTGTCCGCACTACACGCGGCCGGAGGTCCTGGACGGCCGGCGCGTGCCGGAAGTACTGCTCTCCGGCGACCATGCGGCCATCCGCCGCTGGCGCCTGAAGCAGATGCTGGGGAGGACTTGGCAGCGGCGTCCGGAACTGCTGAAGGAATTGGAATTGAGCGCGGAACAGGAGAAGTTGCTCGGGGACTTCATCCGCGAACAGGGTCAGGAAGAAAAGTAACGCTTTCACAAGGTATGCAGTCATGAACAAGATCGTGCAGGAAGTCGAGAAGGGCCAGCTCAAGAAGGACATTCCGGCGTTCGAGCCGGGCGACACCGTGATCGTGCAGGTCAGGGTGAAGGACGGCGAGCGTGAGCGCCTGCAGGCCTTCGAGGGCCTGGTCATCGCCATGAAGAACCGCGGCCTCAACTCCTCCTTCACCGTGCGCAAGGTGTCCCACGGCGAGGGCGTGGAACGCACCTTCCAGACCCACAGCCCCGTCATCGGCGGCATCGAGGTCAAGCGCAAGGGCGACGTGCGCCGCGCCAAGCTCTACTACCTGCGCGACCTGGCCGGCAAGGCGGCGCGCATCCGCGAGAAGGTCTGACGAGACCCGTCTTGATGGGTTGATACACTAAACGGGCGCGCAAGCGCCCGTTTTCTTTGCGGCGCAGGGGATCGATGGCAAAGCAGTGCACAAGCATCGCCGTTTTGACGCTGGCCGCGCTGCTGGCGGCAGGGGCCGTTTCCGGAAAGCCCGCCAAGAAGAAGACGCGTCCCAAGCCCGCGGTCATCACTCAGGCGCCCGCCGCTGCCACCGCGCCGACCGTTGTGCCCATCGATCCCAACGTGGCTGATCTTCCCGCCGTCAGCGGCATGGCCGCGGCCGGTGCGCCGGGTCTGGCTTTGAAGCTCATGGACCGGGACCAGCCCGACTTCACCGCGGACCCAGTGGGCTGGATGAGCTGGGAGCGGGAGCGCATCTTCATCTATCAGGCGAGCCTCGCCTGGAAAGAGATCATCGCGCGGGCGGGCAAGCTGCCGGCGGGCGTGGGAACGGATTTCCGCGCCTGGGAGGAGATGCAGGCGGCGGACGCCTGGTTGCACCAGGGGGACGGCGGCAAGGCCCGCGCTCTCCTGCAGCCCATCCTTTGGAGCGGCGACGCGCCGCCCGCCGGCGCCGAGCTCGCGGATCTCCGGCGCCTCCTGATCAGGAGTTACATCGCCGACAAGCGCCTCGACGACGCCCAGACCGCCGTCATCCGCTACCGCCAGGATTACCCCAAGGACGCGGGCGATTGGCCCATCCTGGAAGCGCGCCTCTATCTCAAGCTCGGGGAACCGGACCAGGCCTTGGACGTCTTGCAGACCGTGAGCGGTCCGGAAGCGAACCTCCTGGCGCTCCTGGCGTCCTTGCGCGCCGGCGAGATCATGCCCGCCGATGCGTTCAAGCAGGCGGCCGGGATCGGCAACGATGCCAAGGCGCCGATCCCCCATCGGGTCCACGCCTGGGCGGTGGCGGCGGAAGCCGAGGAGGACCTGAAGGATCCCGCGGCGCGCATCAAGGCCATGCAGAACGCCCTGGGTCTCGAAAGCGGTCTCCTGGACGGCGACGACGTGTTCACGCTCACGCCCGACATGCTCTGGGACGCCTACCTTGCCTACGGCCACGACCTCGGCAACCAGCTGCAACTCGTGGTGGGCGACGACCAGGCCTGGTTTGTGGCCGCGTCCAACCGCTACGACAGCGCGCCGGTGGATGCCGCGGCCCTGTTCAGCGTGGTGGCCTACGAGGCGGCGGATCCGAAGCAGGCGGCGGTCGCCCAGGGCCAGTTCGCCGCTCTTATCCAGAAGCAAGCGATGGGAAGTGTCCTGCTGCGGCGCCTGTACCTGGATTCCTCCCGTTTAAAGGGCGTGGAGGATATCGACGCCTCCGTGCGCTATCTGCTGGTGGACGATGTATTGGAGATTCCGGACATTCCCCTGGCCTCGCTGTTGATGCAGGGCCTGGACGCGCCGCCGGACAACGTCTCGTCCTCCGATTGGCAGTTGAAGCGCGCCCACGTGTTCATCCTGGGTGGCGACCCGGACGCCGGCGTCGCATCCCTGAAACAACTGCTCGCCCATTACCCCGCGCCGCCTGCATCCACGGCGCCTGCGCCGGCGAGCGCCGCCGCACCGGCAGCCCAGGCACCATCGCCTGCGCCCGCCGTCGACGCGGATGAAGTGCTGCAGGCGCTCTTCGATCTCCAGACCCTGCACCGGGACAAGGACGCCATCCCGTTCTTCGAAACCCTGCTCAAGGGTCCCTTGGCGCCGGAGCAGCGGCGCCAGATGCTCTATTGGATGGCGGATTCTTACAAGGCGCTCGGCGATTACGCCAAGGCGGCTGAGCTCTACATGCGTTCCGCCATGCTTTTGGATCCCTTCTCCATGGACCAGTGGGCCCAGACGGCCCGTTACCAGGGGGCCCAGATGCTCGCCAAGGCGGGTTATATAGAGGATGCGCGTAACGTATATAGAGGCTTGCTGAACGCCACCCGCGACCCGGCCCAGCAGGCGGTGCTGCAGCACGACCTGCAGCAATTGATGCTCATGCCCGCCAAGTCCGATTCCAAGAAGCATTGAGCCATGTTGGAACGCGACGGTCTGAAAGTTTTGGATGAGGCCCTGGCGGTGTTGGAGCAGGGCTTTGCCGACTTACCGGAGTTCAAACCCGCGCCGCTCGGCGCCGAAGGCCGCGCCGTGCTGCTCGAAGCCGCCCGGCGCATGCAGGACAACTATCCCTATCCTCATCCGCTCTACGCCGGGCAGATGCTCAAGCCGCCCCATGCCATGGCGCGGCTCGCGTACATGCTCGCCCTGTGGATCAACCCCAACAACCACGCTCTGGACGGCGGTCGCGCCAGCTCCGCCCTGGAGCGCGAGGCGGTGGCGGCCATCGCCGCCATATTCGGCTACCGCGAACACCTCGGCCATCTTTGCGCCAGCGGCACCATCGCCAATCTCGAAGCGCTCTGGGTGGCGCGCCACGTGAAGCCCGGCGGCAAGGTGCTGGCCTCGTCCCAGGCCCATTACACCCACGGCCGCATGTGCGAAGTCCTGGGGATGGCCTTCGAGAGCGTGCCCGTGGATGGCCTGGGCCGCATGGATCTCAACGCCCTCGAAGACGCCGTGAAGCACGGACACGTGGGTACCGTGGTGGCCACCCTCGGCAACACCGCGCTGGGTGCTGTCGATCCGCTGCACGAGATCGTGAAGCTCGGTGCGAAAAACGGGTTCCGGGTGCACGTGGATGCCGCCTACGGCGGCTATTTCACGCTCGTGGACAACCTTGGCCCCGGCGCCCGCGCCGCCTATGACGCCGTGGCAGAGGCCGACTCCATCGTGGTGGACCCCCACAAGCACGGCCTGCAGCCCTATGGCTGCGGCTGCGTGCTGTTCAAGGACCCCGCCGTGGGCCGCTATTACAAGCACGATTCCCCCTATACCTATTTCACCTCATCGGAGCTGCACCTGGGCGAGATCAGCCTGGAGTGCTCCCGCGCCGGTGCGGCCGCCGTGGCTCTCTGGGCCACCCAAAGGCTCCTGCCCATGACCCGGGGCGGCGAGTTCGCGAAAGGTTTGGCCGCGGGACGCAGCGCGGCATGGGAACTGCACAAGAGCCTGCAGGGCGACGACCGGTACCTGCCCGGCCCGGAGCCCGAGTTGGACATCGTCGTCTGGACGCTGGCCGGCACGGGCCGGAAGCAGGCGGGCGAGAGGGCCCAGGCCGTGTTCGATGCCGCCGCCAGGCGCCATCTGCATCTGGCCTTGCTGAAGCTGCCGTCGGCGCTGGCCGAGGCCTGGTGGCCGCGCCTCGCCGCCGACTCCGGTACCGTCACCTCACTGCGCTCCTGCCTGATGAAGCCCGAACATCGGGAGTGGCTGCCGAAGATCCGTGAAATACTGGATTCGGCGACGGCGGAAGTCTTGGCGCATAATTGATATTCGTATTACCGGCATTTAACGCGAGTCCAAGGTTCAAAGGATCATGAGCAGCAAAAACTTTTTTACTCACGTTCTCGGCGGCATTTGGAAGTTCTGGGACCTCCTCTGCCGCACCATCATCAATCTCGTGGTCACCGTGCTGGCCGTGTTCTTCCTGATAGGCGTCTTCGGTTCCCACCACGTGGTGGTGCCCTCGAGCGCCGCCCTGGTGGTGGATTTCCAGGGCCAGCTCGTGGACCAGTTCTCCGGCGATCCCGCCGCCCGGGCCGTCAACCGTCTGTTCGGCCAGAAGCCCGAGCCCCAGACCCGCATGCGCGACGTCCTGGAGGCCATCCACAACGCCGCCGGCGACAAGCGCATCAAGGCCCTGGTGCTGGAGACCGACGAGCTGACCGGCGCCGGCCTCGCGGACCTGACGGACATCGCCCGCGCCGTGCGCGAGTTCAAGAAGACCGGCAAACCCGTCTTCGCGCTCGGCAGCGCCTACGTGCAGAGCCAGTATTACCTCGCGTCCTTGGCGGACACCGTGTTCGTCCACCCTCAGGGCGCCGTGTTCCTCCACGGCTTCGGCATCTACCAGCCCTACTTCAAGGACGCCCTCGACAAGTTCGGCGTCGAGGTGAACGTCTTCCGCGTCGGCAAGTACAAGTCCGCCGTGGAGCCCTACATGCTGAACGGCATGTCCAAGGACGCGCGCGAGGATTATTCGGAGGTGCTCGGCAGCCTCTGGGGCGACTACCAGAAGGACGTGACCCAGGCGCGCGACCTCCCGCCGGACGCCCTCAAGAACTACATCGGCGACCTCGACAAGCGCCTCGCCGCCGTGGGCGGCGACGGCGCCAAGCTCGCCTTGAAGGCCGGCCTGGTGGACAAGATCGCCGACCCCGACCAGATGCAGGAGGCCGTGGCCAAGGTGGTGGGCTGGTCCAACCATACCTTCAAGCAGGTGGATTACCGCGACTACGTGGCGTTCTCCGACGGCAACGCGGTCCCGGCGTTCGACGGCAAGAAAGTGGCGGTGGTGGTGGCGGAGGGCGACATCCTGAGCGGCGACCAGCCGCCCGGCGCCATCGGTGGGGATTCCACCTCCGAGCTCATCCGCGACGCCCGCTACGACGACAGCGTTAAGGCGATGGTGCTGCGGGTGAACAGTCCCGGTGGCAGCTCCTTCGATTCGGACCTGATCCTGCGCGAGATCCAGCTCACCAAGGATGCGGGCAAGCCCGTGGTCATCTCCATGGGCAACGTGGCCGCCTCCGGCGGCTACTGGATCTCCATGGCCGGCGACGAGATCTACGCCGATCCCGCTACCATCACCGGTTCCATCGGCATCTTCGGCCTGTTCCCGACTTTCCAGAAGACCCTCGGCAAGGTCGGCATCCACAGCGACGGCGTCGGCACCACGCCCTTGAGCGATGCCTTCGACCTCACCCGCCCCATGTCGCCCGAGATGAAGCAGGCCTTTCAGCTGTTCATCAACCACGGTTACGACGACTTCGTCGGCAAGGTGGCGCATAACCGCCACATGAAGGTCGCCGACGTGGACGCCATCGCCCAGGGCCGGGTCTGGGCGGGCCGCGACGCCAAGCGGCTCGGGCTCATCGACAAGTTCGGCGACGAATCCGACGCGGTGGCGGAAGCCGCCAAGCTCGCCAAGCTGGGCAACAACTACAGCGTGGACTACGTGGAGAAACCCCTGAACTTCTGGGACCGGTTTCTGGTGGGCCTCGCGAACGACGACGATTCCTCCCTGAGCTTCCAGGCGCCCGCCGCGGGTCTGTCGCCCTGGTACGGCCGCGCCGTGCAGCTGCTCAAGTCCCTGGATGTCTTCAACGATCCGCGCGGGTCTTATGCCTACTGTTTCTGCGATTTCCGTTGAAGCGATAAGCGACAAAAGGGGACCTCATGGATTGGGTCAAGAATTGCTGTGTACTTGCGGCCTTGACGCTTGCGGCTTGTGCCCAGACACCCGAACAGAAACAGGCGCAAGCAGATGAGATCGTCAGGAAGCAGCCCGGAAATGTGCAAGAACTGATTCGCCAGGCCGAAGCGGGTGATACCCAGGCCATGGTGAAGCTCGGAGATCTCTACCGTTACGGAACAGGGGTCGTGCCCAACATGGAAGCGGCTCTGGGGTTCTACCAACTCGCGGCCCAGAAGGGCGATCTCACCGGCGAAGTGGATTACGCTGATATGCTGCTCTGGAATTTCAGCCGGTACTCCGACGCCGCGGCGGAATACAAATTGGCGGCCGACCAGGGGAGTCCGGAAGCATACGCGGCCTTGTCATACCTGTACGCTCGCGGATTGGGTGTTCCCAAAGACCCGGATGAGGCGGCCCGCTATTCCGCGTTGTCCTCCGAGACACCCACCGGACAAACGCGGTCGTTCATGCTGGACATGAAGCTTGCCATAGACAAGAAGAAGGTTTACCCGAAGCGTGCGGTGCTTTCCGGCGACACCGGGCTTGCCACGGTTTCATTCGACTACGATGGGCAGAACGGAGCGAAGAACGTTAAAATCGAACGCTCCAGCGGTTCCAAGGATATCGACCAGGCCGCGGTAAACGCCGTGGTGAATGCCGATCTGCCTCCGCTTCCGTCCGCGTTGAAGGATGCACACCATTTCGTCGTTGCGATCATGTTCTCGCTGGGACGGTAACCATAGCCGTATGCAATCCCCTCGGCCTGGAAGTTCATTCGGGATCGCGGCGGCAAGTTGAAATGAACAATCGTATTGGTCAACCGACATATATCGAAAACATATTGCGCGCCTAACGCGTCAACGCATAACATCTGCGCGCGCTAGTAGCGCTGAAGGTCGGAAGCCAATAATCCGGCTGGACAAAAATCAACCACATGGAGTAAATGCATGAAGACCCTGAAGACTCTGGGAGCCATCAGTGTGCTCGCCGCTGCGTTCGGTGCCTCGTCCGCCTATGCTGACGCACCGCGTTATGACTTTGTGGATCTCGGCTACACCAGCATCAGCGACCCCTCGGGCAGCGGCCTTTCCTCGGACCACGCCTACGGCGTCGACGGTTCGTTCGGGTTTACGGACAACCTGATCGGCTTGGCTAGCTATGCACACGAAAGCGCCGATTTCAGCCTGTTCGGTATTTCCGGCACGGCCAGCGGCAACAGCTATGAAGCGGGCCTGGGCTGGCGCTTCCCGTTGACCAGCAACATGGACATCATCCCGAGTCTTTCCTATGCCCACAGCAGCGCTTCTGCCAGGGCGAGCTTCGGCCCCAGCGCCTCGACCTCGGATTCGGGCTATGACGCCGCTGTGACCTTGCGCGCCATGGTGACCGACAAGCTGGAGCTGGACGCCGGCGTGGACCATTCCAGCCCCGTTGCCTCCTCCAACACCGTGGGTGTCTCGGGTTTCTACAACTTCACGTCCGTATTCGCCCTGGGCCTGGGGTATGCGGACTCCAGGAGCGACGGTCAAGACACCAACGCCTGGATGCTGACGGCCCGTTTCTACTTCAAGTAAATCGATCCGCGCTTCGGCGCGAAAGGCCGCGAGGTATGCGCCTCGCGGCCTTTCTTTTGTGTGGTTTCATGACCCGCTGGTAACCCTCACGCGCATGAAATAAGCTCCCGCTCCTGATTTGGAATTCTCTTGCCCTGAGGAGTCTCCCATGTCCCAGCGCGTCACCCGCACCCTGGCCCTTTGCCTCGGCGCTTGTGTATTCACGGCGACCTTTCTCGCTGCGGCGGCCGAACCCGCAAAACCTGAAGCGCCCAAGCCCTTTGCGGCCTTGAAATGGCGCTCCATCGGGCCGAGCCGCGGCAGTCGGGTGCTGGCCGTGTCAGGAGTGGCCCAGCAGCCCAACGTGTTCTATTTCGGCGGCGTGGCGGGCGGCGTGTGGAAGAGCGACGACGCGGGTGCGAGCTGGACGCCCATCTTCGACAAGGAGCCCATTGCCTCCATCGGCGCCATCGCCGTGGCGCCCTCCGACCCCAACGTGATCTACGTGGGCAGCGGCGAGGCGGCGCTGCGTGAAAACATCTCCTTCGGCGACGGCGTCTACAAGTCCACCGACGCCGGCAAGACCTGGAAGCACACGGGGCTTGCGGACACGCGCCACATCGGCCGCATCGTGGTGGACCCCCAGAATCCCGACCTGGTGATGGTGGCGGCGGTGGGCCACGCCTACGGTCCCAACCCGGAGCGGGGCGTATTCCGCTCCGAGGACGGCGGCGCCACCTGGCAGAAGGTGCTCTATACCGATACCCACACCGGCGCCGTCGATCTCAGCCTCGATCCGGATAATCCCCGCACCGTGTTTGCCACTATGTGGCAGGTGCAGCGCTCCCCCTGGCATCTGGAAAGCGGCGGCCCGGGCAGCGGCCTGTATAAGTCCACCGACGAGGGGCTCACCTGGAAGCATCTGGAAGGCCACGGCCTGCCGGAAGGCCTGTGGGGCCGTCTCGGTGTCGCGGCGGCGGGCGGAGACCGGGTGTATGCGCTCATCGACGCGAAGGAGGGCGGGCTCTACCGCTCCGACGACGGCGGCGACAACTGGGATCTGGTCTCCACCGATGCCCGGCTCTCCGAGCGTCCCTGGTATTTCATGAGCGTGTTCGCGGACCCCACCAACTCCGACGTGGTCTACGTGGCCAACACCGGTTTCTACAAGTCCACCGACGGCGGCAAGCACTTCGACATGGTGCGCGCTCCCCACGGCGACAACCACGGCCTGTGGATCGATCCCCAGGATCCGAACCGCATGATCGTCGCCAACGACGGCGGCGCCAGCGTCAGCGTGAACGGCGGTGCCACCTGGTCCACCCAGATGAACCAGCCCACCGGCCAGTTCTACCACGTGGCGGTGGACAACCGCTTCCCGTATTACGTATACGGCGCCCAGCAGGACAACGAGAGCGTCGCCGTACCGAGCCGCAGCGACTGGGGCGACATCGGCGAGCACGACTGGTACGTGGTGAGCGGCAACGAGTCCGGCTACGTGGTGCCGGACCCCACGGACCCGGACATCATCTATTCCGGTTCCTATTTCGGCATCCTCACGCGCACCAACCGCCACACCGGCCAGTTGCAGGACGTGTCCCCCTGGCCCTTCGACGCGGACGGCCATCCGGCCTCGGAGATGGAACACCGCTTCACCTGGACCATGCCCATCGTGTTCTCGCCCCAGGACCCGAAAGTGCTGTACTTCGCCTCCCAGTACCTGCTGCGTTCCGAGGACGGCGGCATGAGCTGGAAGGCCATTAGCCCCGACCTCTCCCGCAACGACAAGACGAAGCAGGGCCCTTCCGGCGGGCCCGTGAGCCAGGACAACGCCAGCGCCGAATACTACGACCTCATCTACGCCATCGCGCCCTCGCCGCTCGCGGCGGGCCAGATCTGGGTGGGCACCGACGATGGCCTCATCCACCTCACCCGCGATGGCGGCAAGACCTGGGCCAACGTCACGCCCAAGGGCATGCCCGAATGGGCCAAGGTGGGCATCATCGAGGCCTCGCACTTCGATGCGGGCACGGCCTACGCCGCCGTGGACGCCCACAAGCTCGACGACTTCAATCCCTACATCTTCGTCACCCACGATTACGGCAAGAGCTGGTCGCGCCTGGACAAGGGCCTCGCCGCGCCGGGTTACGTGAACGTGGTGCGCGAAGACCCGGTGCAGCAGAACCTGCTCTACGCCGGCACCGAGCTCGGCGCCTTCGTGTCCCTGGACGGCGGCAAGCAATGGCAGCCCCTGCAGCTCGACCTGCCCGCCACCTCGGTGCGCGATCTCGTGGTGAAGGACGGCGACCTCGTGGCCGCCACCCACGGCCGCGGCTTTTGGATCCTGGACGACGTGTCGCCGCTCCGGGAACTGGCGTCGGGCGTGAAGCCGGACGCGGATCATCTCTACGCGCCGCGCCAGGCCGTGCGCCTGCACGACCAAAGCAGTTCCAGCCTGCCCTATGAGTCGGTGGGGGATAACCCGCCGGACGGCGCCATCCTCTATTACTCCCTGGCCTCGAAGCCCAAGGACGAATTCACCCTCACCGTCACGGATTCCGCAGGCACTGTGGTGCGGAGCTTCTCCAGCGTCGCCAAGCCGCCGCCTAATCCCTTGCCGCTGGAGTTCCCTGCGGAAGAAGAGGCAAAGCCTGAGCAGCTGGAGACCGGTGCCGGCATGCACCAGCAGGTCTGGGATCTCCGGCGCGAAATGCCGCCCGCCATCAAGGGCGCCTACACCGATTCCGGCGGTCCCGTGGGCCCCATGGTCCTGCCGGGCCAATACACCGTGACTTTAAAGGTGAACGGCAAGAGCTACAGCGAGCCTCTGACCGTGGTGGCGGACCCCCGCACCCACGCGACGCCCGATGCCCTGAAGCAGCAGGCGGAGCTTATGGCGAAGCTGGACCAGGCGGTGCGGGAGGATCACGCCGCCGCCAACGCCATCCTGGACCTGCGCGAGCAATTGGCCGGTGTCCAGAAGCGTTTCGGCGGCGCGGCCGCCACCAAGGGCATCGCGGAGGCCGCCGCGGGCCTGGACGCGAAGCTCGCCACGGTGCTGGAGCCCCTCTACCAGTACCGCGCCCACGCGGAAGAGGCGCAACTCAACTATCCCTCCGACCTCAACAGCCAGCTTTCGTACCTCGAAGAATTGGTGGACAGCGCCGATAGCGCGCCCACGGCCCAGGAAGGGGACATGTACGTCACCCTGCGCGGCCGTCTCGACAAGGCGCTCGCGGATTGTAAGGCGGTGCGGGACGGCTACCTGGCGATCCTCAATGCCAGGATGCAGAACGCGGGCCTGGGTCCGGTGCAGTTGCCGCCGAATTAGATGAAACTCCGCTTCCGGCTGCGATTTCAACCGGTCGACGCAACACATTGGGCAAATCGCTCCGCGGGCGTTTCGTAGTTTAGCGTCTTCCTGGGTCGCTCGTTGAGCTGCCTGGCGACCGCGTTCAGCTTCGCCTGTGAGTGAACGGAGAGATCGGTGCCCTTGGGAAAGTACTGCCGCAATAGCCCGTTGGTGTTCTCGTTGGATCCACGCTGCCAGGGGTTGTACGGGTCGCAGAAGTACACCTGGATGTCCGTCGCCAGGGTGAAGCGCTTGTGGTCGGCCATCTCCTTGCCGCGATCCCAGGTCAAGGACTTGTAGAGCTCCCGGGGCAGCTTGTGGGCATGCTGGATGAGGGCGTTGATGACGGTCTCGGTGTCCTTGCTCTCGACCTTCACCAACATGACATAGCGGGTGTGACGCTCGACCAGCGTCGCAATCTGAGTGTGCTTGTTGCCGAACAAGAGGTCCCCTTCCCAGTGCCCCGGCACCGCCCGGTCTTCCACCGTGGCTGGGCGCTCGCGGATCGACACGGCGTCCAGGATCCGGCCGTGGTCCTCGGTCTTCTGCGTGTGATGGCGGGAACGGCGCATGCCGCGGGTGCGGCGCAAGTGCTGCAAGAGCTCTTTCTTCAAGGCCCCACGGGCCTGGATGAACAAGGTTCTATAGATGGTCTCGTGTGACACCTGGTAGCTCTCGTCCTTTGGATAGGTGTGCTTCAGCCACCCGGCAATCTGGTCGGGCGACCACCCCGACTGTAGCTTGTTCGCCACGAGACGCGCCAAGGCGCGGTTCTCAGCCAACTTGCAGGCCTTGGGGCGGTGCGCCCGTTCCCAGGCCGCATGATCCGCCTGGTTCGCCCGGTAGCATGCCCCTCCGCCATTGCGCCTGAGCTCACGGCTCACCGTCGAGGGCGCGCGTCCCAGGCGGTCTGCCACCCAGCGCAGCGAATGCCCCTTCGCCACGGCCCGTGAGATCTCTTCGCGCTCCGCCAAGCTTAGCGCCAATCGCGAACGCCGACGGGGTGGCGGCCGAATACCACCCGTCTCAGCCAGGATGCGTTGGATCGACGTGTGGGGCCGGTCAAACAGCCGGGCAATCTGGTGGAGCGAATCCCCTCGCTGCCAGCGCTCCCACATGAGGGCCTTCTGGCTATCCGTGTAATAAGTCCGTGTCCGATAGGTCATTTGCAACACCTCGTTCTGCACGTGCAGAATCTACGGTGTTGCATCGATCAGTTGAAATCGCAGCCACAAGCGGAACTTGGATTATGGGGTCGGCGAACTACGAGAAGAATCTACAGAACAAGGGAGACAGAGACGCATGACACTGGAGCAATGGTCCTATGTGATGTCGATTGTGGGCTCGGTGGGCGTGATTATCTCGCTGGTATTCGTTGGCCTGCAGATCCGGGAGAATACCGCAGCGCTGCAGCGCAACGAGCACAATTCCACAATGGAGCAGTGGACTGTTATCCGCCAAGCGATCGCGCGTGACGCGAATGTAGCCAAGCTGATGACCGATGGCTTGCGTAGCAAGCGACCGTTGAGGGCCGCCGACCAACTTAGATTGGAGATGATGCTGAACGAGTATGCCTGGGCCGCATTCCACATTTGGGACCGGACCCAGCGGGGCATCTTCCCGCCGGGTACCTTCGAGGCAACGGGTGGTGCCCTGTTCCGTAAGGTACTCAATACGCCGCGCGGAGCCGCGTGGTGGCAGAACGCGAAGACGGCCGATGGATTTTACCCGGCTTACGTCAAAGACATGGACGCGATGCTAACAACCGGTAAATAAGAGAGGACGGCTTTCGGCCAGCAGCGGCCCTAGAGATTGAACACGACGAACAAGGAATGTGAGTGTCTATGATCGGACCACCTTATCCGAATCCACGCCCTCGTTTTAATGTGTTGGGTTGGATTGCGGCATTCGCGGTAATTGAGATCGCATGGTTCGCGTTCGTATGGCCTATGATTCCGAGCACTCTCTTGGGCCTCAGCGTGGAAGCAATTTTCCCGTTCTTGATAGCTGGGTACGTGTTTTTAGTTATTCTGGCAATCACTCGACTAAATACCACAGTCTCAAACCGAAAATTATTTAAAACGTTGAGGGCAATTTTAGGCTTGAGTGTTGGGCCTGCAATATTTGTGACGGCTTACTATTTTCAAACGTTTATGGAAGCCAATTTCCAGTACCACCACTGAACACCGACATTGGGATGGCCTGCATCACGGCTAGATTTGAAGTTCTGTTTTGGGTCGGCAGCAGAGGGCCACGGGGTACAATCATCAGGGCGTGAATTCAGGAGCGGTTTGCGGCCAATAGGGGAACTTGGCATGCGCCAATAACAGTAGGGAAATCGTATAAGAAGTCAGGCACAGATTAGGGAGTATCAAATGGCGGCTTATGTATTCGTTGCGGGGTTCGTATCGTTAGGCGTGATGGTATTGCTGTGGTTTACGCTAGTCGCAACACTCTTTCGAAAGTTGAAGAGTGATCATCACGACACATATGTACAGCTTGGTGAACCATCGTTGTTTTGGAACAATTCGATCAAGAACAATTTTGCATTTATTGGATTTCTCTTGGGTGGTAAATACAAAGCACTTAATGACAGTGCGTTAACTCGCCAATGCACCATCATGGTGTGGTTCTTCTGGCTCTACTTGGCGATTTTCATAATTACGGGAATCGCTATGTTTACAGGGCAAGCGCAAGTCAAATAAGACGTGATTATTCGGTTACCTTGATGGACCGCTTTGGGTCGGGAGCAGAGTGCTACGGGATAAAATCAGAGCGAGGCGGCTTGAGGTGCGGCTTCCCGACAAG
>JBLNDO010000034.1:0-7487 GCA_050261675.1 Bacillota bacterium
TTAACCGACTAAACTACTTTGAACCTGCCACAAACCGTTCAGGCTGGTCACCCACAGGCAGTTGCTCACATTCGGGCTGCCTGGGTTCTTAAATTCTGGTAAATCAGGTAACCACTCTCCAAACTTCAATGTCGTAAGCAATTTCGCCAAGTCTTTTCCTTCGCTGCTTGCCAAACAAAACGGCCCTGCATTTGTAGTGCAGGGCCGTCCTTCCGTCAGCGACGCGCCGATACGTCCTGGTGATGCGACGCTCCCCCCCTTGGTCGGCGGCATCCCCGGACGAAATCAATTCTGTCAATAGGGTCTTGGATTCAGCGCCAGCATCAGTGTCTCGAAGGCCGTGAACACCTCGGCCGGGGTGAAGGGCGCGACCCCGTACTGCTGCTCCCCGATGACTTGGCTGCGCATCAGGCTCTCCACCGCCCCGATCATCACGCAGGCGATCAAGCGCGGGTTGTGGCTGGCCGAGAAACTGCCGTCTTTCTGCCCGCGCACCGCGAGATCCACACACAACCTCTCGAACCTGCGGTAGCCGTCCGAAAGCCGGATGGCGCCGCTCTCCGGATCGGGCCGGCGGCTCTCGAACAAGAGCAGCCGCGCCAGATCCTCGTCCCGGTCCAGGATGCGCATCATCAGCGCCAGCATAGAAAGCGCGGCTTCGCGTGCGTTCACCGAAGAAAGCAGGATGTCCCCGAGCCGCTGGTTGATCTCCCCCCAGCCCTCGTCGAACACCGCCATCAGCATGTCCAGCTTACTGTCGAAATACAGCGACAGCTCCGCCGGAGAAAGGTCCGCGCTGCGCGCCACGTCGGAGTACAGCGTCCCATCGAAGCCGAACCGAGCGAATTTGTGTTTCGCGGCGGCTTGGATGCGCCGGCGCACGGCCTGGGCTGTCGAGGATTCCTCGCCCCCGGGAAGTAACGCCGTTTGGCCCTGGATTACGGTGGCGGGCGTCGACATGGCAGGCGGTGGCCTCGGCTTGTTACGTAATTGGATATAACCACGTAGCCATGCTAGCCGGGAAAACCGGGTGTTTCTATCGAGAGATGACCTGATTCGGGATTAGGGGAAACACCTCATCGCCTTGCAGCCTGCCGACGGCCGATGTTCAGCCCCCCGCCCAACCCAGGGAGAGTTTCCGTGCTTCTGCAAAGGCCTTCTCCGCCTGCACCGCCCCCGTCGCCATCGCCGCCACCAGCGCCTCGTTGTCCCGCGCCCTCAGGATTCGCCACGCCGCGCCCACGTCCAGCGCCACCTGCGTCAGGAGTGCCTTCTCGTCCGAGCCGAAGTGCTCCCCCGCCCGGTTCTTCACCACCAGGAGTCCGCGCAGGTTCCCGAGCACCAGCATCGGGATCGCGCAGCCGTCCGGTCCGAGCGCGCTCGAAAGCCCCTGTAGATCCGTCGCCTGGCCCTCCGCGCGGAGCGCCACCGCCGCGTCGTCGTTGTTCCCGAGCGACGCGGGGAACACGTCTTCCCCGGCATGGCGCATCCGTTTGAAGCCGTCGCTCTCCACCGAATAGATCGCCACCGCCGGCGTGCCCGTGTGCCGGGCCACCTCCCGTGCCGTCGCCTCCAGCAAGTCTCCGGCCTGATCGATGTGTCCCGCGCGTTTCGCGAAGGCCCGAAGCGACTGTTCCGCCTGGTATTTGCGGCGGAAGAACACCTGCTCCACGATCCTGTCCATGAAGGCCCGCAGCTTGCCGAGCACGATGCCGAGCGAGAGCGGCACCACCACCTGCAGGAGCAGCCCCGCGCCCGGCGGCAGCGCCACCCGTAGCGCGAGGCTGTTCACGGCGGCCACCACCCCCACCACCAGCGCCGTCATGCTGCCGTATACCAGCGTGCGGTCGATGACGATGGACACGTCCACCACCCGGTGCCGCAAGAGCGCGTAGGCCATGCCCACGAAAGTGAACGTGAAGAGCACCAGCGAGGCCAGCTCTGAGAGAAGATAGCCGGGCGGCACGGTGTTCGTCATCGTCACCGAGATGGCGAGCGAGATGCCGCACACGATCGCCCAACGCAGCCGCGCCCGTTGCCCGGCTTCGATCCGGAGGTAGCCCATGGCCAGCATCGCCACCGGCACCAGGTACACCCAGGAATAGAGGAGTTGGTACCGCGAGAGCATGTATTCCGCGTTACCGACGGCGGCGAACAGCACCGGTCCGGCCACGTGTGGTGCGCTGCCCACCACCAGCCATACCGCGAACACCCCGTGGAAGATCGACCGCACCCGTGCCGGGAGCGAGTCCCGCACCAGGGCCGCCGCCATCACGTAGAACCCGAGCCGCGCCCCCACGTAACAGAGCTGCGACAGGGTGAACAGCACCGCGGCCGCATCGCCGTCACTCGGGATAGCGGAGAAGGCGGTGCCGATGTTGTATCCCGCCGTCCAGGCGATCAACCCGTAGGCGGCGGCATCCCGCCCGCGCCACAGGAGCAGGAGCGTAACGACCCCCAATACGAGCGAGGTCAAAGCCGACAGGAGCGACTGCAGCAGGTCCCAGCCACCCAGCGTGAAGCTGTTGACCGTAATCGGCGCATGCACCACCGTGCCATCACGGAGGATGCTGAGATCGTACCGGTGGCCGAGGGGCAGCTTCCCCTGCAGGATATCGGCGCCGAGCGCCTCGCGGGTGCCTTGGTCCAGTGCGGCCAGGTCGATCCTGTCCCCGTCCTGGAGCCCTTCCGGCAAAGGCTGGTTTTCGTAGGGGTGCACCACCATCGTCCGCGCATCCACGAGACTGATGTGCAAGGGGAGTATCGTGAGATTGCTGAATACCGAGGCGATTCCCATCGCGGTGGCGACCACCATCACCACGCTCAAGGACGCGCGTAAGCCTGTGCCGAAGCTCATGGAGGCTCTCCCTTGTTTGTTCTTTGCAGCGGGCCGTAACCCCAGTCCCACCGCCCCGAAGAGCATACGACAACTCCGTCATCCCGGCGGAAGCCGGGACCCAGTCCAACTCAGCTTCTTAGACCACTCCTAAGAGTGCGGCCTTATCGTATTTAGTCCTGCCTGTCCGATATTCTTCTCATGCAAATTACCCAGTGCCTCTTTCTCCAGCTGCGTATATAAAGAATACTGTTCTGGATCGCGTATATATCTGCCGTATATCTGCCGCGTCGCCCGCGTCCGGATGAGCTCCTCTGCGCTCGTGAGCCACGCGTTCGTATCCGTGGGGTTCACCAGGGGCTGCGGCGAGAGGATCGCCGTCCCCTTCACCTGCACCGGCAGCCCGCCTTGGGGCGGCGGGAAGAGCCGGATCTGCCCATTCCAGAAGGAATAGTCCGTCGGATACCCGCTCCAGAAGTTGTTCCCCCAATGTATTTGGTCCAGGTACTGCTCCGTCCGCGGTTCCAGCCGGTAGGTGTAATTGCCGATGGTCGAGAGCATGTCCAGCACCGAAGCGAAGTTCGTGGGCAGCGCGTAATACCGCTGCCCCTGGACGGTAGTGATTGGATTTAGGGACGCCTCGTTGAACCAGAACGCCTTGTTCCCGTAGAAGGTGATGGCGTTGTTAATCTCCCGCTGGATCTCCACCGTCAGATCCGTGCGCGCCAGCTCATCGGCGATGGCCGATTGCATGTCAGAGAAAGCCATGATTTATCCGGAAAGGGACGCGCACATCCAGCCTAGGGTCATTTTTCAGAAGATTACGGTTGGCGTCTAGACCCTCCCCCGTTCTCCGCAGTTTCAGGAAAACCCTTAGCCAGAATTAGGGTTTCCCCGATACTGCGCCTCCCGGCGGGCTGCTTAAATGCGCGCCGGCCCGGATGGATCCTAGGGTCATGGAACACAAGGAATGTTACATGTTCGACACGGATGTTGAATCCTTCCCTGGGGCGCAGGACGCGCCCCGCCTTTCGGAGAATCGCATTACTGTATTCCCGGACCGCGATGGTTTCGTACAGGGCATCACGCGCATCCTGAATGCGGGAACCGGCAGTTGTGCCGTCCTCCATATCAAGCTCTGCCTGGCCAGGGACCACGCCGGCCTGGCCGGTCGCAAGCTGCTGAGCCGCGCCGGCAAAGTGTTGCGCGCCGGCATCCGTGCCGGTGCCGGCGCCTATTTCGGTGGCGGCGAGTTCGGCGTGCTCCTGCAGGACGTGGACGCGCGCGCGGCCACGGCCTTCGCCAATGACGTCGCCGAATCCCTGTCGATGATTGCGCGGCGCGGAAACGATGGAAGGCCGGTTCTGACGGTTCAGGTGGGCGGTGTCATGGCCCGCCACAGCCGAGACGGCGCCGCGCTGCTCAAGCTCGCGGATGTGGCGGGCGAAGCCGCCGTCTTCGGATTGGGTGGTCCGGCGCAGATGCTTTCCACGCCGGAGGAGTTCCCGCGTATTCCTTGGCGAATCTCCTTCTGGACCAATTAGCCCGGGCCGTCACAAGACTCGATTTTTCCCGCCTCCCTGCGCAGCAGCGCGGCGTCGCCTGTGCAGCGGTGCTCTTTGCATGTCGCTTCGTGCCTTCGAGCTGGCACGCATGTTGCATCGGGCACGCCGATTGCATGTGAAAACCCTAATGACATATCGCCTATAAGGTGTTTACTCGAAATCTTAAGGTGTATCCTGCACACCTGTTCTAGACGCCTCCCATTCCCGCCTCGTTTCGGTTCCGAGAATGAGATCCGCCTTCTGCAGCTGCCGCTCGCGACGGCGCCCTGCGTCCACGTTCCTGTGGGCCGTGGGTTCTGTATTTCCGGCAGGTCCATAGTCAATTCGCGAAGAGGAGGAAGACCATGAACGAGTTCAAGATCCACGACATCAACACCGCCCCCGCCGACTCCCGCGCCGCGCTCGAGAGGATCAAGGGACAACACGGGTACATCCACAACGTCTACGCCATCATGGCGGAATCGCCCGCCCTCCTGAAGGGCCATGCCGCGCTGCTGGAATTGTTCGAGAAGACGAATCTCAGCGACAAGGAGCGCGAGGTCGTCCTGCTCACCGCCAGCCGCGAGAACGCCAGCGATTACAGCGTCGCCTACGAGAGCGAAAACGCGAAGGAACACCAGATCGACACCGATATGATCGATGCCTTGCGTTCCAGCAAGCCGCTCAAGGACAGGAAGCTCGAAATGCTGCGGAAATTCACCGTCAAGCTCGTCCACAGCCGCGCCCAGATCTCCGAACAGGACGTCCGGGAGCTGGTGGAAGTGGGCTATACCCGGGCCAACATCCTCGAAATCGTCCTGGCGGTCGGCATGGTCACCCTGACCAATTACACCAACCTCATCGCCAAGACCCCGCTCGACAAGCAGCTCGAGGCCCTGCGTTGGAGAAAGACGGCCTGAGAATCGTCCGTGTTTGGAAGGGGTACGGGGCGGCTATCGCCCCGTTTTTTTGTCGGACCCCGCGCATCTGGCGCCTGCGAAATGGAGCCGTCTGGCGGGATGGGATTATTTTGGATTCTGCTCGCGCTCTTTCTTCAGGTCCTGCAAAACCGTCAGCAGGTCCGTTTGGGCGGCGCCTTGGGTGTCGCCCGGATAGAGGAAATTCACGAACGTCCACGTTCCCTTGCGTTCCTCGACCACCGCGATCACCGTCGGCCATTCGGGATGCGGGTCGGAACAGTGGCTGTCGATGACCGTGACCTGATACCGGCTGCCCGTCTGCGTCACCTTGCCGGCCTTGTACGGGAAGCATTCATCCTGCGCGTTCAGGAAGGGGTCGAAATCGATGCCCACGACGTCGTCCGGCGTTTTCGCCTGCGCCGCCATGTCGGCGTTTAGCGCGGCCACGATCTCCTGGCTCATCGGCCAGCGCGTGCTCTTGAGCGCCGCCTCGTAGGGCGGCTCCTGGTTGCTTTCCTTTTGCGCCAGCCCCACGTACCAGTCGTAGAAACCCTGTACGAAGTCATGGACTGCTTCCGATTCCGTCTTCTGTGCCTGTGCGGCAGTGGCGTGGCTAGGCGCCGGTGCAGCGGTGACGGACGCCGCGGCGCCGAGCATCAACAAGCCCGCCCAGGTCCGGAATCCCAGCGTTTCCGTTTTTTTCATCGCCATCCGCCTTTTAGAGCCTTTTGCTCTCCGTATCCAATCTAATTGAGCCCGGCGATCCGCCGTCTCAGCGCCGCCAACCCCAGCAATCCCAGGAGCGTGAGGACATCCACCCCGCCGCTGCCGTATCCGCCGCCTCCTCCGCCACCACTTCCTCCCCCGCCTCCGCCACCTGAATTTGGTGGTACATAGCTCGACGGTGCATCTAAGCAGCCAAAAGTCTCGCTCGAGCTGGTCGCAGCAGAGACTATCTGGCCGCTCGTTCCCGTAATGAAAGTTTGGCTTCCGATTTGTATCACTGCCGTGAGGACCGGCATCGTCGGGAACCCGGCGAGTTTGCACCAACTGGCGCCATCAGCGCTCACTGCCATCGCATTGGGGTTGTCACTCCAGAACACCGCGAGATAGAGATGTCCGTCGTAACTGGCGTCAGCAAATGTCCCATCGGACAGGTCGCCGCTGTTAAGGATGGTGTAGTTCCAATTTACTCCGTCCGCGCTGGTGGCGACGGCTGGGATGATGTTGGGATTGCAATACACGCCGACGCAGGACTCACCATATGGGGCATACCCAGCCGCAATAAATCCGTTCCCGGAACTGCGCAGTATGTTGAAATACGTTCCCGCGGTTGCTTTGAACTCGCCTGTCTTTGTCCACGTGACGCCGTCCTTGCTTTGGAAGGCTACCGCGGCACCTGACGATGCAACATTCAATCCCACGAATTCCGTCCCGGTAGACACGATGTTGGTCAGAGTGGGCCTCGACGTAGCCTGACTCGTCCAGGTTTGGCCGTCGCTGCTCGTTTCCATGCACCCACAGTCGGAACCGAATATCGTAAACAACCCGTTTGCGAAGAGCGGGACGTTGCCGTGTGCGGGAGGGATCGCAATAGGACTCCAGGTCACCCCATCCGTGCTGCTCAACCACGTGGTGTGTTCATCCGTCGCGACGAACACGCCGTTGCCGTAGACCACGTGTTGTAAAAACGTGTTGCTCGCCCCCGAATACACGGTGCTCCAGTTCGTTCCATCTGGGCTCTCCAGGATCTCCGCGGCCGGGGTCGTGTCGTCTCCCACCGCCACGTACACCCCGTTGCCAAAGGAAAGGTCATCGAGAGTAAGGGCCGGCCCGGTGGTCATGAGATTGTTCCAGGTCCAGGTGAGCGCCGTCCCCGACCCCGCCGTCACCGCGGCGGTCGCGAGCAGCAGCCCCAGCCCCAGGATCGACCGTAACCCTTTGATTCCCCTTCCGGACATGCCTGTCATCCCTATTTCCTTGAGTTCCGGCCCCAGTCTAACCGGTCTTAAAAACCTTCAACCCTCCTGCCATTCTTGGAATTCAGGGCTTGATATTATTATGTAATGTACTAAGATGTTAAATGATAACGACGGCCTCCGCGCTGCAGGGCGAAGGAAGCCCAAAGAGCCACATCAGGAGCCCGCCATGGACGACGCCGAGATCGAGCGCTGGCGCAACAAGAAC
>JBLNDO010000035.1:0-45122 GCA_050261675.1 Bacillota bacterium
TCGAAGTGGCCACGTTCCGCGCCAGCGGCGCGGCGGACACCAGCGAGGAGGCGGATCTGGCCCACGACGGCGGCACGGGGCGCATCCTGCGGGACAACATCTACGGCACGGTGGAGGAGGATGCGATCCGGCGCGACTTCAGCGTCAACGCCCTCTACTACGACATCCGCGACTTCAGTGTGCGCGATTACGCCGACGGGCTGCCGGACCTGCGCGCCGGGGTGCTGCGTCTCATCGGCGATCCGGAGCAGCGCTACCGCGAGGACCCCGTGCGCATGCTGCGCGCGGTGCGCTTCGCCGTGAAGCTCGGTTTCAAGCTCGATCCCGTCACCGAGGCGCCCATCGCGCGGCTTTGTCCGCTGCTCAACGACGTGCCGCCCGCACGGCTGTTCGAGGAGATCCTCAAGCTCTTCATGTACGGCTTCGGTGAGCAGGCTTTCGAGGGCCTGCGGCATCACGGCTTGTTCTCGCAGCTCTTCCCCGGCACCGAGGCGGCGCTCGCGGTGGAGGAGCAGGGTTTCCCCCAGGTGTTCATCGCCAAGGCCCTGGCCAGCACCGACGCCCGCGTGCAGCAGGAACTCCCGGTGACCCCGGCGTTCATGTTCGCAGCGCTCCTGTGGGAGCCGGTGCGGCAGCGGTCGCGCGAGCTGGAGGCGGGCGGCGCACACCCGGCGGACGCCCTGCGGCGCGCCTCCGGAGAGGTGGTGACGGAACAGGTGAAGCGCGTGGCGTTGCCGAGGCGTTTCTCCACGCCCATGACCGAGATCTTCCAGTTGCAGTCGCGTTTCCATCAGCGCCAGGGCAAGCGGCCCCAGCGGCTCATGAGCCATCCGCGTTTCCGCGCCGCCTACGATTTCATGGTGCTGCGCGCCCAGGCGGGCGAAGTGGAGCCCGAACTGGCGGAGTGGTGGACGCAGCTGCAGAACGGCAATTCGGTTTCTCCGCCGCCCGCGCAGGAAGGCGAGGCTCCGGCGAAACGCCGTCGCCGGCGCCGTCGTCGCGGCGGTCGCGGGCGAGGCGGTGCGCCTGCGGCGGAGCAGGGACCCGCCTGAAGTGAGCGCCACGGTCACGGCGTACGTGGGCCTCGGCGCCAACCTCGATGATCCCGCCGCCCACGTGCGCCGCGCCTTCGACAACTTGGCCGCGCTCGCGCAGGCGAGACTCGTCGCCCGTTCTCCTTTATATAGGAGCGCGCCGCTGGGCCCCCCGGACCAGCCCGATTACATCAATGCCGTGGGCGTAGTCGAGACGCGGCTCCCGCCGCGGGAACTGCTCGCGGCCCTGCGCGGCATCGAACTCGGGCATGGCCGGGTGCGCGATGGCACGCGCTGGGGGCCGCGCACCCTTGATCTGGACCTGCTTCTGTATGGCGGCTTGGTGCTCGATTCACCGGAACTGATCCTGCCTCATCCCGGTCTGCACGACCGCGCCTTCGTCCTGTATCCTCTGAACGACGTTGCGCCTGACTTGGTGATACCGGGTCGCGGCCCATTGCGCGGACTCCTCGAACGGTTGAAGAACACATCCGTCGAAAGACTGGAGACCTAGGGGAATGAGCGACCAGTCCCGCTACCTGGTGGTGGAAGGGCCCATCGGCGTCGGCAAGACCAGCCTCGCCATGCGCCTCGCCAAGACCTTCGGCGGCGAACTCATGCTGGAGCGCGCCGAGGACAACCCTTTCCTGGAGCGCTTCTACCGCGACCCCAAGGCCGCCGCGTTGCCGACCCAGCTTTCGTTCCTGTTCCAGCGCGCCCGCCAGCTGCAGCAGCTTCGCCAGGGCGACATCTTCCAGCCCACGCGCATCGCGGATTTCCTGCTGGAGAAGGACCCGCTGTTCGCGAGCCTCAACCTGGATGACGAGGAACTCAAGCTCTACGAGCAGGTGTACCAGCATCTCACCCTGGACGCGCCCCGGCCCGATCTCGTGATCTATCTGCAGGCGCCGGTCGATGTGCTGACCCAACGCATCGCCCGCCGCGGCATCGGCTACGAGCGCTACATCCAGCACGAATATCTTGCCCGGGTGGTGGATGCCTACGCGCGTTTCTTCTACCACTATGCCTCGTCGCCGCTCCTGATCGTCAATGCCGCGGACATCAACCCGATGGAAAACGAGGCGGACTACGCGCTTTTGGTCAAGGAGATCGGTCGCGTGAAAAGCGGCCGGCATTATTTCAACCCCGCGCCCGCCCGCTGAACCGGCCCGGTCATTGCACGCCAGTGGACTTTTAGGGGTTCGGCGGGCATCCTGAATGGCCCTTTCGGAACGCCCTATGTACACCCAACCCGTCACCTCCGACGCCAAACCCGTCACCCTCACGACGCTCGCGCGCATGAAGTCGGAGGGCGAGAAGATCGCTTCCCTGACGGCCTACGACGCGAGCTTCGCCGCGCTCCTGGACGGCGCCGGCGTGGACATGGTGCTGGTGGGCGACTCCATGGGCAACGTCATCCAGGGCCACGCCACCACCGTTCCGGTGACGGTGGACGACATCGTCTACCACACCCGCAACGTGGCGCGCGGGCTGAAGCGCGCCTTCCTCATCGCCGACATGCCGTTCCTGAGCTATCCCACGCCGGAGATCGCGCTCGCCAACGCCGGCCGCATGATGCAGGAAGCCGGCGCCAAGATGGTGAAACTCGAGGGCAGCGGGCGGCAGGCGGACATAGTCCGTTACCTCGCCGACAACGGCGTGCCGGTCTGCGCCCACCTTGGCCTCAGGCCCCAATCGGTGCACAAGCTGGGCGGCTTCTCCGTCCAGGGCCGGGGGGCCGCCGCCGCGAAGCAGATGATCAAGGACGCCCAGTTGCTGGAGCAGGCCGGCGCCGACCTCATCCTTCTCGAACTGGTGCCTTCCGCGCTCGCGGCGAGGATCACCGCCAAGGTGAAGGTGCCGGTCATCGGCATCGGTGCCGGTCCGAAAGTGGATGGGCAGATACTGGTGCTCTATGACATGCTGGATATCACGCCCGGCAAGCGCCCGAAGTTCGTGCGCAACTTCATGACCGGCGCCAAGAGCCACCACGACGCCGTGACCGCCTTCGTGAAGGCGGTCAAGAGCGGCGAATATCCCGGCGCCGAGCACAGCTTCGAGTGAGGGAAATGCCGTGATCGTTGAGCACACGGTCTCGGAACTCCGCAAGCGGATACGACGCTGGCGCGACATCCAGCAGCGGGTGGCCCTGGTGCCCACCATGGGCAACCTGCACGCCGGTCACATCGCCCTGGTGAAGCAGGCCCGCAAGCTCGCCGACCGGGTGGTGGTGAGCATTTTCGTGAACCCCATGCAGTTCGGCCCCAAGGAGGATTTCGGCGCCTATCCCCGCACCCCGGATGCCGATCGTTTGCAGCTCGCCGTGGCGGGCACCGACCTCCTGTTCATGCCCGAGGTGGACGAGATGTATCCCGGCGGGCTGGAGGCCATCACCCGCGTCGAGGTACCGGCATTCGCATCAATCCTGGATGGCGCTTCCCGCCCGGGTCATTTCACCGGCGTCGCCACCGTGGTCGCCAAGCTTTTCAACATGGTGCAGCCGGACGCGGCTTTGTTCGGCGAGAAGGACTACCAGCAGCTTCTGATCATCAAGCGCATGGTGGCGGATCTGTGCCTACCCATCGAGATCGTGGGCCACCCCACGGTGCGCGAACTTGATGGACTCGCCATGAGTTCCCGCAACCAGTACCTCACCAAATCCGAGCGCGCCCAGGCACCGGTCCTGCAACGCGTGCTGCGCGACGTCTCCTCGGCGCTGCGCGACGGTGAGCGCGATTTTGGCAAACTCAGGAAGGAGGCGGAGACCAGGCTCGTCGCCGGCGGATTTCGTCCCGATTATGTGGAGATCCGCCAGGCGGATACCTTGGCCGAACCCAAGCCAGACGATACGCGTTTCGTGGTGCTGGGTGCCGCCTGGCTGGGCAGGGCGCGGCTCATCGACAACGTTCTTCAGGACATGCGCGCGCCCGAGGAGCGCACCGTCGTCTTGAGCCGCCCGGAGACCGTCGGGTAAAATAGCTCCGACCGCTCACCCCTTTCCCGGATTTTCCCATGCAAGTCACCCTTCTCAAGGCGAAACTCCATCGTGCCCGCGTGACCCACGCGGAACTCGATTACGAGGGCTCCTGCGCCATCGACAGCCAGTTGCTGGAGGCCGCGGGCATGCTCGACTACGAGCAGATCCAGATCTACAACGTCACCAACGGCGAACGCTTTACCACCTACGCCATGCGCGCCGAGGCGGGCTCCGGCATCATCTCCATCAATGGCGCCGCCGCCCACCGTGCCAAGCCGGGCGACCGCATCATCATCTGCGCCTACTGCCAGATGAACGCCGCCGAGGCCATGAACCACCGCCCGCGGCTCATCTATCTCAACGAGCACAACCACATCACCCGGACTTCCAACGCTATCCCTGTCCAAGCCGCTTAAATTCTCGGCCTCGGCTTGCCGGCCATGACAACTACCGTCGCGGCAGGGTAAGTTAGGGGGATGCCGTCCATCACCCATTCCGGCGCCTGGAAGAAGCTCGTCAAACACAAGGCGAAGCTGAATCGCGCCGTTTCCGGCAGCCGGCTGTGGGACGACGAGAAACGGGTGAAGGCATTCACAATCGAGCTTCCCGGCTTGCATGTGGATTATTCCCGCAACCTGGTCACCGCCGAGACCCTCAAGCTTCTCGTCAATCTCGCCACCGCCGCCAAGCTCGCGGACTGGCGCAAACGCCTTTTCGCCGGCGAGCGCGTCAACAGCACCGAAGACCGCGCCGCCCTCCATATCCTCCTGCGGGGGGATGGGCAGGACGTGCCCGCCGGGCTCAAGCCCCAGGCCGCCGAGGTGCAGGGCACCCTGGAGCGCATGCGCGCCTTCACGGCGGAGATCCACGGTTCCGGCCGTTTCACGGACGTGATCAACATCGGGATCGGCGGCTCCCATCTCGGGCCCGAACTGGTGGTGGATGCCCTTAGCCCCCTGGCTGGGCCGAGGTTGCGGGTGCATTTCCTCTCCAACGTGGATCCGATGCACACGGCGCGCCTCCTGAGGCCCCTGGATCCCGCCCGCACGCTTGTCATCGTCACCTCCAAGACCTTTACTACCCAGGAGACCCTGGCCAACGCTCGCGCCGTGCGCGCCTGGCTCTCTCAGGCGTTGGGGGAGGGGCGCGTGGCGGAGCATTTCGTGGCAGTCACAGCGGCACCCGACAAGGCGCGGGAATTCGGGATTCGCGCCGAGCGTATCTTCGCCTTCTGGGACTGGGTGGGCGGCCGTTATTCCCTCTGGTCCGCGGTGGGGCTGCCCATCGCGCTCAGCCTGGGGTTCGATGCCTTCGAGTCGCTGCTGCGCGGCGCCGCGCGCATGGACCGGCATTTCCTCAAAGCGCCGCCCCAGCGCAACTTGCCGGTGCTGCTGGCGCTCATCGGCGTCTGGTACGCGAATTTCTGGAAGGCCTCGAGCCGCGTGGTGGTGCCCTACCGCCATGACCTGCGTCTCCTCGTGCCCTATCTCCAGCAATTGGAGATGGAGAGCAACGGCAAGCGCGTGAACCGCCGCGGCCAACCCGTGAAGTACGCCACGGCCCCTGTGGTCTGGGGCGACGTGGGCACCAACAGCCAGCACGCTTTCTTCCAGCACCTGCACCAGGGCACCCAGCTCATCCCTGTGGATTTCATCGCCGTCTTGGAGGAAGAGAGCGGCAACCGGCGTCACCAAGCCATGCTGCTCGCCAACTGCTACGCCCAGGCGGAGGCGTTGTTGCGGGGCCGCAGCCTCGCGGAGGCGCGTCGCGCCGCCAATGGGCATCTCGCCCCCCACAAGACCTTCCCCGGCAAGCGGCCCAGCAACCTCATTGTCCTGCAGCGTCTCGATGCGGAGAGCTTGGGCATGCTCTTGGCGCTCTACGAGCACCGTACCTTCGTGCAGGCCTGCATCTGGGACATCAACCCCTTCGATCAGATGGGCGTGGAGCTCGGCAAGCAGCTGGCAGAGGGAGTGCTCAAGGCCCTCGAAAGCGGCGACACTGCCTCACTCAAGGACCCCGCCACCCGCGCCGCCGTAAAGCGTTCCGGTCATGCATGAGATGAGCGCTTCGCCGGCGCAGTTCAAGCAGAGCGGTTATGCCGTGTTGCGCCATGTCATCTCGCCCGCCAGCGCCCAACTCATGGCCACCTATGCATTGCTGCAGCAGCAGTGGCCAGGTTATTACCAGCCGGAAGACGTGTTCCGCGCCGCCCTCGGACGCTACGCCGACGCCATGAGCGAAACCTTGCTGCTGGAACTCAAGCCTTCCATGGAGCGCGCCACCGGCCTGTCCCTGCTGCCGTGTTATTCGTACCTGCGCATCTACGGACCCGGCGCGGTGCTCCCCAAGCACCTGGACCGGCCGTCCTGCGAGATCAGCGCGTCCGTCGCCATCGGCTTCCAGGCGCCGTCCCTCTGGCCCCTGTGCGTGCACGCGGACGGGGAGGACAAGCCCATCGGCCTCGCCCCCGGCGACATGCTGGTCTATCGCGGCGCCGATGTGCCGCACTGGCGCGAACCCTTCCAGGGCGACTGGTGCGTGCAGGCTTTCCTGCATTATGTGGACGCCAAGGGCGCGTACACCGATTTCAAGTTCGACGGCCGGGAGCGCATCGGCCCCTTCGACAAGGCCACCATGCAAAGGCATTTCCAGCGGGAAGCAAGCTACGGGAGAGGTGACGCGTTGGTGACCGTGCCGCTGGAGGCACCGTGTCCCTGCAACAGCGGAAAGCTATTCAAGGATTGTCACGGCGCAAACACAGCTTGATCAATGAAGATGCTGGGTCAACGCCCAGCGTACATGCTCTCGAACTAGTTCCGACGGGTGTAATTCACGTGATCTAAGCGCACCTACCACTTGCTTTGATGTCGGCGCGTTCCCCAGTCCCACCGCGATATTTCTGAGCCAACCCTCGTAGCCCGTGCGCCGGATTGGGCTGCCCTCGGTGCGTTTCAGAAATTCGTCTTCCGTCCACGCAAAGAGTTCCACCAGCGCCGGTCCATCGAGGCCTGCACGGGGCCTGAAGTCCGCTTCAGCCGAGACCTGTGCGAACTTGTTCCAGGGGCAGAAGAGCTGGCAGTCGTCGCAGCCGAATACCCGGTTACCCATCGACTTGCGGAACTCCTCGGGGATGGCGCCCCGGTGCTCGATGGTGAGATAGGCGATGCAGCGGCGCGCGTCCAGTTCATAGGGGCCGACGATGGCTCGGGTGGGGCACACGTCCATGCAAGCCCGGCAGCTCCCGCAGTGATCGGTGGCCGGCCTATCCAGCGGCAGCGGCAGGTCGGTGAACAATTCCCCCAGGAAGAACCAGGAGCCCGCATCCTTGTTGATGAGGTTGGTGTGCTTGCCTATCCATCCCAGTCCCGCGTTGCGGGCCAGGGCCTTCTCCAGCACCGGCGCGCTGTCGGTGAAAGCCCGGTAGCCGAAGGGCCCGATTTCCTCCTGGATGCGGTCCGCCAGTTTCTGCAGCCGGCCGCGCAGCACCTTGTGGTAGTCCCGGCCGAGGGCATAGCGGGCGATGTAGGCCCGGTCCTCCTTCTTGAGCAACATTTCCGCTTCCGTCCCGGGCCAGTAATCCATGCGGGCGGAGATCACCCGGAACGTCCCGGGCACCAGTTCCGCGGGCCGGCTGCGACGGGTCCCATGCTCCTGCATGTAACCCATGTCCCCGTGCCGTTCGGCTTCGAGCCACTCGAGAAGCCGGCGCTCGTCCTCCGGCAATTCCACACCGGCCACGCCAATCTGCTGAAAGCCCAGCCCCCGGCCCCAGGTCTTGATGCGGGCGGCGAGGGCGGCGAAATCGGGTGTGGCGGACATAAGGCTATATATAATGCAGCATGGCCGCCCTCCCCGAAAATCTATATACCGCCGCGCAATTGCGCGAACTGGACCGCCGCGCCGTGGAGCGCGCCGGCATACCCGCCGAGGAACTCATGCAGCGCGCCGGCGAAGCTGCCTGGCGCATCGCCGCGGTGCAGTGGCCCGATGCGCGGCGCGTGCTGGTGCTCTGCGGTGCCGGCAACAACGCCGGCGACGGGTACGTGTTCGCACGCCGTGCCCGCGAAGCAGGACGCGAAGTCACCTTGCTCACCCTGGGGGACACCGCCAAGCTGTCGGGAGCCGCCGCGGCGGCAAGCAAACGCTATCTGGACGACGGTGGAACCGAGACCCACTTCGCCGGTCAGTTGCCGCCGGCCGACTTCATCGTGGATGCCATCTTGGGGATAGGCCTGGACCGCCCGCTAAAGGCGGACTGGCTCAAGGCGGTGCAGGCCATCAACGCCTCCGGGCTTCCGGTGTTAGCCTTGGACATCCCCACGGGCCTGCATGCGGACACCGGCGTGGAGATGGGCGCGGCGGTGCGCGCCACGGCCACGGTGTGCTTCATCGGCCTCAAGGCCGGCCTGTTCACCGGCGCCGGGCCCGAATGTTCCGGCCAGCTGCGTTTTGAGGATCTGAAGGTCCCGGTGGCGGTATATGCCGGCGTGCGTCCCCGGGCGGTGCGCCTGCGCAGCGCCGACATGCGTGAACACGGATTGCCACGCCGGGCGCGCGATGCCCATAAGAACGATTTCGGTCACGTATTGCTGGTGGGCGGCGACCACGGCATGGGCGGCGCCGTGCGGCTCGCGGCGGAAGCGGCGCTTCGCTCCGGCGCGGGCCTCGTGAGCGTCGCCACCCGCAAGGACCATGTCTCGGGTCTTCTGGCGGGCCTGCCGGAGGCCATGGTGCACGGCGTGGAGCACGCAACGGATCTCACGCCTTTGCTGAACCGCGCCTCGGTGGTGGCCATCGGCCCCGGCCTCGGGCGGAACGAGTGGGGCCGCGGGCTCCTGAAGCAGGTGCTTGCCGCGCATCAGCCCCTCGTTGTCGACGCGGATGCGCTGAACCTGCTCGCCGAAGCGGCCCACAAGCACGGCCGCTGGATACTCACGCCCCATCCTGGTGAAGCTGGACGCCTCCTGGGCGCGGATACTTCCACGGTGCAAAACGATCGTTACGCCTGCGTCGAACGAATCGCCGAGCGTTTCGACGCAGTGGTGGTCTTGAAGGGCGCGGGCAGCCTCATCGCCGCTCCCGGCGAAACCACGTCGGTCTGCAGCGCCGGCAATCCGGGTATGGCGGCGCCCGGGATGGGCGATGTGCTGACGGGAGTCATCGCCGCCTTGGTGGCGCAAGGCCAATCCCTCGTCTCGGCGGCGCGGCTTGGCGTGTATCTGCATGCCGCCGCCGGTGATCTCGCCGCCCGCCAGGGCGAGCGCGGCATCCTCGCCCGCGACCTCATGGACCCCTTGCGGCACCTGGTGAACGGCTGATGCGGCTCTTCCTCAAGGACAGCGCCGCCACGGAAGCGGCCGGCGCCGCCTTGGGGAGCGTGCTACCGGCAAGCGAAACTGTGATCTACCTCCAGGGGGATCTGGGCGCGGGCAAGACCACGCTCGTGAGAGGGCTGCTCCACGCCCTGGGGCATCAAGGACGCGTTCCCAGCCCCACCTACACCCTGGTGGAACCCTACGAGCTCGCCGGCCGCAGCGTGCGCCACCTGGATCTCTACCGGCTGGCGGACCCGGAGGAATTGGCCTATCTCGGCATCCGGGACATGGCCGGAATCCTGCTCATCGAATGGCCGGAAAAGGGCGCCCATTTCCTGCCTCCTGCGGACCTCGTCTGCCGCTTGGCGGTTTCGGAAGACGGCCGAAGTCTGGTTACCGAGGCCCAAAGCGATGCCGGCCGGGCGCTCCAGGCAGCCTGGGAAGCCGCGAATCATAAGGCTGGACTCTAAGTTAACGCCCTATCCCTTTAAATTTAATAGGGAAAATCTTGAAAACCCCCAGGGAAGGTGTATAACTTGTGGATACTAGGATGCCCGGAGGATGGGTTTCGTGCGCAGGACGGTCGCATTCATGCTGGCGGGGCTATGCGCCTCCGGCTTGGCGCTGGGGGCGTCCGCTCCGGTGCAGGTGGCGGGGGTGCACCTGAGCGCCAGCGGCGCGCGCACCGAACTCGTGCTGTTCTTGTCCGAACCCACCGAACATACCCTTTTCACCCTAAGCCAGCCGGATCGCATCGTCATCGACGTGGATAACGCCGAGCTCGCCGCCACTCTGCCAACAGGAACGGGTCTCGTCGGCGCGCTGCGCAGCGGCGTGCACGACGACAAGCTCCGGTTGGTGTTGGACCTTACCGGCCGCGCCATGCCCCAGAGCTCCCTGCGCAACGGTCCCAACGGTCCTGAACTCGTGGTGGATCTGGTGCCCGAAGGCACCTCCACCCAGGCCGGCGTTTCTCCGCCGGCTCCAAGCCCGCAGGTTTCTGCCCCGGCCGCCAGCGCGACAGCCGCCACCCCGCCCGCCCCGGTCCACGGCCGCGACATCGTGGTGGCCATCGACGCCGGCCATGGCGGCAAGGATCCCGGCGCGCGCGGCCCTCACGGCGCCCTCGAGAAGAACGTCACCCTGGCCGTGGCCCGTCGGCTCGCCGAGCTCATCAACCAGCAGCCCGGCATGAAGGCGGTACTGACCCGGGACAGCGACGCGTTCGTGGATCTCAAGGAGCGTTTCGAAAAGGCCCGGCATGCCAATGCCGACCTCTTCGTCTCCATCCACTGCGACGCGTCCCGCGACCATAGCGCCTACGGCGCCACGGTGTACGTGCTCTCCGAGCATGGCGCCACCACCGAACACGCCCGGTTCCTGGAGCGGCAGGAAAACGACGCCGCGCTGGTGGGCGGGGTGCAGCTCGGCAACCAACCCCTGATCGTGCGTTCGGTACTGGTGGATATGTCCCAATCGGCGGTGATGGGGATGAGTTTCGATGTGGGGGCGAGCGTCGCCAAGCAGCTCGCGGCCATCGGCGCCATGCACAAGACCAACATCCAGCAGGCGGGCTTCCTGGTGCTGAAGGCGCCGGATGTGCCCTCCATGCTCATCGAGACCAACTACATCACCAATCCGCGCACGGCGAAGCTCCTGGTTTCTCCCGACTACCAGGGACAGCTGGCCAAGGCCATCTTCACCGGGGTCAACAACTACTTCGACCGCTATCCGCCTCCCGGCACGCAACTCGCTGTCGCCAAGCTGCAACGCGACGGCCAGACCTCGGGCCTGGTGGCCGGCGGGGTCGCCCTCAATCCCCACCGGTAAGCAGCCGGATTTTGCGCCTGTTGTAAGCTAGGTGCTTTCCGCACCGGCTCCCCCATGCCCATCCGCGAACTTCCACCCCAGCTCGTGAACCAGATCGCCGCCGGCGAAGTGGTGGAGCGTCCCGCATCCGTAGTGAAGGAGCTCCTGGAAAACGCCCTCGATGCCGGCGCGACCCGGGTGGAGCTCGATGTGGAGGCGGGGGGTGCGCGCTTGATGCGCGTGCAGGACAACGGCGGGGGCATTCCCCCAGAGGACCTGCCGCTTGCCGTGGCGCGCCATGCCACCAGCAAGATCGCGAACCTCGAAGACCTGGAGAAAGTCTCCACCCTGGGCTTTCGCGGCGAAGCCCTGCCCAGCATCGGTTCCGTGGCGCGGCTCGTGATCACCAGCCGCAACCGCGGCCAGGGTCACGGTTGGCGCATCGAGGGCGACGGCCACGGGCGGTACGGCGCTCCGGCGCCGGCGGCCCACGGCGAGGGTACCAGCGTCGAAGTACGCGACCTGTTCTTCAATACCCCCGCGCGCCGCAAGTTCCTGAAGAGCGAAGCCACGGAATTCGGGCACGTGGAGACGGTGGTGCGTCGCATCGCCCTGGCGCGCCATGACCTGGATGTGGAGCTGAAGCACAACGGCCGGACGGTGCTTTCCCTGCGGGCCGCCGCGGATGCGGCGGGCATCGCGCGCCGTCTCCAGGAACTCACCGGCCCCGAATTCCTCGAGCACGCCCTGCATCTGGAACAAAGCGGCGCCGGCATGCGGCTTTCCGGCTGGCTCGCGCGCCCCACCTTCTCGCGCAGCCAGGCGGACCTGCAGTACTTCTATGTGAACGGCCGCGTGGTGCGCGACAAGCTCCTGAGCCACGCGGTAAAGCTCGGCTACCACGACGTCATGTTCCACGGGCGTCACCCGGCCTACGTGCTGTATCTCGAACTCGACCCTACTCGCGTGGATGTGAATGCTCATCCGGCGAAGCACGAAGTGCGTTTCCGTGACAGCCGACTCGTGCATGATTTCGTGTTCCGCACCGTGGAAGAGGCGTTGTCGGCCACCAAGCCCGCGGCGTCCATGGTCTCTTCGGCCGGCAGCCGGGCCGCGGCACCTGCGGCGCCCGGGTATCGTCCCCGCGAACTGTCCCCACAATTGCCGATGCAAGTGGCCGAAACGCTCGCCCCCTACGGTGCGTTGCATCCGTCACCGACCGCGGCGCCGGATGCGGGCAGCTTGCATGAGGTCGCGGTGGAAACACCGGCCATGGGCTATGCCCTGGCCCAGTTGCACGGGATCTACATCCTCGCCGCCGCCCCGGACGGTTTGATCCTGGTGGACATGCACGCTGCCCATGAGCGCATCACCTACGAACGCATGAAGGCGGCGCTGCAGACGGGTGCCGTGGTCACCCAGCCTTTGCTCGTTCCCGTGAATCTCTCCGTCAGCCGGCAGGAAGCGGAACTGGCGGAGTCTGCCGCCGCCGCGCTCGCCGGTGCGGGGTTCGTGGTGGAGCGGCGGAGTCCCGAGACCCTTTCCATACGCGAGGTCCCGGCGCTCCTGGCGAAGGAAGACGTGGCCGCGCTGGTGCGCGACCTCCTGGCCGACTTGGTCGAGCACGGGGAAAGCCGACGCGTCGGCGAATCTCTCGAACGTGTCCTCGCGACTTCCGCCTGCCATACTTCCCTACGCGCCCACCGGGAACTCACGCTCGCCGAGATGAACGCCCTGCTGCGCGAAATGGAGCGCACGCCGCGGGCGGACCAGTGCAATCATGGCCGGCCCACCTGGACGCGCCTCACCATGCCCGAACTGGACCGCCTTTTCCTGCGCGGAAGATGACCGAGAAGAAACCCGTAGCCATTGCGTTGATGGGGCCGACCGCCTCCGGCAAGACTGGGCTCGCGGTGGAACTCGTCCGGCATTTCGGCTGCGAGATCGTGAGTGTGGATTCCGCACTCATCTACCGCGGCATGGACGTGGGTACCGCCAAGCCCGGCTCCGAGATCCTCTCGGTGGCGCCGCACCGCCTCATCGACATCCTCGATCCCCGGGAGAGCTATTCCGCCGCGCGCTTCCGCGAAGATGCACTCGCCGCCATGCGGGAGATCACCGCCGCGGGGCGCGTGCCGCTGCTGGTGGGCGGGACCATGCTTTATTTCGACGTGTTGCAGCACGGCCTGTCGCCTCTGCCGGGCGCGGATCCGGAACTACGCGCCGAGTTGGATGCGCGCGCGTCCCGCGAGGGCTGGACGGCGTTGCACGCGGAACTCGCTCGCCTCGATCCCGCGGCGGCAGCACGCATACACCCCAACGACCCGCAGCGCATCCAGAGGGCGCTCGAGGTTTGTTACATTTCGGATAGGCCGTTTTCGGAACTCCAGGCGCAGGATGCGGTCCAATCCGGGGAATACCGTTACATAAAACTCGCTCTCGCCCCCGTGAAGCGTTCCGTCTTGCATGAAATAATCGAACAGCGATTCCGGTCAATGATGCAGAGAGGGTTCCTGGAGGAAGTGATGCGACTGCGCGCGCGCGGCGACCTGCACCTCGGACTGCCGTCCATGCGCGCTGTTGGGTATCGCCAACTCTGGGAGCACCTGGAAGGAGCCTGTGCGCTTGAAGAAGCGGTGCAGCGTGGCATCGTTGCGACACGCCGCTACGCAAAGCGCCAGCTTACGTGGTTGCGCGCGGAGCCCGAATTGCATTGGTTCGAAAGCGGGCGGAGCGATCTCGTCGAATCCGCGCGTGAACACGTGACCCGGCGGCTCGCTGCCGTGGGCACCTGAAACCCCTGTGCTACAATCGGTGAACTATGTATAGAACCATGGGCCAACCGAACCGGCCTGATTCCATAAAGACAACAAGGAGCAGCACCATGGCGAAAGGTCAGTCCCTGCAAGAGCCGTTCCTGAACGCGCTCCGGCGGGATAAAGTCCCGGTTTCGATCTATCTGGTGAACGGCATCAAGCTGCAAGGCCAGATCGAATCCTTCGACCAATTCGTGATCCTGCTGAAGAACAGCGTCAGTCAGATGGTGTACAAGCACGCCATTTCCACCGTAGTTCCCGGCCGTCACGTGCACGTGGGCCCGGCCCCGGGTCACGAAGGCGAGACCGCGGGCGAGAGTGGCGAGCATCACTGAGCCGCCGACTTGAGGTGCCGGATTGTTTGAACGTCCGAAGAGCGGTGAACGCGCCGTTCTGGTCCACCTCAATCTGGATCCCGGCATAGGAGAAGCGCTGCTGGCGGAATTCGCCGAGCTGGCGCGCGCCGCGGGCGCCGACGTGCTCGCGACTGTCACCGGCAGCCGCCGCATCCCCGAGCCGCGTTTCTTCATCGGCGAAGGCAAGGCTGCCGAAGTCGCAGAGCGCGTCAAGGAACTCAAAGCCGATCTGGTGCTGGTGAATCATTCCCTGAGCCCCAGCCAGGAACGCAACCTTGAAAAGCTCCTGAGTTGCCGCGTGCTGGACCGCACCGGCCTCATCCTCGACATCTTCGCCCAGCGCGCCCGCACTTTCGAAGGCAAGCTGCAGGTGGAACTGGCGCAACACCGGCACCTGGCCACGCGCCTGGTGCGTGGCTGGACCCACCTGGAACGGCAACGCGGCGGCAGCATCGGCCTGCGGGGACCCGGCGAGACGCAGCTGGAAATGGACCGCCGCCTCATCGGCAGGCGCATCCAGCAACTGGAAAAACGGCTCGAACGCGTCGGCGAACAGCGCGAGCAGGGCCGTCGTACGCGCCGGCGCCACGACGTCCCCACGGTCTCGGTGGTGGGTTACACCAACGCCGGCAAGTCGACGCTATTCAACGCGCTCACTGGAGCAGAAGTGCTCACCGCGGACCAGCTGTTCGCCACCCTGGACGCCACGCTGCGGCGCCTGGACCTCGGCGACGCGACCCCCGCGGTGCTCGCGGACACGGTGGGCTTCATCCGCGAACTGCCCCACGACCTCGTGGCCGCGTTCCGTTCGACCTTGCAGGAGACCGAGGAAGCGGCCTTGCTGCTGCACGTAGTGGACGCGGGCGATCCGGAACGCGACGCCTACATCGAGACGGTCAACCAGGTGCTCGAGGAGATCGGTGCCCATGGGGTGCCGCAGATCGAGGTGTTCAACAAGATCGACCTTACCGGCCAGGCGCCCGCCGTCGAGCGCGGACCGGATGGCTTCGCGCGCCGCATCTGGGTTTCCGCGGTCAGCGGCGAGGGGCTCGAGTTCTTGCGCCGGGAAATCGCCCTGCGCCTCAGGAGCGATACCGTCCACGGCTGGCTCAAGCTCGGCCCCAATCACGGCCGCGCCCGCGCCGCCTTGTTCGACCTCGGCGCGGTACTGCGCGAGAAGGACGAGGCGGACGGCGGTTTTCTGCTGGAGGTGGAGTTGCCGCGGCGCGAATACCAACGTCTTTGCCGGCGCGAGGGCCTGGAGCCTTCTGCGCTGGCGGTGTGAATCGCCGTGGTCTGGAAGGAACCGGGCAAGGACAAGGATCCCTGGGGCGATGGAGATCGGGGGGCGCCGGACCTCGATAAGTTGGTGCACGAGCTGCAGCGGCATTTCGGCTCCCTATTCAAGCGCCGCCGGCGCCGTGGCCAAGGACGTGCCTATATCTGGCTGATCCCGTTGCTGCTGTCCGCCTGGCTGGTTTCCGGGTTCTATGTGGTGGAAGAAGGCGATCGGGGCGTCGACGTGCTGCTGGGCCAGTACCGTGCCGTCACCCAGCCGGGTCTGCATTGGCACGTGCCCTGGCCCCTGGGTGGAAGGGTGATCGTCACCGGTGTGGACAGCGGTGACTACGTGCGCGGTTACGGCAGTCTTTTGACGGCGGACGGCAACGCAGTCACGGCGGAAGTGGACGTGCAGTACCGCATCGTGGATTTGCCCGCTTATCTCTACGCGAATGCGGTACCCGGCGGGGGGAGCGCCGCCGCGGATATCCTGGGCAACCTTACCGACGGCGCGGTGAGCGGCGCAGTCGCGGCGGCACCCGAAAGCGCCTTGCTCGGCCGCGGCGTGGACGGCGTGGCGAATGCTGCCCGGCAACGCCTCACGGAATCCATGAAGGGAGCCGCCACCGGGCTCGAAGTGACGCAGGTGACGCTGCGTAAGGTTTCCGTGCCGGCGCCGGTATCGTCCGCCTATGCGGGCGTGCGCCAGGCGGAACAGGATGCGCAGAAGCAGAAAGACGATGCGGATGCCTACGCCGCCGACGTGCTGCCCCGCGCCCGGGGCGACGCGGACAGCCGCATCGCCGCCGCCAAGGCCTATGCGGCGGCGGTGGTCGAGCGGGCCCATGGGGATGCGGCGGCCTTCGAAGGGCTTCTGCCGGCATACCGCCGTGCTCCCGCCGTTACCCGCGAGTCGTTGACCTTATCTACCTTCGAGGAAATCCTGACCCACGTGCAAAGGGTGATCGTGGTGGACAAGAACAGCCACGTGACCTTGACGCTGGAGAAGCCGGTCGCCAATCCGCCCGCGGCCGCCAAGACCGGCAATGCGGCTGCGCCGGCGAAACCGCCGGCCCAGGCCAAGCCCGCGGGAGGCGGACCGCCTTGAACTACCGCACGCCCGTAAGCCTGCTTTTCGTGATCCTGGCGCTAGTGCTGATTGGCCAAAGCCTGTTCGTGGTGCCTCAAGGGAGTTGGGGCGCCGTGCGGCGCATGCAGGCGCCGCTGCAGGTAGGCCTCGCGCCGGGCCTGCATTTCAAGTTGCCGCTCGCCGACTCCGCCCTGCTGCTGGACGCGTCCGGGATCACGCTGGATGGAACCAGCCTCAACGGCGGTGAACTCAAGTTTCTTACCGCCGACGGCGAGACCGTGCAGGCCGGTTACTTCGCTCTCTGGCGCATCACCGATCCGGCCATATTCTGCGCCGCCGAGGACTGCGACGAAGACGCGGCCGCCCGGCGTTTGAACGAATCGGCGGTGGCCGCGCTGCGCGATGTGTTCAAGTCGGAGAAAACCGAAGCCGTGTTGGCAAACCAGGCCCGGCTCACGGCGGGTCTGGTGGAACGCCTGAATCCCGGGCTTGCGCCGCGAGGCATGCGCATCGAGCGCCTGGATCTCACCGGCGTGGGGCTTCCGCCCGCCGGGCTCGAGGACGTTTACACCCGTATGCGCTCGGCGCTGGAGGCCAGGGCCGCGGAGCTCCGCGCCGAGGGCGTCGCCGCGGGCGCGCGCAGCCGCGCCGCCACCGACGCGGAACGGGACCGGGTCCTGGCGTCCGCGGATTCCGAGGCGGTGCGCATCCGTGCCGCCGGCGAAGCGGAGGCCGCGGGCATCGAGGCCCAGGCATCACGGGAGGACCCGGAGTTCTTCAGCTTCTACAAGGGACTGGCCACCTACCGCCGGGGTCTCGCGGGGCAGACCATCTGGGTTCTGGACGTGGAAAGCCCCTTCCTCAAGTATCTGAAGACACCCCCGAAATAAACGCTCAGTAATTGCGTGTATAATCTGACCACGGGCGGTCCTGCTGGGACGCCCGTTTTTTGTGCCCGCACGCACGGGCTTGAGCAGGGGTGGGCGATGCTGGTGCCGTTCTTGAGCGCCGTGGGACTTATGCTGGTGATGGAGGGCATCATGCCGTTCCTCTCGCCCCGGGCGTTTCGCCGCATGCTGGCCGCCGTCACCCAGGTCGATGACCGGGCCTTGCGCCTCGCCGGCCTGCTGAGCATGGCCGCGGGCGCGCTTCTCGTCTACGCAGTACGGAGTGCATGATGGGCAAGAACCTCATCGTGATCGGCGCCCAATGGGGCGATGAAGGCAAAGGCAAGGTGGTGGACTGGCTCACCGACCGCGCGGCGGCGGTGGTGCGCTTCCAGGGCGGCCACAATGCCGGCCATACCCTCGTCATCAACGGCGAGAAGACCGTGCTTAAGCTCATCCCCTCGGGCATCCTCCGGGACGACGTGCAGTGCCTCATCGGCAACGGCGTGGTGATCTCCCCCACGGCCCTGTTCGAGGAGATCGGCATGCTCGAGAGCAAGGGCGTGCCGGCGCGCCGCCGCCTCAGGATTTCCCCGGCCTGCCCGCTGATCCTCCCGTCCCACGTGGCCCTGGACAAGGCCCGGGAGCACGCCAAGGGCGCCGCCAAGATCGGCACCACCGGGCGCGGCATCGGCCCTGCCTATGAGGACAAGATCGCCCGCCGCGCGGTGCGCATTGCGGATCTGTTCCACCGCGAACGATTCGCCTCGAAGCTCGGCGAAGTGCTGGATTACCACAATTTCGTGCTCAAGAACTATTTCCGCGCCGAGCCCGTTCCCTTCCAGAAGACCCTGGAGGAATGCCTGGATCTCGTGCCGCAACTCGAACCCATGGTGGCGGACGTCACCGCCGTCCTATACGAACTCCATGAGCGGGGCGAGAACGTGCTGTTCGAAGGCGCCCAGGGCGCGCTCCTGGACGTGGACCACGGCACCTATCCCTACGTCACCTCGTCCAACACCACTGCGGGCGGCGCCGCCACCGGCACGGGCCTCGGACCCCGCTACTTCGATCAGGTGCTGGGCATCGTGAAGGCATACACCACGCGGGTGGGGGAGGGGCCCATGCCCACTGAGCTCTTCGACGCCATGGGCGAGCACCTGGCGCGCCGTGGCCACGAATTCGGCTCCGTCACCGGCCGGCCGCGCCGCTGCGGCTGGTTCGACGTGGTGGCCCTGAGGCGCTCCATCATCAACAATAGCGTGACCAGCGTCTGCATCACCAAACTGGACGTACTGGACGGACTCGACACCATCCGCATCTGCGTGGCCTACATGACCCCCCAGGGCGAGGTGAAGATCGCGCCCACCGGCGCCGAGAGCTTTGCCGAGTCGGAGCCCGTGTACGTGGACATGCCCGGCTGGAAGGCTTCCACCGTGGGGCTCACGAAATACGAGGAGCTTCCGGAGAACGCCCGGGCCTATCTCAAGAAGCTCGAGGAACTCATGGGCGTGCCCCTGGACCTCATCTCCACCGGCGCGGACCGCACCCAAACAATCGTTCTGCGCCATCCCTTCGGATAGAAGCCTTCAACCGACGGCTTCCGATGGCTTCTATCTAAGCCATTGATCCTTAATGGGCGGGATACCTGCCCCAAATAATTTAAAATCAGGGGTTTCCTGACTTTACATATTATGTAGTGTCATCTAGAGTACCTAATTGGGAGTAACGCGACGCTATTTTGGGTCACGCCATGGAAGGAAGCCCCATGCACCAACAGAGGACGCAGAAAATGCCGATCCAGGCACAGGCTACACCGCTCGACCATGTCACATCTGAGGTGCGGGACCGCATCCTCCGCTTGGTCGAGGCGGCGGTGATGCGCAAGGTCAGTTTGGACGAGCCGCTGCTCGAATCCGGGCTGGTGGATTCCATCACGGCCGTGGACCTGGCCTTGCAGGTCGAGACGGAATTGGGAGTGGAAATACCCGCCGAGAAGATCCACGAGTACCTGCGCACCGTCCGTAGCCTGGCCGAGTATGTTGCGTCTCACCGGTAAATACCCGGTCCTTGAGCACATCGCCGCTTTCGCCGTTGCCTGGGTAGCCGCCTCCTATCTTTTCCTCCACGTGCTGCGGCCCATCACGGTGCAGCAACCGGACCCCGGCTACCACATCGATACGCTCGGGAAAGGCGAAACGGCGGTACGCAACATCATTTATCTCTCCGACGCACTGCGCCGCGGCAAGACCATCGTGATCCTCGGTTCCTCGGAACTGGATCGTGTGCTGTGGAATCCCTACACGCCGAACCTGTTCTTCCCACAACATCATCTCGCGCGCGTCTACACCTATGGGCGGGCGGGGTTCGAGACGCTCGGCATGTACGGCCTTCTGTATGGCGTGAAACCCCATCTGAATGCAAATTCGCGCCTGGTCATCATGCTGTCTCCTGTCTGGTTCCGTACCACCGACTTGCAGGTGGCCAATTTCAGCGACAATTTCAACGACACGATCTTGCTACAAGACTACTGGAGCGACGGAGTACGCAGCGTATTCCATGATTACCTGACATCCCATCAATTTGAATTTTCCAACATGACCGACACGCAGCAGATGTACTTGGACGATCCGTCCAGCATCTTGGATTGGTATCTGCCGGGTTTCTTGATGCGGACCGTGAACGCCCGTGCCTATTCACAGCGCGTGAAGCTGGATCTCCGACTGAGCCGCTTGTCGAAAGATTCTTCCGCGGACAGCTATTCAGCCGGCAACGGTGCCGACCTGCCCTGGGACCGTTACGAAGAGAATGCGCGGTCCCTGGAGGCGGCGCATATGACCAACAATCCGTTATGGGTGCGTGATAACTTCTACAGACTCTATAGCAGTTCGGATGGATGGAAACATCGGCAGTATTACCCACCCAATATGAACCCTGAACCGGAGATAGCTGCTCTGCGGGAACTGTTGCAGATGTTGCAACGCAGCAAAGTCAAAGCGCTCTTCATTATGCAGCCGATAAACCCGAAACTCTATGACGACGTGCATCGTTTTGACGACCTCAATGCGCGCATCGGCGGTCTTTGCCGTGAATACGGCATGCACTATATGGACATGTACAGCCAGCCCTACGAGCAGGGCATATTGCGTGACGGAACCCATCCCGGCGCATTGGGCTGGGAGCGCATCGACCTGGAGATCGAGAGGTTTTTCAGGCTATGAAGCGCTTTTTCCTGCTGTGCTGCTTATACCTGGTGTTCTTGCTGGCACTGGTGTTCCTGGCGACCCCCCCGGATCCTGACGTATCCACGGTAAAGGTCATCTTCGAGTACCAGAAGTACTGAGCCATGTACGCCCAATGGCCGTTTTTCATCGTGCTGATCGGGCTGTCCGCCGGGATGTTGTTGTACAAGGCGGCGTTACTGCATTTGCCGTTCCTCTCCCGTCCTTGGTGGCATTACCGGCATACCGTGATGTTACTGGGTGCGGGATCTTGGATGCTCATATACCGGGAAGACTGGCGCTGGCCGATGGCCTTGCTGGTGTTCGACTATGGGCTTTTCCTGATGTTGCGGCGCTCCGTGCTTCCTCGCTGGCTGGCCGTCTCCCTGACCCTATTGCCGTTGCTGGTCGTCAAGTCGGGCTGGTTGCCGTCCGCGGGCTTGTTGGGGCTGTCCTTCATCACTTTCCGGGCGATAGATGCTTTGCTCATGAGCACCGCCGAGGACCCGGGAGATCCCGGCGAATATTTCTTATATCTATTCTTTCCGCCAGCGATCCTCGCCGGACCCATGTACCGCTGGCGATCCTATCGGGAGGACATGGCCGGGGCATTCGACAGGCTCACGGCGCAGGTGGTGCTGGAGGGCTGGGAGCACCTGCTGCTCGGCATCGTGCAGAAATTCGCGATCGCCCAGTTGATCGACGTGTTCGTCATGCAGCGCCTGGATCCGACGGACTATTCCCCGGATGGCATGGTCATGAATGCGGCCGGGTACAGCGTGTTTCTGTACTTCGATTTTGCCGGATATTCCAACATGGCCATCGGCGCCGCTGCCCTATTCGGATTCCGCCTTCCGGCCAATTTCAACAACCCTATCGCGACGCGCAATCCGCAGGATTTTTGGAAGCGCTGGCATGTGAGCCTGTCAGAGTGGCTGCGGGACGTGGTGTTTTCCCCTCTCTACAAGTTCCTGGTCTCGAGAGGAGGCATGGCGCAGCGCAAACTGCAGGCGCAGAACATCTGCATCCTGGCGACGCTGTTTATCATGGGTACCTGGAATGGCTTCCAACCCCAATATATCTGCAGCGGTCTGATGTTCGGGTTATACGCCGTCGTCTATCACACACTCGCGTTCGTGGCGCGTACCCATGCGGATCTTCACCGCATCATGGAACGGCCGTACGTAAGGGCCATCGGACGAGTCTTGACCGTGATCCTGATGGTCCTGGCGCTGTATGTGTTCAGCGGGCGAAGCCCGATCCATTGAGACCCCATGCGATTCGACATTGTGAAAGGTGGATTCCTGGATGTAGCAACGGATGGCTCGCGCTTGGCCGTAGTCGGCAGCGATTGCGCCCTGGATTGGGAGGCGTTTCGCCGCGCCGTAGGGCGCTGGGTCGCGGAGGCGGCCGGCGCCGGCATTGGCCCGGACATCCCGGTGGTCATTTACGGACACAAGGAGTCCGAATTCGTGGTGGCCATGGCGGGCTGTCTCGAGTTGCGCGCGCCCTTCGTGCCGGTGGACGAGATCTATCCCGAGGATCGCCTGTTCCGTATCGCCGAGATCATCAAGGCGCCGGCCATCTATCGCACGGCGCAACGACGTTTCCACAAGCTTGGGCATCCTCCCCATCCCATGGCCGAGGCGGACCTGGCGTACGTGATGTTCACGTCCGGCAGCACAGGGGAACCCAAAGGGGTGCAGATTGGCCGCGCGGGTGTCGTCGGCTTAGTGGCGTGGATGCGCGATTGCTTCAAGCTGGGTGCGAGACCCGTGTTCATGAATCAGGCGCCCTTCAGCTTCGATCTCTCCATGTACGAAGTCTTCGGGTTTCTGGGCCTGGGTGGGACCCTCCTGCTCAATTCCCGTGCGCAGGTGGCCGAGGCTCAAGCGTTTCAGTCCCGCTTGCAGAACTACGGCGTGACGGTCTGGGTCTCGACGCCGTCTTTTGCGCACCAACAGCTACTGGACAAGCGCTTCGACGGCGCCCATTTGCCGCAACTTGCGACATTCCTGTTCTGCGGCGAGACCTTGCCGTCGAAACTGGCGCTGCGCCTGCGTAAGCGTTTTCCGACCGCGCGTATCCTTAACACCTATGGCCCCACCGAGGCCACCGTCGCCACGACCTGGATGTTCATCGACGACGGGGTGATTGCCACCCACGATCCACTGCCCGTGGGGCGTCCCAAGCCCGGTAGTATCGTCAGGGTAGACGGTGACGAGATCATCATCCTCGGCGAGCATGTGATGCGAGGGTATCTCAACAGCCCGGCACTCAACCACGAGAAGCTCTTTTCAGAGAACGGCATTCGCGGTTTCCGGACCGGCGACCTCGGCGAAATCGGCCCAGACGGGCTGGTTTTCTGCCGCGGCCGCCGCGACGACCAGATCAAACTGAACGGCTACCGCATCGAACTGCAGGAGATCGACAAGGCCTTGGAGAAATTGCCCGGCGTAACCCGGTCCACGGTGGTGCCCTTGCGCAAACCCGACGGTTCGGTGGCGCGGCTCGTGGCCTACGTGGTGCTGGAACCAGGTGCCGCCCTCGTGGGCTGGAAGGAGGAGGTGGCCAGGCACCTGCCCGCCTACATGCTGCCTTCGGAATTGCTGCCGGCACTGGATCTGCCGGTGTCCACCAATGGCAAGGTGGACAGGAAAGCCCTGGAGAAAGCCTACCTCACGGGTGCCGGTGCCGCCTGAAGGCTCAGTCTCGGAAGTCCCACTGCACCTTGAAGATCACCTCATTTCCCGTTTGCTGCACGGCGCTGCCGCTCAGGCCGGTGGTTTCGTTCACCAGGCCGTGGTTGAACACGAGATAGATGTTGCTCGCGTCCTCCACGATCCAGCGCAATTGGGTGTTGCTGGAGACGCCGGCGATGGCGTTGTTGTACTGCATCTGGGTGGTGACGTAGAAGGTCGGCGTGAACGCGTAGGTGCCCGCGAGCGTGGAAAGGCGCGTCACGCCGTCGCCCTGGGGCGAGTAGTAGAAGAACCATTCCTGGGTGGCAGAGAGCACCAGTTTTCCGGAGGGCGTGTTCCAGTTCACCTGCACGGAGGGATGGAATGCGGTGCCGGCGTAGTAGGTACCCTGCGACGCCACGACCTGCCACCACAGGGCTTCCGATTGCGGCGAATTGAACACGATGCGCCGGCGGTTCCAGGTATAGGGGCCGGCGGGCACGATCACATCCAGTTGCTGTTGGCCGTACGGCCCCGGCACCAGGACGAAATCCTGGCTGGGGCGGTCGAAGTCGCGGTAGACGTCGAACTCCCAGTACCAGCCGCCCTGCGTCAGCATCTGCGGGCTCAGGAACCACTCGTCGCTCTGCTTGCCGCCGTCGGCGGGCCCAAGGCCGTCATCCTCGCTGTAGTGGCCGTAGAACCAGAAGCGGTGCACCCAGCTCCACCAGCTGTCCGAGGCGGGTCGCGGCTGGTAGGTGAGTTCGCTGAAGTAGTGCCGCGTACCGGGACGCGGCAGGAAGCCGAGACCCGGATCCAGCGCGTCTCCGAACTGGCTGAACTGCTCGTGAACGTACCACAGGTCGTTGGGGTATTCGATGTCGAAGCCGTAACCGTTCGCGTTGCCCTGGGGCAGGTCGCCGGAGGAATGGCCGCCCCAGGCGGAGACATTGAAGTTCTTGTCGCCGGCGAAGTTCGAAGTCTTGTAGGTGGCATCCGCTCCGACGAAGCTGTTGGAACTCATCCCTAGCGGGTCGCCGTGGGTCACCAGCGTGCCGACCTGCAATTCGGGGTCCAGGTTATAGGTCGCCCTCCCCACAAACAGATTGGTGGCGTCGGCCCCGGCCGTACCTTGGGCGCCCATCTGGGTGTCCAGCAGGGCGAGGGAACCTGAATCCGACTGACCGATGAGCTTCACCCCCTCGTTGAGCGGCACCTGGAAGCCGTTCACCAGGCCGATGGTGCGTGAATAGAACGGAATGAAGGTTGTGCCCAGGTTGTAGCCGAAGGTGAGCAGGTTCGAGCCCTGCAGGAAGAACTGGCGCTTTTCCGGGAAGAACAGTGCGAAACGCCCGGTGTTCACCTGCTGCTGGTCCGCCTCCGCCTCGGCGAAGTCCGTGTGATAGGTGAACAAGCCGGCGAGTGAGGGGTTGAAGTCGTACTTGATGTCGAAACCCGCATGGGTGTCCGTCCCGCTGCCCGTCTGGTATTTGGCGAGACCGTAGGGTTGGAAGTCGATGCCCTTGCCCTGTTCCATGTCCTGTATGCCGGTGAGGGAGCCCTCGCGCTGCAGCTGGAACACCGAGGAATCCAGGGTGGTACCCGACCAATCGAGGGTGAGCAGGTCGCGCGGCACGTTGCGGGTGACGTTGAAACCCCAGTGGTCGAGACCGGTGGTGAACTGCAGGCTGCGGGTGTCGATGGCGATCTCCGCGGTCCAGCCGTGCTCGTTCTGCACCACCGTCGCCTGCCAGATGCCGTCCCAGTTGTAGTCGACGCCGTTGTTGCTGTTGATGGCGGGGGTGGGCGCCAGCAGGCCGTCCGCCATGGCACCCGCCGCGTTCACCTGGAAGATATAGGCGAAGCGCTTGGTGCCGAAGGTGTCCAGCACGAACAGCACGCTGTCGTCATTGCCCTGGTTGCCGTCGCGGACCAGCGTGTGGTTGCTGGCACGGCTGATGTCCGGGTCCTCGCATATCAACCCGATATAGAGGACATGATGGTCCCGGAGCAGCAGCACTTTGGTGTGATAGGGGGTGGGTTCCCCGGGATGGGGACTTTGCTGGGTCAGATCCTCGATGACGCCGGCGTTCTGCCAGGCGGGCTCGTCCAGGCGGCCGTCTATGGTGATAGTGCCGTCCCCGAGCCGGCCCGCTTCGACCGTAGGGTTCGCCACGGGAACCGGGGCGTGGGCCGGTTCCTCGCCATGGGCCGGGAGCGCCGCCGCCAGTGCCAGCAGGATCAGGGGGAGTGCCGCTTTACCCCGGCGGCCCGGCACCATGATTTTGCGCATGTCCCTTGGATATGTCGGAAACGGAAAAGGTTTAACGATTTGATACAAATCGCAACTAATTTTTATCGGGAAAAAGGCAGGGGAAGAGTGGAACTTATTGCGACAGCGCTGAAACGAAAAAGCTCCCGACAGAGGAGCTTGGTGCCCAGGAGAGGACTCGAACCTCCACGGTGTTACCCGCTAGTACCTGAAACTAGTGCGTCTACCAATTCCGCCACCTGGGCTTTAGGGGCGCGAAGGGCGGGCACTTTACCCAGCCCCACCCCCTGTGTCAATGTTGCCGGACGCATCTAGCCCCTTGAACTAGCTTCAAAAATGACCATTTCAAGGGTGGGGTCATAGCCTCTCATTCCAAACATCATGAAACACAAAAAGAACCGAAAACCGCCTCCCCGCAGGCGCCCCAAGCGCAGCGCCGATCCCTTCGCCGAGCGCGAAGCCAGCAAATACGCCCGTCCCATCCCCAGCCGCGAGGCCATCCTGGCCTGGCTGGAGGAGGCGGACCAGCCGCTGCCGTTCGACCGGCTGTTGCACGACTTGAAGCTCTCCCACGCGGACGACGTGGAAGCCCTGAACCGACGCCTCGGGGCCATGCTGCGGGACGGCCAGCTGGTGCAGAACCGCCGCGGCGAATACTGCCTGGTGAAGCGCCTGCCGCTCACGGCCGGCACGGTCATCGGTCACCGGGACGGCTTCGGCTTCCTGAAGCCCGACGAGGGCGGGGATGACATCTTCCTGCCGCCCCGGCAGATGCGCGAACTCATGCACGGCGACCGTGCCGTGGTGCGCGTGCAGGGCCGCGACGCCCGGGGGCGGCCCGAGGGCTCGCTCGTGGACGTGTTGGAACGCAACACCAGCGAACTCGCCGGTCGCTACGTGGAAGAGAAGGGCGTGAGCTACGTGGTGCCGGACAACGCGCGCATCGCCCACATGATCCAGATCCCGCCCATGGAGCGCGGCGGCGCCCGCTCCGGTCAGATGGTGGTGGTGGAAATCACCCAGCAACCCAGCAAGCAGAGCGAGGTCATCGGCCGCGTCAGCCGGGTGATGGGCGAGCGCAACGCCGTCGGCATGGCCACCGAACTCGCCATCCATGCCCATGCCTTGCCCCACAGTTTTCCCGCGACCGTGGAGCATGAGGTGCATGGCTTGGATCCGCAGGTACCCGATGACGCCAAGCGCGGGCGCCTGGACCTCAGGTCCACGCCGCTCGTCACCATCGATGGCGAGGACGCCCGCGATTTCGACGATGCCGTCTTTTGCGAGCGCCAGGGCGACGGTTTCCGACTGCTGGTGGCCATCGCGGATGTTTCCCATTACGTGCGGAACGGTACCGCCCTGGACCAGGAAGCCCAGAAGCGGGGCAACTCGGTGTATTTCGCCGACCGCGTCATTCCCATGCTCCCGGAGGTGCTGTCCAACGGCTTGTGCTCCATCAATCCGCAGGTGGACCGCCTCTGCCTCGTCTGCGAGATGCACGTGGACCGGCAGGGCGAGGTGCATCGCTCCAGGTTCCATGAAGCGGTCATGCGTTCCGCGGCGCGCTTCACCTATACCCAGGTGGCGGCGATCCTGGTGGAAAAGGACGCGAAGCTGCGCCGCCAGCATGCGCCGCTGGTGCCGCATCTCGAGAACCTGCATGCGCTGTACCAGGTGTTCGCCCGGGCTCGCGGGCACCGTGGCGCCATCGATTTCGAGACCACCGAAACCCGCGTGGTGTTCGATGACCGGGGTGGCATCGCCGCGATCCGCCCCCTGGTGCGCAACGACGCCCACAAGCTCATCGAAGAATGCATGATCGCCGCCAACGTGCAGGCGGCGAGGTTCCTCGCGCGCCACCGCATGCCGACCCTGTATCGCGTGCACGCCGGACCCGAAGCGGAGGCCCTGGAGAAGCTGCGCGCCTTCCTGGGGACGCTCGGTCTCAAGCTCGCCGGCGGCATGAAGCCGGAGCCCGCGCACTATTCCCAGCTCCTGACCAAGGTGAAATCGCGTCCCGACCGGCATCTCATCGAGACCGTGCTGCTGCGGTCCCTGGCCCAGGCGGTCTACACCCCGGAGAATATCGGCCACTTCGGTCTGGCGCTGCCCTTCTACGCGCATTTCACCTCGCCCATCCGCCGCTTTCCGGACCTGCTGGTGCACCGCGCCATCCGCCACGTGCTGCGCGGCGGCAACGAGCGCAATTTCAGCTATTCCGGCAGCCATATGGAGCAGCTGGGCTCCCACAGTTCCATGACCGAACGGCGGGCGGACGAGGCGACCCGCGACGCCCTGGACCGCCTGAAATCCGAATACATGCGCGACAAGCTTGGGGAGGAATTCGAGGGGCTCATCACCGGCGTCACCAACTTCGGCGTGTTCGTGCAGATCAAGGACCTCTATGTGGAAGGCCTCATCCACGTCACCTCCCTGCCCAACGACTATTACGATCACGATCCCGTGGGCCACCGCCTGGTCGGCGAGCGTTCCGGCCGCGTGTTCCGGCTGACGGACACGGTTCGCGTGAAAGTCGCCGCCGTCAATGTGGACGAGCGGAAGATAGACTTCGAACTCGTGGGCAGCGCCGCAACGCGCAAGCTGCGGCGCCGCTGAAATTGCCCATGAAAGAACTCACCTATGGCTTGCACGCGGTGACCGCGCTGTTGGAAGAGGGAGGGAAGGTGCATGCCCTCTGGATACAGGACAGCCGTCATGACGAGCGTCTGAACCGTGTAGCGGAATTGGCCCAGAAGGCCGGTGTACGCGTTCAGCGCGTGGCCCGCGCCGAGCTGGACCGCATGACCCAGGACGCCCGGCACCAGGGGGTGGTGGCGGAAGCGGAGGGGGCGGAGTTGCGCGACGAAGGCGGCCTGTTCCCCTTGCTGGACCGCTTGAACGAGCCGCCTTTCCTGCTGGTGCTGGACGGCGTCCAGGACCCCCACAATCTGGGCGCCTGTCTGCGCTCCGCCAACGCCGCCGGCGTGCACGCCGTGATTGCGCCCAAGGACCGTTCCGCGGGCCTCACCGCCGTGGCTCGCAAGGTCGCCTCCGGCGCGGCCGAGGTCACGCCGTTTTTCCAGGTGACCAACCTCGCCCGCACGCTGCGGGACCTTAAGGAACGCAATATCTGGCTGGTGGGCCTGGCGGGGGAGGCGGATCAGGGTCTGTACGAACTGGATTTGAAAGGACCGCTTGCCATCGTGATGGGCGCGGAGGGGGAGGGCATGCGCCGCCTCACCAAGGAGCATTGCGATTTCCTGGCCAAGATCCCCATGGCGGGGCAGGTGGAGAGTCTGAACGTGTCTGTGGCTACAGGCGTCTCACTATTTGAGGCCCTGCGCCAGCGTCAAGCGAAGAAGAAATAAAAAAGAGGCGCTCCCGTCTCCGGAGCGCCCACGGGAGTACCCGCCTTATCCCTTGTGTTTGACGAACAGGCAGTCGAACTCCGGCTGCCAGGTCTTGCCGCCGTCCTTCGATGAATTCGAGATCTCACGCACGCCGTCGCCCTGCTTGGCCCAGGTGATGCGGTGTTGGATCTCGGCGCCGTCCTTGCGGTAGGTGGTGGCGGTCATGGTCAGCACGCCGTCCTTGAAGTCGCCGTCCTGCAACCACAGGTTCGCGCCATTATTCACCCAGCTCTGGTGCCAGTGCTTGCGGGTGGGCACATACAGCGTGTAGCTCTCGCCGATCAGCCCGTCGGTTTGCTCGTAGAGTTCGTGCAGCGCGCAACCGTCCAATACGGGCGTGATGCGGGCGCGGGCGATGGAAGGCCCCTTGCCGTCGGGATGGTCCTGCATGTCGATGGTGTCCCAATCGCCAATCCAGAAATCCAGCTGATGGTATTCGGGGGCATCGCAGTAGTGATGGGGCGCGGGAGCGGCGCTAAGGGGGAACGCGGTGGCCAGGAGTACCAGGGCGGCGAATGGACGAAGCATGGGAAACCTCCAGATTGTGAGGCTCCATGGATAACATTGTTCGCTTGAAGGTTTCTGGCCGTTTTCGGACCAGGTCATTTTCCGGCGAGCAGAGCAGCCAATCCGTCGAAGATCATGCCCCAGCCTTCCGGCGTCTTGTCCGCGTATTTCGCCAGTACACCTTCGTGGGTCAGGGTGAGTTCGCAACCGCCGTCCACGGGGGCGATGTCGAGGGTGACCCAGGAGTTCGCGGCGGAGTAATTCGGCACGCGGAACGTGAACTTGAGGCGCGTGGGCCGGACGATCTCCAAGTATTCGCCCACGTGCTCGATATCCTCGCTGTCCCGCCGGTCCACGATCACGAAGCCGCCGCCCACCCGGGCGTCGACGTTGGCCCGCACGATCTTTCCGGTGGGGGTGGCGAACAGGAAGCGCCGTGCCTTGTCCGGGTCCAACCAGGCATCGAACACCCGTTCTGGGGAAGCCTTGAAGCGGCGGACCACCCGCACGCTGACGGTCTTGGCGGTATTCATGGCTTGCCCTTGCGTGCCGGGAGGGCATCCTCCGCGTCCAGAAGCGCTTCCAGCACGTCCCGGCTGGTGTTCCAGATGTTGCGCTGCGCCTCCATCCAGCTCGCCGCTTCGCCCAAAGGAGCCCGGTCCAGGCTCAGGAGGTGCTCCCGCCCGGCACGGCGGCGGCGCACGAGGCGCGCCCGTTCCAGGATGCGGATGTGTTTGGAAACGGAGTTGAGGGAGATGGCGAAGGGCCTCGCCAGATCGGTCACTCGGGTTTCCCCCTGGGATAGGCGCCTCAGGATGGCCCGGCGGGTAGGGTCCGCCAGGGCTCCGAGGGTCAGGTCCAGCGATTCGGCTCTCATGGAGTACTAACATTAACCCATATGGATTAATAATAGCTTTGTTTGGCCGTGAATCAAGGGGGCTCGGGGAGGGCTTTTCAAGGCGGCATGCGTCCCTAAGCCCCTGAATTTGCAAGCCGCTTGGGCCTTAAGGCATAATGCGCGCCCTTCCGTCGAGACCCGACGGAAGCCCTTGCTCCACCGCCTAGACGGGGAGCCGGACAGTCCACAAGGAGCTTCGATTGAGACACTACGAGATCGTGTTTCTGGTCCACCCTGACCAGAGCGAACAGGTGCCCGCAATGATCGAGCGTTACCGCTCGATGATCGAGTCCGAAGGCGGCAAAGTGCACCGCCTGGAGGATTGGGGCCGCCGCCAGCTCGCCTATCCCATCGCCAAGGTCCACAAGGCCCACTACGTGCTCATGAACATCGAGGCCGGGCAGGCCACGTTGAACGAGCTCGTTGGCATGTTCCGGTTCAACGACGCCGTGCTGCGCCACCTGGTGGTGCGCCGCGACGCCGCCGTGACCGAGCCCTCCGCCCTCGTCAAGCCGAAGGACGAGGAGAAGGAAGCCCGCGCCGAGCGCTTCGACGACGACCGGGACGACGACCGCGACGACGATGCGCGCGGTGAGCAGGCGTGAAACCAAAGGATTCGAGAGGCAAACCCATGGCACAGCAGCGTTTTTTCCGTAAGCGTAAATTCTGCCGTTTCACGGCGGAAGGCGTGGTGGAGATCGACTACAAGGATCTCGCCACCCTGAAGAGCTACGTCACCGAGACCGGCAAGATCGTTCCGAGCCGCATCACCGGCACGCGTTCGAACTACCAGCGCCAGCTGGCGCTCGCCGTGAAGCGTGCACGCTTCCTGGCGCTCCTGCCGTACACCGACCAGCACTGAGGGGAGAACAGCAATGGAAGTCATTCTCCTGCAGAAGGTCGAGAACCTCGGCAACCTGGGCGACAAGGTGAAGGTGCGCGCCGGTTACGGCCGCAATTACCTGATCCCGCAGGGCAAGGCCAAGCCCGCCACGGCGAAGAACGTCGCCGAGTTCGAGCAGCGCCGCGCCGACCTCGAGAAGCACGCCGCCGAGATGCTCTCCACCGCCGAGCAGCGCAAGGTAGGCCTCGAGGGCAAGACCGTCACCATCAACGCCAAGGCCGGCCAGGAAGGCAAGCTGTTCGGCTCCGTGGGCACGGTGGACATTGCCGAGGCCCTGACCGCGGCCGGACAAAAGGTCGAGCGCAAGGAAGTGCGCATGCCACAGGGTCCGATCCGCGTGGCCGGTGAGCACAAGGTGGAGATCCACCTGCACACCGACGTGAACGTGGAAGTGACCGTCGTGGTGGTGGCAGAGGAATAAGCCCGTCCTTCACGGGTTCGAACTGAAAATGGAGGCGCGAGCCTCCATTTTCTTTTTTGTGCGGACAGGACTGGCTATTTATTGCGCAGTCGTGACCCGGAGCTAAGCGCCTGAAAACCGGCGGTATTTCCAGGGTACTGCGCAATCCATCCGCCCATCGGGTGCTCGGCCCCTCTTGTTACGGGCTTTGTCATGGACCGTTTGCCCCGCCGCCGGGGCTTGTCTAAATTGGACCTACCGGGAGATTCGTCTTAATCATGCCCAGCGTCGTCAAGAGCCTTGACCAGATCACCTCCAGCCTGGAGGCCATGCGCACGCCGCCCCATTCGGTGGAGGCGGAGCAGGCCGTGCTGGGCGGCCTGATGCTGGACAACGCCGCCTGGGAGCGGGTGGCGGATCGCATCCAGGAAGACGATTTCTACCGCCAGGACCACAAACTCATCTTCAAGGCCATGACGGAGCTGGCCAACCAGGACCAGCCCTTCGATGCGGTGACCCTGGCCGAGTGGTTGCAGGGGCAGAACCGCCTGGAGCAGGCGGGGGGTCTCGCCTATCTCGCGACGCTCGCCCGGGACACGCCCACCGCCGCCAACGTGCGCGCCTATGCCGACATCGTGCGGGAGCGCGCCGTGCTCCGGCAGCTCATCCGTGTGGGCGGCGAGCTCGCCGATGCCGCCTACCGTCCGGAAGGGCGCAGCACCGCGGAGCTGGTGGATTTCGCCGAACGTTCCGTGTTCGAGATCGCCGAGCGGGGCAACCGCATGGGGCGCAACTACGTCCCCATCAACGAACTCATGGCAAAGGCGGTGGACCGCCTCGACACCCTGGTTCACGCCGACAGCCACGTCACCGGCGTGGCCACGGGGCTCAACCGCTTCGACGACATGACCGCGGGGCTGCAACCCGGTGACCTGGTGATCATCGCGGGACGCCCCTCCATGGGCAAGACCAGCTTCGCCATGAACATCGCCGAGAACGCCGCCATCGGCAATCAGGTGCCGACGGCGATCTTCAGCATGGAAATGTCCGGCGAGCAGCTGGCCATGCGCCTGATCTCCTCGCTCGGCCGCATCGACCAACAGAAGGTCCGTACCGGCAAGCTGGACGACATCGACTGGAAGCGGGTGAGTTCCGCCATCTCCATCATGTCCAAGGCCCCCATGTACATCGATGACACGGGCGCGCTCACCCCCACGGAACTGCGCGCCCGGGCCCGGCGCCTGAAGCGCGACCACAACCTGGGGCTCATGGTGGTGGACTACCTGCAGCTGATGCAGGTGCCCGGCACCCGCGAGAACCGTGCCACGGAGATCTCCGAGATCTGCCGCAGCCTGAAAGGCCTTGCCCGGGAACTCAAGGTCCCGGTGATCGCCCTTTCCCAGCTCAACCGCAGTGTGGAACAGCGCGACGACAAACGCCCCATCATGTCGGACCTGCGCGAGTCCGGCTCCATCGAGCAGGACGCGGACGTCATCGTCTTCATCTACCGGGACGAGGTCTACAACAAGGATAGCGAGGACAAGGGCGTCGCCGAGATCATCATCGGCAAGCAGCGTAACGGCCCCACCGGGACCGTGCGGGCCACCTTCCTCGGGCAGTTCACGCGCTTCGAGAACTACGCCGCGGAGGACGGCGGGTATCCATGAGCCGCGCCACCGGCGCGGTCATCGACCTCGGCGCGCTCCGTCACAACCTCAAGCGGGTCCGTGAACTCGCTCCCCATTCCCGCGTCATGGCGGTGGTCAAGGCCAATGCCTACGGCCACGGCTTGGCGCTCGCCGCCCAGGCGCTCGCCGGGGCGGATGCCTTCGCCGTCGCGAGTCTCGAAGAGGCTCAGGTGGTCCGGCGCGCGGGCCTGACCCATCCCATCGTGCTTCTGGAAGGCGTGTTCGGCGGCGAGGAACTGGAAGAGGTGGCGCGCTGGGACTGCGAGCTCGTGGTCCACGACGTTTATCAACTGGAACTCATTGAGGCCAGCGCGCTCAGAGCGGAACTCGGCGTCTGGCTCAAGGTGGACAGCGGGATGAACCGCCTGGGTTTTCCCCTGGAAGCCGTCGAGGACGCGTGGAGCCGGCTCAACCGGGCGAAGGCGGTACGGGCGCCGGTGCGCCTCATGACCCATCTCGCCTCCGCCGACGAGACCGCCAACCCCAAGACCCTGGCGCAACTCTCGGCCTTCAACGCGGCGACGGCGGGCCTTAATGCCGAGCGCAGCATCGCCAATTCTGCGGGCATCCTCGCCTGGCCCCAGAGCCATGCCGACTGGGTGCGGCCGGGCAGCATGCTGTACGGCGCCTCGCCGTTCCCGACCCGTTGCGGGGCGGACGATGGCCTCAAGCCGGCCATGACCATGGAAACGGCGCTCATCGCCGTGAAAGCCCTCAAGAAGGGCGAGAGCGTGGGTTACGGCGGGGCTTTCGTGGCGCCGGAAGACATGAGCCTCGGCATCGCCGCCATCGGCTACGGCGACGGCTACCCGCGCCATGCGCCCACCGGCACGCCGGTGCTGGTGAAGGGCCGCCGCGCGCCGCTGGTGGGGCGCGTCGCCATGGACATGATCGCCCTGGATCTGCGTGGCATGCCCGAGGCCAGGGTGGGAGACCCGGTCGTTGCCTGGGGACCGGAGCTGCCGGTGGAAGAGGTCGCGCGCGCCGCCGGCACCATCCCCCTGGAGCTTCTCTGCGGCGTCACCCAGCGGGTGAAGTTCAGCGTCGTCGGTTCCTGAAACGGAACGCCCACCTCGCGGTGGGCGTCGTTTGTCCTTGCGGATCGTTCCGGGGCTTACTTCATCTCGTAGAAGCCCATCTTCACGCCGGCCAGCTCGATGACGTCGTTGTCGCTGAGCTTCTGCGCCTGGGCGCCGATTTCCTTGCCGTTGACGGTGGGGAAGCCCTGGCCCGAGCCGCTCTCCACGTGCACCACGAAGAAGCCGTCGGCGCGGCGCGTCACGGCCGCCACCTGCACGCCCGGGCGTCCCAGCGTGGTGAGCGCCTTGTTGAGCTCCAGTTCCTTGCCTGCGAAGCCGCCGGACAGCACCTGCAGCTTGGCGCGCGGCAGCGCCGCCGCCTTGGCCTGGTCGATGGGCGCGCCGCCGGCGTCGGAGATCGCCTTGTTGACGCTGTCGATGCTCGGCCCCGTGGCGCCGGCCTTGGTGCCGGGCCGGATGATCATGGTCTTCTCGAAGTCGTCGCCTTCGCCCCCGCCCGCGGCCGCCGGCTTGCCGCTGGCGTACTTGAGCGCGTGCCGGCCGATGGTGATCACGTCGCCCTCCTGGAGGGCGTGCTTCTTCACCAGTTTGCCGTTGACGTAGGTGCCGTTGGTGCTGTTCAGGTCTTCGAGGAATGAATCCTTGAGGATGTTGATGATGAGGGCGTGGTGGCCGCTCACCGCCATGTTGTCTATATGGATGTCGTTATCCGCCAGACGGCCGATGGTGTACCGCTCTTTTTCGAGCTCGTACTGCGCCAGTTCCTGGCCATCCAGAGTGAGTATCAGCTTGCCCATGGGTCTGCCTCTTGGTAATTCATTTCTCGTTTAGCCCGTCGTACCCCACGCGTGGCTCAAGAGAACCAGTCCGTCAGCCGGTCGAAGAATCCACGCTGTGCCTCGAACGACTTCAACGGCTTGACCAGGACCACGGATACGTTGTCCCGGCCGCCGTTGTCGCAGGCCAGCTTGACCAGCTGTTGGGCTGCCGTCTCAAGATTAGCACTAAACGTCTTGAGGGTTAAGTAAATATCGGCGTCCTCGACCATGTCGTTGAGGCCGTCCGAGCACAATAGATAGATGTCATCGGGCATCACCACGTCTTCCTGGATGTCCACCTCGACGGTGGGCTCGATCCCCAGGGCGCGGGTGACCAGATTCTTGTTCAGGGATTTGCGGGCCTCTTCGGGCGTGTAGAAGCCACGGGCCACGAGTTCCTGCAGCAGGGAATGGTCGGTGGTTACCTGTTCGAACTGCCCGTGACGGATTCTGTAAAGGCGCGAATCCCCCACGTGGGCGATGGAAACCCGGTTGTTGTAGAACAGGCAGGCCACGATGGTGGTGCCCATGCCCTCGCACTGCGGTTGGCTCTTGGCCGTCTGGTGGATGATGTCGTTGGCTTTGAGGATGGCGTTCTTGAGCAACATGCTCTCGGCGCTGTAGCTGTCCGCGCCGGCGGGATGCTTGTGGGCGTCCTTCACGCCGTTGGTGACGAACTCGGTGAGCGTCTGCACGGCGATGCCGCTGGCCACTTCGCCGGCCTTGTAGCCGCCCATGCCGTCGGCGACCACGACGAGCCCGGTCTCGAGGTCCAAGCCGATGGCGTCCTCGTTGTTCGGGCGCACCATTCCCTTGTCGCTGTTCCCGACGAAATTCAGCTTGCCTTTGTAGCTCATGCTATCGGCCTTTTTCTAGCTGATCTGGGCGGCGCAGGCGCGCACGTCCTTGGCGAACTCGGAGCCCCGTTGGTAACGCTTGGTCGGATCCTTCTGCAATGCCCTGTCGAGGACGGCGTTCACCGCATCCGGTAACTCGGCCCTGATCACGGTTACCGGGGCGTGCGGCTCGTTGGCGATCTTGAACATCAAGGTCGCCATGGAGTCCGCCTGGAACGGCAGTTGGCCGGCCAGCAACTGGTACATGGTAACACCCAAGGAGAACAGGTCGGAACGCCCGTCGACCTTGGCCCCGGAAAGCTGCTCGGGGGACATATAGGACGGCGTTCCCAAGACCATACCCGTCTTGGTCTTGCTGGAATCGGTGATGCGGGCGATGCCGAAGTCCGTCACCTTGATCTCGTTCTTTTCCGCGTCGTACATGATGTTGGCGGGCTTGATGTCGCGGTGCACCACGTTCTGGCTATGAGCGTAGTCCAGGGCGTCGGCGGCCTTGGCGATGATCTCCAACACCGTCTTGGGGGGGAGAAGGGCGTTGGCCTTGGTGTTCGGAACCAGGTCCTTGCCCTTCAGGAACTCCATGGCGATGTAGGCGAGGTCGTGTTCCTCGCCGGCATCGTAGATGGTGACGATGTTCGGGTGGTTGAGGCGGCCGGCGGTCTCGGCCTCGCGGAAGAAGCGTGCCTTCACCTCGACGAGCTCGTCGGCGTCGAACTCCTGGGAAAGCGCCATCGTCTTGATGGCCACGATGCGGTTGATCTTGGGGTCCTTGCCCAGGTAGACGACGCCCATGGCGCCCTTGCCGAGCTCCTTCTCGACCTCGTAACGGCCCAGCATCGGCTTCTGCACCGACCCGTCGCCCAGGATCATGGTGCCGCTGGCCGGGCCGCCTCCACCACCGCCCAGGATCACCGTGCCTTCCATCTGCTTGGAACGGTTGAGCCGCTCGGCCACGTCGCGGAACTTGGAATTAAAGTCGTTGATGTACGAGTACACCGATCCCGCCTTGTTGAACTGGCGCTTGCGCTCGTAATCGAGCGCCAGGTTGTAGAGCAGGTCGGCGATGGAATCGTCCATCGGGCACTTGCGGAATTTCTCGAAGGCCATATCCAGCTGACCCTGGCCTTGGAAGGCAAGGCCCAGCATCTTGTTGCTCTCGGCGCTGTCGGCCTCGCTGCGCACCAGCATGCGGTTCAGCATGCCGGACTGCATCACGGTCACCACGAGATGGCCGGTAATCAGGAGCAGCACCGGCACGATCAGCGGAATCCACAGGAACTTGCTCTTCATCACGCCGAATTCGACGATCAAGAGCGCCACCACGACGCCGGCGCTGACCAGCGCTGCGAGGCTCGGCTTGAGGCGGGGCAACGCAACGGCAAGGTATACGGCCACCAGCAGCACGGCCAGGAGCGTGATCCAGCGGGTCCAGGACGGCGCGGTGAAGAAGTTCTGCTGCAGAATGGAGGAGACCACGTTCGCTTCGACCATCGCCGGTGCCATCAGCGGCGAGGTGGGCGTGGGGAAGGAGCTGGTGAGACCGACGGCCGTGGCGCCGATGATCACAATCTTGTTCTTGAAGCTTTCGGGCGGCACTTTGCCGAGGTACACGTCCGCATAGGAATAGACGGGGAAGGGCGAGTCGGATCCGCTCGAGCCGCCGTAGTAGAAGTTGCGCATCAAGAGGTCGGGTGAAGTGCCGATGAAGAGCTTGCCGATCTTGACGCCCTGGCCTGCCTGCACCTGCACGTCCTCCGGCTTGAGGTTGAGGTGCTTCATGGCGATCATCAGCGCCATGGACGGATAATAGATCTTGTAATAGTCGATGACCAAGGCCTCACTGCGCAGCGTCCCGTCCGCGTCCGGCAGGTCGTTCAGGAAACCGATGTTCGATGACTGCCCGTAGAGGGCGAGCGGCGGGGTCAGGTCCTTCGCGGGCGTCGGCTGCTGGTCGTCCGGCACGTTGGCTTCGGGCCCGAGCGCGCTGGCTAGGAGGTAATCGGGCGTCTCACCGCTCTGGCGTCCCAGGGGCTCGCCCAAGGTGAAGATCATCGGGATCACCACGTTGCCCGCGCTCTTCATGCTGGCGGCGAGCTTCACATCGGAATTCAGGGTCTCCGACGCGGCCTGGATGCGCTTGCGGAGCTCCAGAAGATCGTTGTGTACCTCGCCCGGTACGTTGATGCTGGGCTTCTCGACCGGCACCGGCGCGGTGCTGCCGGGAGGCACGGCCGTGAAGGGGGCGGCGGCTTGGAGGGAGGACTTGTCGTAGAAGTCCTCCATGTCTTTGATGAAGACGCTGCCTTGGTCCACCTGGGCTTCCGAGAGCAGGATGGTGAACCCAATGACGTTGGCACCGGCCTTGTTCAGCTTGTCGATGAGGGCGGCATGATAATCGCGGGGCCAGGGCCAACGGCCGAGGGTGTTGATGCTGGATTCGTCGATGGCGATGACCGCGATGTCGGGGCTTGCCGCTGCGCTCGTCCAGTTCATCCCCAGGTCGTAGGCGGCCGTCTCCGCCCGGTCGAAGCCGCCGCGGAAGATTACATAAGCGATGAGAATGAAGACCAGACTGTAGGCTAGCCCCGGGAACCAGTCGGCGCTCCAGAACCCTCTCTTCACCCCAACCCCTGCCTAGAGGCATTTATCAAGCAGGGCTCATACTACCTTGAATTTTCATGGAAATGGAAGCAAACCCCCCGCTAAATCCGGGGTTTTGGGCGTGTTATCCTCCGCCCGGCATAAGCCCCTAAAGCGCCATGAAAAAAGCCAAAACCGTCTATGTATGCGACGCCTGCGGCGGCAAGACGCTGCGTTGGGCGGGTCAATGCCCCGATTGCGGCGCCTGGAACACCCTGGTCGAGACCCAAGTCTTGGGCGCTACCCCGGCGCGTGACACGCGCGCGGCGGCCGGGAGCGGAATCGTACTGGAAGGTTTGGCGAAGGCGGGACAGCAGGAAACGCCGCGCTTCCCCACCGGGCTCGAGGAATTGGACCGGGTGCTGGGCGGCGGGCTGGTGCCAGGCTCCGTCACCCTCATCGGCGGCGATCCCGGCATCGGCAAATCCACTTTATTGCTGCAGGCGGCGGCGAGCCTCGCCCGGGGCCGCCCGGTGCTCTATGTCAGCGGCGAAGAATCCCTGGCCCAGGTTGGTTTGAGGGCAAAACGTCTCGAGGTAGCGGACGCCAGCGTGACGCTCGCCGCCGAGACCTGCGTGGAGCGCGTGCTGGAGGCGGCCCACAAGGCGAAACCCGGCGTGCTGGTGGTGGACTCCATCCAGACCGTGTTCACGGGCCTCCTGCAATCGGCGCCCGGCGCCGTGGCGCAGTTGCGCGAGTGCACCGCGCTCTTCACGCGCTACGCCAAGGAGAGCGGCGTGGCCGTGTTCCTCGTGGGTCACGTCACCAAGGAGGGCGTCATCGCAGGCCCAAGGGTGCTGGAGCACATGGTGGATACAGTGCTCTATTTCGAGAACGATGCCGGCAGCCGCTACCGGGTGATCCGTGCCGTAAAGAACCGCTTCGGGGCGGCCAACGAGCTCGGCGTGTTCGCCATGACCGAGACCGGCCTGAAGGAGGTCAAGAATCCATCGGCCATCTTCCTCTCGCGCCACGGCGAGCCCGTTTCGGGAAGCGCCGTCACCGTGATCCGCGAAGGCACCCGGCCCATGCTCCTGGAGGTGCAGGCTCTGGTGGACGAGAGCCACCTCAATAACCCGCGGCGCGTGGCGGTTGGCATGGACCCGAACCGCCTTTCCATGCTGCTGGCCGTGTTGCACCGTCACGGCGGCGTCGCCATGTTCGGTCACGATGTGTTCCTGAACGTGGTGGGCGGCCTCAGGGTAAATGAGACGGCCGCGGATCTGGCCGTGCTGCTGGCGGCGCTTTCGAGCTTCAAGGACAAACCCCTGCCGGGCGAACTCATCGTTTTCGGCGAAGTGGGACTGGCCGGCGAGATCCGGCCGGTCTACAACGGCGAGGAGCGCCTGCGCGAGGCGGCGAAACACGGCTTCAAGCGCGCCATCGTGCCCAAGGCCAACGCACCGCGTAAAGCCGTCGAGAACCTGGAAGTGATCCCGGTCCAACGGCTCGCCGAGGCCATCGCCTCTATTTAGGTTTTACGCTGTTTTTCTTGCGCGGTTTATTCTTCGCCGGCTCCACTGCCTTTGGCGGCACGAAGAGCCGTGCGGTCTTCACCGCGTTGTCGGTGGTCTGCACGATCTCGAAGGAGTGGCCGCTCAGCTTGAAGGCGGTGCCGGGCTGGGGGATGGTCTCCAGGAACTCTAGGATCAGGCCGTTCAGGGTCTTCGGACCGTCGGTGGGCAGCTTGAGCTGCAGGGCCCGGTTCAGCATGCGCACGCTGGTGCCGCCGTCCAGGAGGTAGCTCAGCTCGCTTTCCTTATAGATGTCCTGCTGCTGCGCGGCCGGATCGCTGGTGAACTCGCCCACGATCTCCTCGAGGATGTCCTCCAGCGTCACCAGGCCGCGGATGTCGCCGTACTCGTCCACCACGAGGCCGATGCGCTTTTTGGCGGTCTGGAAGTTCAGGAGCTGGCGCTGCAGCGACGTGCCCTCGGGAACGAAATAGGGTTCCCGCAGGATCCCCCTGAGGTCCTGCTTGCCGGGGTGCGGTTTCGCCAGGAGGTGCAGCACCTGTCGCGCATGCAGGAAACCCAGCGTGTTGTCGATGCTGTCCTCGTACACCGGCAGCCGGGTGTGCTGGCTGCTGTTCAGCTGCATCTCGATGTCGGCCCAATCCTGGTTGATGTCGATGCCGGTGATCTCGTTGCGCGGCACCATGATGTCTTCGACCGTGATCTTCTCGAGGTCCAGGATGCTGAGCAGCATCTTCTGGTGGCGCTTGGGGATGAGCGCTCCCGCCTCGGTGACCACGCTCCGGAGCTCCTCGCTGCTCATGGAATGCAGCGGCGCCTCGTCGCTGCGCACACCCATGATCAGCAGGATGCCGTTGGTGACGCCGTTCACCGCCCACAGCACCGGCAGGAGCAGCTTCACGAGGGGTACGTAGACGAAGGCGGAAGGGAAACCGAAACGTTCGGGGTGCAGCGCCGCCAGCGTCTTGGGCGTGATCTCCGAGAACACCAGGATGCAGAGGATCAGGATGCCGCCGGCCACCGCCACCGCCTTGTCGCCACCCAGGCGCAGCGCGATGAGCGTGGTGATGGAGGTGGCGGCCACGTTGGAGAGCGTGTCGCCGAGCCGCATGAGGCCGATGAGCCGGTCGGGGCGCTTCAGCAGCGCCTCGGCGAAGATCGCGCCCCGGTGTCCCACCCGCGCCAGATGTCGCAACCGGTAGCGGTTCAGGCTCATGAGCGCCGTCTCGGAGCCGGCGAAGAACGCCGACGCCAGGAGGCAGCCGCAGACCACGGCGAACAGCCACCACAGCGGAATCTTGTCCAAGTCCGCTTACCTTATATAAGCGTGGGTGCGGCCTCGAGGGCGCATCAGGGCGAGAGGCCCCAATGACGGCCCTGGATGAGTTCCAGCACCAGCTTCACGCCGAAATAAGCGAGCATCAGCACCACGAAGCCGCCGAGCGTCCAGCGGATGGCGGTGCGTCCGCGCCAGCCGGAACGCCATCGCCCCCACAGGAGCACGGCGAACACCACCCAGGCAAGCAGCGATAGCGCGGTCTTCTGCGCAAGGTGCTGGGTGAACAGGTTGTGCACGAAGATGAGGCCGGTGAGCAGCGCCACCGTGAGCAGCGCGAAGCCTGCGGCGATGAGCTGGAACAGGAATTGCTCCATCTCCTGCAGCGGGGGCAGCGCGCTCAGGAAGCCGCCGGCCGCGCCGTGGCGCAGGCGGTGTTCCTGCACGGCAAGCACCAGCGCCTGCAGCGCCCCGACGCTGAACAGGCTGTACGCCAGGAGCGACACCAGGATGTGCATGTCCACGGGCCAGCCCTGCCCGGCGAGGAGGAACACGTCGCCCGTGAGCGTTTCCGCGAGCAGCAGGCTCACGGCGGCGAACGGGAAGAGCACGATCCCGAGGCTCTCGAAGCCGCTCTTGAGGAAGGTGGAAAGCCCGATGAGCGCCAGGAGCCAGCCCACGAGGGCCAGGGCGTTGAAGAACCCCAGATCCATCCCCTGGGCGGTGAATACCGCGGCATAGAGCGCGATGCTGTGCAGCGCGGTCGCCGCCAGCACGCAGCTCAGGGTGAACCCGCGGCGTTCCCGCAGCATCCCCGGCCCTTTGCCGAACAACCGCAGTGCCAGGGCCAGGGCGGCGGCGAGGTACAGCACGAAGGCAAGGACGGCGGTGCCGGTCAGGTGCATTGGCGTCGTGTGGCTTCAAGGCTGGCGAGGCGCCGTTCATCATCGCACAGCCTCCCGCCCCCGTGAAGGACGGGCATGGACGCCTGTGATAAGCTTGCTATACGGGGATGGGGCCTCACGCGGCCCCAAGGTTCATTCCAAAGATGCGCATCAAGATCCTGGGTTGCAGCGGCGGCATCGGCGCGGATTTGCGCACCACCTCGTTGCTCATCGACGGCGATACGCTGGTGGACGCGGGCACCGGCACCGGCGACCTCACGCTCGATGAGATGCGCCAGATCCGCCACGTGTTCCTCACCCATTCGCATCTCGACCACACCGCCTGCCTGCCGTTGCTCATCGACACCGTTTTCGACCACTTGAAGGAGCCGCTCACGGTCTATGGCCGCGCCGAGACCCTGGAAGCGGTGCGCGGGCACATCTTCAACTGGGTCATGTGGCCGGATTTCGCCGAGCTGCCCACGAAACACGCGCCCGTGCTGAACTACCGCCCCATGAAGCTGGGCGAGAAAGTCGGCATCCACGGCCGGCACATCCACTTGATCGAAGTGAACCATACCGTGCCGGGCGCGGGTTACATCCTGGAGCACCACGGCAAGGTCTTTGCCTTCAGCGGCGACACTTTCACGAACGATACCTTCTGGGACGCGGTGAACGCCTACCCGCGGGTGGACGCGCTCATGGTGGAGACCGCCTTCGGGAACAACAACCGCAAGCTCGCAGACATGGCCAAGCACTACTGTCCCGAGACCCTGGCGGCGGACATGAAGAAGCTCAAGCACGACCCGGACATCTACATCACGCACCTCAAACCCGGCGGCGAAGACATGATCTTCAAGGAGCTCACCGCGGCCCTGCCCAAGCGCCGTATCCACCGCCTGAAGGGCGGCGAGGTCTTCAATCTCTGATTGAGTTTCCGTTTCCCGTCTCCATCTTCCTCACATGTTCAAATCACTCACTGAACGCCTGACCAAAACCCTGTCTGCCTTGCGCGGTAGCGGGCGGCTGACCGAGCAGAACGCCCGGGACGCCCTGAAGGACGTACGCCTCGCGCTCCTGGAGGCGGACGTCGCCCTACCGGTGGTGAAGTCCTTCACCGAGGCGGCGCGGGAGCGCGCGGTGGGCCGGGAAGTCACCGCCAGCCTCACACCGGGCCAGGCATTCATCAAGATCGTCGACGAGGAGTTGCTGAAGGCCATCGGCCCCGGCGCGCCGCTGGACCTGAACGCCCGGCCGCCGGTGGTGATTCTGCTGGCCGGTTTGCAGGGTGCCGGCAAGACCACCACCGCCGCCAAGCTTGCACGCCACGTGAAAGAGCGGCTCGGCAAGAAGCCCTTGCTCGTGAGCGCCGACGTCTACCGTCCCGCCGCCCGCGAGCAATTGCAGAAGCTCGCCACGCAGGCGGGCATCGGTTATTTCCAGCCCGAGACCCAGGATCCCGTCGCCATCGCCACGGCCGCCTTGGCCGAGGCCCAGGCGCGCCTTCATGACGTGCTCATCGTCGACACCGCCGGCCGTCAGCACGTGGACGCGGAAATGATGGACGAAGTGCGGCGCCTGCACGCCATGCTTACCCCACACGAGACACTTTTCATATTGGACGCCATGGCGGGCCAGGACGCCGCCAACGCCGCCGCCGAGTTCGGCCGGGCATTGCCTTTGACCGGCGTGATCCTCACCAAGGCGGATGGCGACGCCCGAGGCGGCGCGGCCTTGTCCGTGCGTCACATCACCGGCGTGCCCATCAAGTTCCTGGGTATGGGGGAAGGCACCGATGCCTTGGAGGCCTTCCAGCCGGAGCGCCTCGTTTCCCGCATCCTCGGCATGGGCGACGTGCTCGCCCTGGTGGAAGAGGCGCAGCAGAAGCTCGACCGGGAGAAAGGGGCGGAGCTCGCCGAAAAATTGAAGCAAGGGAAGCGCTTCGACCTCGCCGACTTCCGCGAGCAGCTCAGGCAGGTGCTCGCCATGGGCGGCATGGGCGCCATGCTGGACAAGCTCCCCGGGGGCGCCGGGATGGCGGGGAGAATGCCGGCCCAGTTCAACGACAAGGATCTGAAACGCCAGATCGCCATCATCGATTCCATGACCTCCGCGGAACGCGCCAAGCCGGATCTGCTGAACGGCTCCCGCCGGCGGCGCATCGCCTCGGGGTCGGGCACCCAGGTGCAGGACGTGAACCGCCTGATCAAGCAGTACGACCAACTGGCCCAGGTCATGAAACAAATGGCCGGCGGAGGGCTCGCGAAGATGATGCGTGGCCTCCAGGGACGCATGCCCCCGGGGTTAAAGCCCCGCTGAGGCGGAAATTCGGGTTGCCGGGCCTAAAAAGACCCGGTTTTCCAGGCCCCGGGCCCACGTAAGCTATTCACTTTTCTCCAAATTTCCGTAAAATACCCTGCTCTTTTCGGCGGGCTGCCCCTTAAGGCGGCCCCAAGTTTTTATAGAGGACCCGATTTCCATGGTGACCATTCGTCTTTCCCGCGGCGGCGCCAAGAAGCGCCCCTTCTACCACGTGGTGGCAACCGACCGGCGCAATTCCCGCGACGGCCGCTACATCGAGCG
>JBLNDO010000036.1:0-18788 GCA_050261675.1 Bacillota bacterium
TCCTTGTGCACGATCACCGAAAGGGCGTCCACCCTGTCGCCGTTGATGAGCAGGTCGAGTTTCACCAGGGGGGCCGCCTGGAAGCGCTCGAAGCTGTAGTCGAAGGACGCATAGCCGCGACTGACCGATTTCAGGCGGTCGAAGAAATCCATCACCACCTCGTTCAGCGGCATCTCATAGGAGAGTGCCACCTGGCTGCCGTGGTAGAGCATCTTCTTCTGTACCCCACGCTTCTCCTGGCACAGGGTCATGACGTTGCCCACATACTGCTGCGGCACCAGGATGTTGGCGGTGATGATGGGCTCGCGGATCTCGTCGATACGGTCCACCGGCGGCAGCTTCGAGGGGTTGTCCACGTACAGCGTCTCGCCGGCGGTGGTCTGCACCTCGTACACGACCGTCGGGGCGGTGGTGATGAGGTTCAGGTTGTACTCGCGCTCCAGGCGCTCCTGCACGATCTCCATGTGCAGCATGCCGAGGAAGCCGCAGCGGAAGCCGAAACCCAGCGCCGTGGAGGTCTCGGGTTCGAAGTGCAGGGCGGAATCATTGAGGCGCAGCTTGCGCAGCGCCTCGCGGAAATTCTCGTAGTCGTCGGAACTCACCGGGAACAAGCCCGCGAACACCCGCGGCTGGACCTGCTTGAAGCCGGGCAGTGGCGCGGCGCAGAGCTTGTCGGAAGCCGTGATGGTATCGCCCACCGGAGCGCCGTCGATCTCCTTGATGCCCGCGATGACGTAGCCCACCTCGCCCGTCACCAATACATCCTTGTCACGCATCTTGGGGGTGAAGATGCCCACCCGATCCACCTCGTAGGCGCGGCCGGTGGACATCACCAGCATCTTCTGGCGCGGCCTGAGGCTGCCGTTCACCACGCGAACCAGCGAGACCACGCCCACGAAGTTGTCGAACCAGGAATCGATGATGAGCGCCTGCAAGGGGCCGGTTTCGCTGCCTTTGGGCGGCGGGATGCGCTTCACCAGCTCTTCAAGCAAGTCGGCCACGCCCACGCCGGTCTTGGCGCTGACACGCACCGCGTTCTGGGCCTCGATGCCGATGATTTCCTCGATTTCCTTGGCCACCTTCTCCGGGTCGGCATTGGGCAGGTCGATCTTGTTCAGCACCGGCATCACTTCGAGCCCCTGCTCCAGGGCCGTGTAGCAATTGGCGACGCTCTGGGCCTCCACGCCCTGGGAGCAGTCCACCACCAGGAGCGCGCCCTCGCAGGCGGCGAGCGAACGGGAAACCTCGTAGGAGAAATCCACGTGGCCCGGCGTGTCGATGAAATTGAGCTGGTAGCTTTGGCCGTCCCTGGACTTGTACTGCAGGGAAACGCTCTGGGCCTTGATGGTGATGCCGCGCTCTCGCTCGATGGGATTGGAGTCCAGCACCTGCTCCTCCATCTCGCGGGCCTCCAGCCCACCGCACATCTGGATGAAGCGGTCGGCGAGCGTGGATTTGCCGTGGTCGATGTGGGCGATGATGGAGAAATTGCGGATGCGTTGCATGCTGCGGCGTAGTTCGCTGGATTCCGTGAGCTTCGACGCCGGAGGTGGTCGCCTGGAAGCCGGGCAGGGATTTTGAGGGCCCCGTCATACCTGAAAAAGGGCCGAAAAGCCCTTTCAGGACAGCGCATTATAGCGTTTCGGACCTTTCCAAACTATGACGCTAGAGCCCGGCTTTACGCTGAAAGTAGGCATCCACGGCGGGCTCATCCAGGCGCGCCTCGCAAAGTTCCAGGCCCGCGCCGGTCAACACCGGCACCCGCAGGCCATAACGCTCCTTGAGACCCGGATCCTCGTCCACATTCACGAGCTGCACCTCCAGTTCGTCACCGTAGGCGACATAGAGGGCAGCGAGCATCTGCTCGCACAGGTGGCAACCCGGGCGGTGATACAGGACCAAGCCGGACATCAGCGGTGCGGGGCGTCCAGGGGCAGGAAGAGATTGTTATTGGGGCGATGCACCAACACCGGAACCGGTCGGTCATGGGGCAGTTGGCGCAGGAGTTGGTGGAATTGGGCGGTACTGGTGATCTCGACGCCGTCCAAGCTGAGCACCACGTCACCGGCACGGAATCCCGCCTGCTGGCCGTTGCCCTGGCCGACGCTAAGCACCTTGATGCCGCCCTCGGCGATGCCGAGCTCATGGCGTTCCTCATCGGTCAAGGCACGGACCTTGAGCCCCGCGTCGGCGGTGCGCGGCGCCATGTCGCCGGTTTCAGGCGGCATCGCCGCCTGGGGTTGGATCTCGGCCGCGGCGGTATGGCCTGAACCCGTCTGCCGGGCGCCGGGGGCCACCCCCATGGAGGGGGTGTGAGCGTAACTGGATGGGGTGTTCTCGGCTTCTGTAGGTGCAGCAGTGGGGGCGTTGCCGGGCTCGTCCCGCGGCAGCACGGGGTGCTTCACCGGGACTGTCCCTGGCCTCATCTGGCCGTCGCTGGCAAGGGTCGGCGCACCATGCGCAACCGGCCCTTTGGTGTCGGTCGGGCTGTAGCCCAAAGCGGCGAACGGCGCCACCAGGACGCCGGCCACGAAAAACGCCAAATGAAGGCGTCGTGCTCCCATAAGGGAGGAAATTGTGGTGATTCGCCCTCAGGGCCGCAATAGCGGCCCGGGAGACTAGGGCTGGCGCGGGGTCTTGTGCTTCTTGGGAGGCGTTTTAGCGCTGTCCGGAGGCACCTGGCGGGGCACCGTGTAATAGGCCTGCTTGCCCCCCAGAGCCTGGGAAGCGCTCACGTCCTCCTGGTCCATGAGGGTGCTGCGCAGATCCGCCGGCGAAGGCTGGGCATTGCCGCTCCAGTCGCTGTTCAGCAGATCGTCCCGAACCGGATGGCTGTCGGCGCTGGCCAGGCCCGTGGGCACGATTTCCGCCGGGGCCGGAGACCCGTGCTGGGCGTCATAGCGCAGCCCGGTGATGCCCACCACCGCCACGGCGGCGGCCACGGCGAAGCCCGCAGCACCGCGCAGCAGCTTGCCGCGGAAGCTCTCGGTCGTCTCGGCCGGCGCCGATTCCTGGGAAATGGCCGCCATCACCCGGTCGGCCAAGCCGCGGGTATCCGCCTCCGGCAGGCCCTTGCGCATGGCCTCGCCGATCAGGTGGTAGCGTTCCCAGTGCAAGCGCAGGGATTTTTCCAGGCCGAAGCGCCGCAACAGCAGCTCGTGCTCGCCTTCGGGAAGCGCCTGGTCCGCCAGGGCGGAAATCTGTTCGCGCAGTTTCTGGGTCATCTCTTTGGTCTCTCTCGTACTCAATCCAACAGGGGCCGCAGCTTCTCGTCTATCGCCTCGCGGGCGCGGAAGATGCGGGATCGCACCGTACCCACCGGGCAGGACATCGCCTCGGCGATCTCCTCGTAACTCAGGCCCTCCAGCTCGCGCAGCACGATGGCGGTGCGCAGATCCTCGGGCAAATCGGCGATGGCCTGCTCCACCGTCCTCTGTATCTCGTCCGTCAGCAGCAGCCGTTCCGGCGTGTCCACGTCGCGAAGCCGCGCCTGGACGTCGTACTGCTCCGGATCCTGCAGATCCACCCCGTGTTCCAGGGGTCGCCGGCCTTCCGCCACCAAATGGTTCTTGGCCGTGTTGATGGCGATCCGGTACAGCCAGGTATAGAACGCGCTGTCGCCGCGGAAACCGTGGATGGCGCGGTAGGCCTTGATGAAGGCCTCCTGGGCCACGTCCAGGGCCTCGGCCTGGTTGTGCACATAGCGGGTGACCAACTTCACGATCTTGTGCTGGTACTTGCGGACCAGCAGGTCGAACGCGGACTTGTCGCCGCGCTGCACGCGCGCCACCAGGAGCTGGTCGGCGTCAGCCTTGCCAGGCTCTAATTGGGTCAGGGGCCTGGGCATGTTCATGGTTCTGTCATCATGGACCCCGTAGGGGGCTAAAAGTTCGCCAAATCAGGGGGGATGCGAGTATATTTCGCGTCCTTCCGGGGCCCTTAAGCCCCCTGAGAGGCATTTTAACAGCCCCCCGGGCCCACGCCCGGCGCCCCCTAAACCCCCATGCCCCAGACCGACCGTTTCGACGTACTCATTCTCGGCAGCGGCGCCGCCGGCCTGACCCTCGCCCTGCGCCTGCCCGCCCATCTCCGGGTCGGGTTGGTGTCCAAGGGACCCCTCTCGGAAGGCAGCACCCTCTACGCCCAGGGCGGCATCTCGGCGGTCCTGGACAAGACCGACTCCATCCAATCCCACATCGAGGACACGCTCAACGCCGGCGCCGGCCTCTGCGACCCGGCCACGGTGCGCTATGTGGTCGAACAGGGACCGGACTGCATCCGCTGGCTCATCCAGCAGGGCGTGAAATTCACCCGCGACGACGAAGGCCGGGATCCGGGCGCCTACCACCTCACCCGCGAGGGGGGCCACAGCCACCGCCGCGTGGTGCATGCGGCCGATGCCACCGGCCGGGAAATCGAAACCACCCTGGAACGCCTGGTTCGCAAACGGAAGAACGTCACCGTCCTGGAACATCACATCAGCGTGGATCTCATCACCGCCGCGAAAGTGGGCCTGGCGGAACCGCGTTGCCTGGGCGCGTATCTCCTCGACCGACGCAAGCAACAGGTGAAGACCGTGGCGGCGCGCCACGTGGTATTGGCCACGGGCGGCGCCAACAAGGTGTACCTCTACACCAGCAACCCGGACGGCTCCACGGGTGACGGCATCGCCATGGCCTGGCGCGCGGGCTGCCGCATGGGCAACATGGAATTCATGCAGTTCCACCCCACCTGCCTCTACCATCCGCATGCCAAGTCATTCCTGATCTCGGAAGCGGTGCGCGGCGAAGGCGGCAAGCTGCTGCTGCCGGACGGCACGCCCTTCATGAAGAAGTTCGACAAGCGCGGCGAACTCGCGCCGCGCGACATCGTGGCCCGGGCCATCGACCACGAGATGAAACGCCTGGGGTCGGATCACGTGCTCCTCGACATCAGCCACCGGCCCGCCAAATTCATCCGCGAGCATTTCCCGACCATCCATGCCCGCTGCCTGGAATACGGTTATGACATGACCAAGGGCCCCATCCCGGTGGTGCCCGCGGCCCATTACACCTGCGGCGGCGTGCTCACCGATTTGAAGGGTCGCACGGACCTGCCGGGGCTTTATGCCGTCGGCGAGACCGCGTTCACGGGGCTGCACGGCGCCAACCGCATGGCCAGCAACTCGCTGTTGGAATGCGTGGTGTTCGGCACCGCGGCGGCCCAGGATATCGCCGCCCAGCAGGACGCGCACGGCAAGGCACCGAAGCTGCCCCGTTGGGATGAGAGCCGGGTCACGGATTCCGACGAAGAGGTGGTGGTATCCCACAACTGGAGCGAGCTGCGCCACTTCATGTGGGACTACGTGGGCATCGTGCGCACCAACAAGCGCCTGCGGCGCGCCCTTTCCCGGGCAGAACTCTTGCAGCACGAGATCGAGGAGTACTACGGCAACTTCCGCATCAACAGCGATCTCGTGGAGCTGCGCAACCTCACCCTGGTGGCACGACTCATTATCCAGTCTGCCCAAGCGCGCCGCGAAAGCCGCGGATTGCACTACACCCTGGATTATCCGGAAGCGAACAAGGGCCGCACGCCGCAGAACACCGTCCTGGTGCCGCCGAACTTCGCCGGAAGTGTCTTAAGGGTGCATTGGGCCTGATGCATGCGTCAGGCGGGCGGACAGGGGTTGGAAGCGCAGCTTCCAACGGACATGCAGGGATGCATGTCCTGGACCTTGAGCGCAGCAGGATGCGTAGCGAAAGGTGCGCCCCGGCTCGCAAACGGAGCGTGATGCGTAGCGAGCATCCTTAACTTTTCGGTGTGCCGTAGCGCAGTAGAACTTTCAGCCGTCGAAATCCTTCCGCCCGCACGCTGTCCTGCGCGAGCATCACCGCCCTGCGCTTCCCCTGTTCGTCCTTGAAATGGGCAATGACGAGCCAGGGGCTGAGATAGGCCTCGGGCTGGAGCGTCACCGCATGCTCGATGCCCAAACGGTCCGTGAGCGTCCACCCCATCTCCGGCGACCAGTGCAGACGCCTGGGCGTACGCTGGATATAGACGCGGGCATTCCAGAAAAAAGCGAAGATCACCGCGGCCGTGATGGCGGCGCGGTATTGCAGGGGGATGGGCAAGGGCGCGCTGACGGCGATGGCCGTCATGTGCATGATGCAGAGCAGGCTGACGATCATCCGCGAGGGGCGGATCAGGAGTTCAAGGGGTTCGCCGTAAGGCGTCGATGACACGGCGTTGTTCCTCGTCGGCGGGCTGCTTCTGGCCCAGCACGTAGGCGTAGAGTTCCGGGTCCTGCAGATCAAGCAGTGCGCGGAACGCTCCCTGCTCCGTCTCGCTCGTATCGGAATAGCGGCTGTCCAGGTAGCCCGTCAACAGCAAATCCAGCTCTTTCATTCCCCGGCGGCATTTCCAGCGGAGTTTCTGGAGCTCGGACATTCCGCACTTAATGCTGCCGCTCGGCCAAGAGCTTCTTGATTTCCGCGATGGCCTTGGCGGGGTTGAGCCCCTTCGGGCAGGTGCGGGTGCAGTTCATGATGGTGTGGCAGCGGTAGAGCTTGAAGGGGTCCTCCAGCTCGTCCAGGCGCGCGCCGGTGTCCTCGTCGCGGCTGTCGACGATCCAGCGGTAGGCCTGGAGCAGGATGGCGGGCCCGAGGTACCGGTCGGGGTTCCACCAGTAGCTGGGACAGCTCGTGGAGCAGCAGGCGCAGAGGATGCACTCGTAGAGGCCGTCCAGCTTGGCGCGCTCCTCCTTGGACTGGAGACGCTCCCGGTCCGGCGGCGCCGACTGGGTCCGGATCCAGGGCTTGATGGAGGCGTATTGGGCGTAGAAATGGGTCAGGTCCGGCACCAGATCCTTCACCACCCGCATGTGCGGCAGCGGGTAGACGCGGGCCTCGCCCTTGATCTCGGAGCAAGCCTTGGTGCAGGCGAGCGTATTGGTGCCGTCGATGTTCATGGCGCAGGAACCGCAGATGCCCTCGCGGCAGGAACGGCGCAGCGTCAGGGTCGGGTCGATCTCGTTCTTGATCTTGAGCAGGGCGTCCAGGACCATGGGCCCGCACTTGTCCATGTCCACCTCGTAGGTGTCCATGCGCGGGTTCTCGCCGCTGTCCGGGTCGTAGCGGTACACCCGGAAGCGCTTGACGTTCTTCGCGTCCGCGGCGGCCTTGAAGGTCTTGCCTTCCTTCTTCTTGTAATTCGAGTTCTTGGGCAGCAGGAATTCGGCCATGTCTCGTCCTCAGTAGACGCGCTTCTTCGGCGGAATGGTCTGGACTTCGTTTGTCATGGTGTTGAGATGCACCGGGCGGTAATCGAGCTTCACCGCGCCCTTGTCGTCCATCCAGGCGAGGGTGTGCTTCATCCAGTTCTTGTCGTCCCGCTCCGGGAAATCCTCGCGGGCGTGGGCGCCGCGGCTTTCCTGGCGGTTCAGGGCGCCGGCCATGGTCGCGGTGGCGCTGCCCAGGAGGTTCTCGAGCTCCAGGGTTTCCACGAGGTCGCTGTTCCAGATGAGGGAACGGTCGCTCACCTTCACGTGCTGGAAGGAGTCGTATACCTGCTTCAGGCGTGCCTTGCCTTCCTCCAGGGATTTGCCGGTGCGGAACACGGCGGCGTCTGATTGCATGACCTTCTGCATGCGCAGCCGGACCTGGGCGGTGGGCTCAGCGCCGTTGGCATTGCGCAGGCGGTCGAAGCGTGCAAGCACCTTGTCCGTGGCTTCCTTGGGGAAGCTGCGGGGAGTCTTGCCGGGCTTCACGGTCTCGGCGCAGCGGTGGGCGGCGGAACGGCCGAAGACCACGAGGTCCAGGAGCGAATTCGACCCCAGGCGGTTGGCGCCGTGCACCGACACGCAGGCGGCCTCGCCGATGGCCATCAGGCCCGGGACCACCGCGTCTGGGTTCCCGGCCTTCAGGGTCAGGGCCTCACCGTGGTAATTGGTGGGGATGCCGCCCATGTTGTAGTGCACCGTGGGCAGCACCGGGATGGGCTGCTTGGTCACGTCCACGCCGGCGAAGATGCGCGCGCTCTCGGCGATGCCCGGCAGGCGCTCGTGGATCACCTCGGGGCCCAGGTGCTCGAGATGCAGGTGGATGTGGTCCTTCTCGGGGCCCACACCGCGGCCCTCGCGGATCTCGATGGTCATGGAACGGGAGACCACGTCGCGGGAGGCGAGATCCTTGGCGTTGGGCGCGTAGCGTTCCATGAAGCGCTCGCCGGACGAATTGGTGAGGTACCCGCCCTCGCCGCGCACGCCCTCGGTGATGAGGCAGCCAGCGCCGTAGATGCCCGTGGGATGGAACTGCACGAACTCCATGTCCTGCAGCGGCAAGCCCGCGCGCAGCACCATGCCGTTGCCGTCGCCGGTGCAGGTATGGGCGGAGGTGCAGGAGAAATACGCCCGGCCGTAACCGCCGGTGGCGAGGATGGTCTGCTGGGCGATGAAGCGATGCAGCGTTCCGGTGGCGAGATCCCACGCCACCACACCGCGGCACACCTCGCCCTCCATGAGCAGGTCCAGTGCGAAGTACTCGACGAAGAACTCCGCCTGGTGCTTCAGGCTCTGTTGGTAGAGGGTATGCAGCATGGCGTGACCGGTGCGGTCCGCGGCGGCGCAGGTGCGCTGTGCGGTCCCCTCACCGAAGCGCGTGGTCATGCCGCCGAAGGGGCGCTGGTAGATCTTGCCATCCTCGGTGCGGGAGAACGGCACGCCGTAGTGCTCCAGTTCGATGACCGCCTGGGGCGCTTCCTTGCACATGTATTCGATGGCGTCTTGGTCGCCGAGCCAGTCGGAACCCTTGACGGTGTCGTACATGTGCCAGCGCCAGTCGTCCTCGCCCATGTTGCCGAGGGCCGCGCTGATGCCGCCCTGGGCCGCGACCGTATGGCTGCGGGTGGGGAACACCTTGGTGATACAGGCCGTGGAGAGCCCCGCCTCCGCCAGGCCGAAGGTGGCGCGCAGGCCGGCGCCCCCCGCCCCCACCACCACCACGTCGTAGATATGATCGACCGTCTTGTAGGCTTGGCTCACGTCAGGCTCCGAAGGCGATGCGCAGGGCGGTGAAGATGCCCGCCGCAGCGAGCAGGACCGCGGCAAACTTGATGGCAAGCAGCGTGGCGATCTTGAGCCACTCCGTGTGCACGTAGTCCTCCACCACCACCTGCACGCCGAGGTAGGCGTGGTAGAAGAGCGTTCCCAGGAAGAGGCTCAGCAGCACCGCAACGGTGGGCGTGTGCAGCCAGTTCACCGCCACCACGTAATCCGCGTGGGTGAGCTGCACAGCGCACACCGCGAACCACAGGCTCAAGGGAATGAGCGCCACGGCGGTGACGCGCTGCGCCCACCAGTGGGCCGTGCCCTGTTTCGCCGAGCCCAGGCCGCGGGCCTGTCCCAAGGGAGTGCGGAAGCTCATGCCACACCTCCTGCGTAGGCCATGTAGAGCGTGATGCCGGTGAGCAACAGTGCTGCCACCCACACGGTGTAGCCCGTCTGGTAGAGCGTCTTGATCTCGAAGCCCCAGCCCGCATCCCAGGCGAGATGCCGGATGCCGTTGCAGAGATGGTAGAAGAGCGAGAAGGTCCAGCCCCAGAGCAGGACTTGGCCGATCCAGGTACCGAACAGCGTCTGCGCGTCCGCGTAGGCGCCGGGGCCCATGCCCGCCGCCACCAGCCAATACACCAGGGCCAGGGTCCCCACCGCCAGCGCCACGCCGGTGGCGCGGTGCAGAATGGACATGGTCATGGTGATCTGCCAGCGGTAGATCCCGAGGTGCGGCGACAGCGGTCTGTTATCGGCCATGCTTCACCTTTACTAAAAATCTATGCAGCGACCGTTCTTTTCCCAATCGCCGTAACGCGTGGGCTCGGGTCCCTTGGGACCGCCGATCTCTTTAGGGCGCTCAGGTGTTTTGGGAGTGACCGTCTCCCGCGGAGGCGCGTCCGGAGCCGGCTTGTTCTTGGTTTCCTGCTGGGACATGGGAAGACCTTTTGCTATATGCATATTTTACACCCAAAGGCCGGGGTGGCCGGAACCCCTTGACCGAACGGTTAGAATGGAAGCATCGCCATGCCGCCTCATGACACCATCCTGGTGGACCTGTCCTACAAGGGACTGATCCGCGCGAGCGGTCCCGACTCGGTTGCGTTCCTGCAGGGACAGCTCAGCACCGATATCGAGCAACTCACACCCGCCGCGAGCCAACTCAGTTCCTGGAGTAACGCCAAGGGGCGGGTCGTGGCGGTGCTGCGACTGTTCCGCCGCGACGACCACATCTACATGGCGCTTGCAGCCAGCCTGAAAAGCACGGTCCTGAAGCGGCTGTCCATGTACGTGCTGCGCTCCAAGGTCACGCTCGCGGATTCCGGCGACGAGATCTCGACGCTGGGCCTCATCGGGGACGGTGCGGCCGCCCTCCTCAGCGGAGCCGGCATACCAGTGCCGCCTCGGGTGAACGACGTCACCCGCGTGGACGGCATCCAGACCGTACGCCTGCATGGTGAACTGCCTCGGTACGCGATCTACGGCGACAATGAAGCCCTCGGCACACTCAGACAGCGCTGGCAGGGGGCGGCGACGCCGGGCAACGAGGACCTCTGGGCCCTGCACAAGGTCCTGGCCGGCGAGCCCACAGTCTATGCCGAGACGTCCGAGCATTTCGTGGCCCAGATGCTGGGGCTCGACGAGCTCGGCGGCATCGACTACAAGAAGGGCTGCTACATCGGCCAGGAAGTCATCGCCCGGGCCCATTACCGGGGCGGCGTGAAACGCCACCTGGCGCGGGCCGAGAGCCGCAGCACCGCCCACCTGAAACCCGGAACGGATATCCATGCCCTGGGCCAGGAGTCGCCCGTGGCGGAAGTGGTGGACGCCCGCATGGATGCCCGCGGCGTCTGGCAGATGCTGGTAGTGGTGCAGGACGATTTCCGGGACGCGGATCTGATGCACGGAGCCGGCGGTGCGCCGGTGACGCTCGTCAGTTGAGCTTGCGTCGCATCGCAAGGGCGTAAAAGCCATCCGTTCCGTGTTGGTGCGTCAGCAGACGCAGCGACCCGCTCTCTCCGAAAGCGTGGTCCAACTTCACCGCTTGCCTTTCGAGAATCCCGCCAGCGGGGATCACCTCGAATTGCGGATGAGCCGTCAGGAAGGCATGGGTGACGGCACCGTTTTCTTCTTCCAGCAGACTGCAGGTGGCGTAGACCAAGCGGCCGCCGGGTTTCACCAGCTTGCTTGCCGCCTCCAGGATGCGGGCCTGGGTCTGGGTGAGCAGATCGAGGTCGATGGGCCGCCACTTGATGTCCGGGTTGCGGCGCAGGGTCCCGGTGCCGGAACACGGCGCATCCACCAGCACCGCGTCCATCGTCCCTTCCAGCTTCCTGAGGGCAGGATCGTGCTCGTCGCGGATGGGGAAGGACTGGGCGTTATAGGCGCCGGCCCGGGCGAGACGCGGCTTCAAACGCTCCAAGCGCTTGGCGGAGATGTCGCAGGCATAGAGCGCGCCGGTGTTCTGCATCATGGCCGCCAGAGCAAGAGTCTTGCCGCCGGCGCCGGCGCAGAAATCCATGACTTTCTCCTTCGGCGCCGCCTCGGTCATAAGCGCCAGCAACTGGCTCCCCTCGTCCTGCAGCTCGAACAGGCCCTCCTGGAACTCCGTGGTGTTGAACAGGGGACCGCGTTTGTCCCGTTGCAGGCCCATGGGCGAATACTTCATGGGCTCGCAGGGGTTGCCGGACTCCGCGAGACGTTTGGCCAAAGTATCCCTGTCGGTGCGCAGCGTGTTGGTGCGTATGCCTACTGGGGCGGGACGGTTCAGGGCTTCGCTTAAGGCGACAGCCTCCGTTTCGCCGTACTGGGCCTTAAGCTTCTCCGAGAGCCATTCCGGCATGTTGATGCGCGCACTGAAGGGCATGTCCGCCGTCTTCACCGCGCGGACACGCGTCACCAGGGCTTCTGCGTCCTTGAAGCCCGCTTCATCCAGGGCCCGGGCGCTCCAGCCGGAGTATTTCAATAAATACGTCGCCACCAACCAGCGGGCATGATCTTCGGCGGCGAGCTTTCCGGGAAGACAAGGGGCCATGAGGAATTCCAGCTCGCCCTTGCGGCGCAGGCAACCATAGACCGTCTCCGCGGCGAAGGCCCGGTCCTTGGAACCCATCTGGCGGTGGGCGCGGAAGTACTGATCGATAAGATGGTCAGCGGGAGATCGCGATTCCGAGAGTATGGCTCTCAGGATCTCGGATGCTTGGTTCAGGCGTGCACGCCCATAACGTGTCTCGGGCGTGTTCATGGAACTCTTATTCGGGTCGCATCAGCGGGAACAGGATTACGTCGCGGATAGACGGCGAATCGGTGAACAGCATCACGAGGCGGTCGATGCCGATGCCTTCGCCTGCCGTGGGCGGCATGCCGTATTCCAGGGCACGCACGTAGTCCGCGTCGTAGAACATGGCTTCCTGGTCGCCGGCGTCTTTCTGGGCCACCTGGGCCTTGAAGCGCTCCGCCTGGTCCTCCGGGTCGTTGAGTTCGGAGAAGCCGTTGGCGATCTCCCGGCCGCCCACGTAGAACTCGAAGCGGTCCACCAGGAAGGAATCGCTGTCCTTCCGGCGGGAGAGCGGCGAGACCTCCGCCGGATAGTCGACGATGAAGGTGGGCTGCTTCAGGTCCTGCTCTACCGTGTGCTCGAAGAGGGTGAACTGCAGCTTGCCGGCGCCCCAGGATTGCATATAGCTGAGCTTGCGCTGGTCGAAGATGGAGCGCAGGTAGGCCACGTCCCGGATCTTGGACGCATTGAGCTTGTTGGCCACGGTGATGGCCTGTTCCACGGAGATACGCTTGAAGGCGGAACCGAAATCGTAGGTCTCGCCCTGATAGGTGATCTGGTTGTTGCCCTTGAGCGCCGTGGCCAGGCTGCGCATGAGGCTCTCGGTCAGGTCCATCAGGTCCACGTAGGTGGAGTAGGCCTGGTAGAACTCCATCATGGTGAATTCGGGGTTGTGGCGGGTGGACACGCCCTCGTTGCGGAAATTGCGGTTGATCTCGTAGACCCGCTCGAAGCCGCCCACCACCAGGCGCTTGAGATAAAGCTCTGGTGCGATGCGCAGGTACAGGTCCATGTCCAGGGTGTTGTGGTGGGTGATGAAGGGCCGCGCCGCGGCACCGCCCGGGATGGGCTGCATCATGGGCGTCTCCACCTCGAGATACCCCAGGGCATTCATGAAGTCCCGCAGATGCTGCACGATGCGGGTGCGGGTGCGGAATACCTCCGCCGACTCCGGGTTCATGATGAGGTCGAGGTAGCGCTGGCGGTAGCGGGTCTCGGTGTCCGCGAGGCCGTGGAACTTCTCCGGCAGCGGCAGGAGCGACTTGGAGATGAGCCGGGCCTTCTCGGCCCGCACCGAGAGTTCGCCGGTCTTGGTCTTGAAGAGCTCCCCTTCGGCGGCGACGATGTCGCCCATGTCCCAGGCCTTGAAGTCCTCGTAGACGTCGCCCAGCGCGTCCTTCTGCAGGAAGAGCTGCAGACGGCCGGAACTGTCCTGGACGTGGGCGAAGCTCGCCTTGCCCATGATGCGCTTCGCCATCATGCGGCCGGCCACCTTCACGCGGATGTGCTCCTGCTCCAGGGACTCGGGGCTGCGGTTGCCGTAGAGGCCATGGAGGTCCGCCGCCAGGGCGTCCCGGTGCACGTCGTTGGGGAAGGCCTGGCCTTTCTCTCTCAGCTTCGCGAGCTTTTCGCGGCGTTGCTGGATGATTGAATTTTCGTCTTGTTGATCGGCCATGGTTTTCCCCGGCAGGCGCCTACAGGCCCTGCTTCAATGACGCTTCGATGAATCCGTCCAGATCCCCGTCGAGAATCTTCTGCGGATCGCCCACCTCGTAGTTGGTGCGCAGGTCCTTGATGCGGGACTGGTCCAGCACGTAGGAGCGGATCTGGCTGCCCCAGCCGATGTCCGCCTTGCTGTCCTCCAGTTTCTGCTGGGCCTCGCGGCGCTTCTGCATCTCCATCTCGTACATCTTGGCCTTGAGCATCTTCATGGCCGTGGAGCGGTTCTTGTGCTGGGAACGCTCGTTCTGGCAGGCCACCACGATGCCGGTGGGGAGGTGGGTGATGCGCACCGCGGAGTCGGTCTTGTTGACGTGCTGGCCGCCGGCGCCCTGGGAGCGGTAGGTGTCGACCCGGAGGTCCGCCGGATTGATCTCGATTTCAATCTCGTCGTCCACCTCGGGCGAGACGAACACCGCCGCGAAGGAAGTGTGGCGGCGGGCGTTGGAATCGAAGGGCGACTTGCGCACCAGGCGGTGCACGCCGGTCTCGGTGCGCAGCCAGCCGAAAGCGTAGGGGCCTTCGTAGCGGATGGTGGCGCTCTTGATGCCCGCCACTTCGCCGGGCGAGGCTTCCACCAGCTCGGTCTTGAAGCCGCGGCGCTCGCCCCAGCGCAGGTACATGCGCAAGAGCATGTTGGCCCAGTCCTGGGCCTCGGTGCCGCCGGAGCCCGCCTGGATGTCCAGGAAGGCGTTGTGGGAGTCCATCTCCCCGGAGAACATGCGGCGGAACTCCATGTCCGCCACCACCTGCTCCATGCGCTGCACGTCCGTGGCCACGTCGCCCACGCCGGAGGCGTCGCCCTCCTCCGCCAGCATCTCCAGCAGTTCCCGGGAGTCCTCGAGCCCCTGGCTGAGCTTGTCCAGGTTCGTGACGAGTTCGGCCAGGCGCGCCCGTTCGCGGCCCAGCTCCTGGGCGCGCTCCGGGTTGTCCCAGACCTTGGGATTCTCTAGCTCGCGGTTGACTTCCTGGAGACGCTCGCGCTTCGAGTCGTACTCAAAGATACCCCCGGAGAGCCGTGGCGCGGCTCTTGAGGTCGGAGATCTTGTTCTTGATGGGATTGATTTCCATCCGCTTATTTTAACAGACCCTACGCCGGCTCGATGTGCTCGATGAGGAGCTGCAAGCGTCGCTCGCCGCGGTATTCGTTCACGTCGGGCCGGTAGGCAATGCGCACCCGGCGACAGTCCCCCGGAAGATGTTCGCCGGTCTGGCCGAAGGCAATGGCCTCGCAACGGCGCTTGCCTGCCGGGTGCTCCAGTACGAGCTTGAGATGGCCGCCGCCCACGATGCGCCGGTCCACCAGGCCGAACTCGCCGTCGAACAGGGGCTCGGGGAAGCCCTGCCCCCAGGGGCCGGCGTCGCGCAGCATCTCCGCGGTCGTCACGTCCAGTTCCTGCTCCGTGAGTTCCCCGTCGGTGTGCAGCACCCGCTCCAGGTCGTCCTGGTCCAGCCAGCGTCGCGCTTCCTCGTCGAAGGCGTCACGGAACGCCGGCAGGTCCGACGCCCGAAGGGAGAGCCCCGCGGCCATGGCGTGGCCGCCGAACTTGTCCAGGAGTCCCGGGTGGCGGCTGGAGACCGCCTCCAGGGCGTCGCGGATGTGCATGTGGGGCACGGAGCGGCCGGAACCCTTCAGGGTCTCCTCGTCGGCACGGGCGAAGGCGATCACCGGGCGGTGCACCCGGTCCTTCACCTTGGAGGCCACGAGGCCCACCACACCCTGGTGCCACTCCTCGTGGAAGAGGCAGAGGCCCACCGGCAAGGCGGGATCGTCCTCCCGGAAGCCCATGCGCTGTACGGCCGCGAGCGCTTCCTGCTGCATCTTCGCTTCGATGTCGCGGCGTTCCCTGTTGAGGGAATCGAGTTTCAAGGCGAGTTCCCGGGCGCGGGTCTCATCGTCCGTGAGCAGGCATTCGATCCCCAAGGACATGTCCGTAAGGCGCCCGGCGGCGTTCAGGCGCGGCGCCACGGCGAAGCCGAAATCCGCGGCGATGGCGCGCTTCAAGTCACGGTTGCCCACCTCCATCAGCGCGCGTATTCCGGGGATGGCTCGGCCGGCGCGGATGCGCCGCAAGCCTTCCGCCACCAGCCGCCGGTTGTTCTGGTCCAGCGGCACCATGTCGGCCACGGTGCCGAGCGCCACGAGGTCGAGGGACTCCGCCAGATTGGGCTCGGGTATGCCCTGTTTCGTGAACCAGCCGGTCTCACGGAGATGTGCGCGCAGAGCCATGAGGAGATAGAACACCACGCCCACGCCGGCCAGCGCCTTGCTCGGGAAGGCATCCCCGGGAAGATTGGGATTCAGGATGGCGTCCGCTTTCGGCAAAACCGCGCCCGGCAGGTGATGGTCCGTCACCAGCACCCGGATGCCGCGCTCCCGGGCCGCGTCGACACCGGCTAGGCTCGAGATGCCGTTGTCCACGGTGATGATGAGGTTGGGCGAGCGGCCCGCCGCCAGGGCCACGATCTCCGGCGTCAAACCATACCCGTATTCGAAACGGTTGGGGACGAGGTAATCCGCATGGACGGCGCCCATGCGGCGCAGCACCCGAACCAGGAGAGCGGAACTGGTGGCACCGTCTGCATCGAAGTCCCCCACCACCAGGATGCGGCGCTGCCCGGCCAGGGCATCGGAAAGGAGTTCAACCGCGCGAGGCATGCCGCCGAGCGCGCGGTAATCCACGAGACCCGCGAGGGCCAGATCCAGGTCGGCGGCGGTGCGCAGGCCACGGGCGGCGTAAACCCGGCGCAACAAGGGAGCAAGGCTCCCGGGCAGGTCATTCCCATCCACCGTTGATCGTCGCGCGATGCGCGGCGTATTCATGGCGCGAGCCTGGCGCCGGCGCGCCAGAAGCGGCGTGCGGCGGCACTGCCCAGGCAGAACACGCCCAGCCCGCCGAGATACATGTCCAGGGTTTCGAACTCGCCGCGCTTCAGGCTCGTGAGCGCGGAGCTGAAGCAGGTGCCCTCCAGCACGGGCAGGTCCGTGCCCTCGAATGCCATGAGCACGTCGACCGCGGAACCGAGGGTGGGCGGCTGCAGCGCGGCACCGGACCAGCGGGCCAGACCCTTCACCAGCAGGAGGTCCGTGACGATCTGCGCGGGCTTGCGGCCGCTCTTGGGCGGGAGCACGCCGCCGCCCCAGAACCACAGGCTGTTGATGAGCGGATGGCCGGCGGCGTCCCGGGCGCGGTTCACGGGGTGCTCGTGGAACAGCATCTGGACCTCGTTCATGAGTGTCTTCAGCCCACCCGCATGCCTTCCGGCCGGCATGGCGTCGAGCACCGGGCCGCCGGCGAGCGACTCCGGATCGCGGGTCACCACGTCCAGCGGAGCGGGGCTGCGCAGATAGCCGCGCGCATGATGGGGAAACTCCAGGTACCAGCCTTCGGCGCCGTACACATGGTTGAACGCATCGGCCAGGGCCTCCGCCTCCGCCGGCGTCACCTGCAGCAGGGTCTCGGGCATGAGCACCAGTTGGTCCCGGTCCGGCGCGAGGTGCACTGGGTCCGCGCGCAGCCAATACTCGTCGTCGGGCCTGCCGCCGTCCGCGAGGCGGGTGAACGGGGCTTCGTAGAGCACTTCGGGCAGAAGACCGAAGAGCGGCGCCAGGAATTCGAGCGCTGCGGCGTCCGGCAAGCGCTCGGCGCGCGCCACCAGGCGTTCCAGCGCGCGCAGGCGGGGGCGGCCGGCGGCCTCGTAACTGCGGCGGAAATTGGGAATGTACAGGCTGGATGGCATAGGATGGGGCGCATTATGCCGCTTCCCGCCGCCCGCCGCCCATGAAGATCGCCAAGGAAAACACCGGCCGCAGCACCAAGGTCATCCGCGCCTACGCACCCGGCCGCATCAACGTGAGCGAGACCCTGCTCACCCGAAGCTTCATCGTGGCGCCGGACCGGCTGGTGGAGGACTGGGCCCCGCAGCGCTTCGAGGACCTGAAGCCGGAGCACCTGGAGGTGGCGCTGGCCCTGGAGCCGGAGATCCTCATCGTCGGCACCGGCGCGGAACAACACTTCCTCGCGGCGGAACTCCTGGCCGACGTCGCCCGCAAGGGCATCGGCCTGGAGATAATGGATACCGCCGCCGCTTGCCGGACCTATAACGTCCTGTTGAGCGAAGACCGCAAGGTGGTGGCGGCCTTATTCATGATTTGACTCACTCGAACAGTGAATCTTCCGAAAGACCTTCGGATTCCAGTATCTGCCTGAGGCGTTTCAAGGCATCCATCTGGATCTGCCGCACCCGTTCGCGGGTCACGCCGATGGCGTTACCCACGTCCTCGAGCGTGCCCTTCTCCTGGCCGTTGAGGCCGAAGCGCCGCTCGACCACTTGGCGTTGCTTCTCGTTCAGGCGCGAGAGCCACTTGTCGATGATGACCTGCATGTCCGCATCCTGCAGCAGCCGCGAAGGATCCGTGTTGTTCTCGTCGGGAATGGCGTCCAACAACAGGCGATCGCCGTCCCGGCTGATGGGCGAGTCCACCGACGCCACCCGCTCGTTCAGACCGAGGAGCCGTTTCACATCCTCCGGGGATTTGTCCATCACCGCGGCGATCTCCTCGGCGGTAGCATCCCGGTCCAGCTCGTTGGAGAGCTTGCGCGCCGCCCTAAGGTACAGGTTCAACTCCTTGATGACGTGGATGGGCAGGCGGATGGTGCGGGTCTGGTTCATGATGGCCCGCTCGATGGTCTGGCGGATCCACCAGGTCGCATAGGTGGAGAAACGGAAGCCGCGCTCGGGGTCGAACTTCTCCACCGCGTGGATGAGCCCCAGGTTGCCTTCCTCGATGAGATCCAGCAGCGGCAGGCCGCGGTTGATGTACTTGCGGGCTATCTTCACCACCAGGCGCAGGTTGCTCTCGATCATGCGCCGGCGGGCGGACTCGTCGCCGCGCAGCGCGAGGCGGCCGTAGTACACCTCTTCCTCGGCGGAGAGCAGCGGTGAATAGCCGATCTCGGATAGATACAGGCGGGTGGCGTC
>JBLNDO010000037.1:0-23651 GCA_050261675.1 Bacillota bacterium
GCAGTTGAACGAGCGTCCAAGAAAGACGCTAAACTTCGAAACGCCCGCTGAGCGATTTAGCCAATGTGTTGCGTCGATCCATTGAAATCGCAGACAGAAGCAGACATTATGAATTGGCGAAGTTAGAAAATAATTTCATTTGACACACTGTGCCAATTTTGTGCCACTTTTACTTTTACTGACTTCAATTTCTCAATGTTTTCTGCATTTTTGGCACAAGGGCAAGCGCCGTAAGTGACTGATTCAATTTAAAAGATCAGTTCTGGTCCATTTTCGTAATGCGTGGGTCGGGGGTTCGATTCCCTCTGCCGGCACCATATCCTTCAGTCTCGAGCGTCGCTATGCCATCCCCGGCGTAAGCCTGTCGTTCATAATTACACGCCGCCTGACCTTCCTGGCCAGACCTTCGCCGGCACCGTCTAAATAACATGAAGGGCAGCTACTGAGCTGCCCTTCGTTTTGTCCCGCAGTAAACCAGCCAGTATGCTTAGCGGCTGGTCAAATTAACCGGTTGCCGTGTGAATCGAACTTCGACCGGGCGTGTAATGGGCTCAAAGCCCTCAGTCTTATGCCGTTCCAGTAGATCCACGGAGCGGATCCAGCCCTCGTTTTCGACCAGAAGATGCACCTGGCCGTGACGCACTTGGGCGGTTAGGGCACGGATGTGGGCTTTAGCAGCGATTTCTTCCGCTAACTCCTTGCGCTTCAGGAGTTGGCGGACGTTTTCTTCGATGCCTGCGAAACACATATTGTCACCTTCCTTTTCCTGGAAGTTGGACAGGAGGCAGGACAGAAACCTGGGACGCATTTCACTCTTCCCCAAGCACATAGTCCGCGACGTCGTTCACGATTCCGTCGGGTAGGAGCGCCTCGATGTCCTCTCCATGCGTTTCCAGGCGCAGGTTTTCCATAATTGGGCGGCCGGCGATTTCACTTATGCCGCGATTCCCATAGACGTCCAAGGTGAGCCAGCCCTGGCTCGCTGACGCGCAAGCTTCAGGCGGTACGCGTCCTGCGCCACCCGTCTGCAAAGTCGGGTCGAAAAGCAGCAGCACTTCGACCTGAGCCAGCGGCTCGGGATGCAGCGGCGCAGGACGCCCAGATTTTGGATTTAGTCCCCGCATCAGCCCTCCCGTACTCACGATCGTAGAGGAAGTAAAGCATACTGAACCACTGAAGTCAAGTATACTGAACATCGAGCAAATTTCCGAAAGGGCGGGACTGCGCAGCGAAATGGTCAGATGGCGCTTACGAGCCGCGCACCGGCAGCGGGCGGGACTCGCCCTGACGCAGCACCCAGAAGTCCTCGGCACCCAGGCCATTTTGGGCCATGGCTCGCTGCAACAAGGGCAGGGGTTCGTCCAGGCTGTCATCCGCCATTTCGAACGTGCCCCAATGGATGGCGAGCGAATGGCGCACCTTGAGTTCCCGGTGCAGGCGAACCGCTTCCGGTGGGTCCACGTGTTGTGGGGCCATGAACCAGCGGGGAGCGTAGGCGCCGATGGGCAGGGCCGCGAGATCCGGCTCGCCCAGGCGTTCCGATATTTCCTTGAGGCGCGAGGTATAGCCGGTATCGCCGGAGAAGTAGAAATTCAGGGTCGGGGCTTTCACCACCCAACCGGACCAGAGCGTGTGATTACGATCGATGATCCAACGGGAACTCCAGTGTTGGGCCGGGACACAGTGGATCTCCAGATCTTGGTAGCCATGCTTCTGCCACCAATCCAGTTCATGGATGTGACGTACGCCGCGACGTTCAAACCAACGGGCAAGTCCCATGGGCACATAGCAGACGAGTTCCGGATTGATCCGGAGCAGAGAGAGGATGCTGCCTTCGTCCAGATGGTCGTAGTGATTGTGGGAAACGAGCACCACGTCGATCTTCGGCAGGCGGTCTGCCGGCGCGGGGGGCGGGACATGCCGCTTCGGTCCGGCAAAAGAGAAGGGCGAGGCGCGCAGGCCCAGGTGAGGATCGGTGACGAGATACAGCCCGCCCACGCGAAGGAGCACGGTGGCATGGCCCAACCACCAAGCGCGGGCCCCTCCGGCGCCGAAATCCGGTGGCAGCGACCAACGAGATGCGAATGCGGCATAACCCTCATTGGGTGGACGGGGCAATCCGGCAAAGCGGCGCTCCCATTGCCAGCGCCAGACGCCGCGTCCCATGACGAGAGCACGGTCGAGATTGGCATAACGCTTGACCAGGCGTCGCCTCAATCTTCGTCGATGACGGTCTGGACCACGACACCGCAGAACGTGGCCCGGCGGTCGATCTTCATGATGGGATAGCGCGGATTGAGGGGCTTGAGATAGCGGGTGCCGCCCTCGATGATGTGCTGCTTGAAGGTGGCCTGCTTGGAATCCTCCAGGCGCACGATCACGGAACTCCCGTGGTTGGCTTCCCGGTCCGGGTCCACGATGATGATGGAGCCTTGCGGGTAGGTGGGGCGGCCGTTGGGGTTTTCCATGCTATCGCCCACCACGCGCAGGGCATAAGCGCGGGGGCCGACCTTCCTGGTCGTATATACGGGCTTTTCTCCTTCGCCGGGGCGGTACACGTCCACCACGTCGTCCCATTGGCCGGCCTGTACCCAGGAAATCAGCGGCACGCTGAACACCTTGGGTCCCGCCTTGGTGTTGTCCGTGCCGCGCTTGGCGGTCTTCACGCGCGGCGCCCCTGCGCCGGTGGCGATCCACTCGGCGGAGTAGCCGGTGAAGTTCTGGATGGCGAATAGGTTCGCGGGGCGCAGGTTCTTGATGTCACCGTTCTCCCACTGGGAGACGGCGGCCTTGGATACGCCCATGTGGCGCCCGAACGCCTCCTGGGAGAGTTCGAGTTCCTCGCGGATGTGACGGATGCGGGCGCCGGGGGTCTGCATAGTTAAGGGAACTTTACCACAAGATTAGCATGCTTGACTAGCGGTGTTTAGTATGCTTTACTACGGCCATGTCGCAGCGTTTGAGCAAAAAAGAAGCGATTGCATTGTTTTCCACGGCCAAGGCCCTGGCGGGAGCGCTCGGCATCTCCAAGGCAGCGGTGTCGCAATGGCCGGACGGGCCGATCCCCGAGAACCACTACCTGAAGATCCGCTACGAACTCAAACCTGAGTATTTCAACGACCCGGAGACACCGTCCAATCATGGGCAGCAGAGGGAAAGATGAGCGCGTACGTGGAAGTGGTGAACAAGAAGGACCTAGCGGTCAAGATCCATTACTGGGCCCAGGACATATTGAAGCTCAACGCCACCTGCGGCCTCGGCAAGACCCCGGAAGGGAAGTACCAGGTGGTGTGGCCAGGACTGATCAACCAGTGGATCTATTGCCCGGAGGACCATGGCCAGTTTCTAGGCACCCTAAGCCGGGGTAGCACCCTCCAGGACGTGGAGCACATGCTCGAGGGGGAAGAATGAGGACGTACGGTGAACGCTACGCGCGGGAGCGCTGGCTTTTCGAGCGTTGGGCCCGCTGGTGCGAGCGGCAGTGGGATGAATCCCTGGGACTACCCCGGGCGACCTGGCTTGCCAAGCTCATGCAATACGGCGAACGCATGGGCGTGGTGCATGCAGCCACGAGCCACCTGCCGCCGGACCATTCGGACGCGGAAGGGGTGGAAAGCTATATGGGTTGGTTGCGGAACAGCTGTCCGCCGATCCACGCGGCGCTGATGGCCCGCCATCGGGGCATCTGCGGCGAACACAAGGCTTTTCACCGGCGCCGCGGGATAGAGCGGCATTACGCTTCGGAGATACTGGGGGATGGGTCGCCGGCCGGTGTGCAGCGCTTCCGGCGGCTATGCGAGCAGGGTTACCGGCTCTGTCAGCAGGTGGCGGGACGGACGGCGAACTGAAGAATTATTTGAAGATGCGGCGCATCTCGGGACGGATGCGCGTGAGTTCCTGGCGGTGGGCCTCGGCAAGTTCCCGCAGGCACTCCTCGCCGGTCGGGGTGATCTGCAGATGGGCGACGCGACGGTCGCGCTGGGAACGCACGCGCTTCACGTGGCCGTTGACTTCGAGTCGGTTGATGAGGCCCACTGCGCTGTTGTGGCGGATGCCAAGATGGGAAGCGAGTGCGTTCATGCTCATGCCTTCCGGTTCTTCACTGATGCGGATGGCGAGCAAGGTCTGGTATTGCATGGAGGTGACGCCATGGCGCTTCAGGATTACCTTGCTCGTAGCCAGGAAATCCCTGAGGGTGGCGCGCCAAGCGGCGATCAACTGATAATCTGGAGGCACGGGATTCAGCGCGGTCTGGACCGGGGTGCTCTCTCGAACTTTCGCCATATCCATCATCACGGCAGGTCATCTCACGAAATGGATGGTTAAGGATAAGTCGGCTTTTCACGCAAAAAACGTCGGATACACTACGTTACAGCCGCCCCAAAGATAACGGGCGACATGGCCTTCGGTTGACATGCGACATATATCAGGCCAATGACACATGCCCACGCAGGCCCATGATTAAATTGGTAAATTCGATTTCATCCAATCTGCACCTTAATTCATATTCATGACGCATCCACTGCTTGGTTACCTTTCAGTCCGAGATTGGAAAACCCGCCTTGTCTTCTGGTCCGGCGCGCTTGCCGTCGGTATGGTTGCCTCGCTTTTCACTCTCGGCAGCAACTGGATGATGGCTTGGCATGACCACATGCTGAAGCGGTCGCCGTGGTGGGCGCTGCTGCTCTCACCTCTAGTTCTCATGACGGTGGCATTCATGACGCGCCGTGTATTTCCCGGCAGCCAGGGCAGCGGCATTCCGCAAGCTATCGCCGCGTTGCGCACCGGGGACGACGGGCTGCGAAAACAAGTGCTTTCGCCACGCATCGCGCTCGGCAAGGTGTCGATGACCTTGCTGGGTTTTCTCGGCGGTGCCTCCATCGGACGCGAGGGCCCGCGCGTGCACATTGGTGCTTCCATCATGTATTCATTCGGGCGATTTACCCGCTTCCCACCGCATTACGCACGCCATGGACTCATCATGGCCGGCGGCGCGGCGGGAATCGCCGCAGCATTCAACACGCCCATCGCCGGGGTCATCTTCGCCATCGAGGAAATGGCCCGCTTCTACGAGGAGAGGGCCACCGGCATGCTATTGGTGGCGGTCATCATCGCCGGCATCGTCGCTATGGCGTTTTTCGGCAATTACAGCTATTTCGGCGAAACCAGCGCACATTTCAGCCGTCTCCGCGACTGGATCGCGGTTCCGATGTGTGGTGTCATCGGCGGGTTGTTGGGTGGGGCCTTTAGTCAGTCACTCGTGGCGGGGACCCGCGGCCTAAAGCGGTTTTCCAGCCGGCGGGGGCTCGTTATCGCCGGCGCCTGTGGCTTGATCATCGCGGGCCTCGGACTGGCCTCACACGGTGCAACCTACGGCACGGGTTATGAGCAGGCGCGGGGTGTGCTGACGGGTGAGGGGGATACAGACATAGCGTTCCCGTTCTACAAGATGCTTGCGACGCTGGCGTCCTATTACAGCGGCATACCCGGCGGGATATTCTCCCCCTCGTTGTCCGCCGGAGCGGGCCTGGGCCGGGATCTCGCACCGTTTATGCCCTACATCTCGGTCAATACCGTGGTGCTGCTCGGGATGGTGGGTTACTTCACCGGTGTCGTGCAGACACCGTTGACGGCCTCTGTGATCGTAATGGAGATGGTGAACGATCAGAGCATGGTCTTCCCGATCATGGCTGCCGCTTTCATCGCGCTAGCGGCTTCCAAAGTCCTGTGCCGGCAACCCGTCTATTGGGCACTGGCGGACGAGTTCATGGCGAGCAAAGCCCGGCCACCGGATTCACTTCAGGACTAGTAAGCGCCCTCCGGGAGAGGCGGAGCCTGATTGAGCAGTAGCCAGTACATGCCCAGCTCGCGGACCGCTTCCAGGAATTCCTCGAAACTCACCGGCTTGCGCACGTAACTGTTGGCGCCGAGGCTATAGCTCTCGACCATATCTTTCTCTTCCTTGGACGAGGTGAGCACCACGACTGGCAGGAGCGCGGTGCGCTGGTGGGCGCGGATGGCCCTCAGAACCTCGAGGCCGTCGACCTTGGGGAGCTTCAGGTCGAGCAACACGACTTGGGGTAGGGAATTGCGATATCCGCCGCCGGACTCCTGGCCGTGGAGATAATCGAGCGCCTTGGCGCCATCTTCGCAGACGGCGATGCGGTTGGAGATCTTGTTTTTCTCCATGGCCCGCAGGGTTAGATCCACGTCGTCGGGGCTGTCCTCCACCAGCAGGATCACCTTCTCACGCATTGCCGTCTCCCGGTTCCAGGATGAAATAGAAGTTCGCGCCGGCGCCGGTTTTTGCATCGGCCCAGATGCGCCCGCCATGAAGATGCACGATGCGCTGCACGGTGGCCAGGCCGATGCCGGTTCCGGTGAAATCGTTCTCCGTGTGCAGGCGCTGGAAGGCCCCGAAGAGCTTGTGGGCGTACTGCATGTCAAAACCGGCGCCGTCGTCGCTCACGCGGAACGTCGCCGGCTCACTGCTCCCTTCGCGGCGGATAGCGATGTGGGCGACGGACTTCCGGCCGGTGAACTTCCAAGCGTTGCCGAGCAGGTTGTCGAGGACGATCTTCACGAGACCGCGATCGGCCTGCGCGGTCATGCCAGGGGCGATGTCCACCTCGACCTGACGTTCCGAGTCCTTCTCGCGCAATTCCGCCACCACTTTCGCCGCCAACTCGCTCAGGTTCACGGGTTCGCGGCGGACGCTGCGTCGGGAGACACGGGCGAGGGTCAGCAGATCGTCGATGAGCAGGCCCATCCGCTGGGTGGTCGCGCGTATTCGGCCGAGATACTTCTTACCGTTCCCATCCAGGAGTTTTTCGTAGTCTTCAGCGAGGGCTTGGCCGAAGCCATCGATGACCCGAAGTGGTGCGCGCAGGTCGTGGGAGACGGAATAAGAGAAGGCCTCCAGTTCCTGATTGACGATTTCCAGCTGGCGGGTGCGTTCGGCCACCAGGGATTCAAGGTTGGTGTTCATTTCGACGATCTGACGCTCGGCGCGGAGGCGTTCGGTGACATCATTTGCAGCCACGAGCCGCGCCCGGCGGCCGCGCCATTCGAAGTCGTGGGAGATGACTTCGACGTCGATGATGCCGCCGTCCTTCTTGCGATGCCGCCAGATACCCGCATTGCGGAACCTGATTTTGGGCAGGGCCAGAAACCTGTCCAGTTCCTCCGGATTCTCGCGGATATCGCGGATGGTCAAGGTGAGGAACTCCTCGCGACTGTAGCCGTAATGTTCGATGGCGGCTTCGTTTACCTCGAGGAAACGGAGGGTCTCGCCGTCGAAGATCCACATGGGCAAGGGATTGCTAAGGAAGATGTTCTGGTATTCCCCCGGCCCCAAGCCAAGCTCCTCGGGCTCAGTGGCCATTCTGGCGACCCATGAGCCAGCGTGCGACATCCTCGGGAGGGAGGGGCTCGCTGATATGGAACCCCTGGGCGTAATGGCAGCCCATGTTGCGAAGAGTGCCCAGGGTTTCGGCGTTCTCGACGCCTTCAGCCACCACCCGCTTGCCTAGGCCCGAGGCGAAGCCTAGCACCGCCGTGACGATGGCATAGTCCCGCGGATTCTCCGTGATACCTGTGACGAAATTACGGTCCACCTTGATGTCATCCATCGGCAACTTCTGGAGGTAGGCGAGGGAGGAATAGCCCGTACCGAAATCATCAATGGCCACCTTGAAGCCCGCCTCATGCAGCTCGCCCAGCACTTCGGTGGCGCGGGCGGAATCAGTCATGATGCTGCTTTCGGTCACCTCGAAGACGAAATGGCCCGGTGAGATTCCTAGTTTTTCCACACGGTCCGTGATTTCGGAAACGAACTTCCGGTCCTGAATGTTGCGTACGGAGAGGTTGATACCGATGTCGATATCCAGTTGCGATGCATCCCAAGTGCGCCACTGGGTGAAGGCTTCGTCGATTACCCAGGAGGTGAGGGGTGTGATGAGATTGGAGCTTTCGGCGAGCTTGAGGAAACGCTCAGGTTGCATGAGACCGTGCTTCGGGTGGTTCCAGCGTACCAGGGCTTCCAAGGAAGCGGCGCGGTTGGTGCGCAGGTCGATGATGGGCTGGTAGTGGAGCAACAGCTGGCCGTTGCGGATGGCATCACGGAGCTCGCCCAGCAAGGCCAGGTTGCCGGGGCTCGAATAATCGTCGACCTGGGAATACAAGGCGTATAGCTTGTGCCGATCGCGGGCCTGGCTCGCGGCGACTGTGGCGCTGCGCAGCAAGCCGCCGGCGTTCGTCGCATGCAAGCCGTGGATGGCGAGGCCCAGGTTCGCGTCCAGGTGCAGGAAGAAGGGATCCAGCTCGTAGGGCTCCTCGAAGGCGGACATGATGCGTGTGGCGAGCGCGTCGTATTCCATGCCGCGATCCACCAGGAACAGCATGGCGAAGGTGTGCTCGTCCATCCGGCCGAGAGCGAGGGTGTCCGGGCAGCGATGCCGGAAACGTGCCGCGATGCTTCTCACCAGGACGTCATAATCCAGCGCGCTCACGGTGGTACGGATCTCGCGGAATTTCGAGATCTCGGGCATGGCGAGGATCAGTTGCTTGTCCCGGCTGCTGCCGTGGTCGCGGACGGCGCGCTCAACCTCGTCGAGGAACAGGCGCTGGTTCGGCAGTCGCGTGACGGGGTCGTGGTAGGCGATGAATTCGATCTGCTCGAGAAAAGCCCGGCGCTCGCGGCGGGTTTCGGCTTCCCGCAGCTCCCGCTGTATGGCGGGCACGAGGCGCGTGATGCGGTCCTTCATGATGTAGTCGTGGGCGCCGGCCTTCATGGCTTCCACGGCGATTTCCTCGCCCACGGTGCCCGACATGAGAATGAACGGAATATCGAGGCCTCGCTCCTGGCAAACCTGCAGGCAGCGCCTGCCGTCGAAACCCGGCAGCGAGTAATCGGAGATGATGAGGTCCCAGGTCGAGTCTTCCAGGGCGTGGTGCACGTCGGTCTCGGTGAGAGCCCGGCCATGGGTCACATCGAAGCCGCCACGGGCGAGCTCCATCAAGAGGAGCTCCACATCGGCATCGGAGTCCTCGATGATGAGCACGCGCAAGGGCACGACGGCCGACGGCAACGGCCGCGTCCCCGCAGTCTTAGGCAGCGTCTTGTCCAGCATTGTCCGGTCCCTGGGTCGGGTCCGGCGGCAGATACGGGCTCGACATGGCACTCACTCCTTGTGGTTACCTACTGAGATCCCTCTCTTCCTCCCGTCCACGGTAAATTTAGGAACTTTCCCCCAAAAATCAGCATAGCCTTTCCGGCAGGAGATGCAAGCTTGTCGTGAAAAAATCAACGCCCGTGCGACATATCCAGGCAATTTCCGGCAACAGGACGAAGACCCTGGTGGTTCATGCAGATGGCCCGGTCGGCCCCAATGGACCGTCCGGGCCATTAGGACCACATCGAAGAAGCTGTGCCGATCAGAACTTGAGGGTGGCACTCAACAAGAAGGAGCGGGCAGGCAGCAGATAGGACTGGCTGTCGCCCAATTCGCTATTGGAGACCGGCGGGCGCGTGTCGTTCAGGTTGCGGCCCTGCAGGTCGAGGCTCCAATTCCCGAAATCATAGCCGACAGCCGCGTCCCAGGTGGTGTAGGCCGGGGTCGAGACGCTGTTCTCCGGGTCGAAGTAGCGGCTGCCCACATAGCGCAGGATCACATTGGCATTGAGACCGGCGGAGGGCCTGTAGAACAGGCCGGTGGAGAACAGGTCCAGCGGCGAGAGCTCCAGGCGATTACCCGCGTCCTGAGTGAGACCGGCCACGGTGCCGTCCGTATCGTGCAGGAAGTTGCGGTAGGTGGCGCGGTGGTAGCTGTAGGCCGTCTGCCAGCGCCAGTCATCCGTGAGGCGCCAGTCCGCCTCCAGCTCGACACCTTCGAAGCGCTGCTGGCCGCCGTTGGTGATTCCGGGTTGGCCGTTGATGTCGGCGTTCACCACGGTGTTGTTCATGTTGGTGAGGAAGCTGCTGGCTTCCCAATCGAGGCGGCCGTCCAACAGGTGGCCCTTGAGGCCGAACTCATATTGCTGCGCGGTCTCCGGTTCGAGCAGGCTCGGCGTGTATTCCGGACCGAAGTCTATGGCCGCGGGCTTGAAGGTGTTGCGGTAGTTGCCGTAGACGATGAGGTCGTCCTCGCCTTCAGCCCAAGCCTGATAGCTCAGGGCGACGAGGCCCGAGGGGCGCGTGTCGCTGCGGTGGTCACCGCCGTAGGCGGTGGACGGTGCCGGGCGGTATCCGAAATCGGCCGCCGTGCTGTTCTCCACGTCGTGATTGAGCTGCAGGCCCAGCTGGAAATCCCATTTCGGAGCGAACCCCCAATCGAGGCTGCCATAGACGCCGGCGAAGCCGCGCAGGTCGTCGAAGGTGGTGGTCTCGTCGATGGGGAGCGAGCCAGTGGAGGGTGGGTTGGAGCCGTCCAGGTGGATGAAGTATTCGTCGTTGTTGCTCCGCTCCTGGCCGCTGCCGTACAGGTAGCTCACGCCGAGGACCAGGCTGAGCTCGGGCTTCACATCGAACAGCGCGTGGGAGTCGAAATAGACGTCCACCCGTGAGATGTCCTGGTCGAAGCCGTCCGCGTTGGGTGCTCCCGTATCGGTCAGCTGGTCGGAACGCAGGAAACCGCGGATGTTGTGCTGGTGGGTGAAGGTGTCCGAGAGCACGGTGCTCCAGGTGCCCCACTTAAAGGCGGTGTCGTCCGCAAGAGTGAGGGAAAGGCGGTCCTCGTCCATCCTGGCGTTGGCGGGGTTCTGGTTGCTGTCTACGGGCACCAGGGTGGTGAGCGCGGTATCCCCCGGGGCGAGCGGAGTCGGGCTCGCGGGTTTGCCGCGGATCTGCATGCCGTCCACGTCCAGGCGGAATTCACCGCTCTCGGTGTCCACGGCGGTGCGGGAAAGCAGGTGATAGCGGTCCCATCCCGAGCGCGGGTCGGCGTAACCCTGCCGGGCGTAATCGGCCATGAGGCTCTGCTTCACGGGGCCGTCGCTCGCGAGGGGCGCCACGAGGCTCACGCCGCGGGCGCCGTAGGAGCCCAGGTCAGCGATGGCGGTGTAGCCGGGCGTGCCCGCTTTCGCATGGATGATGTTGATGACGCCCACGAAGGAGGTGGCGCCGTATTTCACGGGGGCCGAGCCGCGGATGATCTCGATGCGATCGACGCCGGTGAGGTCCACGGTGGCGAGGTCCGGATTGAAGGCACCGCCCACGGGCACGCCGTCGATGAGTAGCAGGAAGGCGTCGAATTCCGCGAGGCCCTGGAATTGCGGCACGGCGCCGGCCGGGCCGTTGTCGCCGCCGGGGCCGATGTCCACGCCGGCGACCAGGCTGAGGGCGCTGCGCAGGTCGGTGGCCTTCAGCGCCTTGAGCTGGTCATGGGTGATGACGTCCACGCTCTGGGGCACGGTGCCGAGATGCTCGGGCATGGGGGTGGCGGTGACCTCCACCGTGCCGACGTTGACGCTGCCGGGCTGGGGCTCTTCGTCGGAGCGGGCGAGGGGGCTCACAACGAGGCAGGCAATGAGGCAGGCGAGGGCAACGTCGAAGCGGCGGATCAGCATCACGGGGCTCTGGGTTTGGTTATCGATTGACCAGGCGGTTCGGCGTGAACCCGGGGTTTGACGGTGCGCGGGCGGGCAAGTTCCTCGCGCTGGGACGCCGGGATTATATATATGTACGGCAGTGCCACCAAGGCGCGAAATCCCCCAGGCCAAGCCGGGTGCTGGCGAAGGGGGTTTGCGTCGTCTATAACTAACGCTCCGGATTCCAATATTCAGGGGCGATCCATGAAAATCCATGCATGGCTCAAGGGCGCGGCGGCCTCCGCCGTTACATTGCTGGTCCTGGCGCCGCTCACAGCGCGGGCGGACGTGACCATCGGCCGGTTTACCCACTTCGGCGGAGTGCTGGGCATGGGGGCGAACGACACCACCAGCACGGAATACCTGCAGGGCGAGAAGAAGCGCGACGAGAGCAACACCAAGTTCACCGGTTCCGTGCTCGGCGCGTTGCAGCACTTCTCGAGCGGGGACAAGGGCAGCAACCACGTCTCCATCATGCGCGTGGACGAGAACAAGCTCTACACGCTGGACGTGGACAAGAAAACCTACAGCGAGCACCCCCTGTATCAGCCGCCGGAACCCGGAAAGGGGGGTGAGAACGGCACGGAGGAAAACAAGCAGGACAAGGACACCAAGATCACGAAGAACGAGTTCACGGTGAAGGATACGGGCAAGACCCAGAAGATCAACGGCTTCGACACGCACGAATACGTGCTGACCTGGGATCTGGAGACCGAGAACACCAAGACCGGGGCCACGAGCAAGAGCCTCATGACCACGGACATGTGGAACTCCACGGACGCGCGCTTCAGCAAGGTGCGGGACGAGGAGCTGGCCTTCTCCAAGGCCTATCTGAAACTCATGCACCTGCCCAGCAACCCGGATGAACTGAAACAGTTCGGTTTCACCACGGCTTCCATCCGGGTGAACGGCGAAGACGCGCAGAAGTTCTTCGAGAAGCTGCGCACTATCAAGGGTTATCCGATCTCGATGGATGTGACCTGGGAGGCTTCGGGCACCGGCGACAACGGCACGGGCAGCAACTCGAGCCAGCCGCAGGCGCAGCAGAATCCCGTGGCCGCGCTCGGCAGCCTGTTCGGATCGAAGAAAGACGACAGCCAGAAACAGACGCAGGGAACACCCGGCATGACCACGGTGTTCAGCTCCCACACGGAGCTCAAATCGCTGGATACGGGCAGCCTCGACAAGGCGCTATTCGAGGTGCCGGGGGATTACAAGACGGACTGAAGATGAGTTGGCGTGTACTCCGGTAGAACCACCATGCGAAGCCGCGCGAAGGGCTGCTATCGGCAGCCAGAAGCGGCCATGCGCGAACATCCAAGGAAGGAGCTAAACGCCAAGAAGCAACCGGGCGCGGTTGCGAGTCGTGTCTAGATCGAGCGCACCGGTAGCGATCACGCGCAGCAGTTCTTCGTTCTCTCGCGCCCGCAGGATGCGCCAAGCCGCACCGACTTGGCGCACCACTTGGCCCACCAGTTTCCTCTCGTCGCGAGCATAGCTTTCGCCCGGCCTGTCCGCACAGACGAGTGCACCGCGCTGAAAACCCAGCACGGTGATTGGAAACACGCAGACTTCGGTGCCGAGAGCGCTGGACATATCGGCCAGATCCACCGGCTTGCGATCAGAGCGGAGGGCTACCATGGCTGGGTCGTTTCTGTCCACCAGCGCCGGAAATTGAACGTCACCCGCCCGATCCAAACAAGTGTAGCCGGTCTCGGTTGCTTCATAGAGTGCGACGCCGGGGCTTCGGGTGTGTTTGGCAATCTCGGTGACGGCAACGTGGAGCAACCGGCCGATGTCGTCTATCTGTCCAGCGCGCCGCGCGAATGTCTTGAGTGCCTTCTCGGACAAGTATTTGCTGCGGAAGAACACGCGTTCGACGATCATGTCGAGAAACACGCGCACCCGGCCGAGCACGATGCCAAGCGCCAGAGGCACCACGATCTGCAGCAAAAGCCCCGCGCCCTCGCCCACGATTGCACGCAGGGCGACGCTATTGATCGCGGCGACGATGCCGACGACGAGTGCGGTGGTAGCGCCGTACACGAGCGTGCGGTCGAGAACCACCGCCACGTCCACGACCCGGTGCCTAAGCACGGTGTAGAGGAACCCCAGCATCCCCGCGAAGGAAAGGGTCGTGCTGACAACGAAAGACGGTACGAACCCGATCGGAGTGGCATCGGAGAAGATGACGTTTCCGATGAACGCGGCGCTCGCCCACAGCATCCAGCGAAGCTTGAGACGCTGCGCCACATCCGCGCGGCGGTAGGCGACGAGAAGTAGCAGTAGCGGGAAAAGGTAGGGGCCCGCCCACAGGATGCCATAGCGAGGGAGCAGTCCCGCCGCAGAGCCGTGGGAGACCATTAGAGCCGGCCCCCCAAAAGGCTCGCCCAGGGACGCGACGCCGAGTAGGAAGAGGAAAGCAGTGAGAAACGCCCTACGCGTCGTGGAACTTAAGATGGGACGTGCGATCGCATCGGCCATGAAGAAATAGCTCATCCGGGCGAGGAGGAAGCAGGCGTTCGTGGCCAGGAACGTGTAGAGACCTGCATCGCCGTCGGGGAGCGGCACCAAATAGAGGGTATAGCCGCCGGTGAGCGCGAGACACCAAGCCGCGAGGCCAGCTGCGGCCCGACCGCGGCCCCGCCAGAGCGCCAAAAGCGCAACGAGCGCCGTCACTTCAAGCGCAAAGAAAACCATCCATTCGATGATCGGGTATCCGACTGCTGCATGCTGGTCCACGGTTGTGACGGAGACTCTCAGGATCCCCCCGTCGCGCCTGACGGCGATGGGATAGCTCTTGCCGAGGGGTTGATTCTGAACGAGGAACGCCAACCTCCCCTCATGCGGTGTGGCGGCAATATCGATCTGGTCGCCTGCCCGCACGCCGGGAGGCAGTGGGATGCCTTCGAGCGGCTGGAGGACGGCAGTTCCGGCGTCGACTGCCGTCACACTGAAGGGCAGACCGGACTCATGGAAACTCATCACCCCGCCGTAGACGGCAGCCAAGATCGTGAGCGCCGTGAGCAGCACGGCAAGCAGGTAGCGACGCGGCATGTCGATCTCCCTGGGTTCTTTTGGAGACAAATCGCTATTGTCGGACGAGCCCTGCCGGTTAGTATGCAACATCACCGCTGCCGCCGCTCCGGTAACGGCGGCCTTTGCTGGGCGGCAACCTTAACTAGGATATGCGCCGGCCCTTAGGGTGTCCCGGAAGACTACATCCGCTTTCACAGACGCATAAATATAGACAACTGGGCCACGAGTCCACGTGCCGTACATGGGTTGCGAAGCGGCCCTTCGCTGTGAGTGTCGCGCCGTGACTCGTCAGGGTTTGAATTGCACGGGATCGCCGGGCTTGCCGATGCGCATTTGCATGGGCGGCAGGGGCTTTGGCCTGTGATGGAAGACGTAAAGGTTCGAGTGAAAGGCCCGCGAGATGAAAGCCGGGGTGGAATAGATCAACGGAACCACCACCGAGGGTTGGGATTGCTGTTGCTGGAGCGCGGCCAGTTCCGCCTCGAGTTCGGCCTTCTGGGCGGCCAAGGCGGCGGCCTGGGCCTGCTGGGCGGCCTGGGCGTTCAGGAGCTGCTGCAAGGCCGCGAGTTGGGCGGTCAAGGCCGCCTGCTGCTGGGCGAGCTTTTCCGGATCCACGGGCGGGAACTGGGGAATGTCCTGGACTTGCACGTCGGCCACGGACTGCGGAGGCGGCTGGTCGCTCAAATGGAGCACGCCGTCGGCGTCGGTCCATTTATAGAGTTGGGTCGCATCGGCGAGGGCGAGCCCCGGCAGGAGCAGGGCGGCGGAAAGGATTCCCAATAGCAGGCGGTTCATGGCGGGCCCTCCTTCTTTGGGGGCTCACTGAAGTATAAGCCGCGCCCTGGACAACGGTTGACCAGGGCGGGCGGTAACATTGCGTTACATGGAGGCGGGGAATGGAGGTAAACCGTTGCCGACCACGGGCGTTCCGGTCATGGGGCCGAGCACTAGAACTCAACGCCCCAGAACAAGAATCCACAGGGGACTCTCGCACATGATTCCACGTGTCCGGATGCTCACGTTCCTGGGGCTCATCGTGTTTGCCTTCGGCCTACCCGGTTGCGGCAGCGGCAGCAGCGATCCGAGCGAGAACAACGGCGGAGGCGGTGGAAGCGTGACCCTTCCGCAACGCCAGGCGGCAGCGGAGGCAACGGTCAAGGATGACAGCCAATGCACCGCGCTCACGCCTTTCTACTGGGAGATCGGCGATGAGAACGGAGCACTGGACAGCGGCACGGGCGGAGATAACTCCAATACGCCGCCCAGCTCCGAGACCACCATGGCCATCGCCTCCGCGTCGAAATGGATCTTCGGCGCCTACGCCCTTGAGAAACTGGGGGTGTCCGCCTCGAACCCGCTGACGGCGGACGAAGTGGAGGAACTGAATTTCACCAGCGGCTACGACCACATGGCGGACAGTACCTGCTTCCTGCAAGACACGGTGGCGGGATGTTTCGGCGCCTCGAACCCCCTGGGCGGCCTCAACAGCGACCGGCACACGTCGGATATCGGACATTTCTTCTACAACGGCGGCCACATGCAGGCCCTGGCGGTGAACAGCCTGGGGCTGGGCGGGGACTACATCTCGTTCATCGCGCCCACGCCGAAGCTCGCCACCGCCATCGAGAGCTACGTGGGGCAGGACCTGACGCTCTATTATTCGAACCCCTCGTTGGCGGGCGGGGTGGACACGACGCCGGCGACCTATGCCGCGTTCCTGCGGAAGATCCTGAACGGCGACCTGCGCATGAAGGATTACCTTTCCGCCGACGCAGTCTGCGCCCACGCCAATTCCACGGATTGCCCGACGGCGATTTACAGCCCTATCAACCAGTCGGCGCCCGGCACTTCCAACAACGTGAGCGACGAGGCCTGGCATTATTCGCTAGGCCACTGGATCGAGGACGATCCGAAGAACGGCGACGGGGCCTTCAGCAGCCCGGGCGCGGACGGGTTCTATCCCTGGATCGACGCCTCCAAGACCTATTACGGCGTCCTGGCCCGCTTCGATTCAGACCCGGGCGCGAAGCCTGGGCAGGAACCCTACGTGTTGTCGGTGTACTGCGGGCGGAAAATACGCAAGGCGTGGCTGACGGGACAGGAGCAATAGGAGAGGGACTAGACGCCGGGCGTCATGTTCTGAAAAATAGGCTGACGTTGGATCTGTGCGTCGATACATTGAAACCGCAGTCGTAAGCTGCCCATCGCTATACGCGTACAGACGATTCCGAGGCCGGAAGCGGTCAGCCGCGCTTCACCAAGCGCGGGATATGGCTGCTGCGTTGCTTGGATTGCTCGATGCTGGGTTCCATGATGTCGCAAGGCTCGAAGTAGACGACCACCGGAGAGCGCCCCTCGATGTACGTGGCCTTGCCGCGTTGGTGGTCATAGAGCATCTGAACCGAGACCTCGCTGTCTTCCGCGATGCGGGCGATCTCTTCGTCTTTCGCGATGGTGGCCTCGAGGGTGATGAAGCGGCCGGTGGCACGGAAACGCTTCACCGCGGTCACTTCCACGAGCCGTTCACGCTGGAGGCGGCCGGCGGAGGTCCGCTCGTCGAAGGCCAGCACGCGGTCACCGACTTTCACGTCGGCCCCATAGGGGCAGAAGACGCAGGTGGCGGTGTCGATGTTGTGCACGTAGTTGGGGAGCCTGTTGAGCGTCTTGCGGGGCTTGCGGTTTAGCATGGCTGGTCACATCTCTGGGGTATGTCTCGAAACACCGGCAAGTTACACAGGTTTCTCCCTGCATGGGGTGCGGCGTGTCACGGTTTTACCAATGACATAATGCGGCGCCCAATATGAAATCCGCGACTAGACATTGGTAAATGGCGCCACGTGGGGGAGGGGCTAGACGGGTAGCGTCATGTTCTGAAAAATGGCGTCAGGCTGGATGTGCGCGTCCAGAGAAATCCAAGGCTGCTGTGGCGACACAGCAGCCTTTTTCATTTCAAAAGGAGAAATTCATGAAGATGGTCAGACCCGCAGCGCTGGGCGAACAAGTTCATGTCCTCCATGCTGGAGATCATCGGCACGTCGGGGAAGGGCGGCATACTCTACGAGCCGGACGCCTTCCTGAACATCCGGGAGGCGGAGGAGGATTGGGCGGACCCGTCGCGGAACGTGGCCATGACGGAAGGAGCCATCGCGGCGAACAAGATCCTGCCGAGACCGGTCAACAACATGCCGCCGCAGATGATGGGGCTGATGCAGTACTGCGAGGCCTCGCTCAAGGCGGTGGCGGGCGTGAATCCGGAGGTCATGGGACTCTCCCAGGCGCTGGACCCCTCCGGGGTGATGGAGGAAGGGCGGCGGCAGTCGGGACTGAACCTGCTTTCCTACCTCTTCGACGGGCTCAGGCGCTACCGGAAGGAGCAGGGGAGGTTGCTGCTGAAGATGATCCGCCAGTACATCCCCCAGGGGTGGCTCATCCGGGTGGCGGGACCGGACGGGATGCAGTACGTGCCGCTGGTGTACGACGATGCGGCGGTGGAATACGACGTGATCGTGGACGAGGCGCCCACGGCACCGAACGTGAAGCAAAGGACCTGGGAGGCCTTCACGCGGCTGGCTTCGCAGGTGCCGCAGATCATGACGCCGCAGGTGGCATTGATCGCGCTGGATTACTCGCCTTTCCCGGCGGCCATGGTGCAGAAGCTCAAAGCCGCCGCACAACCGCCGGCGGCAGCACCTGACCCGGTGGCACAGGCGGAAGCGGCGAACCTGAACGCTTCGACGGGGCTCAAAGCGGCGCAGACGGACAAGACACGGGCGCAAACGGCGGGACAAATACAATAGGAGTGGCGCCAAAGAAAGCGTGCAGGCTCAGGCATCCATGCGCTAGAATTCCCAAAAACACAGGGGCGGCAAGGATGCCGCAAAAGGGTCGGCATGAGCTGGAACATCGAACATTCCAAGTCCGAAAACCTGCTGCGAGTCACGGCCACGGGGCCCGTGAGCACCGAAGACGTGCACGCACAGGCCATGCAGAGCATCGACATCATCAAACGGGAACAGCTTCCCGGCGCGGTGATCGACTATTCAAAGGCGATCCTGGAGATGCCCGTCGTGGAAATCTTCAAGATGCCGGACATGTTCGATGACCTGGGGCTGCCCAGGCAGACCCGCATGGCGGTGCTGCTGCCGTCCGATCCCGTGAACATGCACAAGTACACGTTCTTCGACGATACGGCGACCAACCGCGGCTACCTGGTGAAGCTTTTCTGGGAGCAGTCGCACGCGCTCAACTGGGCGAAAGGTATCGTCATCAAGCGGGGGCCGAAGCGGGGCAAGGGCAGCGGGTCCGAATAAACGCCGCGCCGACCAGGGCGGCCTATACTTTGCATCCAGGGCACTGTGGAGGGAAACCCATGAATCTTCGCAGACTTTTCATACGCGTCTTCCCATTGGCGGTACTGCTTTGCAGCCTCACGGCCCAGGCGGATCCGGCCGGGCAGGCGCCGGCGATCGTGCGCAGCACGTGCTACATGTGCCATGCGGAGCGCGGCAACGATCCGGCGCTGGCCTTCATCCCGAGGCTGGCCGCCCAGAACGCCACCTATATCGAGGAACAACTCGGGGCATTCCGGGACGGCAGCCGCGCCGATCCGCCGGCGGTGCTCTACATGTGGCCCATGACCCAGACCCTGAGCGAGGCGGACATCAAGACCGCGGCCGAATGGTTCGCCTCGCAGGCGGCACCGACGCCCTTCCCGAAGGATTCCTCGGCGGCGGAGGGGCAGGACATCTACACCAAGGGCATCCTGGCTTCGGATGTGCCGGCCTGCCAGAGCTGCCACGGGGCGAAGGCGGAAGGCAACGGCATCTTTCCGCGGCTCGCGGGCCAGAACGCGCAGTATCTCCTGGCGCAATTGCTCTATTTCCGTTCCGGAGTGAGGAACGACAAGGGCGCGGACATCATGCGGCCCGTCACACAGCACCTGACGGACGATCAAATGAAGGCGGTGGCGAACTATCTCAGTTCGCTTTGAACCCCGGACAAAACGAAACGAACGAGGGCCGCGGTTGCGGCCCTCGGCTTTTATGGGAAATGAAACCGCAAATGGAGACATCATGAACGCCATGCCGCAGTTGAACGAAGCGGAGTCGAAGTTCTTCGCGAGCGGGGGCCAGGATCTGGCCCCTTCGCTTTCGGAGAGGAGGATGGAAGAGGGGAGAGCCAAGGAAGGGGCAGCCGAGACGGACTGGATGCCGGCCTCTGCCGACATGACGAAACCGGAGGAGCCCGGGGAAAAGGCGGAAAAGCCGCGTGAGGGCAAGTTCGTGCCCTTGCAGGCCCTGCAGGAAGAACGTGCGGAGAAGAAGCAGCTGCGGGAGGAGCTGCGGCAGTTCCGGGAATGGCAGGCACAACTCGCCCAGCGCTTGCAACAACTGCCGGCGACGCCGGCGCAGGAGCCACTGCCCGATCCGCAGACCCGGCCACTGGATTACATCAACCACGTGCTGAACGGCATGCAGGCTTCCACCGCGGAACTGCAGCAATGGCGGCAACAGCAGGAGCAGGCGGCGCAACAGCGCTCGGCGGTGCAGCAGTATGCCGCCTGGGCGGCGGCGCAGGAGCAGGCATTCATACAGTCTGAACCGGATTATCCCGACGCCTACCGGTACGCCGCGGAGGCAAGGGACAAGGAATTGCAGGCACTGGGCTACACGGATCCCTCCGCCCGGGCAGGCATCGTGCGCATGAACACGGCGGAGATCATCCACAACGCCATGCAGCAGGGGCGGAACCCGGCGGAGCTGGTGTGGGAATACGCCCGGGCACGGGGCTTCGCGCCGAAGGCGGCGCGTGGCGCCGGGAACACGGAAGCCCAGGCGAAGATCGCGGCGGGCCTGCAGGCGGGCGGGGCGAAACTCAACCAGGGCGGGGCGACGGGGGAAGGAGAACTCTCGGCGAAGGATCTAGCGGGAATTTCGGACCCAGATGAGTTCGAGAAAGCCTGGAAAAGGATATTCGGGAAGCGGAAGTAAGGTCTGCGCGGCGCAGACGCGAACTTCAACGGAGTATGGCGGGGTAGATGCGGGCCGCGGCGGCAACCAGGACCAGGAGCAGCACCGCCAGCACGGCGAAGTCGGTGCCGAGACCGTAGATGCTGGCGCCGCCGGCGCACATGAGCGCGCGCAGAGCATCCACAAGATAGGTGAGCGGGTTGACGCGGGCGATGGCCTGCAACCAGGCTGGCATGAGGGCCACGGGATAAATGGCGTTACTGGCGAAGAACAAGGGCATGGTGAGCAACTGGCCGATGCCCATGAAGCGCTCGCGGGTCTGCACGATGCAGGCGATGATGAGGGAAAAGGTGGCAAAGATGGCGGAACCCAGCAGAGCGAACAGGGCGAGTCCCAGGATCGCCGAAATCTCAAGGCGAACGTGGACGCCGATGACAGCCGCCAGCAGGAACACGAGGGTGGCCTGGGTCAGGCTGCGCACCCCGCTTCCCATGCCCTTGCCAAGCACCAGCGCCCAACGCGGCGCGGGACTCACGAGATACTTGGTGAGTACCCCGGAATCCCTCTCCCAAATGGCGGCGATGCCGTAGAAGATCGCGATGAACGTTACGCTCTGGGCGAGGATGCCGGGCGCGAGGAAATCCCGATAGGGGAGGTTCTCGGAAGGCATGGCCTTCAGGCGCCCCATGACCTGGCCGAAAATCATGAGCCACAGCACGGGCTGCACCGCACGGGTGAACACTTCCAGCGGATCATGAACGAGCTTGCGCACCTCCGCGTCGGCCACTGCCACGGACTGGGCCAAACCCTCGACGAGCGGGAAGCGGAGGCTAGCCATGGCGCTGAATGGAGCGGCGCTCGCGGGCAGCGGCACGATAGCCGTCGCCGTCCTGAACGCCGCCGCTCAGACTGATGAAGACGTCGTCGAGGGTGGCATTGGGCCCGACGGCTGCCTTGAGTTCGGCGGGCGTGCCCTGGGCGACCATGCGGCCGCGCTCGATGAAGGCGATCCGGGTGCAAAGGGCTTCGGCTTCATCCATGTAATGCGTGGTCATGAAGATGGTGGTGCGCCACCTCTTCCAGAGAGCCTCGATTCGCCCCCAGACCGCATGCCGCGCCGCGGGATCCAGGCCGACGGTGGGTTCGTCGAGGAACAGGATGTCCGGGCGGTTGACGAGGGATTGGGCTATCTCGAGCCGCCTAATCATGCCGCCGGAATAGTGGCGAACAAGCTGGTGGGCCGAGTCTTCAATGCCCATGAATTCCAAGGCCTCGGCGATGCGAGACGCGCGCTCCGCGGAAGGAACGCGGTATAGTCGGGCAAAGGTCAGCAGGTTCTCGTAGCCGGTGAGATCGGCGTCCGCGGAAAGCATCTGCGGGACATAGCCGATATGGCGGCGAACCTGCGATGCCTCGCGCCGCAGGTCGAAACCGGCGACCCGCGCCGAGCCCGAGGTGGGCGCGAGCAGGGTGGTGAGCATGCGGATGGCGGTGGTCTTGCCGGCGCCATTCGGGCCCAGAAGGCCGAATATCTCACCGGCTTGGATTTCCAGGTCTATCGCGTCCACGGCAGCGACGTGGGCGAAACGCCGCGTCAGCGCCTGCGTCACTATGGCCGTGCCGCCGTTCATCGCCCCTTCTGCCATGCCAAAGGCCTCTTACAATATGTGACAGAAGCCAATTAATTAAGACTACCCCAACGTTACGTCCGGCGTTTGATCCAGGTCAACCTGCTGCGCCATCTTCGAGAGCAGACTCACCGGAATTGTCCCAGGGAGAGACTCCCATGAAACCCATCGGAACGGCATTCATCTCCGCTTGCGCTTTCTGCGGAGCGCTGTGGCAGGTCGCGGCATGGGCGGATTGCGATGCCACGGCGCGGCGCAGCACGCCCACGGCGCATTTCCAATTCCTGGATGGCGGGGCGTCGGTGCTGGACAAAACCACCGGCCTTGAGTGGCGGCGTTGCCCGGAAGGCATGGCATTCAAAGCCGGCGCGTCGGCAGGCCATCGGAAAGATCACTGCACGGGCACGGCGAGCCAGGTGAGCCCGACCGCGGCGAAGATGCTGCCGCGGATGGTCAACGCTGGCAAGTTGGGCGGCAAGGCCGATTGGCGGATACCGACGCTGGAAGAACTCCAGAGCATCGTGGAGAAAGCCTGCCAGCTCCCGGCCGTCAATCCAACGGTGTTCCCGGACACGCCCGTGACCTGGTTCCGGACGCGGGACTCGAAGAAGCTGGCTTCGGGGGGCGAGGCCTGGGGCATCGGATTCGGCATGGGCGGGTATTACGTGGGCATGAATACCTACGCCGCCGTGCGACTGGTGCGGGCTGGAAAGCGCTGAGCCAATCCGGCCCGGCAACAAAACGGGCCCCGCAGGGCCCGAAATCACCGTTTGGAGTACTCGACGGTGAAAACGAATAGCTTCAGGCGCGCTTGCGGCCCGTGGGGTCGCGGTGCAGGTCGTCCAGCGCGGCGCGGATGAACTCGCGCATGACGGTGGGAGCATCGTCGAACACGGTGAGGCCGCTGGCGGAGGCCTGGGTGGTATCGGCGCCCGCGGTCAGCAGCAGGGCGACCATGGCGCGGTTGGCGGGGGTCGAGTTATTCACCACCTGCATGAGGGCGGTGCGGCCGGTGCCGGGGAGGGCGATGTTGGGATCCCAGCCGGCGTCGAGAAGGTTCTTGACGCGCGCGAGCCCTAGGTCGCTGCGGTCGGTGACGAGCTCGTAGAGCAGATATTCCTTGCCGCCGAAGGGGAGCCAGAGCGGGGCACCGCGCCTGACGGCGTGACGGGCCGGGGCGGGGAATTCGAGGATGCCCAAGGCAATGGGCTTACCGTGGGGGCCGCCCAAGAGGAACTTGAGCTCGGCATCGTCTTCGGGCGTATCGGCGGTGCAGGACTCGATGGCCCGCGCGATGACGCGCTCGAGGTTCTTGTTGCGCCAGCGCTCGATCTCGGCGTCGTCCATGGCGGGCTCCTGATGTGGCTCTTTGGGCTTCCTTCGCCCTGCAGCGCGGAGGCCGTCGTTATCATTTAACATCTTAGTACAT
>JBLNDO010000038.1:0-5064 GCA_050261675.1 Bacillota bacterium
TGGCGGAGTCAGGGCGGTTTTCCGGTCTTTACGCCTTTTTTATACCCACCCGCCTAAAGTCCGCACCCTCGGTACCACCCTTGAGGTGATCCATGGACATCCTTTCGATCCTGCTGGCCGCGGCGCTGTTCCTGCTATCCCTCGGACTGATTCCACTCTTCGAACGCCTCGGGAAGCAGCCGTCATGACCTTCTTCTATATCGCGGCCCTAGTCATCGCGCTGGGGCTCCTGGTGTATCTGTTCCTGGCCCTGCTGAAGCCGGAGTACTTCTCATGAACCTGAACGGCTACTTGCAAATCGGCGTGTTCCTGCTGGTGGTGGTGGCGCTGGCACGCCCGCTTGGCAGCTACATGGCGCGCATATTCGATGGGCGCGATGCCTGGTTGAACCGTTGGGGTGCGCCCCTGGAGCGGCTCTTATTTAAGCTCTGCGGCGTGGACGCGGGCGCGGAGATGCGCTGGACCCGCTACGCCGGGACGCTGTTGCTGTTCAATTTCCTGGGATTCCTCACGGTCTACGGCATGCAACGCCTACAAGGGATGCTGCCACTCAACACCCAGGGTTTCGGCGCGGTCACAGCGGATTCCTCCTTCAACACCGCCATCAGCTTCATCACCAACACCAACTGGCAGGGCTATTCGGGCGAAAGCACTCTGGGTTACCTGGTGCAGATGGCGGCGCTCGCCGTACAGAATTTCCTCTCGGCTGCCACCGGCATCTGCGTGGCGGTAGTACTCATCCGTGGCTTCGCGCGCCACACCGCCGAGACCATCGGCAACTTCTGGGTGGACCTCACCCGCTGCACGCTCTACATCCTGCTGCCGCTGTCCTTGCTGCTGGCGGTGGCGCTCGCGGGCCAGGGCGTAGTACAGAACTTCCGTTCCTATGAAAGCGCCACCCTGACTCAGCCAGTCACTTACCAAGCGCCGGTAACGGACTCAGCGGGCAATCCTGTGAAGGACGCCCAGGGCAATCCACTCACCAAGACTGCGGCCCAGGGTACCCAGGATCTGCCCATGGGGCCCATCGCCTCCCAGGAAGCCATCAAGGAACTGGGCACCAACGGCGGCGGCTTCCTGAATGCCAACTCGGCGCATCCCTATGAGAACCCCACGCCGCTTTCCAACTTCCTGGAGATGGTGGCGATCCTGTTGATCTCGGGCGGCCTGTGTTTCACCTTCGGAGAGATGGTGGGTGACCAGCGGCAGGGCTGGGCCATCATTATTTCCATGGGGGTGCTGCTGGCTCTCTTCCTGACGCTGGCGGTCTATGCCGAGCAGAAGGGGAATCCGGGCTTCACGGCGCTCGGCGTGGACCAGCACGCCTCCACTCTGCAGGCGGGCGGCAACATGGAAGGCAAGGAGACCCGTTTCGGAATTGCCGATTCCGCGCTGTTCGCCACCGTCACGACCGGTACTTCCTGCGGCGCGGTGAACGGCATGCACGATTCCTTCACGCCACTGGGCGGCTTGGTGCCGCTGCTTATGATCGAGATCGGCGAAGTGGCACCGGGCGGCGTGGGCACGGGCCTCTACACCATGCTCGCCTATGCGCTTCTCGCGGTATTCGTGGCGGGGCTCATGGTGGGCCGCACGCCGGAATACCTGGGCAAGAAGATCGAGTCCTTCGAGATGAAGATGATCTCCATGGTCATCCTCATCACGCCGCTGGTGGTGCTGGCGGGCACGGCGGTGGCGGTGCTGCTGCCGGCGGGCCAGGCCGGGCCGCTCAACCCCGGCGCCCACGGCTTCAGCGAGATCCTATATGCCTATTCGTCGGCGGCCAACAACAACGGCAGCGCCTTCGCGGGCATCAGCGCGAACACGCGGTTCTACAACTACACCCTGGGCATCGTGATGCAGGTGGGCCGCTTCTGGCCGATCGTGGCGATCCTCGCCGCCGCCGGCGCACTGGCCCGTAAGAAGCGCATCGCCCCCGGCCTGGGCACGCTGCCGACCCATACCGGCCTGTTCGTGGCCCTGCTGGTGGGAACGGTGCTGCTGGTGAGCGCGCTCACCTACGTGCCCGCCCTGGCCCTCGGCCCCATCGCCGAGCACTTCACCATGATCGGACTGCATTGATCCGGAGCTGAAAATGACCACCCAAACCCTGACAGGCTTCATGTTCGACCGCCGGCTGATGCTGGAGGCCGTGGTCGCGTCCTTCCGCAAGCTGACGCCCCGGGAGCAAGTGCGCAACCCGGTGATGTTCGTGGTGTACGTGGTCAGCCTGCTGACCACGGCGTTGTGGCTGCAAGCGGTGTTCAGCAAGGGCGAGGCCCCGGCGGGATTCATTTTGGCTGTGACCCTGTGGCTCTGGTTCACGGTGCTGTTCGCGAATTTCGCGGAGGGTCTGAGCGAAAGCCGCAACCGCGCCCAGGCCGCGGCGCTGCGCAGCGCCAAGCGCGACATAACGGCCAAGAAGCTGCGCGACCCCACATATGGCGCCAAGCACGAACCCGCGCCCGCCTCGAGCCTGCGCAAGGGCGATGTGGTGCTGGTGGAGGCCGGCGACTTCATCCCCTGCGACGGCGAAGTCATCGAAGGCGTGGCCTCGGTGGACGAGAGCGCAATAACCGGCGAAAGCGCCCCGGTGATCCGCGAGTCCGGCGGCGACTTCAGCTCCGTCACCGGCGGCACGCGGGTGCTGTCCGATTGGATCGTGGTCAGGGTCACCGCCAACCCCGGCGAGGCCTTCCTGGACCGCATGATCAAGATGGTGGAGACCGCCAAGCGTCAGCGAACGCCCAACGAGATCGCGCTCACCATCCTGCTGGTGGCAATGACCATCGTGTTCCTGCTGGCCACGGCCACGCTGCTGCCTTTCTCCCTTTACAGCGTGATGGTGGCAAAGGCGGGCGAGCCGGTGACCGTCACGGTGCTGGTGGCGCTGCTGGTGTGCCTCATCCCCACCACCATCGGCGCGCTGCTCTCTGCCATCGGCATCGCCGGCATGGGCCGGATGCTCAAGGCCAACGTGATCGCCACCTCCGGGCGCGCGGTGGAAGCGGCCGGGGACGTGGACGTGCTGCTCCTGGACAAGACCGGCACCATCACCCTCGGCAACCGCCAGGCCTCGGAGTTCCTCCCCGCCAACGGCGTGACCGAGAACGCGCTGGCGGACGCGGCGCAACTCGCCTCGCTGGCGGACGAAACTCCCGAGGGCCGCAGCATCGTGGTGCTGGCCAAGCAGAAGTTCAACCTGCGGGAACGGGACATCCACTCGCTCGGCGCTTCCTTCGTTCATTTCAGCGCCAAGACCCGCATGAGCGGCGTGGACATGGGCAAGCGCCAGGTCCGCAAGGGCGCCGCCGATGCCATCAAGAAGCACGTGGAAGCCCTGGGCGGCCGTTTCCCGGCGGACGTGTCGACCAAAGTGGACGACGTGGCGCGGCGCGGCTCGACGCCGTTGGTGGTGTCGGACGACACCAAGGTGCTGGGCGTCATCGAACTCAAGGACATCGTGAAGGGCGGCATCAAGGAGCGCTTCGCGCAGCTTCGCCGCATGGGCATCAAGACCGTCATGATCACCGGCGACAACCGGCTGACGGCCGCGACCATCGCCGCGGAGGCGGGCGTGGACGACTTCCTGGCGGAAGCGACGCCCGAGGCCAAGCTCAAGCTCATCCGCGAGCACCAGTCCCAGGGCAGGCTCGTGGCCATGACCGGAGACGGCACGAATGACGCGCCGGCGCTGGCCCAGGCGGACGTGGCGGTGGCCATGAACACGGGCACCCAGGCGGCCAAGGAAGCCGGAAACATGGTGGACCTGGATTCCAACCCCACCAAGCTCATCGAGATCGTGGAGACCGGCAAGCAATTGCTCATGACCCGCGGCGCGCTGACCACCTTCAGCATCGCCAACGACGTGGCCAAGTACTTCGCCATCATCCCGGCGGCCTTCGCCAGCACCTATCCCTCGTTGAACGCGCTCAATGTGATGCACCTGCACAGCCCGAACAGCGCCATCCTGTCGGCGGTGATCTTCAACGCGCTCATCATCGTGGCGCTGATCCCGCTCGCCCTGAAGGGCGTGCGCTACGAGCCCATCGGCGCGGCGGCCATCCTGCGCAAGAATCTGTGGATCTACGGGGTGGGCGGAATCATCGTGCCTTTCATCGGCATCAAGCTCATCGACCTGTTGCTGGTCGTGATGTACCTGGCGTGAGGAGAGTAGACATGTTGAAAGAACTGCGTCCCGCGATTCTCCTGTTCATCGTGTTCACGGTGATCCTGGGATTCCTATACCCGCTGGCGGTGACCGGCGCGGCCCAGGCGGCGTTTCCGACCGAAGCCAACGGCAGCTTGATCAAGGTGGGTGGGCACACGATGGGCTCCGCCATCATCGGCCAGGAATTCAGCGATCCGAAGTATTTCTGGGGCCGCATCTCTGCCACTTCGCCCTATCCCTATAACGGCGACGGCTCTACGGGATCCAACCTGGGCCCCACCAATCCGGCGCTGTTCGACCAGATGAAGGCGCGCATCGCCGCTTTGAAGGCAGCGGACCCGGACCAGAAGGGACCTTTCCCGGTGGACCTGGTGACGGCTTCGGGCAGCGGCCTCGATCCCGACATCAGCCCGGCGGCGGCGGAATACCAGGTGGCGCGTGTCGCCAAGGCGCGCCACATGAGCGAGGCCGAGGTGCGCGCACTGGTGCAGCAGCACACGGCCGACCGACAGCTGGGCTTCCTGGGTGAGCCGCGGGTGAATGTGTTGGAACTCAACCTGGCGTTGGATGGCGTGAATCCGTGAATCGTCCCGGAGGCGGCAAGGACATGCCTTGGTGGCTCATGCCGCTGCTGGCGACTCTCCTCGTGCTGGGACTCACACTGATCAGCGTTGCCATGCACAGGGAGTATCCCCGGCATACAGTCGCGGAGACGGGCCAAAAATGAGCGTTATGGAATCCCTATTTGACCATTGCATTCACCAACCCGGCGCCCGGCACCATCTGGAATCGAACACCATGAGCACCACCATGCAAAAAGAGAAGACTCCCTGGCTGCTGTTGTTACTGGCCGCAGCCATCGTCGCCCTGGTGTTACTGACCACGCGCGGCGC
>JBLNDO010000039.1:0-54072 GCA_050261675.1 Bacillota bacterium
CCGAGCCCGAGCAACCCTGGGCGGAGTAGGTGATGATGGCCTGCCCGGTGCTGGTGGTGATGACGTTGGTGGGTGTCGGATTGCCGGTGACGCTGAACTGCGCCAGGCCATTCTGGAAACAGGGCGAGATGAAGGTGATGGTAATGGCGCTTGTGAAGGGCGTGCCGTTGCTGTTCTGTATGTTCACCGTGACGCTGGTGGAGCCGCCGGCCGAGAGGTTGCCGGAGGAGACCCCCAGCACGCCCTTGGAGAAGCTGGAGCCGGAACCGAAACCCAAGGCGACGGAGACGTTCCCGCTGCCACCACCACCACCGGTACTCGTGGTGCTGGTGCTGTTCAGCCCGCTGCCGCAAGCGGCCAGCCCGGCGGTAAGGCCGAGCATTCCCAATCCCTTCCAAATCGTCTTCATGGCGTTCGTTCTCATGTGGTAATCCTCGCTAGCCCCGGCATCGCATCACTGGCCGATGGCGGAAGCCGCCGTCTGGTCCAGGATCTTGGGTGTCACGAATATCAGCAGCTCGTCCTTGTTGTTGGTCGTATTGGTGTTGCGGAACAGCCAGCCGAGCAGCGGCAGGTCGCCGAACAGGGGCACCTTGCTGGTGGTCACCGTCTGGGTGGTCTCGTAGATGCCGCCCAGCACGATGGTGTCGCCGTTGTTGACGAGTACCGTGGTCTTCACGTCGCGGGTGTCGATGGTGGGCACGCTGCCGCCGGTGGCGCTCTGCACGTTCTGGCCCACCGCGTCGTCATGCACCTCGAGGTTCATGTTGATGCGCTGGTCCGGGGTGATCTGCGGGGTCACGTCTAGGCTCAGCACCGCGTTCTTGAAGGCGGTGGTGGTGGCGCCGCTGGAGGAGGCCTGCTGGTAGGGAATCTGCACGCCCTGCTCGATGTGGGCCTGCTGCTGGTCGGCGGTGACCACGCGTGGGCTCGACACCACCTCGCCCTGACCCTCGGACTGCATGGCGGAGAGCTCGAGGTCGATGAGCGAGTTGCCGCGCAGCACCGAGAAGGCAATCTGCCCGGCCACCGGCGCGGCCGGCAGGTTCACCTGCAGCGCGTCGTTGCCGGACGGGAAGGTGATGACACCGCCGCTCGGGTTGTTGATGGCGTTGGTGCCGTTCAGGTCGCCGGAAACGCTCATCAGGCTGCCACTGGTCTGGCGCCAGCCGTTGTAGCCGAAGCGCACGCCCAGGTCGCGGTTGAAGTCGTTGTTGGCGATGACGACGCGCGACTCGATGAGCACCTGCTTGACCGCAATGTCCAGCTTGGCCACGAGGTCGCGGATGGAATTGATGTTTTCGGGCACGTCCTGCACGAGCAGGGTGTTGGTGCGGGTGTCCACGGAAATGTTGCCGCGCTTGGAGATCATGGTGTTGTCGCCGGTGCCCTTGATGAGGGCCATCAGGTCGGCGGCCTTGGCGTAGTTGACCTGGATGAAGGCCGATTCCAGCGCCTCCACCTGTGCCAGGCTCTGTTGGGCGGCAGCTTCCGCCGTTTCCTGGTTGGAGATCTCGCTGGCGGTACCGACCATCAGCACGTTGCCCACCTGGCGGGATGCCAGGCCCTTGGTCTTCATGATGATGTCCAGCGCCTGGTCCCAGGGCACGTCCTGCAGGCGCAGGGTCATGCTGCCGTTGACGCTGTCGGAGACCACCAGGTTCTTGCCGATGGAATCCGCCAGCACGTAGAGTACCGAGCGCACGTCGATGGTCTGGAAGTTAAGGCTGACCTTCTCGCCGCTGAATTCCTTCTTCGACAGGGCCGCGGTGGCAGTGCTGGGCGGCTTGAACTCCACCGAGAAGGTGTTGTCGCTCTGGTAGGCGAGTTTCTCGTACTGACCGGTAGAGTGGATGAGGAGCTGGGCGCCAGCCGGGGTGTTCTGGGCGTCCACGTACTGAACGGGTGTCGAGAAGTCCGTCACGTCCATGCGCCGCACCAGAGCTTCAGGCAGCTTTACGCCAGCGAAGTCCACCGCCACGTTGCCGTTCACGGTGTGCACGTTGCCGATGACGGCCGGGTTCGGCAGCGTCACCACCACGTCGCCAGAGCCGTCGCTGCCGCGGCGGAAGTCCACGTTGGCAATCTCATTCGGACCGGCCTGCACGGGCGTGGGGACCGGAGCAGGCGCCGCCGGTTGCGGCGCAGGAGCCGCCGCTGCGGTCTGGGCCGGGGCGGCAGCCGCGGGTTTGGCGGCCGGGACCGGCACGGGAACCGGGACCGGCGCAGCGGCTACTGCGGGAGCCGCGGCCGGCGCAGCGGCCGGATTGCCGGTCACCTGTGGGCCGAAGTTGGTGACGTTGGCGGAAGTGACGCCGGTGTCGTTGGCGTTGGCGCCCACCAGCACGTAGAGAGTGTTGCCGTCCACCTTGGTGGTGTAGGGCACGAGATTCGTCAGGTTGATGACGACCCGAGAACGGCCGCCGGCCTCGGCGGCGACCACGCTATTCACGGCGCCGGCCTCGACGGTGGTTTTGCGGTCCTTGAGGGAGAGGCGCGTATCCTCGAGGTCGAGCGCGATGCGCGCCGGTTGGTTGACGGTGAAGGCCAGCGGTGCCGGAGCCGGACCGGAGAGTTGCACGGTGATTTGCACGCGGTCGCCGGCGAGCTTCTGGGAGCTGATGGAGAGCAGCTGGTTGTGACCCTGGTCGTCCGAGACGGCCGGGCCGGAGGCGAAGAGCGCGGCCGTCATCAGGAATGTAGAGAGCAGTCCCCGGCCAAAAGCCGTGACGCGCCGGTTGGGATAAAGGGTGTATGTGTTCATGGCCGTCTCCAGCTCGCGGTTATTCGCTCAGCGCGACATCGGTGATGCGTTCCGCCCAGCCACCTTGGCCGTCCGGGACGATTTCACGCAGCTTGATGTCGTCGTCGCTGATGCTGACGATCTTTCCGTAGTTCTGCCCCATGTAATTGCCCACGACCACCTTGGTCACGACGTTGTTGCTGTCCTTGACCAAGCCGTAAAGCGTCTTGCCGATGGTGAGCGTGCCCACCATCTTCAGGCCGTCCAGCGGGAACTGCTCCAGGTATTCTCGGTTGCGCGTCGTGTCCGGACGCAAGCCGTTGACCCCGACGCCCTTGGGCATATTGGCGTTCGCGTAGTTGCTCTGGAGCTGCGCCACGAATGGTGAGGGCAGGCCCTCGTCGGCGTAGGTATAGGTCGGGAAAGGCTTGAGTTGCGGGGGTGGCTCGATGTGGCCGCCCTTGCGGGCCCTCACTTCTTTGGCGTATTGCGTCAGGTCGCTCAAGCGGTCCGAGCAGCCCGCCAGCACGAGCGCGGCCAGGGCAGCGCCAAGGAGGGCAATGCGGTGAGTGGTGGCTGGAGTCTTCATTATCCACCGCCTCCCGAGCCCGCTGCCGGCTTCTTGGCCTTGGGCTTGCTGCTGGCCTGCTCGGACTCCTCGAGGTAACGGTAAGTCTTGGCGGTAAGCGTCATGGTCAGGTTGTCGCTGCCGCCGCTGCCCGCGCTGGGGCGGATGGAGATGTTGTGGAGTGTGACGATGCGCGGCAGGGCCGCCACGTCGCTCACGAACTTGCCGAAGTCGTGGTAACCACCCTCGAGCACGAGGTCGATGGGTTTCTCGGCGTAGAAGTCCTTCGGCGCTTCGTTGCCGGGCCGGAACAGGTCCTGTTTCAGGCCGTCCACCTGGGCGGTCTGGGAGATGTCTTGGAGGACGCTGGGGATCTCGGTCTTGCCGGGCAATTGCTTCAGCATGGTGCCGAAGGTCGCCTGCATATCGTCCAACTGTTTCTGGTAGACGTCCAGGTTCGCGGCCTGCAGCGCTTTGGACTCGAATTCCTGCTTGAGAGTGTCTTCCTTGCCCTTCAGGTTGTTGTAGTCCTCGCGTTGTTGTGCGATCTCAAAGTAATAGCCGCCGCCCACCACGATGGCGTAGACGATGACCAGCACCACGATGCGGATGGGCAGCGGCCAGCTGCCCATGTTCTTGGGGTCCAGCGAACGTAGCTGGTTGATATCGAAGTTCTTGAGGGCGTCGAGGTTGATGGCGGCCATCACGCACCCCCCGTCTTCACGGGCTTGGCCGCCGCCGGCGTGGCCGCGGACGCCGCCGCGGCTGCCTTGTCCATCACCTTGGCGGTGAGCGTGAACGACTGGGCACCGGCCTTGGCCGTGTCTTTTTGCACTACCTGCAGGTTCGGGTCACCGATCCACTCGGAAGCGTCGAGGTTGCGGAGATAGGTGGAGACCCGCGCGCTGGATTCGGCCGTACCCTGGATAGTGAGCCCGTCGCCATTTTCCACCACCGAATTCAGGTATACGCCTGGCGGGAGGGTCTTCACCAGCTGGTCGAAGAGGTGCACGACGGTGGGTCGGCTTTGCTGCAGTTGCTGGACCACCTGCATGCGCGCCAACAGGCTCGCCTTGGTGTCCTGCAGGTCCTTGATCTTGGCGATCTGTTTGTCTTCGTCCGCAATCTGGTCGGAAAGAAACTTATTGCGCGCGTCTTGGGTGGCGATAGCCTCGTCCATACCGAGGTACATGAGACCCACGGTGAACAGCCCCGCGACCGCCACCACACCCATCAGGATGTTGAATTGGACCTGCCGGGCTTTGCGCCGCTCTTCGCGCCAGGGGAGTAGGTTTATGCGCGGCATATCAGTCGAAGCTCCGCAGGGCGAGGCCGCAGGCCACGAGCAGCGCGGATGATTCGGCGGTGGTCATCTGGGTCTTGGCCCGCGAGCTCACCTTCATCTGGCCGAAAGGATTGCCTACCACCGCGGGCACACCCATCTTCTCACTGATGCGCTCGGCCGCGCCGGGGATGCCCGCGCAGCCGCCGCAGACGAGGATCTGGTCGAGGTGCGTGTATTCGCTGGTGGAGGACAGGAAGAACTGCAGCGAACGGTTCACGGTCTGGGCCATGTCGTCGGTGAACGGGTCGAGGATCTCGACCTTGTAGTTCCCGGGCAGGCCGCCTTCCTTCTTCGCCTTGCCGGCCTCCTCGTAGGTGAGGCCATAGTGGCGCATGATCTCGTCGGTCAGCTGCTTGCCGCCGAAGTCGCTGTTGTAGGTGTAGATGATCTTGCGGTCGTGAAGCACGCTGAAATTGGTGGTGGCGGCGCCGAAGTCCACGAGCGCGATGGTGCGGTCCAGGCCCTCGTCCACCATCTGGTAGGTGAGCAGCTTGCAGGCGTTCTCGAGGGCGAAGGCCTCCACGTCCACGAGCTTGGCGGTGAGGCCGGCCAGGTCCAGCACGTTCACGAGCTTGTCCACGCTCTCGCGGCGGGCGGCCACCAGCAGCACGTCCACGAGGTCGGGGTCGTTCTGCGAGGGACCCACGATCTCGTAGTCGAAGGCCACTTCCTCGATGGGCTGGGAGATGTACTGGTCGGCCTGGAGTTCGATCTGCTCGCCCAGGTCCTTATCGGAGAGCTTGGCGGGCATCTGGATGGTCTTGGTCATGACCTGGCCGCTCATGGCCACGGCCGCGTACTTGGTCTTGGGGCTCGCGTGCTTGACCGCTTTGCGCACGGCGTCGCCAGCGGCGTCCACGTCCATGATCATCTTGTCGGTGATAGCATTGGACGGCATCGGTTCTGCGGCAAAACTCTCCACCCGGTACGAACTACCGGCCTTGGCGAGCTCGATGAGTTTCACCGACGAAGTACTGATGTCGATGCCCACGAGCGGGGGCGACGATGGCTTGAACAGCACGTCTTCCAACCTCTTTAAGAGCTTCGGACGCCCAAAAATCGGCCCCTAAGGGACCCACCCTAAAGTCTTAAGTCACAGCTTCAATATATATCAACAAATGATTAAATCAAATAAATATTTTGCCATTTTGCCCCTGCCGGAAACGGGAGTTTTCCAGGGGTTTTCCACAGCCAAAGGGCCCTTCTGACCATGCCGTTTTTGCCCAAAGCCCTATATGTTGTGATTGGCGCCTTCCTCGGACTCTGCGGGTTGGGGTTGGTGGGCCTCCTGGGGGCTTATGTCATCCTCGCCCCCGGCCTCCCCTCGGTGGAGGTGTTGAAGGACATTCGCCTGCAGGTGCCCCTCCGGATCTACACCCGCGACGACCGCCTCATGGCGGTCTTCGGCGAGGCGCGCCGCATCCCCCTGGAATTCGACCAGATCCCCAAGCCCATGGTGGACGCGTTCGTGGCGGCGGAGGACGAGAACTTCTGGCAGCACCCCGGCGTGGACCTCCAGGGCCTGCTGCGCGCCGGCATCCACTTCACGCTCACCGGCGAGAAGAACCAGGGCGGCGGCACCATCACCATGCAGCTCGCCCGCAACTTCTTCCTAACCTCCCAGAAGACCTTCACGCGCAAGCTGCGCGAGGGCTTCCTGGCGTTCCGCATCGAGCACGAGCTCACGAAGCAGGACATCCTGGCGCTGTATCTGAACAAGATCTATCTCGGCGAGCGTTCCTACGGCGTCGGCGCCGCCGCCCAGGCCTACTACGGCACCGACGTGGCGCACCTGACGCTCGCCCAGACCGCCATGATCGCCGGCCTGCCCCAGGCGCCGTCCACGGCGAACCCGCTGGTGGATCCGGAGCGGGCGCTGGCGCGCCGCGGCTACGTGCTGGGCCGCATGCTCGCCAATGGTTACATCACCCAGGCGCAATACCAGCAGGCCATGGCCGAGCCGGATACGGCCGCCTACCACGAGCCATCCGCGGAAGTGGACGCGCCCTATCTCGCCGAGATGGTGCGCAACTACATGGTGGGCAAATATGGCGATGCTGCCTACACCGATGGCTATTCGGTCGTGACCACCATCGACAGCCGCCTGCAGCCCCTGGCGGCGAAGGCGGTGCGCCAGGGTCTGTTCGACTACGACCAGCGGCACGGCTGGCGCGGCGCCATCGCCCATGTGCAGGTACCGGACAATCCCGATGAAGACGACTTGGCGGGTCTGGTGGAGAACCGCGTGCACGTGGGAGGGCTCTATCCCGCCGTCGCGGTCAAAGTCGATCCCCAGAGCGCGCAGTTCTACGCCGACGGTGCCGGCCTGGTGACCGTGCCCTGGGAAGGGATGAAGTGGGCGCGCCGCTTCCAGACCGTCAACGCCATCGGTCCCGCCCCCAAGAGCACCGCCGACATCCTCGCCAAGGGCGACGTGGTGTATCTGCGCCGTTCCGACGACGGTCACTGGAGCCTTTCCCAGGCGCCCCAGGCCCAGGCCGCGCTCGTCTCCCTCGACCCCGTGGACGGGGCCGTGGTGGCGCTGGTGGGCGGTTTCGACTACGACGCCAGCAAGTTCAACCGTGTGATGCAGGCGCACCGCCAGCCCGGCTCCTCCTTTAAGCCTTTCATCTACTCGGCGGCGCTGGAGAATGGCTTCACGCCCGCCACGGTGGTGCCGAACGCGCCCGTGGTGGTGAACGACGCGGCAAACGGCAATGTATGGCGGCCGGGGAACTACGAAGGGGACTTCAGCGGACCGACGCGCCTCAGGAGCGCGCTCGCCCACTCCCTGAATCTCGTCTCCATCCGCGTGCTGCAGCAGATCGGGGTGGATGCGGCCACCAAGTACGCCGCCAATTTCGGGCTCACCCCGGATGAACTCCCGCACGACCTCACCATGGCCTTGGGCAGCGCCAGCTTGGAGCCCCTGGAGATGGCCCGGGGTTACGCGGTGTTCGCCAACACGGGGTACCTGGTGACGCCCTATTACATCCAGAAGGTCACGGACGGCACGGGACAGGTGCTGTTCCAGGCGGATCCCGAGATCGCCTGCGGCGACTGCAACCTGCCCGCCAAGGGCGACCCCGCTGTGGGGTTGCCGGAATCGGCGCCGCGCACCCTCACCGAGCAGAACGCCTGGCTCATGACCAACATGCTGCAGGAAGTTATCAAGACCGGCACCGGCACCTTGGCCTTGTCCCTGAACCGTCCCGACATCGCCGGCAAGACCGGCACCACCAACGACTTCACCGACGCCTGGTTCGACGGCTTCACCAGCCACCTCGTGACCGTGGTGTGGGTCGGCAACGACCAGCCCACCCAGACGTTGGGTAACGGCGAGCAGGGTGCGCTGGCGGCCCTGCCCCTGTGGATGGACTTCATGGGACCCGCCCTGAAAGGGGTGCCCATCCCGAAGGACATCTTCCCCCGGCCCTTCGGTATCGAAGAGGCGCGCATCGACCCGAACACGGGGCTCCTGGTGAGTGCCGACAACCCGGATTCCATCTTCGAGTTCTTCGAGACCGGCAAGCTCCCGCAGAAGGAAGCGGATAAGAAAAAGACGGGCGACAACGACATATTTTGATAGCTACGCGCAAACCGTCCTGGTTTGCGCGATTGCGGCGAGTCCGATGCAAGCTCGGACTCGCCGTCGCCGGGCTTCAAACCCGGCCAGCCAACCCCATCGGCCGATTCGTTAATACTGTGTCTGCCACGTTCATTGATTAGTCATTCTGCTGTGCTATCTTTTGGGCGTAGCCACTACGCGCTTGCCCATGACCCGACGCGTACCGCCGCGCATGGATGACTCGCGGCGACTACTGACGCAGGAAGCGGCCCGCATCATGTCCGAGGAGGGCGTGCGAGATTTTCTGTTCGCCAAGCGCAAGGCGGCGGAACGTCTCGGTTTCGATCCCCGCAGCCTGCACATGCCCACCAACGTGGAAGTGGAGGAGGCGCTCGCCGAGCACCAGCGCCTGTTCCGTTCCGACACCCAACCGAACCAGTTGCGCCACCTGCGCCAGACCGCCCGGGAGGCGCTCAAGCTCTTCGAGCCTTACAACGCTCGGCTCGTGGGTCCGGTGCTCTCGGGCACGGCCTCTGAGCACGCCATCGTCTATCTGCACGTGTTCACGGACATGCCCGAGGACCTGGCAGTGTTCCTGATGGAGAAGGGGATTCCCTACGAGCACTCGGCGCGGAAGCTAAAGTCGGGAGCGGGTGTGCAGCGAGAATATCCGGTGTACAAGTTCGTCGCCGGGGACGTGCCCATCGAGGTGACCGTCTTCGACGTGGACGGGATACGGGAGGCGCCGAGCAGCCCCGTGGATGGGAAGCCCATGCGAAGGGGGTCTTTGAGGGACCTGGAATTACTTCTTGCGGTTACGGACTGAGCGAACCGGTTTCTCTATCCGCCGCATTACACAATCCAATTCGATCAAGGCGAGCGTGTCCCGGTCCCGGCTCACGGGGTAGAGGCCGGAGATCACGAAGCCCGCTTTGGTGTAGATCCCCAGAGACTTCAGGTAATCGGGCATTCCCTTGTAGATGGCCTGGATGGAGATTTCCGTCTGCAGGGCGAGGATCTTCGGCAGGGACTTCTTCGCGCCGGCGAATACCTGCAGGTCGTAGCCCTGGGTGTCCATCTTGAGAAAGAGCTTCGGCGCCTTGAGGCCTTCGGTTGCTTTCGGCAGCACTTCGTCCAGGGTGCGCAGACGCACTTCCTCCATGCGCTCCACCGGCATGTCATTCGGGTATTTTTTCTTGGAGTAGTCGCTCGGGCCCAGGAAGGAGGCGAACACCGTGGAGCGGGTGACGCGGATCTTCTGGCGGCCGGCCTTGGCGGCGAGGGCGCAGTGGAACACCTGCCAGTCGGGGTCCTTGGCGGCGTGCTCGGCCAGCGCGGCGTAGGTCTTGGCCACGGGCTCGAAGGAGACGATGCGGCCGCGATAGCCGATCTTGCGCAGCATGGCGGCGTACTGACCGTCGTTGGCGCCCACGTCCAGCAGGCAGTCGATCTCGAGCAACGCCAGGAGCCGCTTGAGGTGGGCGCCCAGGGTCGGCTGGTCCTTCCGGAGGTGCATCAGTTCCCAGCCGAAGAGCCGTGCGAATTCTTTATGGATTTTCATTTAGCTCCCCAAACGAAAGAGCGGCCTTTTAGGCCGCTCTTTCCAAACATCAGTCCTTACTTGCGCTTCGCGAGCTCCACGAAGTCGCGCTTCGCCGGGCCCGTATAAAGCTGGCGCGGGCGGCCGATCTTCATATGCGGGTCGGCGATCATCTCCTGCCAGTGGGCCACCCAACCCACGGTGCGGGCGATGGCGAACATCACGGTGAACATGTTCACCGGGATGTTGAGCGCCTTGTAGATGATGCCGGAATAGAAGTCCACGTTGGGGTAGAGTTTCTTCTCGATGAAGTAGCTGTCCTTGAGCGCGATCTCCTCCAGGCGCATGGCGAGTTCCAGCAGCGGGTCGTCGCCGCGGCCGAGCTTCTGCAGCACCTTGTGGCAGGTGGCGCGGATGATCTTGGCGCGCGGGTCGTAGTTCTTGTAGACGCGGTGCCCAAAGCCCATGAGCCGGAAGCTGGAATTCTTGTCCTTGGCCTTGGCGATGGCGGCGTCGATGTTCTTGACGTTGCCGATTTCCTTGAGCATGTCCAGCACCGCCTCGTTGGCGCCGCCGTGGGCCGGTCCCCAGAGGGTGGCGATGCCGGCGGCGATGGCCGCGTACGGGTTGGTGCCGGAGCTGCCCGCCAGGCGCACCGTGGAAGTGCTGGCGTTCTGTTCGTGGTCGGCGTGCAGGATGAACAGCAGGTCCAGGGCCTCCGCCGCCACCGGGTCCACGTGATAAGGCTCGGCCGGGACAGAAAACAGCATGTTGAGGAAGTTGGAACAGTAATCCAGGTCGTTCCGCGGATAGACGAAGGGCTGGCCGATGCTGTGCTTATACACCGCCGCCGCCAGCGTCGGCATCTTGGCGAGGATGCGGTGGGCGAACACGTCGCGGTGCTTGGCGTTGTGAATGTTGGTGGAAGTCGGATAGAAGGCCGACAGCGAACCCACCACGGCGGTCATCATAGCCATGGGGTGGGCGTCGTAATGGAAGCCGCCGAAGAACTTCAGCACCGCTTCGTTCACCAGCGAGTGGTGCTGGATGGAATGCTTGAAGGCATCGAACTGCGTTTTGGTGGGCAGCTCGCCGTAGAGGATGAGGTAACAGATCTCGAGGTAGGTGCTCTTTTCCGCCAGCTGCTCGATCGGGTAGCCGCGGTAGAGCAACACGCCCTGGTCGCCGTCGATGTAGGTGATCTTGCTCTCGCAGCTCGCGGTGGACATGAAGCCGGGGTCGAAGGTGAAGACCCCCTGGTCCTTGTAGAGCGCGGCGATGTCGAGGCACCCGGGGCCGATGCTGCCCTCCTTGAGCGGCATCTCGGTGGCCTTGCCGGCCGGGCTGTCGAGCTTGTAGGTCTTGCTCATGACCAGGTTCTCCTGCAAGGACGCGGCGCTTCTAAGGCCCGCCGGGCGAGGCGGGCGATCATCGGAATCGGCTGTGGAACCCTTAAACCAGGTGGGGCGGCCGTCAGGGGGCCGTTTCCCGGGCCGCCATTATATGCCCGCCCCGGTGACGGGCGGATGGCATGTTTTGGCGGGGAAGGCGGGAATAAAAACGCCGCGCCCCAAGGGGCGCGGCGTCTTCAAGACGGGTTTAACCCGGCGGCCTTTAGGCGGTCTTGCCGCCGCGGGCGTACTTCTTCCGGAACTTGTCCACCCGGCCGGCGGTGTCGACGATCTTCTGCTTGCCGGTGAAGAACGGATGGCAGCTGGAGCAGACTTCGATGTGCAGGTCCCGGCCGAGGGTGGAGCGCGTCACGAAGGTGTTGCCGCAGCTGCACGTCACGGTGATGTCTTTGTAATCGGGATGGATGCCGGCTTTCATTGGGACCTCTGGAAAACAAGGGGGTTCCGGGTGGGGAGCCCCTCAAAAGGGCGCGCATGATAGCGCGGGCGCTCACGAGGGGCAAGGCGGGATATGGAGACGGGAAGGGGCGCTTGCAAGTCCAAAGGTTTAGCCGCGCCAACTCAGTGCGGATCTCAGCTGGTGCAGTTAAGTGCTTGCCGCGGATGCCTTATCCGGCCTTGTCCACATGAACTGTGGATAAATCTGTGGATGGATTGCGTCCCGGCGGTTTCCTTTCGAGATTTAGCCGGAACTTTGCCCTGGGAGCAAAACCTCACCAATTAAAAAAAGTAAATAAAAACAATAGGTTGAGATTTTTCTGGAACGGCATGTCGCGGAACATACAAATAGGTTCCACGGCTAAAGCCCGCGTCAAACAAGTGTGTATAACTGCTTGTTACGAAAACGAATCGCATATCAGGCAATCACCGCAGCTTCACGGCTATGCATGCCCGTGATGCGGTCCAAACGCACCCGGAACTGCTCGCCGGCGCCGTTCCGGACCACCAGGAACTCCTCGCCGTTGCGGGTCACCAGGTCTTCCGGGACCAGGGTCTCCAGGTGGCTCATGCCGTCGGCGCCGCGCCAACAGAGGGTGAGGGGGGTGCGGTGCATGACCGCCGATTCGTACTGGCTGTAAAGGCCGCAGGCGATAGGCTGGTAATCGGTCATGGGCCTCATGCCGGGTGGGGCTGCCTGACTCCAAGTCTAGGCGCTAACTTTGCGGCTTGCACCGTCGCCGGGCAGGAACAATGACTGCAGGTCATTGAGGCAGGCGCGGCCCCGCGGGGTGGTGCGCCAGCCTGCCGGCGCGGTTTCCAGGAGACCAAGGCCGAGGGCCCGCTCGATGGGCCCGAGGATGGAGGTGGCCGGAAGGCCCGTGGCCCGTTCGAACTCCTCGGCGCCGAAGTCCGCCGTGAGACGCAGGCGATTCAGCATGAATTCGAAGGCGAGATCCTCGCCCTCCACCGGGTCGACGCCCCCGAGGCTCCGGGGCGTGCCGGCGGAAGCGAGGTAGGCCTCCGGATGTTTCACTTTCCAGAGCCGCGTCACGCGGCCGTCCGGGTCGGTGAGCTTGCCGTGGGCGCCGGCGCCTACCCCTAAGTAGTCGCCGAAGCTCCAGTAGTTTAGGTTGTGGCGGCACTCGAAGCCCGGTTTCGCGTAGGCCGACACTTCGTACTGCATATAGCCGTGTTCCGCCAGCCGCTCTTGGCACTGCAACTGCATCTCCCAGGCCGCGTCGTCGTCCGGCAGCGCCGGCGGATGGGCATGGAACAGGGTGTTGGGCTCGAGCGTGAGCTGGTAGTGGGAAAGATGGCTGGGTTGCAAGGACGCCGCCTGCTCCACGTCCCGGATCGCGTCGTCCAGGCTCTGCCGCGGCAGTGCGTACATGAGGTCCAGGTTGAAATTGTCGAAACCGGCGGCCCCGGCTTCGGCCGTTGCGCGCCGCGCTTCGTCGGCGGAGTGGATGCGCCCCAACACTTCCAGTTTCGAGGCCTCGAAACTCTGTACGCCGATGGACAGGCGCGTGACGCCGGCCTGGCGGTAGCCGGCGAAGCGGCCGGTTTCCACGGTTCCGGGGTTCGCCTCCAGGGTGACCTCGGCGCCGGGAGCGAGCGGCAAGCGCTGCTGCACGCCCTCGAGGAAACGCCCGATGCTCGCGGCGCCGAACAGGCTCGGCGTGCCGCCGCCGAAGAACACGCTCGCTATCTCCCGGCCCCGGGCCCGCGGCAGGTCCTGGTCCAGGTCCTTGAGCAGCGCGTTCACGTAGGCGTTCTCCGGGAGCGCGCCCTTAAGTCCGTGGGAATTGAAGTCGCAATACGGGCACTTTCTCACGCACCAGGGCAGGTGCACGTAGAGGGACAAGGGCTGCATCAATGCGTCCCCCGGAGATAGTCGGCGAGGCGCGCGAAGGCCTGGCCCCGGTGACTGAGTTTGTTCTTTACCTCTGGAGACAGTTCCGCCGAGGCGCAGCCCTTCTCGGGCACGAAGAACACCGGGTCATAGCCGAAGCCGTTGTGGCCCCGCGCGGATTCCAGGATGCGGCCTTCCCAGGCCGCTTCGAATACCTTCGGCTCCGCCCCGGGCGCCGCGAGGTAGGCGATGGCGCAGCGGAAGCGGGCACCGCGCCTTGCCTCGGGCAGGCCCTTCAGTTCCCCGAGCAGTTTTTCCAGGTTGTCCCGGTCGCTGGCCTTAGGGCCCGCATACCGGGCGGAGTAGATACCGGGCGCGCCGCCGAGCGCGTCCACTTCGAGGCCCGAATCGTCGGCGACGGCGGGCAGACCGCTCGCCTGCGCCGCGTGCCGGGCCTTCAACACCGCGTTCTCGGCGAAGCTCCTGCCGGTCTCTTCCACGGCCGGGATGCCGAGTGTGCCCTGGGCGATGATCTCCACGCCGAGACCCGCGAGCATGGCGTTCAACTCGCGGGCTTTGCCTGCATTATTCGTTGCCAGGATCATTTTCCGCGTCACTGGGCCAGCGCCTCGCGCTGCTTCTGGATCAAAGCACGTACGCCCTGCTCGGCGAGCTTGAGCATGGCGTCCAGTTCCTTGCGGTGGAAGGCATGGCCCTCGGCGGTGCCCTGCACTTCCACGAAGGCGCCGGCGTCATTCATCACCACGTTCATGTCGGTCTCGGCGCCGGAATCCTCGCTGTAGTCGAGGTCCAAGACCGGTACACCGTCCACGATGCCCACGGACACCGCCGCCACGGCGCCGTGCAGCGGATCGCGTGCGAGCAGGCCCTGTTTGCGCAACGCCGCGACCGCGTCCACCAGGGCCACGTAGCCGCCGGTGATGGCGGCGGTGCGGGTACCGCCGTCCGCCTGCAGCACGTCGCAGTCGAGGGTGACGGTGCGCTCGCCGAGCGCTTCCAGGTCCATGACCGAGCGCAGCGCCCGGCCGATGAGCCGCTGGATTTCGAGCGTGCGGCCGCCCTGCTTTCCGCGCGCGGCCTCGCGTTCGCTGCGCGTGTGGGTGGAGCGGGGCAGCATGCCGTATTCCGCCGTGACCCAGCCCTTGCCGGATCCCTTCAGGAACCCCGGGACGCGCTCTTCGGTACTGGCGGTGCACAGCACCTTCGTGTCGCCGAAGCACACCAGCACCGAGCCTTCCGCGTGCCGGGTGTAACGGCGCGTGAGGCTGACGGGACGCAGTTCATCGGCAGCGCGGCCGTTGCGCATGGCGGGCTCCGCGGTTGGAGGGGAGGGATTATAAGCGTGAAGACGGAGCTGAAACGCAGGTGTTCATTCTGTCCAGCGCAGTGGTGAGCCGGATACGGCGAACGCCGTGACCCTAATCAATCCAGCGTAAGGCCACTGCGGTCACGTTATCACTGCTCGGCGATGCTTTTTCCTCGGCTTCCAGAGCCAGCACGTCCAGTGTGGTCTGCAGTTCCATATGGGAGTTGAGCTCCTGCGCCAGATGCGGTTCGTTTTGCGGGGCCCAGAAACCGTCGGAACAGAGCAGGATTACGTCGCCCGGCATGAGCACGCGCGGGTCAGCGATGGTGATCATCGGCAATTCCGGCTCGCCGCCCAGACACTGCTCCACGAAGTTGCGCATGGGATGGGTGTGCACGTCCGCGTCCTTCAGGAGGCCCTGCTGCACCAAGAGTTCCACCGCGCTGTGGTCACGGGTGCGGATGAAGACCTTCTGGTCGCGCATGAGGTAGATGCGGCTGTCGCCCACGTGCGCCCAGGTGGCGGCGTTGTCGGCGATGAGGCAGACGGTGATGGTGGTTCGCGGCCGGAGATCCGGCGTCAGCGCGGCGCCCAGCATCACCACCGCCTCGTGGGCCTCGACGATGCTCTCGCGCAGGAAATCGCCGGCATCGCGTATGCCGGCCTTCTGGCGTTTGAAGCAGCGGACCAACGCGTCGATGGCGGTCTCGGCCGCCACGTCGCCGCCGATGTGCCCGCCCATGCCGTCGGCGACCGTCAGCAGGATGCGCGTGTCGGTCACCACGATGGATGCCCGGTCCTGGTTGTCGCTGCGGTTGCCCTGACGGCTTACCTGGGCGGTTTCCACGTTCAAGCTTGATCCCCCGCTGGCGTGCGGCCCCCTCAGGCCGTGCTTTGGGCAGCGCCGCGTTTAGCTTACCATTCAGCACCCGGCCGCACCCAAGGCCGGTTGGGGCAAGCATGGCTCGCAGCATGACCGGTTTTGCGCGGCGCGAGGCGCGCGGCGATTTCGGTGTCCTCGTGTGGGAGGTGCGCAGCGTCAATCACCGCTACCTCGATATGAGCCTGCGCCTGCCGGAGGAACTGCGCGCCCTGGAGGGCGACTGCCGCGAACGCATCGCCGCCCAGGTGAAGCGCGGCAAGCTGGACGCACAATTGCGTTTCGAGCCCGCCACCGGTGGCCCGGCGGCGCTCAAGGTGGACGAGGCCCGTGCCCGCGCCGTGGGCCATGCGCTCGCCCAGGTGGCGAATGTCGTCGGCACGTCGGGGCCGGTGAATCCGGTCGAGGTACTGCGCTGGCCGGGCGTCGTCGTCGAGCCGCCGCTGGACGTGGCGGCGGTGGGGCAGGCGGCTCTGAAGCTCCTGGACGACACACTGAAGGACCTGCTCGCCGCCCGCGGCCGCGAAGGCGAGCGTACCGCCGCCGCCCTGCGCCAGCGCGCGGCGAGCATCACCATCGTGATGGTGGAGCTGCGCAAGCACCAGGCGGCCATGACAGCCGCGCTGCGTGACAAGCTCCGGGCGCGGGTGGAGGAACTCAAGGTCAGCGTCGATCCCCAGCGCCTGGAACAGGAAGTGGTGCTCCTGGCGCAGCGGCTCGACGTCTCCGAGGAGCTGGACCGGCTCGGCAGCCATCTGAAGGAATTCGAAACCACTCTCAAGAGCGGCGAGGCCGTCGGAAGGCGGCTCGATTTCCTGATGCAGGAGTTCAACCGTGAGGCCAATACCCTGGGCTCCAAATCCCAGGACGCGACCATCACCCAGCAGGTGGTGGATCTCAAGGTGCTGATCGAGCAAATGAGGGAACAGGTCCAGAACATTGAGTAAAAATCATTCCAAAAGCTACTGCGCTTGGCATGACGGCGTTGCGGTCCGGCTCGCAATGCTCATGGACTTCGTGTCCACTCCGCTTGCTCGCCGTCCCGCGCCTTGTCCTGCCTGCGCTCGTGACGCTTTTGGAACGATTTGGCGCTATGTCTAACCCAGCCATAAAGCGCGGCCGGCTGTTCCTGATGACCGCCCCCTCCGGCGCCGGCAAGACGAGCCTGGTCAAGGCCCTGCTCCAGGACCACCCCAACCTCAAGTTTTCCATCTCCTACACCACCCGCAAGCAGCGTCCCAACGAGGTCCACGGCCGCGACTACTACTTCGTGAACAAGACCGAGTTCAAGCGCATGGTGGCGGCGGGGGACTTCCTGGAGCATGCCCAGGTGTTCGATAACTATTACGGCACCTCCCGAAAGACCGTCGAGGCGGAGATGGCCGCCGGGCGGGACGTGCTCCTGGAGATCGACTGGCAGGGGGCGCAGCAGGTTCGCAAGCTCATCCCCGAGGCGGTCTCCATCTTCATCCTGCCGCCCAGCCGGGCCGAACTGGAGCGGCGCCTCAAGGCCCGGGGCACCGACGACGCGACGGTCATCGCTAGGCGCCTGAAGGATGCGGTCTCGGACATGTCCCACTGGAGCGAGTTCGACTACGTGGTGGTGAACGACCAGTTCGAGGCCGCCGTTACCGAGCTCGCCGCCATCGTGGCGGGCCGGGGCGGCGCCTTGAGCGCAGACCGTCCGGCCTTGAAGCCCATCGTCAAAGCACTCCTCGCTTAATCAAGCACTTAGGTGAGTAATTCAGATGCGTCACTTTGCAGCTACGCTTCCCGCTCCGCTGCAAAGTCCAGGGCGGGCTCGTGCCCGCCCGTCCGCGGCATGCCGCGGACCCCTTCGCCGTAGAAATCCCAATGTTTCGGGGTTATCCAGCTTCGGGGTTTCAATAATCCGAGCGCTCCGGTAAACTATAAGGCCGTGTTTTTCCAGCCTTTTTGGCCTTATCGGAGTTTCAGATGGCGCGCGTGACGGTGGAAGATTGTCTGGGCAACGTCGAGAACCTGTTCCAGCTGGTGCTGGTGGCCACCAAGCGCTCGCGCCAGCTGGCGCGCGGCGTGGAGCCCACCATCCCCTGGGAGAACGACAAGCCCACCGTAGTGGCGCTGCGCGAGATTGCGGCCGGCAACATCGGTCCCGCCATCCTCGACCAGGTCGAGGTCATCCCCGAGGAGGAGCCGGTCGAGCAGCAGCCGGTGGTGATGATGGACGCGGAGGACCCGCTCTAAGTCCTCCCAAGCCATGAGCCAAGTCGCCGCTTCCATATTCGAGCGTGTCCGGGGGAAGCGGGCGACTGGCATAGACGACTTGCTGGCGAAGCTGCGCCAGTATCTCCCCCCGCCCCAGGTCGAAGACGTCCACCAGGCCTATCTCTTCGGTGCCCGCGCCCACGAGGGCCAGCGGCGGCTGTCCGGCGAAGCCTACATCACCCACCCCGTGGCGGTGGCCGCGATCCTCGCGGACATGCGCATGGACCACCGCACCCTCGAGGCGGCGCTGCTGCACGACGTCATCGAGGACACGCCGACCCTCAAGGAGGAGATCGGCAACCGCTTCGGCCCCGAAGTGGCGCAGCTCGTCGACGGTGTCTCCAAGCTCACCCAGATCAAGTTCAAGAGCCGCGCCGAGGCCCAGGCGGAAAATTTCCGCAAGATGGTCCTCGCCATGGCAGAGGACATCCGCGTCATCATCGTGAAGCTCGCGGACCGGCTCCACAACATGCGCACCCTGGACGCGATGCCGCCGCCGAAGCGTCGGCGCATCGCCCAGGAAACCCTCGAGATCTACGCGCCCATCGCCCATCGCCTCGGCATGAGCGCCATGCGCATGGAACTCGAGGACCTGGGGTTCCAGGCCCTCTACCCGACCCGCTACAAGGTGCTGGCGAAGCACCTGAAGCGCTCCCGCACCCACCAGAAGGAAATGGTGGCGAAGATCACCGCGAGCCTCGTTCAGGCGCTGGAGCGCGAGGGCATCAAGGCTACGGTGATGGGCCGCGAGAAGCACCTCTACAGCGTCTACCGCAAGATGCGCGCCAAGCGCCTGCCGCTCACCGAGGTGCTGGACGTGCACGCCTTCCGCATCGTGGTGCCCAAGACCGACGATTGCTACCGCGTGCTCGGCGTAGTGCACAACCTCTACAAACCGGTACCAGGTAAGTTCAAGGACTACATCGCCATTCCCAAGGCCAACGGCTACCAGTCGCTGCACACCGTGCTCATCGGCCCCGGCGGTGTGCCCCTGGAGGCGCAGATCCGTACCGAGGACATGCACAAGGTGTCCCAATCCGGCATCGCGGCCCACTGGCAGTACAAGACCGGCGAGGGCGGGGCCACGGCGCCCGAGGTGCGCGCCCGCGAGTGGCTGACGGGTGTGATGGAGATGCAGCAGGGCGCCGGTGGGGCGGTCGAGTTCCTGGAAAACGTCAAGGTGGACCTGTTCCCGGACGAGGTCTACGTGTTTACGCCCCAGGGCGATATCCGCCGCCTGCTGCGCGGCTCGACACCGGTGGATTTCGCCTATGCGGTCCACACCGACGTGGGCAACGCCTGCGTCGCCGCCAAGATCGACCGGCGCCTGGTGCCCTTGCGCACCCAGCTCGAAAACGGCCAGACGGTGGAGATCATCACCGCACCCAACGGCCGCCCCAATCCCGCTTGGCTAAACTTCGTGGTCACCGCCAAGGCCCGCGCCAACATCCGCCACTACCTCAAGAACCTGCGTCGAGAGGATGCGGTGGAACTCGGCAAACGCATGCTGGAGCGCGCGCTGGCGGCCCTGTCGCTCAAGCTCGGGCGCATCCCGGACGCGCAGTTGGATGCGGTGGTGCAGGAGTTCAAGCTCGCCGACCGCGACGAACTCTTCGAGTCCATCGGCCTGGGGCACCACCTCGCGCCGCTTGTGGCGCGCCGCCTCATGCCGGAGCGCGACGCGGAGCCGGTGCCGGCCAAGGCCCACACGCCGCTCGTCATCCGCGGCACCGAGGGTCTGGTGGTCACCTTCGCGCGCTGCTGTCACCCCATCCCGGGCGACGCCATCGTGGGCGTGCTCACCGCTGGTCGCGGCATCGTCATCCACCGTGACCAGTGCGGCAACCTCGCCGAGTACCGCGATCAGCCGGAGAAGCTCATCGAGGTGCAGTGGGAGAAGAAGATCAAGCGCGATTTCCCGGTGGAGGTGCGCGCCGAGGTCGCCAACCAGCGCGGCGTGCTCGCCACCATGGCCGCCGCCATCGCCGATATGGGCTCCAACATCGAGCACGTCAACCAGCAGCAGCGCGACGATCTGACGGCGGTGTTGACCTTCGTACTCGGGGTGCGCGACCGCTCGCACCTGGCGCGAGCCCTGCGGAGGTTGCGCTCCCTGCCCCAGGTGATGCGCGTCTCGCGCAGCAAGGCATAAATCTCCGTATCGTCTGTCCAAACGTAGTACAGGTTGGAAGCCCGGGCTTCCAACCTGTCTGTATGAGTACCGCTTATTGCGAATCGGATACGACCTTGGCGTCGTCCGGCAGATTGTCCAGCAGGGCCAGGAGCGCACCGCCGTTCACCGGTACATGCAGCCTATGATTGGGTTGGCGCTGCACCAGGGAGTCGAAATCCATCTGTGTCGCTTCGCCGTCATAGGCCTCTACGGTACCGAGCTTGTGAGTGAGCATGTGGACCGCGGTGCTAGCGCGCTGCCCGGAGTAATCGGTGTTGGTGGCACAATCCAGATACTCCTTGGCCTCGTCCATCGCCTTGTCGATGCGGCATACCACCGTATTGGCCTTATCAGGTGCGTCCGAGAGTGGCTCCTTCAATGCGACCTTGATGGCGAGCAGGGTGTCGATGATGTGCTGCTGCCCGGTGATTTCGAGCTGGCCGAGATAGAGCTTCGCCACGTCGTCTTTGCCATCCGCCATGGCGGAGTCGTCCGCCCAGGCCGGAGCCGCCAGCACCAGCGCCAACAATGCCCCGCCCAGCAGGCCGATTTGTGTGTCCGTTCCGATCTTCATATCCGATTCTCCTCTGTCAGGTTACCGCGGACCGCTCCTTCCGGCGGGACCGCGGCGAGTGGGTATTCCGGTCGTCCCTGAGTTTGGTTTAGCACCGCCGGCGCCAGCCGTGTCTGGGGAATATCTGAATCATTTCTTAGCCATTTGCGTCGCGTCCGCCCGCGGCGCGGGCCGTGTAGCGGTGCGCTAATATCTAGGCGCCTTCGCCGGCGCTTCCATCCCACAGGAGAGTCCGCTCATGGCCCGCACCAGCGTGTTCACCGACAGAGCCCCCAAGGCCATCGGCCCCTATTCCCAGGCGGTGCGCGTGGGGAGCACCGTGTATCTTTCCGGCCAGATCCCTCTCGATCCCAGGACCGGCGAGCTCGTGAGCGGAGACTTCAACCTGGAAGTGCGGCGCGTGTTCGACAACCTCAAAGCCGTGGCCGAGACCGCCGGCGACGGCCTCAAGGACGTGGTGCGCGTGACCATCTACCTCACGGACCTGGGGCATTTCCCCAAGGTGAACGAGGTCATGGCGGAGTACTTCAAGGAGCCGTACCCCGCGCGCGTCACCATCGGCGTGGCCGCGCTGCCGCGCGGCGCCAGGGTGGAGATCGACGCCGTGATGGCGGTGGGGTGACGCCGCGCTTGAAGCCCGTCCCCGAGATCGTCTCCGCCCCGGTGCTGCGCCTGCGGGGCGTGGGGCCGCAGGTGGCGGAGCGCCTCGCGAGACTCGGCATCCGCACCGTCGAGGATCTGCTTTTTCACCTGCCGCTGCGCTACGAGGACCGCAGCCGGGTCACGCCCATCGGCGCGCTGCGCCCCGGAATACACGCCACCGTGGAGGGCACGGTGGAGCTCACGGAGATGGTGTTCCGCGGCCGGCGCATGCTGCTTTCGCGCATCGCCGACGGCAGCGGCGCGCTCACCCTGCGCTTCTTCCACTTCAATGCCCAGCAGATGGCCATGCTGGCCCGCGGCGCGCGGCTGCGGGCCTACGGCGAAGCGCGTTCCGGGAAACTCACCCTCGAGATGGTGCACCCGGAATACAAGATCCTCGGCAAGGACGACTTGCTTCCCAAAGAGCCCGCGCTCACGCCCATCTATCCCGCCACCGAGGGCCTGCAGCAGATGAAGTTCCGCTCGCTCACGGATCAGGCGCTCCTCTGGCTTTTGAACAATGCCACGCTCCTGCCGGAACTCCTGCCGGCGGAACTGCTGGGGCCGGACATGCCGCCGCTCCCGGAGGCGCTCAGGTACGTGCATCGTCCGCCCACCGACGCCCCCATCGACCTCCTCATGGACGGCAGCCATCCCTTCCAGCAGCGGCTCGCCTTCGAGGAGCTCCTGGCCCATCACCTGAGTCTGCGGCGTTTGCGGTTGGCGGAAGACGAGAGCCGGGCCGTGCCGCTCCACCCCGAAGGCCGGCTGCGGGCCCGGTTCCTCGCGGGGCTGCCGTTCAAACTCACCCGCGCCCAGGAGCGGGTGGCGGGAGAAATCCTCGCGGACCTGAAACGCCCCCATCCCATGATGCGGCTGGTGCAAGGAGACGTGGGTTGCGGCAAGACCGTGGTGGCCGCGCTCACGGCGCTCACGGCGGTGGAAGCCGGCCGGCAGGCGGCGCTCATGGCCCCCACCGAGCTCCTGGCGGAACAGCACTTCCGCAACTTCAGCAACTGGCTCATGCCGCTCGGTCTCGAACCTGTGTGGTTGAGCGCGCGCACGAAGCCCGCGGAACGGGAGGCGGCGCTGGCGAAGCTCAAGGAAGGCTCGGCGCCGCTCGCCATCGGCACCCATGCGCTCTTCCAGGAGGACGTGCATTTCAAAGAACTCGCCCTCGTCATCATCGACGAACAGCACCGCTTCGGCGTGCACCAGCGCCTCGCGCTGCGGGAGAAGGGCGCCCGGGACGGCCTGCACCCGCACCAGCTCATCATGACCGCGACGCCCATCCCGCGGACCCTCGCCATGACCGCCTACGCGGACCTGGACGTCTCCGCCATCGACGAGTTGCCGCCCTCGCGCACCCCGGTGAAGACGGTGGCCCTGGCCGAGAGCAAGCGCGCCGAGGTGGTGGCGCGGGTGCAGAAGGTCTGCGAGGAGGGCCGCCAGGTGTATTGGGTGTGCCCTCTCATCGAGGAATCGGAACTCCTGCAGGCCCAGGCGGCGGAGGATACGGCGGAGGCGCTCCAGGCGGCGCTCCCCGACCTGAACGTGGGCCTGCTGCATGGGCGGCTCAAGCCAAAGGAGAAGGAGGCAGTGATGTCCCGCTTCACGAGGGGCTTGCTGCATCTCCTCGTGGCCACCACGGTGGTGGAAGTGGGCGTGGACGTGCCCAATGCCAGCCTGATGATCATCGAGAACGCCGAGCGCTTGGGGCTTGCACAACTGCACCAGCTCCGCGGGCGGGTCGGGCGCGGCCCCGCGGAATCGAACTGCGTGCTGCTCTACCACGCGCCGCTTTCCGCCAACGCCCGGACGCGGCTGGACGTGATGCGTTCCACCAACGACGGCTTCGAGATCGCCCGCAAGGACCTGGAGTTGCGCGGCCCCGGAGAACTCCTGGGGCAGCGCCAGGCGGGCGAAGTGAACCTGCGCATCGCCGACCTGCTCCGGGACGCGCAGCTCATTCCCAAGGTGCAGCAGGCCGCGGCGCTGCTGCTGGAGAAATACCCGGAAAGGGTGAACGCCATCGTGCGCCGCTGGCTTGGAGAGACCGAACAATACGGACACGCCTAGCCGTTACAATGGTGCCGCCAAGCGGGGAGCCAGGATTTGAACAGCGCGCTGCAAAGTTCCGCATTGGGAATCTGGGAACCGGTCGAGAGCTGGTCCGCGGGCGCACGGCCCGCCGTGCTCTGGCCCTTCATCTCCGAAATCGGCTCCCTGACCGAACGCCTGCGCGCCAAGGCCGGCCGCGGTTTCCACGTGCAGTTGTTGAAGCACGGCCCCGTGGCGCTCGATCCCGGCGAGGCGTCCCTGCTGGGCGTCACGCCGGATGGCGCGGGATATCAGCGGCAGGTGTATCTCTGCGGCCGGGAACCCTGGGTCTACGCCCGCTCCGTGACCTCGGGCGCGGGGGAAAAGTGGCTCAAGGACCTGGGTATGACGCCGCTCGGGGAGAAGGTGTTCGCCGAGCGGGACACCCGCCGCGGCCCCATTATCGCGGGGCAGATCGGCCCCGAGGACCCCCTCTACCGGGAAGCCGTGGCGGGGCTCGCCTATGAATACACCCAGCCCTTGTGGGCGCGGCGGTCCCTGCTCACGGTGAACGGCGCGGGGATCCTGATTTACGAATGCTTCTTGCCGGGGCTTGCCCGATAGGGCGAGCGGGCGCACAAGAATGTGCGCCCTGGACCTACGAGCGGAGCAGGACAGCGTAGCGAAGTGACCTTGGAGGTTTATGGACCCAAGACTGAAGCCGCTCTGGAACAAGATCCGCTACAGCGCCCCGATACGCCAGTGGTCGCCGATGTTTTTCAGCGCGCTCTCGGCCTACGGGCGGCTCATGCGCCTCAACAAGCCCATCGGCACCTTCCTCCTGCTCTGGCCGACCCTCTGGGCCCTGTGGCTCGCCACCCACGGCCGTCCGACGCCGAAATTGTTCGTGGTGTTCGTGGCCGGCGTGTTCGTGATGCGCGCCGCCGGCTGCGTCATCAACGACTTCGCGGACCGCAACTTCGATCCCCACGTGGCCCGCACTCGCGAGCGGCCTCTCGCCACCGGCGAGGTGAGTGTGGCGGAGGCCCTGATGCTCTTCGTGATACTCGGCCTGGTGGGGCTCGGGCTCGTGTTCACCCTCAATACCCTTTCCCTGGAGCTCGCCTGCGTGGGCCTCGCGCTCGCCATGAGCTATCCATTCATGAAGCGCTACACCTACCTGCCGCAGCCTTACTTGGGGTTGGCCTTCGGCTGGGGCATCCCCATCGCCTACGCCGCCGCCACCGAATCGGTGCCCCAGGAAGCCTGGCTCATCTTCATCGCCAACATCCTCTGGGCCACGGTCTACGACACCCAGTACGCCATGGTGGACCGGGAAGACGACCTCAAGATCGGCGTGAAGTCCACGGCCATCCTGTTCGGCCGGCAGGATCGCACCATCATCGGCATCCTCCAGGTGCTCCTGCTGGTGAGCCTGGCGATTCTGGGCACGCGGCTTCATTTGGGTGAGGCCTATTACACGGGCCTTGCCGCCGCCGCGGTCTTCGCCGTCTACCAGCAGTGGCTGATCCGCCGTCGCGAGCCGGCGCGGTGTTTCCAGGCCTTCCTCAACAACAACTGGTTCGGTGCGGCGGTGTTCGCCGGTATTCTCCTGGACTACATCTTCAACCAAGGCTGATCCGCATCGTGCAACTGCGTTTGAAGCTTTTGTCCGGCAGATTCGCCGTATGCCGGCTGGAAGCGGGCGCGGAAATTCCCGCGGCCTTTTTGAAAGCTGCTTACGAGTTCCTGAGTTTTACCCGCACCGCGGATGAGCTTTCCATCGTCTGTCCGGAAGCGCTCGCACCGCAGGGCGCGAAGATCCAGCGCGACTGGCGCGCCTTCAAGGTGCAGGGCCCGCTGGACTTCTCCCTCACCGGCGTTATCGCCACGCTAGCCGCGCCGCTGGCGGAAGCGAAGATCAGCGTCTTCACCGTAGCCACCTATGACACGGATTACTTGTTGGTGCAGGAGAAGGACCTGGAACGGGCGCAAAAGACCTTGGCGGCATTCCTAGGCAGCTGAGGCCGCTCGCGCCACGCTCCAGACATCCACACGTACTGCGCCGCGATCCTTCAGTTCCCGGGTCAACACTTCCATCGTCGTACCGGTGGTCACCACGTCGTCCAGCACCACCACGTGTTTGCCGTCCACGGATTTCCGCACCGCGAACGCGTCCTTGAGGTTCTTCTTACGCTCCACCGCGTCCAGCTTGGACTGGATTTCCGTCGCGCGCACCCGCTCACAGACATCCAAGCGCACCGGAATCTTCAAGCGCTCATGCAGCGGCCGCGCCAGTTCCACTGCCTGGTTGAAACCGCGCTCCTTCAGGCGCGCGGCATGCAAGGGTACGGAGAGGATTAAATCCGGTTTCCCGCCGCCCGCCGCCGCAAGATAATCAGCGAGCAGTTCGCCGAGCTGCCATCCCGTGGCGAGGTCGCCGTCGAACTTGAAGCGCTGGACGAGCTTGTCCAGGGGATAGGCATAGGTCAGGGGACTCTTGGCCTCGTCCCAACTCGGCGGCGACTTGATGCAGTTGCCGCAGAGCGGCGTGTCGGCATCGGGCGGCAGCGGCGCCGCGCAGCGGGGGCAGGGATGGCGATTCCAGGGGAGTTCCCGGAAGCAGTCGGCACAGAGATCGAATCCGCGCGCGCCTTTGCCGCCGCAAAGCATGCAATGAGGCGGATAAAGAAACCGCAACATTCCCACATCCTACCCCGAACCCCCGTAGCGGATGCGAGCCCGGCGAACTCGTTTCGGTGGGCGGGTTGAACTTACGCCAGCACGCGCTGTCTTGCTGGATACCTCCGCACGAACCGGTGAAAGAATGTATCGCCAGACCCAATTCGTTTCCCTGTTCGCGATCGCGTGCGGTGTCGCAAACCCGGCGATCGCAGACGCGCCCACCGCCACTCCGCAGCTCTTCGCGCCCGGGACCCTTTCCGGAACCGCCAGCGAGGATTGCCTGAGCTTCACACCGGACGGGGACACCGCGGTCTACGACCTCGGCAATGGCAAGAATGCCTTCATCGTGATTTCGCACCGTGTGAACGGCGTCTGGTCCAAGCCGGAGATCGCGCCGTTTTCGGGCCAGTGGCTGGACCACGACCCAGCCATCTCGCCCGATGGGCATTTTCTGGTGTATGCCTCCAACCGGCCCGCGACCCCGGGTGGCACGCCGGTGGCGGGCGCCGGCAATCTGTGGCGGGTGGAGCGCAAGGGAGACGGCTGGGGCGAGCCCGTGCGGCTGCCGGACACCGTGAATGGGAGTCCGCGCACCTACGCCCCGAGCATCGCCGCGGACGGCAGCCTGTATTACATCCGCCCCAACGCCGCCGGCATCCTGCACATCTTCCGCTCCCAGTACCGTAACGGCAGCTACGAGCGGGGCGTCGAGCAGGCGGTCGGCGATCCGGCGGCCCACGAGAAGGACCCGGCCATCGCGCCGGACGAATCCTTCGTCGTCTTCGATTCGGACGATCCGGTGAAGAAGGACCCGGACCGGTTTTTCATCGCGTTCCGCGAGGGCGACCACTGGGGCAAGGCCGTTGACCTGGGCGACGCGGTCAACGCCAACAACAACCCCTGGGGCCCGCACCTGGGGCCGGACGGCCGCACCTTGTACTACACCAGCGACCGCACCGTGCCGGTCGCCTTTCCCCGTACGCCCGATGCCCAAGCAGCCGACTTCGCGCGCCTTCTCAGTTGGGACAACGGGGAGAACAACATCTGGTCCATCTCCCTGACCCCCTGGATCCATGCCCACGGAGCGAAGCAGAAATGAAGACCTTCCGGTTTCTTATCGTCTCGGGATTGTTATTCGCCACCGCTGCGGCACACGCCGCCGACCCCGCTGTGTTCGCGCCTGGCATCATTTCCGGTCCTGCCAACGAAGCCTCGCCGGTATTCACGCCCGACGGCAAGACCGTGTACTTCACCCGTAGCAACAGCTCGGACAACGTGATCCTCATGTCCCAGCGCCAAGGGGAGAACTGGTCGGCGCCGCAAATCGCGCCGTTCTCCGGCCAGTGGCGCGACTTGGAGGCTGCCATGGCGCCGGACGGTTCCTACCTCATCTTCGCTTCCAGCCGCCCGGTGCCCGACACGGGCAAGCAGCCGGACGGTTTCTGGGGTGGGACGGTGCACGTAGGCCGGGGCGGAAACCTGTGGCGGGTGGACAAGACACCGACCGGGTGGAGCGAACCCAAGCATCTTTCCGCCGTGGTGAACCGAAACGGTTCGACTTTCGGTCCCTCCGTCACTGCGGACGGCGATCTCTATTTCACCGACGTCTACGGCGACAGCAAGCGCGCCCACCTGTTCTATGCGGCATACAGGGACGGGAGCTACCAGGCACCCCAGCCCATGCCTTTTACCGACGACCGCTGGAGCGACGTGGATGAGACGGTGTCGGCGGACGGTTCCTTCATGGTGTTTTCCTCCACCCGCCCGCCCACGCCGCCGCAGCAGATGGACCTGTTCATCGTGTTCCGCAAGAACGGGAAGTGGGGCGAACCGTTGCACCTGCCGGATGCCATCAACCGCCTGGGCGGCATCATCGAAGCGCGCCTGGGGCCGGACGGCCATAGCCTGTATTTCACCAGCGCCTATGAGGCGCCGGTGAGTTATCCCAAGGATGCGGCCAGTGCCGCCGCGAGCCTGAGGGGCATGGCCTGGAACGACGGCAACTATAACATCTGGGTGGCGGACATCAGCGAGCTACTGAAGTCGGGCGAGTCAGTGCAGTAGGCCGAAGACGGCGATACCCGTCTGGGTGCCCACGTAGACCTTGCCGTTCACCACCGTCGGGGTGATGAACTTGTTGCCGGCGCCGAAGTGGTCGCGGCTGCCGGACTGGTTGCTGTCATAGAGTTCGCGGGAGAGGTCCGAGGCATCGTAGGCATAGAGCCCCGCCACACTGCCGTTCTCGGCGACCCAGACGATGCCGTTCATGCTGCCGTCGGCTGAGATGCTCGGCGTCGCTCCAGGATAGGCAAAGCTGTGGGTCGAGGCGGATACCGGGCTTCCCGAGAGCTTAGCGCTACCCAGGTGAAACGCGCGCAGCACGTCGTCTACGGCGCCGTAGTACACCACGCCGTTGAAATAGGCAGGCATGCCGAATTCAGCGCCCGCGAGGCCCCCGGGGATTTCCTGCCAGATCTTGTCCGTGGAGGGATGCCACTTGCCCATGTTGTCCCGGTCAGGGACGTAGAGGGTCTGATCCTTGCCCGCACCGACGACGAGACGCTTGACCGCGCCGCTGGCATCCGCTTGATCGGGTAAGACTAACGCGCCGCCCGAGCCCAGATCCTCGTCCGCCGCGGATTCGGCCACGGTGCCGGCCATGGTGAAGTAGTCGGCCACCGCGAGCTGGCCGTTCACGGCGGAGAGCTTCATGAAGGCGTTGCCGTAATCCCCCTGGGAGGGGAACCCCTTGGAATCGAGGGCGGTGTCGAAGCTGCCGTTGGCCGCCAGGAAATAGATATTGCCGTCGCTGTCCGCCGCCATGCCCGCCCCGGACTGCCAGATGGATGCGCCTTCGCCGTTGGGCGTGATGTCGAGCACGCTCACCTGCGCGAGGGTGTTCTGGTCGTAGGCCATCACCCAACCGGTGTAGGGCCGGAAGTCGCAATGGGAGGCCCAGGCGAGGTACAGGAAGCCGTGGTCCAACAAGAGACCGGCGCGCTCCTTGTACTGGGCCGGAACGAACTTCACGAAGGTGCCGGAACTGCCGTCACCGTTGCCGGGGTATTGGGCGGAGATGGCCACGGGGCTGCCGGCGAGTTCATCGCCCGTGAGCACATCGATGGCGTGCAAGCGCTGAAAGTAATGGCCGGCACCGTCCTTGGACATGGCGACCGCGTAGATCACGCCCTCGCTGCCCGCCTTGGGGTCGATGACCGGCGTCGCGGTGATGCCGATCTCCGGCGTCACCTGGTCGCAGCCACGGTCGTCGCTCGGCGTCTCGCCGCTACCGAGCAGGGAGTCGTGCCACAGCACCGTGCCGGTATCGGCGTCGAGGGCGTAGAGGCTGTCGTGCTCGGTGGCCACGTAGAGGACGTTGTGTTCTTCGCCCAGGATTTCCTGGGAGGGAAGGAACAGGGGCTGCGCGTCCACCTTGCCGTCGACGGAGTAGAAACCGATCTTGCCGAAGCCCGACGCGTTCACGTTCGCGGGGGTGAGCACCGTCTCGTTGGCGTTGAGGCCGTCACGGGCGTTGTCGTTGTGGTAGGTGAGCACGCTGTACTTGCCCGGCACCGGCGGCGGCGGATTGTCGGGCGTGCCGGGGGTACTGCTGCTCCCGCCGCAGCCCGCCAGGGCCAGCACGGCGGCGGTGAGGTGGAGGGCGCGGACGGGGCGCGGCATGGAACGAGGCATGGCTGGGTCACTCCGGCTCACTGTACCGCTCCGGGCTTCCGGGTAGGTGACGGGCTTAACGCTTTGACCCGCCGCCCGTGAAATAGGGGGTCATAGGGTCGCATCACTTGTAATACCTTGATATTCATACGCTTAATTCATTAGTTGGAATGAGCATAAAACGGACAATTGTAAACTTTTAGATTATTTTCAAGTAAACGGCCAGGCACTACACTGGCGGCCCGTTCCGCCGCGCAAGTCCGAGGGTTCCCATGTCCGTTGTCATGCCAGAGCTTGAGGACGTCCGACACGACTGGTCACACCAGGAAGTGAAGGCGCTGTTCGCACTGCCCTTCAACGACCTCCTGTTCCGCGCCCAGGGGGTGCACCGCCGCCACTTCGATCCCAACGCGGTGCAAGTCTCGACCCTGCTCTCCATCAAGACCGGCGCCTGCCCGGAAGACTGCGCCTACTGCCCCCAGAGCGCGCGCTATCACACCGGACTCAAGGCCGAGAAGCTCATGGACGTGGACGACGTGGTGGCGAAGGCGAAGATCGCGCGCGACGCCGGCGCCACGCGCTTCTGCATGGGTGCCGCCTACCGCGCGCCCAGGGACAAGGACCTGGACCGTATCGTCGAGATGGTCCGCGGCGTGCGCGAACTCGGCATGGAGACCTGCTGCACGCTCGGCATGCTCACGCCGGCGCAGGCGCAGCGGCTCGCCGAGGCGGGCCTCGATTACTACAACCACAACATCGACACCTCGGAGGAGTACTACCGGGAGATCATCTCCACGCGGACCTTCGAGGACCGTCTCGACACCCTCAAGAACGTGCGCGAAGCCGGCATGCACGTCTGCTGCGGCGGCATCGTCGGCATGGGCGAGAAGCGCGAAGACCGTGTGAAGATGTTGCACACCCTGGCGACGCTCCCGGAGCATCCGGAGAGCGTGCCCATCAACCAGCTCGTGCAGGTGGAGGGCACGCCGCTCGACGGCACCGAGGTCATCGACCCCTTCGATTTCGTGCGCGTCATCGCCGTGGCGCGCATCCTGATGCCCAAGGCCCACGTGCGGCTTTCCGCGGGCCGCAGCGAGATGCACGACGAGATGCAGGCGCTGGCCTTCTTCGCCGGGGCCAATTCCATTTTCTACGGCGAGAAGCTCCTGACCACCGGCAATCCTGACATGGAGAAGGACCGGGCGCTGTTCGCCCGTCTCGGGATCAAACCCGAGAGCCTCAAGGAGCCGCCGGGCACGGCGCATTTCGACATCACGGCCGGGGATCATGGACGCCGCGCAGCGACTTGACGCGCTGCTCAGGCCCGAACTCGCCGCGCTCAAGCAGAAATCCCTCTACCGCCTGCGGCGCATCCTCGCCGGGCCCCAGGGCCCGGAGATCGAGGTCGACGGCCGGCGGCTGCTGAATTTCTCCAGTAACGATTACCTCGGGCTCGCCGTGCACCCGGCCTTGAGAGAGGCGGCCAAGCGCGCCCTGGACAAGTACGGCCTGGGCAGCGGCGCCGCCCATCTCGTCACCGGCCACAACCACGCCCACCATGCCCTGGAAGAGGAGCTCGCGGCGTTCTGCGGCCGCCCTCGGGCGCTGCTCTTTTCCAGCGGTTACATGGCGAATTTGGGGGTGGCGGGCGCGCTGGCGGGCCGCGGCGACAAGGTGCTCGAGGACCGGCTCAACCATGCCTCGCTCCTGGACGCAGGCCTGCTCTCGGGGGCGAAGTTCGCGCGCTATGCCCACGGCGACGTGGCGGCCCTCAAGCAGGAATTCGGGGAAATCTCCGGCAACACCCTCGTCATGACCGACGGCGTGTTCAGCATGGACGGCGACATCGCGCCCTTGCCGGTATTGGCCCGCGCGGCGGACGAGGCGGGCGCCTTCCTGATGGTGGACGATGCCCACGGCTTCGGTGTCCTGGGTGCAGGCGGACGCGGCAGCCTGGAACACCACGGCCTCGGCGCGGCCGAGGTGCCCATCTACATGGCCACCCTGGGCAAGGCCTGCGGCGCCTTCGGCGCGTTCGTGGCGGGGAGCGAAGCCTTGGTGGAGACCCTGATCCAGTCGGCGCGCACTTATATATATACGACTGCCGCTCCCGCGGCCCTGGCGGAAGCCGCGCGCGCGGCCTTGAAGCTCCTGGAGACCGAAGCCTGGCGCCGGGAGCATTTGCGCACGCTCATCGCGCGTTTCCGCGCCGGTGCGAAGCAGCTGGACCTGAAGCTTATGGATTCCCTGACCGCCATACAGCCGCTCATGGTGGGCGAAGCGGCGGACGCGCTCACGCTTTCGGAAAGCCTGAAACAGCAGGGGATTCTGGCGGCGGCCATCCGTCCGCCCACGGTCCCAGCCGGTACCGCGCGTCTGCGTATCACGCTCACCGCCGCCCATACGGAGGCCCAGGTGGATCGCCTGCTGGATGCCCTCGGGAGAAGCCGGTGACGGCGGCTCTGCATGTGGAGACCGAGGGCCGGGGGCCGGCGTTATTCCTGCTCCACGGCTGGGGGCTGCACGGCGGCGTCTGGGACACGCTCTGCCCTAAGCTCGCAGAGCGTTGCCGCGTCACCCGCGTGGATCTCCCGGGCCACGGACGCAGCCGCGCCGTAGCTTTGCCTGCCGATCTTTCGGAAGCCGCGCAGCTCGTGTCCGCCGTGGCACCCCCGGACGCGGTCTGGCTCGGCTGGTCCCTGGGGGGGCTGCTCGCCCTGCGGGCGGCGCTCGATGCGCCGCAGCACATGCGGGGTTTGGCGCTCACAAACACCACGCCGCGCTTCGTCACCGCCCCGGACTGGCCCGCCGCCATGCCGCCGGAACAGTTGCAGGAGTTCGCCGACGGCCTCGCGGGCGACTACCGCGAGACCTTGCTGCGCTTCCTCTCCCTGCAGGTACGCGGCGACGAGACCGCGCGCGCTTCGCTGCGGCAATTGCGCGAGGCCCTGTTTGACCGCGGCGAGCCGGACCCGGCATCTCTCGCCGCAGGACTCACGTTGCTGCGCAGAAGCGATCTCCGGCAGGAAGCGGGCTCGCTTTCCCTGCCGACGCTGGTGCTGGCGGGGGGCTATGACCGGCTCACGCCGCCGGGCGCGTCCGGGTTCCTGGCACGAAGCATTCCGGGGGCGCAGTTGGAGGTCTTTCCCAAGAGCGCCCATGCACCCTTCATTTCCCACGCGGAGGCGTTCGCCGCCGTGCTGCTGGAGTTCATGCGGCGGTTCGAGACGAGGGACGTGGCGTGAACCCGATGGATGAGTTTTCCCTAGATCCGCGCCGGGTGCGCGCTGCCTTCGACGCCGCCGCGAAAGGGTATGACGCCGCCGCGGTGCTGCAGAAGGAAGTGGGGGAATGTCTCCTGGACAGGCTCACGCTGACCACTGTGCAGCCGCAGCGGATACTGGATGTGGGCTGCGGCACCGGCCGGCCCACCCGCGAGCTGGTGCGGCGCTATCCCAAAGCCCAGGTGCTCGGTGCGGACCTGGCGCCCGCCATGCTCAAGCTGGCGCGACGCCGTCAGCCCTGGTTCCGCGGCGCGCAGTTCGTCTGCGCCGACGCCTCGCGCCTGCCCTTCGCCCAGTCGGCTTTCGAACTCGTCTACGCAAACCTCATCCTGCAATGGTGCGAGGACCTGGACGCGACGCTGCTGGAATGGCGGCGCCTCCTCAAGCCCCACGGGCTTTTGCTCTTCAGCACCCTCGGGCCCGACACCCTCAAGGAGCTGCGCGCCGCCTGGCGAGAAGCGGACGGCTTCAACCACGTGAACCGTTTCCTGGACATGCACGACATCGGCGATGCCCTGATCCGCGCCGGCTTCGTGGAGCCCGTCATGGACGTGGAACACGTGACGCTTACCTACGCCGATGCGACCTCGCTCATGCGGGACCTGAAGCGCATCGGCGCCCACAACGTCACCGCCGGCCGGAGCCGCGGACTCACCGGACGCGGCCGGCTCGGCGCTCTCTCGGCGGCTTATGAGAAGTTCCGCCGGGACGGGCGCCTGCCCGCCACTTATGAAGTGGTATACGGCACCGCCTGGGCGCCCAAGTTCATGCCCACGGCGGCCATGGGTCTCCGATGAAAGGCGTGTTCATCACCGGCACCGACACCGGCATCGGCAAGACCCGGGTGAGCGTGGGTCTCCTCCACGCGCTCAAACGGACCGGATTCAAGACAGTCGCCATGAAGCCGGTGGCGAGCGGCGCGACCCCGGGCGCCGAGGGGCTGCGTAACGAGGATGCGCTCGCGCTCCAGGCGGCGGCGACCCTCAAGCGGCCCTACGAGCTCGTGAATCCCTATTGTTTCGCGCCGCCCTTCGCGCCCCATCTCGCCGCCCGAGAGGCGGGAACGGAAATCGGCCTGGAGAAGATCCGCTCCGCCTACGAGGCCTTGTGCCGCGACGCCGGCGCGGTGGTGGTGGAGGGCGTGGGCGGCTGGCAGGTGCCCTTGTCCGAAACCCTCGAGCTCCCGGACCTGGTGCGGGAACTGGAACTGCCGGTGCTCCTGGTGGTGGGCTTGCGCCTCGGCTGCCTCAACCACGCGCTGCTCACCGCCCGGGCGATCCGCGCCGATGGCGCTGAGCTCGCGGGCTGGGTGGCGAATGCCATCGATTCTCATTACGAGCGGCCCGAGGCCAACATCGCCACCTTGGAGGCGGAGCTGGATGCGCCACTCCTGGGGCGGCTCGAGTACGCCCCGCAAGCGGATGCCGCGACGCTCGCCGCCGCGCTCACGGAGGCCGGCGCCCGGATCGGGGAATGAGAGCAGGAAAGCGCAAATCCTCGGGGAAAACATGGCATTGCGGGGCCGCTCCGTTGCGCCGTTCGGGGGCCATGCGGTAGCATACGCCGCCTGATTTTTCCCGCTCCGGACGCCCGTCCGCCGGGGCTTCAGGGCTGGGGACGCTTCCAAAGACACGCCGCGGCTTCCGCCGCCGGGCGCCCCGCTTGCTCCACAAGAACACCGTGCCGCGAGACAGCCAGCAGGAGTGACGATCGCATGGTCTTCCACACAATCAAGAAATCAGCGACCGCCGCCCTGGGGCTGATGCTCACGATCACGGGCGCCGGCGCCTTTGCCGCGGAATCGGACTACAACCTGCCCGAAGGCGTGACGCCCGCCAGCCACCAGGTCTACGACCTGCACATGATGGTGTTCTGGGTGTGCGTCGGCATCGCCGTGGTGGTGTTCGGCGCGATGCTCGTCGCCATCTTCAAGTTCCGCAAGTCGGCCGGCGCCAAGGCCGCCCAGTTCCATGAGAGCACCACGCTCGAGATCGCCTGGACCATCGTGCCGGTGATCATCCTGGTGGCCATGGCCGTGCCCGCCGCCAAGACCCTGGTGCGCATGGCCGACACCAGCGACCCGCAGATGAGCATCAAGATCACCGGCTACCAGTGGAAGTGGCAGTACGACTACCTGCAGGACGGCTTCAGCTTCTTCAGCATGCTGTCCAAGAAGAGCGACGAGGCCGCCCAGCTGCACTCCGGCATCGACCCCACGACCGTCGACAATTACCTGCGCGACGTGGACCACCCGATGGTGGTGCCGGTCGGCGAGAAGATCCGCCTGCTCATCACCTCCGACGACGTCATCCACTCCTGGTGGATGCCCGAGTTCGGCGGCAAGACCGACGCCAACCCCGGTTTCGTGAACCTGTCCTGGATCAAGGTGGAACAGCCCGGCGTGTACCGCGGCGCCTGCGCCGAGCTCTGCGGCCGCTGGCACGGCTTCATGCCCATCGTGGTGGTGGCCAAGGCCCCGGCGGACTACCAGGCCTGGGTGAACGCCATGAAGGCGGCGAACGGCAAGTACGTGAGCCCGTACGACGGCAGCCTGGAGGACAGCGGCAGCCCGGTGGTGTTCGAGCAGACGAACCTCAACAACGTCATGGGTTCGCCCTCGGTGGCGCCGGCTCCCGCGGCTCCCGCCGCCAACAAGCCGGGCAATGCCGCCGCCGCTCCGGCTCCCGCGGCCGCCGCTCCTGCGGCGCCGGCCTGGGACATGGCCACCGCCATGGCCAAGGGCAAGGAGGTCTATGACCGCAACTGCTCGAGCTGCCACATGCCGGACGGCAAGGGCAATCCCGAGCTGGGCGCCAAGCCCATCGCCGGCAGCCCCATCGCCAACGGCCCGCTGCCCGCGCACATCGAGCGCGTGCTGAAGGGCAAGGGCATCATGCCCGCCTGGGGCAACATGTTGAGCGACGCCGACCTGGCCGCGGTCATCACCTATGAACGCAACGCCTTCGGCAACCACAAGGGCGACCTGGTGAAGCCCGAAGACATCAAGGCCGCCAAATAAGGATCCGGAGACAAGCCCATGAGCAACACGGCCCACGATAACCACGGCGAGCACCACCCGAGCGGCCTCTGGCGCTGGGTGACCACCACCAACCATAAGGACATCGGCACGCTGTACCTGATGTTCAGCCTGCTGATGTTCTTCGTCGGCGGCAGCTTCGCGATGGTGATCCGCGCCGAGCTCTTCAAGCCCGGCATGCAGGTGGTCGATCCGGTGACCTTCAACGAGTTCACCACCATGCACGCGCTGATCATGATCTTCGGCGCCATCATGCCGGCCTTCGTTGGCCTGGCGAACTGGATGGTGCCCCTGATGATCGGCGCGCCCGACATGGCCCTGCCGCGCATGAACAACTGGAGCTTCTGGCTGCTGCCGTTCGCGTTCACGCTCCTGATCGGCACCATGTTCATGCCGGGCGGCGGCCCGGCGGGCGGCTGGACCATGTACCCGCCGCTGATGCTACAGACCGGCACCGCCTTCCCGTTCGTGATCTTCGCGGTGCACATGATGGGCATCAGCTCGGTGATGGGCGCGATCAACATCATCGCCACCATCCTCAACCTGCGCGCCCCGAAGATGTCCCTGCTCAAGATGCCGCTGTTCGTCTGGACCTGGCTCATCACCGCCTATCTCCTGATCGCGGTGATGCCGGTGCTGGCGGGCGCTGTGACCATGCTGCTCACGGACAAGTACTTCGGCACCAGCTTCTTCAGCGCGGCGGGCGGCGGCGACCCGGTGATGTTCCAGCACATCTTCTGGTTCTTCGGGCATCCCGAGGTCTACATCATGATCCTGCCGGCCTTCGGCATCGTCTCGGAGATCATCCCGACGTTCTCGCGCAAGCCCCTGTTCGGCTACGAATCCATGGTGTATGCCGTGGCCTCCATCGCGTTCCTGTCGTTCATCGTGTGGGCCCACCACATGTTCACGGTGGGCATGCCGCTGGCCGGCGAGCTGTTCTTCATGTTCACCACCATGCTGATCGCCGTGCCCACGGGCGTGAAGGTGTTCAATTGGACGGCCACGCTGTGGAAGGGCTCTCTCACCTTCGAGACGCCGATGCTGTTCGCGCTGGCGTTCCTGTTCCTGTTCACCATCGGCGGCTTCTCCGGCGTGATGTGCGCCATCGTGCCGGCCGACTTCCAGTACCAGGACAGCTACTTCGTGGTGGCGCATTTCCACTACGTGCTGGTCACCGGCGCGGCCTTCGCCATCATGGGCGCGGTGTACTACTGGCTGCCCAAGTGGACCGGCCACATGTACAACGAGACGCTCGCCAAGTGGCACTTCTGGATGAGCACCATCTGGGTGAACGTGCTGTTCTTCCCGCAGCACTTCCTCGGGCTCGCCGGCATGCCGCGCCGCATCCCGGACTACCCGGTGCAGTTCGCGGACCTCAACATGCTTTCCTCCATCGGCGGTTTCCTGTTCGGCGCCTCGCAGCTGCTGTTCCTCGCCTGCGTGATCCTGTGCATCCGCGGCGGGGCCAAGGCGCCGGACAAGCCCTGGGAGGGTGCGAAGGGCCTGGAATGGACCCTGCCTTCGCCGCCGCCGTATCACAGTTTCACGGAGCCGCCGACCGCCGTGTGGGCGCATCCGTACCGGGATGACTGAGCGGAGCGACGCGTGATGGCCCTGGCCGACACTCAAGGCGAAGCTCACCGTGGCCGGCGCGGGGCGCTGCGCACGGCGCTGGTCCTGGCGCTGGTGGCGCTCGCGTTCTACGTGGGGATTTTCCTGATCGTGGCCTGGAGGCACCCGTAAGGGCACTTCCGGACCATGGACGCGAACACATCGGGCAAGAGGCGCCACGCCCGGCTGGTGCTGGGACTGGCGGGCATGGTGGCCGGGATGTTCGCATTCGGATTCGCGCTGGTGCCGCTCTACCGGGTGGTGTGCCGGTTGACCGGGCTGAACGGCACGGGTGTGGAGACGGTCTCGGCGGCCTACGCCGGGGCGGTGGACGAGGAGCGAAGCGTCACGGTGCAGTTCTTGGCCACGGTGAACAGCCGGCTGCCGTTCGCCTTCCACCCGGACCAGGGCAGCATGACGGTGCACCCGGGCGAGTTGTACGGCACCTCGTTCTACGCCGTGAACCAGAGCGGCGCAGATGTGACGGCCCAGGCGGTGGCCACCTACGGCCCGGGCGAAGCGGCGAAGTACGTGCACAAGACGCAGTGTTTTTGTTTTACGAAGGAGACGTTCGGCCCCCATGAGTCCAGGCACATGCCGGTGCGGTTCTACCTCGACCCGGCCCTGCCCAAGGACATCGGCACGGTGACGATCTCCTACACATATTTCAACGTCACGCCCGGGCAGCAGCCCGGGGCGTAACCAGAAGAGGAAGCGAGCATGTCAGCCCAAGCGAACACCGGTCACTATTACGTGCCGCACGGCAGCCACTGGCCCATCATCGGGTCCATTGGGCTGTTCACCACGCTCGGCTCCGCCGCCCTCTGGCTGGAGGACGTGAGCGTCGGGCACCTGCTGTTCCCGGTGGGCCTCGCCATCATAATGTTCATGATGTTCGGCTGGTTCGGCACCGTCATCCGCGAGAGCGAAGGCGGCATCTATAACGAGCAGGTGGACCGCTCCTTCCGCTGGGGCATGACCTGGTTCATCTTCTCCGAGGTGATGTTCTTCGCGGCCTTCTTCGGCGCGCTGTTCTACGCCCGCCAGTTCGCGCTGCCGTGGCTGGGTGGCGAGGGCAAGAACCTGTTCACCAACCTGCTCCTGTGGCGCGGCTACGAGCCCGACTGGCCCACCAACGGCCCGGCGAGCGTCGGCGGCACGTTCAAGTCCATGGAGGCGCTCGGCATCCCGGCGCTCAACACCGCCATCCTGCTTACCTCCGGCCTCACCGTGACCATCGCCCATTGGGGGCTCAAGACGAACCAGCGCGGCAAGCTCAAGCTGTTCCTGCTGTTCACCATTATTCTGGGCTTCAGCTTCGTCGGCCTGCAGGCCCACGAATACATCGACGCCTATACCAAGCAGAACCTGACGCTCGGCTCGGGTATCTACGGTTCCACCTTCTTCATGCTCACAGGCTTCCACGGCCTGCACGTCACCATCGGCGCCATCATGCTGTCGGTGATCCTGGGGCGCTCCCTCAAGGGCCACTTCAAGCCGGAGCACCACTTCGCCTTCGAAGCGGTTTCCTGGTACTGGCACTTCGTGGACGTGGTGTGGCTGGGACTTTATATTTTCGTTTATTGGCTGTAAGCCAAGTCTACTGGCTTGCACGAGAAACGCCGCTCACGCGGCGTTTCTCTTTTACGGGTGTACGTCGTTCGGGCGGATGATGCCTGTGAGATAGGCGATAATCAGCACGATAAACAGGAAGACCGACAGGCCGATGCGGATGGAGAGGGCTTTCACGTTGCGGGTGGACTGTCCCCGATCCTTCATCATGAAGTACACCCCGGAGAACAGGCTCGCGAGGATGGCGATGAGAATCACGAGGATTACGAGGCGTGGCAGCATGAGAGGCGTCCCCGGGAAGGCGGGGCACGTTAGCACCTCCCCGTGCGCCTAGGCAAATGGCGTTTCCGGGCCGGTCTTTGGCCGACGCTTGCCATGCTCGTCCTGTGCGTGCTGTTCCTGCGCCTCGCCGTCTGGCAATGGGACCGGGCGGAATACAAGCGCGGCCTCCTCAAGGCCTATGCGGAGCAGGGCGCCCGCCCGCCCGTATCCCTGGACGCGCTGCCCGCGGAGCCTCCGCCTTACCTCCGGGTCGCAGCCACGGGACACTACGACTCCGGGCGGCAGATTCTCTTGCAGGACATGACCCGCGGCGACGAAGTGGGTTACGAGGTGCTGACGCCGCTCCTGTTGCGGGACGGCGCCATCGCGCTGGTGGACCGGGGTTGGATGCCCGCCCTGCCCGAGGCGAAAACGCCGCCGGACATCGGCGTCAGCGAGGAGCAGCGCACGGTCGTGGCCACGCTCGGCGCATTGCCGGCGCCGGGCCTGCGCCTGGGGCAGGGGGCGAAGCCGGCGGAGGGCTGGCCCAAGCTCCTGTTCTATCCCACCCTGGCGGACCTGAAGGCGCTCTACGGACCCCAGCTCATGACCCCGGTCCTGCATCTCGATCCGAAACAGACGGACGGTTACGCGCGGGAACTCACCCTGGACGTGGGCTTTCCACCGGAGCGGCACCTGGGCTACGCCTTCCAGTGGCTGATGCTGGCCCTGGCGGTGTTCGCCGTGTGGCTGATCGTGAACCTGCGCCGAGGCAAACGTGCGAGTGAGAAAACCGATGGATGAGAAAACCGCGAAGAAGAACCGGCTGATAATCCTGTTGTTGTTGGCGATCTTCCTGGCGCCGGCTCTCGGCTCCTGGCTGCTCTACGCCAACATGGACAAGCTGCACCTGGGTACCACCAATCACGGCGAGTTCGTGCAGCCGCCGCGCCCGCTGGACCTCACTGGGCTCACGCTGCCGAAGGACTACTTCGCCCACCACTTCACGCTCGTATATCCGGGCGGTGTGGCCTGCGGGGAGGAGTGCCGGCACGCGCTCACGGTCATGAAGAACACCCAGCTCGCGCTCGGGGAGCAGATGAGCCAGGTGCAGCGGCTCTACCTCGCCACGGGCGAACCCGCGGCCGACGTGACCCAGGGGGATCCGGGCTTGAAGGGCGCCGACGTGGCGGGCCTGCCGGTGCTGAAAGGCTTCGACGGCGCGGACGCGCCGAAGTACATCTATCTCGTGGACACCAACGGCTACGTGGTGCTGCGTTATCCCCTTAACGGCGACCCGAAATGGATTCTTCAGGATCTGCGTCACCTCTTGGGCGCCGAGGGCTAACCGGGTGCGCAAGACCCATTTCCTCTATATAGCCATCGCCGCCACAGTACTGGCCTTCGGCGTGGTGATGCTGGGCGCCTATGTGCGCCTGTCCCAGGCGGGCCTGGGTTGCCCCGACTGGCCGGGCTGCTACGGCCACGTGACGGTGCCGACGAGCGCTGAGGCGAACGGCACGCTCCTGGCCGCGAGACCCCTGGAACCCGCCCGGGCCTGGAAAGAGATGATCCACCGCTATTTCGTCGGGGGCCTCGGCACGCTCATCCTGGTGCTGGCGGTCCTGGCGTTCTGGAAGCGCCGCGAGCCCGACCAACCGAAGCTCCTGCCGGCGCTGCTGTTGGCCCTGGTGGTGTTCCAGGCCCTGCTCGGCATGTGGACCGTGACGCTCAAGCTCTTCCCGCCGGTAGTGACGGCCCACCTCCTGGGCGGCCTGGCCACGTTCTCGCTCCTGGTGCTGTTGGTGCTCGAGAGCGGACGGTATCTCCGCCTCGGCGAGGCGGCGACGCCGACGCTGCGCCGGCTCGCGGCCCTCGGTCTCGCGGTTCTCATCTGCCAGATCGCGCTCGGCGGCTGGGTGAGCAGCAACTACGCCGCCATCGCCTGTCCGGATTTCCCCACCTGCCAGGGTTCCTTCTGGCCGCAGGCCATGGACTTTGCCTCCGGCTTCAGCTGGCAGGGCCTGGGGCCCGACTATCAGGGAGGCTTGCTCGCGAACCCGGCGCGCATGGCCATCCACGTGATGCACCGCCTGGGTGCGCTCACCACCTTCCTGGTGCTGGGCGCCGCGGCGCTGCTCACGGCGCTCAAGGCGGGTACCCCCGCGCTTCGCAAGTTGGGCGCGCTGGTGGGCGCATTACTGTTGCTCCAGATCGGTCTCGGCATCAGCCTCGTCAAGTTCGGCTGGCCCTTGGCCCTCGCGGACCTGCACAATGGCGTGGCGGCGCTCCTGCTCGGCGCCACAGTCACCCTGAACTGGGCAGTGTGGACGGGAAGGCAAAGTGAATAGTGTCGGGGCAACCTGGAGAGATTTTTACGAGCTCGGCAAACCCCGGGTGGTGGCGCTCATCGTGTTCACCGCCGTGGTGGGCATGTTCCTGGCGGTGCCGGGCATGCCGCCCTTGTCGAAACTCCTGTTCGGCACGCTGGGCATCGGCCTCGCAGCCTCCGGGGCTGCGGCCGTGAACCACCTCCTGGACCAGCGGGTGGACGCGGTGATGTTCCGCACCCGCCACCGGCCGCTGCCCACGGGCCAGGTGACGGAGCGCCAGGCGCTCCTGTTCGCGCTCACCCTCGCCATGCTCTCCATGCTGATCCTGACCGCCTGGGTGAACACCCTGACGGCGGTGCTGACCTTCTGCTCGCTCATCGGCTACGCCATCGTCTACACCGTGTTCCTGAAGCGCGCCTCGCCCCAGAACATCGTCATCGGCGGCGCGGCAGGGGCAGCCCCGCCCTTGCTCGGCTGGACCGCGGTCACGGGGCAGGCCCACGCCGGGGCCTTCCTGTTGTTCCTCATCATCTTCGTGTGGACCCCGCCCCACTTTTGGGCGCTCGCCATCCACCGGCGCGAGGATTACGCCAAGGTGGGCATCCCCATGCTGCCCGTCACCCACGGCGTGGCTTACACCAAGCTGCAGATCCTGCTCTACACCGTGCTGCTTTTCGTGGTGAGCCTCCTGCCCTTCGTGATCAGCATGAGCGGCTTGCTCTATCTCGCCGCGGCCCTGGTGCTCGGCGGCGTCTTTCTCGGCTATGCCGTGAAGCTCTGGCGCACCGAGGACCCGGATATGCCCATGCGCACCTTCCGTTGGTCCATCTGGTACCTGTCGCTGCTCTTCGCGGCTCTGCTCCTGGACCATTACGTCCCGCTGCTCGGCGCCCTGTGAAGCTGAAACCGCACGTGGGGATGTGGACAGGTTTGGTGATGATCACCAACCCCGCCACCAATGTGCCGGACAGCGGCTGGCCCGTGATCCAACCCCTGCACGCGGAATACGCCTATGTGCGACCCGACAAGCCGGGCGAGGATGCCCCCTATCTCGTGTATTTCCTCGACCCCAAGGGCAATAAGGTCTACCGCTTCGAGTGCCACCGCGGCGGCTACCACGACGACGGCTACGGGGTGGATTTCACCGGGGATTTCCAGTGCATGCTGTTCCCCTTCAAGGGCGAGACCGTCTCGGCCGTGAACCTCCTGGCGGCGGACACCCACGAAGAACAGAAGGACGACTGGCACAACCGCGGCCGCATCCTGGCGAAGCAGCTCCAGGGCGAGTGCCTGAATTACCCGGAATACAGCAACTTGCGGCACTTCGTGCTGCGGGGCATGGACGTGACCCTCGCCATCAAGGACCCGGCCTGGGAGCAGGGCGGCAAGGGCAGGGTGCTCGCCAAGTTCACGCTGGTGCTGGATGCCGTGCCGGACGTGAACGCCAAGACCGCCATGGCCGAGACGGCGGCGGGGGATAGACCACCGGGAGATTGCTATCCAGGCACGAAGACCGGTGGTACCCGATAAAAAGCCCGGCTCGCGCCGGGCTTTAGTTTCTTCATTTCTATAAGTCTTATGCCATCGCCGTCCGGAGCTTTTTGATGGCGTTGTTCTCCAGCTGGCGGATGCGCTCCGCGGAGACCTGGTACTTGTCCGCCAGCTCCTGGAGCGTGGCCTTCTCTTCGTCCAGCCAGCGGCGTTGCAGGATGTGCCGGCTGCGTTCGTCCAGCACTGTGAGGGCCTGGGTGAGGCGCTTCTCGCTCCGGGACTCGAAGTCCTCTTTCTCGATGGCCTGGGCCGGGTCCGCGTCGGTGTCCGCCAGATAGCTCACTGGGGCGACGATGTTGCTGTCCTCGTCCTCGCTCTCGGGCGTGAGGTCGAAGCCGATGTCCTGGCCCGCGAGGCGGGACTCCATCTCCATCACTTCCTCGGGGGTCACCCCGAGGTCCTTGGCCACGGCCTTCACCTCGGCGGCATTCATCCACCCCAGGCGCTTCTTGGACTTGCGCAGGTTGAAGAACAGCTTGCGCTGGGCCTTGGTGGTGGCCACCTTCACGATGCGCCAGTTCTTGAGAATGTACTCGTGCATCTCCGCCTTGATCCAGTGTACGGCGAAGGACACGAGGCGCACGCCGACGCCGGGGTCGAAGCGCTTCACGGCCTTCATGAGGCCGATGTTGCCTTCCTGGATGAGGTCACCCAAGGGCAAGCCGTAGCCCAGGTAGCCGCGGGCCACATGCACCACGAAACGCAGGTGGTGCAGCACCAGCTGGCGGGCTGCCTCCAGGTCCTCTTGGTCGTGGAAGCGCAGGGCGAGCGCCCGCTCTTCCTCCTCGCTCAACACCGGGATGCTGTGCACCCGCTGGATGTACGCATCCAGGCTGCCGACCGGGCTTAGGGCCAGGTCTTGGCGCAGGGGGGCCATTGCAGTCGTCGTCATGGACTTCCTCCGGTTTTCGGTGGCCATCGCGGAAGCTGCTGCGCTTGCTATAGCTTCGTTGCGGTCCGGCTCGCAATCCTCACGTCTTTGTAAGGAACGCTCCGCCCGACTGTTGTCGGGCCTCGCCGGTCCCGCGCGTCGCTCTAGCTGCGCTCGCGGCGCTCCCGCGCTGGCTTAGACTGATTTAGATACTAGCACTCTCGTCAATAGAGTGCTAATCCGCTGGAAAGTTCCAGGCGAAAGGAGGGTCTAAGTGCCTGTTCCGAAAGGAGGTTTTAAGTTGGCTCGATGGCCCGGAGGTGCCTGGCTACAGCCAGCCAGGAACCCGCCCAGCCGAGCAGGCTGCCGCCCGCCAAAAGCCCCAGGGCGCCCAGAAAGCCGAGGCCCTGCAGGGCGAAGACACTGCCGTAGAGCCCCGCCAGGTGGCTTACAGGCTCTTCCACCAGCACCACGGCGACCACCACCAGCAGGCAGGCGATGAGCCCGCCGGCCAGGCCGTACCAGGCGCCGTGGTAGAGGAAGGGGCGGCGGATGAAGGAGTCGGTGGCCCCGAGGAGCTTGCTCACCTCGATCTCGGTGCGCCGCCCGCCGATCTCGAGCCGGATGGTGTTGCCCACCACCAGGATCACCGCGAGTGCCAGGAGGCCCGCCAGGATGTCGGTGACGCGGCGCACGATGTCCAGGATGGCGGAGAGCCGCTTCAGCCATTGGAGATCCAGGCGCACCTGGTCCACGGCGGGGTTACCCGCGAGCTGATGTTCCAGCGCGGCGGCGGCCTCGGGCGAGCCGTCCGTGGGGCGCACCACCAGCACCGCCGGCAGCGGGTTCTTGTCGAGCGCCGAGGCGGCGTCGCCGAAGCCCGAGAGCTGTTTGAATTCGGCGAGCGCCTGATCGGCGCCGATGTACTGCACGTCCGCGACGCCGTCCATCTTCCGCACCGTGTCGGCCAGCGCACGGGCGTCGCCGTCGCTTACGCTGGTCTTGAGGTAGAGCGAGATGCGCGCGGAGCCTTCCCAGGAGCCGCTCACCGCCTTGGCGTTGCTCACCAGCACCTGCAGCGCGGCCGGCAGCGACAGGGCGATGCCGATGACCGCCGCGGTCATGAGGCTCGTGCCGCCGTGGCGATAGAGGCGGCCCAGGCTGGTCAGGGACACACGCACGTGATCCCGGGCCCAGGCTTTCACCCCACCGCGGGCGGAGGCGGCCGCCGCGCCGCGCGCCTCACGGGTGGCCATGGGCGTCCTCCCCGTCGGTCATGTGCCCGGCCTTGAGGTGGAACACCCGCTGGGCGAACTGCTGCACCAGGGCGCGATCGTGGCTCGCGATCAGCACCGTCACGCCCACCTGGTTGAGCCGCTTGAAGAGCTGCATCACTTCCAGCGAAAGTTCCGGATCCAGGTTGCCGGTGGGCTCGTCGGCGATGAGGATGGGCGGCCGGTACACCACGGCCCGGGCGATGCCCACCCGCTGCTGCTCGCCCGTGGAGAGGGTGATGGGCACGGCCCGCTCCTTGTGGAGCAGGCCCACGAGGTCCAGGGCCGCCCGCACCCGTTTGCCGATCTCGCCCGCATCCAGGCCGGCGATGACCAGCGGCAGGGCCACGTTGTCGAACACGCTGCGGTCGTTCAGGAGCTTGTGGTCCTGGAAGACCACGCCGATCTGGCGCCGGTAGAAGGGGAGTTGGCGGCGGCTCACGCCGGAGAGGTTCTGACCGTTCACCACCACCTGGCCGCGGCTCGGCCGCTCGATGAGGGCGATGAGCTTGAGGAGCGTGCTCTTGCCGGCACCGGAGGGGCCGGTGAGGAAGGCCATCTCGCCCCGCTGCACCTCGCAGCTCACGTCCGTGAGGGCTTCGTTGCCGCCCTCATAACGTTTGCTTACGGTCTGAAAACTGATCACGCGCCTAGCCTACCAGCGCTTCGGCGAAGGCCCGGGCGTCGAATTCCACCAAATCGCCCGCGGTCTCGCCGACGCCCAGGAAGCGGATGGGCAGGTGGAAGCGCTCGACCGCCGCCACGGCCACGCCGCCCTTGGCGGTGCCGTCCAGCTTGGTGAACACGAGACCCGTGACGCCCACGGCGGCCCTGAACTCCTCGATCTGCTTCAGGGCGTTCTGCCCCGTGCCCGCATCCAGCATCAGCAGCCGTTCGTGGGGTGCCCCGGGGCTGAGTTTGGCCAGCACCCGGTCTATTTTCTTGAGTTCGTCCATGAGCTGGGTCTTGGTGTGCAGCCGCCCGGCGGTGTCCACCAAGAGCAGGTCCGTGCCGCGCCCTTTGGCCGCGCTGAACGCGTCGTGGGCCACCGCCGCCGGGTCCGCGCCCGGTGACTGGGCGGTCACCGGCACGCCATGGCGCTCGCCCCAGACCAGGAGCTGCTCCACCGCCGCGGCGCGGAAGGTGTCGCTAGCGGCGAGCATCACGCTCTTGCCGCCGGCCTGGAAACGCTGCGCAAGCTTGCCCAGGGTGGTGGTCTTGCCGGCGCCGTTCACGCCCATGGCCACCAGCACGAAGGGCTTGGCGGCGACGGCCACGTCCAGGGGACGTGCGGCGGGCGCGAGCAGCCGGGTGAGCTCCTCGATGAGCGCGGCCTTCAGCGCCGCCGCGTCCTTGAGCGTGCCGGACTTGCCGCGCAGGCCCTGCATGACCCGCTTCGTGGCCTCCACGCCCACGTCGGCGCGGAGCAGCCTCTCTTCCAAGGACTCGAGCGCGGCCTCGTCCGGCGCGCCGGCGAAGGAGGGGATGAGGCCGCCGCGGCCGAGGCGCTGTTTGAGGCGGGAGAAAAGGCTGGGCTTGGAGTCGGGCGGGGTCACGGGTCAACGGTCCCTCAGCGGAGGCCGCGGACAGGTTAGCGCAGGGCCGGGGCCGGGACAACAAAAAGAAGGGCGGCCGAAGCCGCCCTTACACAATGTCAAAACGTGAGGCTTACTTGATGAAGCCGGCGCTGTTGTTGATGGTGATGCCGGTGCCGGCGCTGCCCAGGAAGGTGGCCGTCTCGGTCTGCATCTCGGCGGTCACGCCTTCGTAAAGCAACGCGTCGGAGGAGCTGCAGTTCGACGGCAAGGCCGGGCTCAGGAAGGAGCCGTGGTCGCCCGCCAGGAAGCGCACGATGAACGCGCTGCCGAGGGCCGAGGCCTTCACCTGCGTGAGTCCCATGAGGCTCGCCACGAGGTCGGTGGAGCTGTTCGGCACCACCTGGTCCGGCAGATTGCAGGTGTCGGACGCGCCGGTCAGGCCGCCCACCACCTCGATCATGTGGATGGGGTGGCCGGCCGCCGCGAGACCGGCGTAGTTCGCCGGGTCGCCGTCTTCCACCACCGCCTGGGCCTGGCTGTAGAAGGCGTAGTAGCCCAGGGTGCCCTTGGCGAGTCCGTTGGCCGCCAGCTGTGCATCGATGACCGGGCCGAACTCGGCAGAGTTGCGCAGCAGTTCTGCGATGTGGCCGCCGGGATTGGCGAGGGTCGCCGCCACGATCTTGGGAGCGGAGAGAGTGAGAGCCGCGCCCTCCGTGTCCGCGCCCAGGAACACCGTGCCCACGATGCCGCCCAGGGAGTGGCCGGCGTAGAACACCTTGGTGGAGTCGAAGGTGTTAAGGGTAGCGGGCGGGGTGACAGCCGCCAACGCGGGTAGCGTGGCCACCAGGTTGATCAGGTCCGCCGCGCCCTCGCGCAGGTTGTCGCGGGAGGTGATGGTGCTGTTCAGGTTGATGAACCAGGCTCCGGAGGAGTCGATGGTGCCGTCGGGGCCGGCCGCCAGCGTGCTGTTGTTCTCGAGGTCCATGTCGAAGGTACGTTCATGACCTTTGAGATAGAACGCGTTCGTGGTGTCGGTTATCCCGTGCAGCGGCAGGTCGATGGCGATGGTGGCCATGCAGAGCGGCGAGGCGGCGAAGGTGCCGGCGATGCCGAACATGTCCTCGCGGTTGCGGGTGATGCCGTGCTGGAAGATCACCACGGGCCAGCCGCTGCCGGGCATGGTGCATGTGCCCTTGGGGATGGAAACCAAGACCGGTATCACGTTCTGTGCCACCGTGGCCTTGGGCAGGGCGTCCGCTGCGGTGGTATCGCCACCCGCGGCGTTTTTCCAGAAGCCGGTAATGGCCGCTGTCGGATTGGTAGCGCTGGGAACTGGCAGGTAATAGGGAATTGCCAGATCGCCCGCGAAGATCTCAGCAGTGGTGCTGCCCGGGGGGCAATGGGCCACGTCTGGGACCTCTTTCGCCACAATAAGTGCGGCACACACGGTGGCGTTGGTATCCACGATGCCCACACCTGCTGGCTGGGCCGTGGCCGTGGCGGTGGCCGCCAGTTCACCCAGACTCAGACCCAGATACTGGGTGCTGAAGCTGAAGGTGAGGGCGATGTCGTTGAGCGGCACGCCGGCGCCCACATGGGCCACGATCAGCTGCGGCAGCGTGAACAGCGCGATCTGGTCCAGGGTTGCGTTGCCGGTCGTGGTGATCTTGCCGGTGGTGAAGAACGGCGTATCCGCGGTCAGGATCGTCGAATAGTCGTTGCTGGCAGTGACCGCATTGCCGCTCTTGTCCTTCACGGCCCCCGTCACGATTACGAGATAGGTGGCCGGGACGGGCGTGGTGCCACTCACGGTGCTAGCCGTCAGCGGTTTGAGGGGTTTGATGACCACGGTCTGGCCGCCGTCGTCCGTGGCGGGCGAGAGGCCGATGCTGTAGTCGGTGCCCACCTTGAGCGGGGTGACGCTGCCGGCGGGATTCACCGCCTTGGTGGTGGCGGATGAGGCCACCTTCAGCACGATCACGCCGGCGGCGAGGGTGGAGGAATCCACTTGGCCGTTGAAATAGATGTTGATGTCGGACTGGGTGCCGAAGCCGTCCAGGTGATCCATGGAGGCGATGGGAGCATTGGCGCCGGTGGTGGAGCTGCCGATGGGCAGGATGCTCAAGGTGCCCGTGGTGTTGGCGCTGCCGTCCGAATGGCTGAAGTACAGGTCATTCGGGAAGGGGCCGATGTCCACCAGTGGCTGGAACTTCGCCTGGAAGACCCCGGGTGTGGAGGCGTTGTTGCTGCCGTGCACGCAGGCGGCCAGCGGCACGAACAGGGCGAAAACGGCGAGGATTCGACGGTTTTTCATTTGCTTTTACTCCCTAAACGGCCGGGCTAGGTTACGCTGCCCCGCAGGGGGCTGGCAAGCTTGTCACCCCCCTGACACACGCCCCGTGGGACCTTGGAAAATGAAGCACAATCCGGGCAGGGGATATCGCAACGAGTTCCGCATCATCGCCGGTGTTTGGCGGCGACGGAAACTGCATTTCCCTCCCCTCGAGGGCATACGCCCGTCCCCCGACCGGGTGCGCGAGACCCTGTTCAACTGGCTGCGCGAACGCGTGGAGGGCGCGCGCTGTCTCGATCTTTTCGCGGGCAGCGGCGCCTTGGGCTTGGAAGCCCTGTCCCGCGGCGCGCGCGAGGTGGTCTTCGTGGACCACGAGCGCGCCGCCGTGGAGGCCATCCGCGAGCACCTCGCGACCTTGGGCGCCACGGGCGGTGAGGTGGTGCATGCCGACGCACTCGCCTGGCTCACCTGGCCGCCACGGCCCTTCGATCTCGTGTTCCTGGACCCGCCCTTCCATGCGGGCCTCCTGCCCACGGTCTGCGCATATCTGCTGAAAGGCTGGTTGAAGCCCGGCGCGCTGGTGTATCTGGAATACGCGACCGACGAGCTTCCTGAACTCCCAACGGGCTGGGAAACCTGGCGTGAAAGCCACGCCGGGCGCGTGGGCTTTCGCTTGATACAACCGCCGGTTTGAAGCGTGGCGCCAAGCCCGGTATAACGTTCCGACCCCGGAGGGCTCCATGGCCAGCATTCTCTATCCCGGCACCTTCGATCCCATCACCAACGGTCACGCGGATATCGTGCGCCGCGCGGCGCGCATGTTCGAGCGGGTGGTGGTGGCCATCGCCGCCAATCCCGGCAAGGCCCCGGCCTTCCCCCTGGACACCCGCGTGAACCTCGCCCGGGAAGTGCTCAAGGACGTGAAGAACCTGGAAGTGGTGGGCTTCACGGAACTGACCGTGGAGTTCGCCCGCAAGCACCAGCTCATCGCCATCCTGCGCGGGCTGCGCGCCGTGTCGGACTTCGAGTTCGAGTTCCAGATGGCGGCCATGAACCGGCATCTCGGTCCCGAGGTGGAGACCATCTTCATGACCCCGGCCGAACAATTCACCTTCATCTCTTCGAGCCTGGTGCGCGAGATTGCTATTCTCGGCGGCCAGGTCTCCCAGTTCGTGCATCCCATCGTCGAAGCGGAGCTACGCAAGCTCAAGCGCTGAATGGCACCTCAAAAAATGAGTCTTTTGTCCCCTGGCCGCGTTGCGGTCGACCGCGGAATCCTCACGTACAGTCAGAGTACGCTCCGGTTCCGCGGCCGTCCGCGCCTTGCCATGAAACAAAATCCTCTATTATTTGAGGCGCCATAAAGAAATTATGGCTCTCAAGATCACCGATGCCTGCATCAACTGCGACGTGTGCGAGCCGGAGTGCCCGAACCACGCCATCTCCCAGGGCCCCGAGATCTACGTCATAGATCCCAGCCTCTGCACCGAATGTGTGGGCCATTTCGAAAAGCCCCAGTGCCAGCAGGTCTGTCCCGTGGATTGCATCCCGCTCGACCCGGAACACGAGGAGACCCGGGAAGAACTTATGACCAAGTACAAGCGTCTTACAGGCAAGGCTTGATCGTCTCAGGTGTCCCCATGAAACTCCGTCTCGCATTACTCTCGCTGTTGTTCCTCGCGCTTCCGGCCTTCGCTGCCGGGCCGAAACCACCCCAGGCCGCCGTGGCGAGCGCCCATCCGCTCGCGACGAAAGCGGGCATGGAGATCCTCGACAAGGGCGGCAACGCCTTCGACGCCGCCATCGCCGTGAGCGCGGCGCTCTCGGTGGTGGAGCCCTACAGCTCCGGCATCGGCGGCGGCGGCCTATGGCTCTTGCACCGCAACAGCGACGGTTTCGAGACCCTGGTGGACGGTCGCGAGTACGCGCCGGGTGCGGCCAAGGCGGACATGTACCAGGACAAGAATGGCAACGTGATCGAGGGCGCCTCCACGGAAGGCCCGCTCTCCGCCGCCATTCCCGGCGCGCCGGCGGCCTGGGCCTACATGGCGAAGAAATACGGCCATCTCTCCCTCGCGGAGGACTTGGGCCCCGCCATCCGCTTGGCACGCGACGGCTTCCCCATGGATCAGCGTTTCCATGACCGGCTCATGAGCAAGCAGGACGTGCTGAAACGCTGGCCCGCCGCCTCGGCGGTGTTCCTGGACCATGGCCAGGTGCCGCCGGTGGGCTGGCTCTTGAAGCAGCCGGACCTCGCCGAGACCTTCGAACTGATTGCCAAACAGGGCGACGCGGGCTTCTACGAAGGCAAGCGCGCCGGGCAGATGGTGGACGCGGTGCGCGCCGCGGGTGGCATCTGGACGCTGGACGACTTGAAGCAATACAAGGCGGTGGAGCGGAAGCCCCTGGAAGGGGATTACCACGGCATGCACGTGGTGTCCGCGCCGCCGCCCTCGTCGGGTGGGGTAGTGCTGATCGAGATCCTCAATATTCTGGCGGGCTACGACCTCCCGAAGCTCGATCCCCTGACCCGTGACCATCTCATCATCGAGGCCATGCGCTACGCCTATCACGACCGGGCGGATTACCTGGGCGACCCGGACTTCGTGCAGATGCCGCTCAGGCTCCTGATGAGCACCGATTACGCGGCCGGGCTGCGCAGCACCATTCTCTTGGACAAGGCCACACCGTCTTCCGCGCTCACGCCGGTGACGCTGCCCGCCACCGGCAACAACACCACCCACTATTCGATCCTGGACAAGGACGGCAACCGCGTCTCCGCCACCGTGACCGTGAACTTCAGCTTCGGCAGCTGTTTCATGCCACCCGGCACCGGCGTGACCCTGAATGACGAGATGGACGATTTCTCGTCCAAGCCCGGCGTGCCCAACGGCTACGGCCTCGTGGGCAACGCCGCGAACGCCATCGCGCCCCACAAGCGGCCGCTCTCCAGCATGACGCCCACCTACCTCGAGACCAAGGACGGCGTCGCCATCCTGGGCACGCCCGGCGGCGGACGCATCATCACCATGGTGCTCCTGGGTACGCTGGATTTCTTCGGCGGCCGCGACGCCAGGCACATGGTGAGCCTGCCGCGTTACCACATGCAGTACCTGCCGGATGCGGTGGGCTACGAGGACGGGGCCTTCAGCGACGCGGAGATCGCCGGGCTCGAGAAGATGGGCTACAGCCTCAAGAGCCAGGGCCGCTGGGGGAACATGCAGGCCATCACCTGGGACTACAAGACCGGAAAAGTTGTGGCTGCTTCCGACCCGAGAGGCATCGGCACAGCAGAGGTCCACTGATGGCATGGAGAAAGCCCCGCCACCGCGTAGCGGTGGCGGGGCTTTTCATTTACTGGTTCGCGTACTCCAGCTCCACGAACAGCGAACGTCCGGCAGTGTTGTAGCCGCTCACCTGCTGGTATTGCCGGTCCAGCAGGTTGTCGAGCCTAACCAGAAGTCCAAAGCCATTGCCGAGGTCCCGGTGCAGGCTCGCACCCAGGAGCCCATAACCCGCGTCCGTCACCGGCGCGCCGGTAGTGAAGTCCCCGTCCTGCCGCACCCCGGTGAGCAGGAGATTCAGGCCCACGCTGGTCTTGTCGTCGTGCCAGTCCAGGCTGCTTGTCATGCTGCGCTTGGCGCGACGAATCAGCGTCGCGTCCGTGTCGGTGTCCCGCGGGTCCTGGAAGATGGCGTCGTTTTGCCAGGCCCAGGAGCTTCCGCCGAGGTTGTAGGAAAGCTCCACACCGCGGATGCGGGCGTGGGCCACGTTCTGCAACTGGCCAGTGAAGGGACCGGTGGGCACGAACACGATCAAGCCGTCCAGCTTGTCCTGGAAGAGGCTCGCGTCGAACTCCTGGGTGGAGTCGATCTTCTGCCTCACACCCACCTCGATGTTCCGGGAGGTCTCCGGACCCAGAGACGGATTGCCGTCGAAGCCGAAGCGTTCAGCGGCTGTAGGCGCGCGGAAGGCGGTGCCGATGCCGGCGGTGAGCTTGGTGGCGCCGCTCAAGTCGTAACCGTAATCGGCATTCCAGGTGAAGTGGTTGCCGAATTCCCCGTCGTGGGTCTCGCGGCCCGCCAGCACCAATCTTTGGCTGCTGAAGTCCAGGTCGTCTTCCGCGTAGAGCGCGTTCACCCGGTGGGATTCGTCGTAAACGCTGCCGAAGGACACGGTAGCGGTGTGCTCCCGCTCGGTATAGAGCCCGAGGGTCAGCAACTGGTCATCTGTGACAGCAAGGTCGTTTTGCCAGTCCATGGCGTTGCGCTGGGTGTGCACGTAGTCGGGGCCGGGCGGCGCGAACGGCGGCAGGTTGAAGGGGTCCACCTGGCGTTGGTCGATCTCGTCCAGCATGTGGCTGAAATTGAATGCGCTGTGCCAGCTTTCCCGGGGTTTGCCGCCCACACCGAAATCCGTGACCGCGTCCTGGAAGTTCTCGTCGAAGGGAATCAGGGAGAAGGGCGGTGTGAAATCCAGGGGATCGAAGCCGGTGTACTGGGTGTAGCCCTTGCTCTGCCAATGATCGAGCGACAGCTCCGTGCCACCCAACTGGGTCCGGCCGTAGGCCTTGAAGCTGCGGTCTTGGTTGCCGCTGTCGTAGGGCGTGCCGGTGACCGAAGGGAAGCCGTCGGTGTGGAAGTCGTCCGCGCTTACGCCGGCGCTGGTATCACCCTCGCCGTAGCCCAGGTTGCCGCCCGTATCGTAAGTGCCGTAGCGGCCGGCGCCGAGGTGC
>JBLNDO010000040.1:0-10372 GCA_050261675.1 Bacillota bacterium
ATCGTCCACAAGGGTGCGCTCTATTTCCGTACCGACGAAGAAAGCCGGTCGGCCTATACGAAGGCCGGCAGCCGGCCGTTCAACCCCAAGGGCAAGGTGGAATTGCACCGCTATTACGAAGTGCCTGTCGACGTGTTGGAAGACGCTTCCGAACTCATGGCTTGGGCCAAACGTGCCGTAAAGACCCGTGCTTGACCCGGTACCACGGCGAAAACGCCGGGTGACTCCGATATAATTTGCGCCTTCTCCCACCCGGACAACCGGCCACGGCATGCTCTCAGGCACGCGCGCGAAAGCCCTTCTGGCGGCAGCCCTTCTGGGCGTGGCCTGGTTCGTGGGTCTCGGCCACCGCGACCTCTTCCAGACCGACGAAGGCCGCTATGCGGAGGTTCCCCGCGAGATGCTGGCGAGCGGCGACTGGGTCACGCCGCGCCTCGACGGCATCCGGTATTTCGAGAAGCCGCCGCTGCAGTATTGGGCCACGGCCGCCGCCTTCAGCGTGTTCGGCGAATCGAACGGCGTCTCGCGCCTGTGGACGGCTCTCCTGGGCTTCTTCGGCATCCTCATGACGGCCTTCACCGGTGCGCGCCTCTTCGATCGCCGCACCGGCCTGTTTGCCGCGATGGTCCTCACCGGCAGCGTCTATTACGTGATCATGGGGCACTTCAACACCCTCGACATGGGCGTCACGTTCTTCATGTGCGGCAGCCTGTTCGCCTTCCTGCTCGCCATGGACGCCCTGGACGTGAAGAGCCGCCGCGTCTGGATGTATCTCGCCTGGGGTTTCGCCGCCCTCGCGACGCTGAGCAAGGGGCTGGAGGCCGTGGTGCTGCCCGGCGCGGTGTTCCTGCTCTACGTGGCCATCACCCGCGATTGGCGCCGTTTCGCCCAGCTGCATATCTTCGGCGGGCTCGCCCTCTATCTCGCCATCGCCGCGCCCTGGTTCCTGCTGGTCGGCGCCCGCAATCCCGGCTTCGCGCAATTCTTCTTCGTCCACGAGCACTTCCAGCGGTTCTTGACCACGGTGCACCACCGCGTGGAGCCCTGGTGGTTCTTCATCCCCATCCTCCTGTTCGGCTTACTCTGCTTCCTGCCGCAGTTCCTGCGGGCTGTTGCGCGGCTGTTCCGCCGGGGCACCTACGATGCGGGCATGGGCAGGTTCAACCACGTGCTGTTCCTGTGGCTGTGGTGCGGCTTCATCTTCCTGTTCTTCTCCCTCTCCGATTCCAAGCTCGGCAGCTACATCCTGCCCATCTTCCCGGCACTGGCGCTCTTGGTGGGCCGCGAACTCACGGAACTGCGCCGCCGCGACGCCATGTGGAGCGCCTTGCTCTGCATCCTGTTCGCCCTCGTGGCCCTGTGGCAGGCGCCGGAACTGCAGCAGCACAGCGATCACCTGCCGCTGGAGCTTTACCAGGCTTTCCTGCCCTGGCTCGCCGGCGGCGTGGTGTTGCTGCTCGCACTCGCGGTCGCGGGGTTCCTGCTCGCGTACTTCAACCGCGTGACCGCGGGTCTCGCGCTTCTCGCCGCCGGGTTGTTCCTGGGCACCCAGGCGCTCGCCTACGGAGCCCAGGCCCTCTCGCCGGTCTATTCGCAGCGCTCCTTGGCGAATCAGGTCGCGCCCTACGACAGGCCCGATGTGCCTTTCTACAGTCTCCAGGACTATCCCCAGTCGCTGCCGTTCTATCTCAAGCGCACCCTCGTCGTGGTGGACTACCAGGGGGAGCTGGAATTCGAGAACGACGAGTCCGCCGGCAAGTGGATTTCGGACCTGGGGGCTTTTGCCTCACAATGGCGCGCCGACAAGGAGGCCCTGGCGGTGATGCCGCCGGAGACCTACGATGCGCTGGCCAAAGAGGGGCTGCCCATGACGGTCATCGGCCGCGACCCGCAACACGTCGCCGTGAGGAAGCCATGAACCTGGTGAGTTTTCTCCTGGTCTTCACCGGCGTGATGCTGAACGCCGCGGCGCAATTGCTGCTCAAGGCCGGTGTCAAGGACATGGGCATCATCCAGCTCTCGCCCTCGACCATCTTCCAGGCGGGGCTCAAGCTCGCCTTGGAGCCCCACATCCTGGGCGGCCTTACCTGCTACGTGATCAGCGTCGTGGTGTGGATCCTCGCCCTGTCGCGGGTGCAAGTGAGCATCGCCTACCCCATGCTTTCCCTGGGTTACGTGGTCACGGCATTCATCGCCTGGGCCTTCATGGGCGAGGCGGTCAACGCCATGCGGCTTACCGGCATCGCCGTGATTATTGTGGGCGTATTCCTGGTGGCGCGCAGCTAACTTTATAAGGTTGACGATGAGCAACAAGGACTATCTGCCTTTCACCCGCCCGACCCTGGACGAAGAGACCATCCAGGGCGTGGCGGACGTGCTGCGCTCCGGCTGGATCACCTCCGGCCCCATGGTGGAGCAGTTCGAGAAGGGCCTGACGGACTACCTGGGCGGGAAGCGCCACGTGCGCACCTACCTGCATGCCACCGGCGCCATGGAAGAGGCCCTGGTGATGGCCGGCATCGGCCCCGGCGACGAGGTGATCGTCCCGGCCATGACCTTCGCCGCCACCGCCAATGTGGTGGTGCGGGTGGGCGCGAAACCCGTGCTGGTGGATGTGGATCTGCGCAGCCGCGCCATCCTCATGGACCAGGCCGCCGCGGCCGTCACGCCGAGAACCAGGGCCATCATGCCGGTGCACCTCAACGGCATGGCGGCGGACTTGGACGCCGTCTACGCCCTGGCGAAAAAGCACAATCTCCGTGTCATCGAGGATGCGGCCCAGGCCATCGGCACCGAATACCAGGGCAAGCGCATCGGTTCCTTCGGCGACATCGTGGTGTTCAGCTTCCACGCCAACAAGAACCTCACCACCATCGAAGGCGCCGCAGTGTCCGTGGCCACAGCGGAGGAGGCGCGGCGCCTGGAGATCCTGCGTTTCCACGGCATCACCAAGTTCCCGGACGGCACCATGGATGTGTCCGAGGCGGCGAGCAAGCACAACATGACCGACGTGGCGGCCCGGGTCGGCATCGGCCAGTTGAAGCGCCTGGACGAATTCAACAAGAAACGCTGCGAACTGGCCCACCGCTATTTCGAGCTGCTGGCGGACGAGTCCCTGGCGCTCCTGCCCGCCAAGGGCGATGCCGGCCACAGCTGGCACATGTTCACGCCGCTGCCTCTCTATAAGAAGTACGGCCTCGACCGGAATACCCTCAAACAGCGCATGCATGCCTCTGGGATAGGCCTCGGCATCCATTACCAGGCCTTGAACCAGTTCAGTTTCTATAAAAAGATGGGGTATCAGGAAGGCCAGTTCCCCAACGCCGAGCGGATCGGCAGCGAGACCCTGACTTTCCCGCTGTTTCCGACCATGCAGATGTCCGACGTGGACCGGGTGTGCGACGCTTTGAAGCGTTGCCTCACGCAAAAAGCCTGACGGAGTCGCCCATGGCAAAACGCGCCGCCAAGAAAAAACCCTCCAAGACTTCCGCCGCGTCCCTCAACCCCGAGCTGTCGGTGGTGATCCCCGTCTACAACGAGGAAGAGTCCCTCGCTACCCTCTTCAAGCGCCTCTATCCGGCGCTGGACGGTCTGCTGCGCACCTACGAGCTGATCTTCGTGGACGACGGCAGCGCCGACAAGTCCGCCGCCCTGCTCGCCGCCCAGTTCGAGAAACGCCCGGATGTGACCCGGGTGGTGCTGCTTCAGAGCAATTTCGGCCAGCACGCCGCCATCCTCGCGGGCTTTTCCGCCTCCCGCGGCGATGCGGTGGTGACGCTGGATGCCGACCTGCAGAACCCGCCGGAGGAGATCGGCAAGCTCCTGAAGAAGATGGACGAGGGTTACGACTACGTGGGCAGCATCCGCAAGAGCCGCCAGGACAGCTGGTGGCGCAAGGGCGCCTCCCGTCTCATGAACCGCCTCCGCGAGCGCATCACCAAGGTGACCATGACCGACCAGGGCTGCATGCTGCGCGCCTATTCGCGCCACGTCATCGAGGCCATCAACAACACTAGCGAGATCAACACCTTCATTCCCGCCCTGGCCTACCTCTATTCTCTGAAGCCCGTGGAGATCGAGGTGGAACACAGCGAGCGGGAGGCGGGGCGTTCCAAGTATTCGCTCTACAGCCTGATCCGCCTCAATTTCGACCTCGTCACCGGGTTCTCGGTGATGCCGCTGCAGGTGTTCTCTTTCTTCGGCGTGCTCATCGCCGGCGGCTCGTTCGTGCTGTTCCTGATCCTCGTTGGCTACCGGCTCGTCAATCCGGCGGGTACGGTGCAAGGCGTGTTCACCCTGTTCGCCGCCGTGTTCTTCTTCATCGGCATCCTGTTGTTCGGCATCGGTCTCCTGGGCGAGTACATCGGCCGCATCTACCAGGAAGTGCAGCGCCGGCCGCGTTTCTTGATCCGCTCCATCCTCGAGAAGCAGACCCGATGAGCGGACGCGTCGGTTCCGCCAGCGCGGTGGTGTTCGCCTACCATGACGTGGGTGTGCGCTGCCTGTCGGTGCTGCTCGCTTACGGGGTGCATGTGCCGCTGGTCGTCACCCACGAGGATGACCCCAAGGAGGAGATCTGGTTCGGCAGCGTGAAGCGGCTCGCCGAGCTTAACGGTATCCCGGTGGCGACACCCGACGACCCGAACAAGGGCGACCTCGCCCAAAAGGTCGCGGCGCTGAAACCCGATTTCCTGTTCTCCTTCTATTACCGTTTCATGCTGGGCGGACCCTTCCTGCAGGCGCCGAGCCGCGGCGCTCTCAACATGCACGGTTCGCTCCTGCCCAAGTACCGCGGCCGCGTGCCGGTGAACTGGGCGGTGGTGCACGGCGAGCGCCAGACCGGCGCCAGCCTGCATTACATGCAGATGAAGCCGGACGCCGGTGACTTGGTGGACCAGCAGGCGGTGCCCATCCTGCCGGACGACACCGCCCGGGACGTGTTCAACAAGGTCACGGTGGCGGCGGAGCAGGTCCTGGACCGCAGCCTGCCGCATCTGGTGCTGGGCACCGCGGGCCGCAAACCCCTGGACCTTAGGGATGGCAGCTACTACGGCCGCCGCCGCCCGGAGGACGGGCGTGTAGACTGGAAGCAGCCCGCCTGGACGGTGCACAACCTGATCCGTGCCGTGGCGCCGCCGTACCCGGGCGCCTTCAGCAAGGCGGACGGCAAGCCGCTCCGGCTGCTCTTGAGCCATTACCCGGACCAGGCGGCGAAGCACAAGACGCCGGTCCTGTATACCGATTCCGGCCGCTGCTACGCCGATTGCGGCGACGGCAAGCGGGTGGAGATCCTGAAACTCGAATTGGAAGGCCGCACCCTGGATGCCGCGCAGTTCGCGCGGGAACACGGCGCCAAGCCGCTCTCACTCGGAGATTGAAAGTGAAAAAGATATTGATCCTGGGCGTCAACGGCTTCATCGGCCACCACCTGAGCAAGCGCATCATCGAGACCACGGACTGGGAAGTCCACGGCATGGACATGTTCTCCGACAAGGTCGCCGACCTCCTGGGGAGCCCGCGGTTCAATTTCTTCGAGGGCGACATCACCATCAACCGGGAGTGGGTGGAATACCACGTGCGCAAGTGCGACGTGGTGCTGCCGCTGGTGGCCATCGCCACGCCCGCCACCTACGTGAAGGACCCGCTCCGGGTATTCGAGCTCGACTTCGAGGCGAACCTGCCCATCGTGCGCCAGTGCGTGAAGTACCGGAAGCGCGTGCTGTTCCCGTCCACCTCCGAGGTCTACGGCATGTGCCGCGATGCGGGCTTCGACCCCTATACCTCGGAGCTCATCCTCGGGCCCATCAACAAGCCCCGCTGGATCTACAGCTGCAGCAAGCAGCTCATGGATCGGGTCATCGCCGCCTACGGCGACCGCGAGGGCCTGGCCTACACCCTGTTCCGTCCCTTCAACTGGATCGGCCCCGGCCTCGATTCCATCTACACCCCGAAGGAGGGCAGTTCCCGCGTGGTGACCCAGTTCTTGGGCCAGATCGTGCGCGGCGAGACCATCAAGCTCGTGGACGGAGGCGCCCGCAAGCGCGCCTATACCTACGTGGACGACGGCATCGACGCCCTCATGTCCATCATCGAGAACAAGGGCGGCGCCGCCGACAAGCGCATCTACAACATCGGCAATCCGAAGAACAGCCACTCCGTGAAGGAACTGGCGGACATGATGATGGAGATCGCGCTCTCCATGCCCGAGTACGCCGACAGCGCCAAGAAGGTGAAGCTCCTCAACGTCAGCGCCGACGATTACTACGGAAAGGGCTACCAGGACGTGGAGAACCGCCTGCCCAGCATCGAGCACACCCGCAAGGAACTCGGTTGGGAGCCGAAGGTGGACATGAAGACCGCGCTCCGGAAGCTCTTCGAGTTCTACAAGAGCCACGTGCCGGAGGCACGTCGCCTGGTGGAGGAAAGCGCCTGATCCAAATGGGCAAGAAACGGCGACCCGTGTTGCGGGTGATCGCCGCCATGGCACTCACCTTGTGCGGCTGTTGGAACGGCAAGGATCAGTACCGGAAATTCGAGGAGGAGGGGCGCGCCCGCGGCGTTCCGCTGCTCATCTATGACATCTCGGCGAACGATCCGCACCGGTTTTTGGACCAGGAGCCCTTGGGCATAGCCTTCCTGAATACCCAGGATGTACCCATAGCGTCCATCACTCTGACCCTCGCCGTTTGCAACACCATGGGACAGGCCGCCCAGCCCCGGGATATCCGTTTAGTGGGGCCGTTCGAGCCACGCACCTCGTTCATCTTGAATCCGATGGGCCCTCCAGATAGCTCTGGGAATGAGACCCACGTCATGCTGTCCCACATGGTGATCAGCGCCGTGGAAATAACCGATGCCAGCGGTAAACACAGTTTCGCGGGCAGGGAAGTCGGCGTGTTGCTGGACGAGCGTGTAGCGAATTATTGCATCGCGAGGGCTATGTGAGTACCGCGCGCCGTCTCGCATTGAAGATTGACGTCGATACCCTGCGCGGCACGCTGGAAGGCGTGCCGCAGTTGATCGGGACCCTGAAGCGGCATCAGGCGCAGGCCACGTTCCTGTTCAGCCTCGGGCCGGATAATACCGGCCGAGCGCTCAGGCGGGTGTTCCGGCCGGGGTTCCTGCAGAAGGTCTTCCGTACCAACGTGGCCGGCAATTACGGCCTGAAGACCCTCATGTACGGCGTGCTCATCCCGGGCCCGGACATCGGCCGGAAGGGCGGCGCCGCCATGCGCGCCGCGCGCGATGCCGGTTACGAAGTGGGTATCCATACCTGGGATCACATCCGCTGGCAGGACTTTGTGGCGCGCCGCGACGAACCCTGGACGCGCCGCGAATTCAGTCTCGCCGTGGAGCGCTTCATCGAGGTGTTCAGTGTGGAGCCCAGGACCTTCGGCGCCGCCGGCTGGCAGATGAACGCCCATGCCTTCGAGCTGGAACTCGAATACCGCATGGACTATGCCAGCGACACCCGCGGCAGCCATCCCTTCCTTCCGGAGATGCACGGCAAGGTCATCGGCGTGCCGCAGTTGCCTACCACGCTGCCAACCCTGGATGAGCTCGTGGGCGTGAACGGCGTTACCGTGGATAACGTGGCCGAGCACCTGCTCAAGCTCACGGAGAAGGACCCGCCGGCGGCGGGCCACGTGTTCACCCTGCACGCGGAACTGGAAGGCATGGCGCTCAAGCCCGTCTTCGAGAAGCTGCTGGCGGGCTGGAAGGCCCAGGGCTACGAACTCGTTGCCACCGAGACCCTGGCCAAGGCCCTCGACCGCAAGGCGCTGCCCATGCACACGGTCATCATGGCCGAGGTGCCGGGCCGTTCCGGCACGCTGGCGGTGCAGGGCCCGGCCTGCGAAATCCGTAAGTTATAATTCCGCGCCCGTTCGAGAAACCAAACCGATCAGAGGAACGCCATGTCTTACAAGCACGTGAAGCTGCCGGCCGGCGGCGCCAAGATCACCACTGCCAACGGCAAGCTCGTGGTGCCGGACAATCCCATCCTCGGTTTCGTGGAAGGCGACGGCATCGGCGTGGACATCACTCCCGCGAGCATGAAGATCTGGGACGCGGCGGTGGCGAAGGCTTACAGCGGTAAGCGCAAGATTCATTGGTGCGAGATCTACCTCGGCGAGAAGGCCCAGAAGCTCTACGACGGCAACTATTTCCCGGACGAAACCCTGGCCGCCATCAAGGACCTGATCGTTTCCATCAAGGGTCCCCTGACCACGCCGGTGGGCGGCGGTTTCCGCTCCCTGAACGTGACCCTGCGGCAGGACCTGGACCTCTACGCCTGCGTGCGCCCCGTCAAGCACTACCCCGGCGTGCCTTCACCCTTGAAGAAGCCCGAGCTCGTGGACGTGGTGATCTTCCGCGAGAACACCGAGGACGTTTACGCCGGCATCGAATATCAGGCCGGCAGCGACAAGAACAAGAAACTCGCCAAGTTCCTGCGGGAGGAGCTGGGCGCCAAGTTCTTCGAGGACGCGGGCCTGGGCGTGAAGCCCGTCTCCGCCTTCGGTTCCAAGCGCCTGGTCCGTAAGGCCATCCAGCACGCCATCGACTACGACCGCAGCTCCGTGACCCTGGTGCACAAGGGCAACATCATGAAGTTCACGGAAGGCGCGTTCCGCCAATGGGGCTATGACGTGGCCAAGGACGAGTTCGGCGCGTCGCTGCTCGACGGCGGCCCTTGGATGCAGTTCAAGAACCCCAAGACCGGCAAGCCGATCGTCGTCAAGGACCAGATCGCGGACATCATGTTCCAGCAGATGCTGCTGCGTCCGGACGAGTATGCGGTGCTGGCCACCCCGAACCTGAACGGCGACTACCTCTCCGACGCGGTGGCGGCGGAGGTGGGCGGCGTGGGCATCGCGCCGGGCGCCAATATCGGCGACGCCCTGGCGGTGTTCGAGGCCACCCACGGCACCGCGCCGAAGCACGCGGGCCTCGACAAGGCCAATCCGGGCTCGCTGCTCTTCTCCGGCGTCATGATGCTGGAATACATCGGCTGGCGCGAAGCGGCGGACATGATCCAGAAGGCCTATGCCAAGACCGTAGCTTCCGGCGTCGTGACCTACGATTTCGCCCGGCAGATGACCAACGCGAAGGAGGTCAAGACCAGCGCCTTCGCCGACGCGGTGGTGAAGAATCTTTGATGCGGCAATGATGAAAATGAAGTAAAACTTAGACGGCGGCCTCCACGGCCGCCGTCTCGCTCTCGGGAGTACCCATGGCCAAAGGCACCCATGACTACCAGGCGGACCCGCGCAACGCCGCCATCCAGGTGAGCATCAACGGCAAGCTGTTCCCTCGGGACGAGGCCAAGGTCTCGGTGTTCGACAGCGGCTACGTGCTGGGGGACGGGGTCTGGGAGGGCCTGCGCCTGCATGCGGGTGGCCTCCCGTTCCTGGAGTTGCACCTCGACCGTTTATACGAGGGCGCGAAAGCCATCGACATGGACATCGGCCTCACGCGCGAACAGCTGACCCAGCAGCTCCTGGTAGTGCTCCGGGCCAACAAAATGCATGACGGTGTGCACATCCGCCTCATGGTCACCCGCGGCATCAAGGCGACGCCCTACCAGGACCCGCGTGTGACCGTCGGGCCTGCCACGGTGGTCATCATCCCCGAATACAAGCAGCCCTTGCCCAAGACGGTGGAGCAGGGTATCCGCCTCTTCACCACCCACGTGCGCCGGGCCTATCCCGACACCCTGGACCCGAAGCTCAACACCCACTCCAAGCTCAACGACATCCTGGCCTGCATCCAGGCGGCCAAGGCGGGTTACGACGAAGCGCTGATGCTGGACCCCCACGGTTTCGTGGCCACCTGCAACTCGACGCATTTCTTCATCGTGCGCAAGGGCGAGGTCTGGACCTCCTCCGGCAAGTACTGCCTGGGCGGCATCACCCGCGGTAACGTCTTGCGCCTGTGCCGCGGCCACGGCATCCCGTGCTTCGAGAAGGACTTCAGCCTCACGGATGTGTACGGCGCCGAGGAGGCCTTCGTCACCGGCACCTTCGCAGGATTAGTGCCGGTCACGGAAGTGGACGGTCGCCGCATCGGCGAGGGCAAGCGCGGCTCCCTGGTGCAGAGGCTGCAAGGGCTGTACATGGACCTCGTCAAGCAGGAGAGTGCCAAGGGTCCAAAGGCATGAGCGGCGCCCTGCGCCTCGCCATGTGGTCGGGGCCGCGCAACATCTCCACGGCCATGATGCGTTCCTGGGAGAACCGGGAGGACACGGCGGTCATCGATGAGCCCCTGTATGCGCATTACCTGCTTGCCACGGGCGTGAACCATCCGGGGCGCGACGAGGTGATTGCCTCCCAGTCCACGGACTGGCGCGAGGTGGTGCAAGAACTCACGGGCC
>JBLNDO010000041.1:0-36102 GCA_050261675.1 Bacillota bacterium
TTCGCCTGCACCACGGTCAAGGCCGCCGTCAGGGTGGTCTTGCCATGGTCCACGTGCCCGATGGTTCCCACGTTCACGTGCGGCTTGGTACGCTCGAATTTTGCCTTGGACACGGTGCTACTCCGTTTTTCCTGTTGTCGTCTTCAACACTGCCCTGCGCCTATATATAGGCCGGGCGACCTGGAGCCCATGACCGGAATCGAACCGGTGACCTCGTCCTTACCAAGGACGTGCTCTGCCGACTGAGCTACATGGGCGGTAAGCCGTCGGTCTGTCTCTACCCAAAATCACTCAGCCGCAGTCTTCTGGAGCGGGTGATGGGAATCGAACCCACACCATCAGCTTGGAAGGCTGAGGTTCTACCATTGAACTACACCCGCTTTAGGCGTCGAGTCCCGGCGCGCCGGACGCCAACGCCGTCCGGAGGTCTCATTGCGCCACTCTGTCTGGTGGAGGGGGAAGGATTCGAACCTTCGTAGGCGTAAAGCCAGCAGATTTACAGTCTGCCCTCGTTGGCCGCTTGAGTACCCCTCCACAGGCGAAGCCGGTCATTTTCTGATAAGTGCCTGATGTGTGTCAACTTCTAGCCCAGGAACGGCGCGGGTTTCGGGGGTGGCTCTGAGGAGCCCGGCTCTCTTCCGCAGGCCCTCCCGCCCCCCTTGGACCGGGTCAAATCGCCCAAAGCACGGGATAGGCCAATTTTTAGCCAGGTTTGCCGATCCCGAGGCCAAAAATGAGAGCGGCGGACCCATTCCTGTGGCCCGCCGCCGCCTGATTCCAAGGCCACCCGGCCCCTTTCGGGGTCCGGGCGCCCATTTCATCAATGGAAGTTGTTGTGGGAGAGGCTGATACCGAGTTGGTCCTTCCAGTACTTCTGGATCAGCTTGACCACGTTCTCCGGGAGGGGCACGTAGACGAGCTTTTCCGCCTGGTCCTGGCCCTTGCCCAGGCACCAGTCGAAGTACTTCAGCACCTGCTCGTTCTGGGCCTTGTCGGCGTCCTTGCGCATCAGCACCCAGGTGGCGCCCGCGATGGGCCAGCTGTCATCGCCCGGCTGATTGGTGATGATCAGGAAGAAGTCGCTGGCCGAGCCGAAATCGGCATGGGCCGAGGCGGCGCCGAAGGTCTTTAGATCCGGGGAAACCGTCTTGCCGTTCGCATTGATCATGCGCGTGTAGATCATGTTGTTCTGCACGGCGTAGGCATATTCCACGTAGCCGATGGCGCCGTTGATCTGGTTGACGAAGCCCGCCACACCGGCATTGCCCTTGCCACCCACACCCGTCGGCCAGGAGATGGCGGTGTCGAAGCCCACCTTGGTCTTCCACTCGTCGGAGACCTTGGAGAGGTAATTGGAGTAGGTGAAGGTGGTGCCGGAACCATCGGAGCGATGCACCACGGTGATCAACAGGTCCGGCAGGGTCACGCCCTTGTTGAGAGCGGTGATTTCCGGGTCATTCCACTTGATCACCTTGCCGAGGTAGATGTCGGCGAGGGTCTTGCCATCCAGCACGAGCTCGCCGGGCTTCACGCCCTCGACATGCACCACCGGGGCGATGCCGATGAAGACGCCTGGGAACTGGACCAGTTTGTTCTTCTGCAGGTCTTCCGAGCCTAGCGGCTTGTCGGTGGCGCCGAAGTTCACGGTGCCATTCTCGATCTGCTGGATGCCGCCCCCCGAGCCGATGGCCTGGTAGTTCAGGGCGATACCGGTGTTCTTATGGTAGGTGTCGGACCAGGCGGACAACACCGGGTAAATCGCCGTGCTGCCGGCGCCGGTGAGCTGCTGATCGGCGAGCACGCTGCCGCTGAACGCCGCGGTCAGTATTCCGGCCGCGAGGGCCGCCTTTTTGACGAAAGTGGATGACATATAGGGACTCCTCGAAAGAATTAAGAATCGTGTGTGTCGGAATGCCGATCAACGCGAATCCGCGTACCCCGCTCGGGATGCCCGCCAATCTAGGGGGGTGGCGTGACCGGACAATGACTGAAATGTTTCAATTCTATGACAGTGACAAATGCCTGTCTTAAACCTGCCAATTTGCTCTACGACAGGGAATCAGGCCCGCCCGGCCCAAGCGTGCCGCGGTAAGTGCAGGACTCGGGAACTTCACGGCCCTTTCATCCGGGCGCAAAAATCGCCCGCCAGAATGGGGCTCGTTCCAAACCCCTGTACTGAAAGGACCTTGTATGAAGCTCATCCACACCGCCTCCTCGGCCCTGGAAGGCCGACTTCATCGCCTCCACTCCGGCCGTTACCGCCGCCGCCTGAGGAACCGCCGCTCCCCGGCTCCCACCCCCAGCGGCAGCACTCCCAAGAAGGCCGCCTAGTTTCCATCTCTCCCGATCGCCGAAATCCGCCCTCCAAGGCGGATTTTTCTTTTCCAACCTCTGCATCTTTCTCTAATCGGGCCTGTAAAAGCGTTACGAGCGCCGGCAGAACGAGGCGTGCGGCAGCGAGGAACCGGAGTGTACTTTTGGCGTACGTGAGGATTCCGAGCCGACGCACAACAAAGTTATGCCAAGCGAAGTAGCTTTTGCAGGAGCCCGAAAAAAAGAGGGCGGGTCATGAGGACCCGCCCAAACTCTAGGAGGCTTGTGAACTTAAGGAATCAATACTTGGCCTGCAGCCACACACCGAATTCCTGAGTCTTCAGGTCGGGCGAAGCCGGGGACACGCTGTCGTCCTTCAGCTCGTCGCTCTTGAAGCCGAAAGCCCAGATGACGTTCTTGTCGGCATGCCATTCGAAACCACCGTTGTAGTAGGTGTCCTTCAGGCTGGCCTCGGTGTCCTTCTTGGGCTTCACGCTGTCGTAGCGAGCGTAGACGCCGAAGTCGGTGCCCGGGAAGTCGTAGGAACCGTACACCGAGTAGCCGTCTTCGCTGTCCGTGGTGTTGTTGAAGATCAGGCCGGAGTTGAAGTTCTTGGCGGTGAAGTACTCCAGGCCCACGTTCAAGCCGCTGCCCTTCCAGTCAGCCAGGAAGTTGGTGCGGGTGGCGGTGTTCTTGGAGACGCCCACGTTCGAGGCCTCGTTGGCCTCCGTGTCCTTGCCCAGGTCACCGGTGTAGAAGCCGGCAGCGAGGGTCAGACCGTCGACCGGGGTGATGCCGATACGGCCTTCCCAGTCGATGGTCTTGGTACGGGTCGGGTTCTTGTAACCACCGCCGTTCACACCGGAGATCTGGTAGCTCAGCATACCGTTGGCGCCGCTGAGGTGGAGACCCCAGTCAGCGGAGTTGCCGAAGCCTTCGCGGTCGATGAGGGTCTTCTCCACGAAGCGGTTGCCATAAACGCCTTCCGCGAACGGAATCCAGGGCATGTCGGCGGAACCGATGCGGAAAATAGCCATGTCGTCGAACTTGCCCTGCACATAGGCCTTCTTGACGAAGACCTGGGTTTCCGGGGTGGTCGTGCTGACCGAGCAGGTCTCGCCCACGGCGCCACCGGTAACGGTGCAGGTATCCTTGTAGCTCGCGAAGTTGAAGTCGGTGGTCAGATTGGCGGACCAGATGTCGTCGAACGTGTGGTTAACGATGAAATAGGCGCGGGTCACGTCGGTGCCGAGGCCGTTCGGGTCCACGTCGGTGCCCATGTTCTTGGTGCTGATGCTGGTGAAGTCGGCGTAAATCACGCCGCCGATGGTAGTGTCACCGGCATCGGCATGGGCGGCTAGCGGGGCCAGCAGGGCCGCGCTCACCGCCATGGAAATCAACAGATTCTTGTTACGCATTTCAGGGATCTCCTTGAGTAATGAAACCGTCTTTAATAAAGACGCCAAGCTAAGCGCCGACCCCAGGGCCGGATTGGCGGCAAGGGTAAGGGTGGCCCGTGACAGGTTTGTTACAAAATGACGTAGATCAGGTGACAGCAAAAAAGCGACGCTGGACCTGGTCAAAAGGCGCGAAAATACCGGGGAATTCCTTGGTTCTGTTGCCTCGTTAGCGACAGCACCGAGGCATGTCATATGCTTGTCAAGCAAATATGTATAGATAAGCCGCCGTGGATACCGTGGACCTCAACCAACCCGGTCTGTATATCAACCGGGAGCTTTCCCAGCTCGCCTTCAACCGGCGGGTGCTGGATCTGGCCCAGGACGGCTCCGTGCCGCTCTTGGAGCGGCTGCGCTATCTCTGCATCGCCTCCACCAACCTGGACGAATTCTTCGAGATCCGCATGGCGGGTCTCAAGCAGCGCCTGGAACTCGCCTCCGCGCCCATCGGCCCGGACGACCTGCCTGCCTCGGAAGCAGTCCACGCCATCACCGAGGAGGCGCGGGATCTCGTCAAACACCAGTATCAGACCCTGAACGAGCTCCTCATCCCGGCCCTGGAGAAGGAGGACATCCGGGTGCTGAAGCGCAGCGAGTGGAGTTCAAGCCAGGAAAGCTGGCTGCGTAAATACTTCGAGCAGGAAGTGCTGCCGGTACTCTCCCCCATGGGACTCGATCCCTCGCACCCCTTCCCGCGCATCCTCAACAAGAGCCTGAACTTCATCGTCTCCCTGGAGGGCAAGGACGCCTTCGGACGCAACAGCGGCCTCGCGGTGGTACAGGCGCCCCGCTCCCTGCCGCGGGTCATCCAGATCCCCTCCGATGGCAAGAGCGGGCACCTCTTCGTGCTGCTCTCCTCCATCATCCATGCCTACGTGGAGGACCTGTTCCCGGGCATGAAGGTGGCGGGCTGCTACCAGTTCCGCGTCACCCGCAACAGCGACCTGTACGTGGATGAGGAAGACATCGACGACATGCTGCGCGCGGTACAGGGCGAGTTGGCCTCGCGGCGCTACGGCGATGCGGTGCGCCTCGAGGTCGCGGAGGAATGCCCGGAGGAGACCGCCGCCTTCCTGCTTTCGGAATTCGAGCTGGCGCCAGAGGACCTCTTCACGGTCGCGGGCCCCGTGAACCTGAGCCGCCTGGATGCGGTGTACGACATGGTGGACCGGCCGGAACTCAAGTACCCGCCGTTCACTCCCAGCGTGCCCAAGGCCTTTGCCGGCAGCAAGGAGATCTGCGACGTCATCGGGGAAAAGGACGTACTGCTCGCCCATCCCTACGAATCCTTCATGCCGGTACTGGATTTCCTGCGCCAGGCTTCGGTGGATCCGAAGGTGTTGGCCATCAAACAGACGCTCTACCGCACCGGGCCCGATTCGCCCATCGTGGCGGCGCTCCTGGCCGCCGCCCAGGCCGGCAAGGAAGTGACGGTGGTGATCGAACTGCGAGCGCGCTTCGACGAGGCGGACAACATCGCGCTGGCCAACCGCCTGCAGGAGGCCGGCGCCCACGTGGTGTACGGCATCGTGGGCTACAAGACCCACGCCAAGATGATCCTGGTGGTGCGCCGCGAGGGCAAGCACCTGCGCCGCTATGTGCACCTCGGCACCGGTAACTATCACCCACGCACGGCGAAGCTGTATACCGACTACAGCCTGTTCACCGCCGACAACGACATTGGCGAGGATGTGAACCGCATTTTCCTGCAGCTCACGAGCCTCGGGAAATTGCACAAGCTCGAGAAGCTCAAGCAATCGCCCTTCACGTTGCACACCGACATCGTGGAGCTCATCGACCGGGAGCGGAAGAACGCCCAGGCCGGCAAGCCCGCCCGCATCATCGCCAAAATGAACGCCCTTACGGAACCCTCGGTGATCCAGGCCCTCTACAAAGCCGGCATGGCGGGGGTGAAGATCGATCTCATCGTCCGTGGTGTCTGTTGCCTCAGACCCGGCATCCCCGGGGTTTCGGAGCAAATCAAGGTGCGCTCCATCCTCGGGCGCTTCCTGGAACACACCCGGGTCTACTGCTTTCACAACAACGGCAAGCGCGAGCTCTTCTGCGCCAGCGCCGACTGGATGGAGCGCAATTTCTTCCGCCGCGTGGAAGTGTGCTTCCCGGTGACCCAGAAGAAGCTCCGGGACCGGCTGCTCATCGACCTGAAACGCTATCTCAAGGACAACACGGGTGCCTGGCAGCTCTCCGCGGATGGCCGCTACCGCCGCCAGCACGGGGGCAAGGGCAAGAAAGCCCACAACGCCCAATCAGAGCTCTTGGCCCAGTACGCCGACTAACTGACTTTCAGACTAAAACCCAAATCTCTGAGGCTCCTGGCCACTTCGTCCAGGTCTGCTTCCAGGAGCGGACGGTGCTTGAGCCATCCCTTCTGGAACTTGAGCCGGAGCGCGCTGCCCCGGGCGCGGAAGGCGAAGCGCGGCTCCTCCGCTTCATGGGCGCGGTGCAGGGCGTAGGAGAGCCGCAACAGCGCCGTGAGCCGCCGGGCGCGGACCCGCTGCAGACCCTCGAAACGCTCGAAAAGCTCCGCATCCACCCTTCCCCGGTGGCTGCGCACCAGGGCCGACAGGAGTTGCTGCTCGCTGCGGGCGAAGCCCGCCATGTCGGCGTTGGCGAGGATGTACGCGCCGTGCTTGTGGTAGCCGCTGCGGGCCACCGCCCGGCCGCACTCGTGCAAGATCGCCGCCCAGTGGAGCATGCGGCGGCCCTCGTCGCCGAGTTCCCAGCCGTTCGCCCCGCGGGCGAGCTTGTGGGCCGTGGCCGAGACCCGCTCCGCCTGCTCCCGGTCCACGCCGTAACGGGTCGCGAGGGAATCCACGGCGGCGGAGCGCACGTCGCGGTCCTTCAAACGGCCCACGAGATCCAGCAGCACCCCTTCCCGCAGCGCGCCCGGCGCCACCTGCATGCGGTCGAGATCCAGGGCCTCGAACACCGCCTGCAACACCGCCACGCCGCCGGCGAACACCGGCGCCCGCTCGGCCTTCAAGCCAGGGAGTTCGTAGCGGCGGTGGTGGCGCCGCTGCACCAGAAGTTCCGCGAGCCGCGCCAAGTCGCTCCGGGTGATGTCGCCACGGGCCCAGCCCAGTTCTTCCAACACGTTGCCCACGGCGCGGATGGTGCCGGAGGAGCCCAAGGCGCGGCGCCAACCGGCGCGGCGTAGCGCCACTTCCACGGGCTCGAGGCGCCGGCGAGCAGCCAGCAGCGCCTCGGCGTAGCTCGCGCGGGTGACACCGGCCCGCTGGAAATAGAGGTCGGTGGTGGTCACGGAACCCATGGCGAGGCTTTCCATGAGCCTAGGCTCATGGCCCTGCCCCACGATCAACTCGGTGCTGCCGCCGCCGATATCGACCACGAGACGCCGCTCGCGGGTCTCGGGCATATAGGCGCAGACGCCGCGGTAGATGAGGCGCGCTTCCTCGATGCCGCTGATGACCTCAATGGGATGGCCCAGCATGCGGCCGCATTCCGCCAGGAACTCCTGGCTGCCGCGAGCGCGGCGCAGGGTGTTGGTGCCGACGGCACGCACGTATTCCGGGTTGTAGCCCGAGAGCCGGTCGCCGAAGCGCTTCAGGGTGGCCAGGGCCCGCGCCTCCGCCTTGCGGGTGATGCGCCCGCGGGCGTCCAGACCCGAGCCGAAGCGCAGCATCTCGCGCATGCTGTCCAGCACTTCGATGCGCCGGCCGGTCACTTGCGCCACCAACAGGTGGAAACTATTAGAACCCAGGTCTACCGCGGCCAGGATGTGTGAACTTTGCTTCTTCATGGGCATAGGCTGATGAAAGGATGCTCGCTACGCATCCAGCTCCGCTCGCGATCCAGGGTGGGCATCCAGCCCACCCGCTTGCCGCATGCGGCCAGCTCCAGATCAACTGCCGCGAGGATGTGTAAAGCAGGGCGTTTCCCCATGGCAAGACTGTACGCCATAAGGGGCGTCTCGCTCCAGGCATTGTTCAGGTGGTGGCGTGACCGGACTGTTGCGTCAGGTGGCGGACGTCGAGGCCTTCCACGAAGTAGAACACCTGCTCGCTGACGTTCTTGGCGTGATCCCCGATGCGTTCCAGGGCGCGGGTGAGCCAGAGCACGTAGAGCATGCGGCGGATGTCCCGCGGGTCCTTGCTCATGGCCTCCATGCAGCCGCCATTGATCTTCTCGTACTGCCGATCCACATTTTCGTCGCGGCGCAGCACATCCCGGGCGAGGCGCACGTTGTAGGTCTCGAAGGCGGTGACGGCGTCACGCACCATGTCCTTCACGTCGTCCCCCAGGGCGCCCACCGCCCGGTAGTTGTCCCGGGGGCGGTCCATCTCGGCAAGGTGCTCCGCCATGCGCGCCACCTTCTCGGCCTCGTCGCCGATGCGCTCCAGGTCCGAAGTGATCTTGATGACGGCCAGGACGTAGCGCAGGTCCATGGCGGTTGGCTGGCGGCGCACGATGACGTGGCTGCACTCGTTGTCGATGGCCACTTCCAGGTGGTTCACCCGGTAATCGTCCACTTCCACGCGCCGCGCCATGTTGGCGTCGGCGGACATGAGCGACTTCACCGCAGTGGCGATCTGCTGCTCCACCATGCGGCCCATCTCCAGCGTCAGGCTGCGGATGCGCGTCAGATCCTCGTTGAACGCATGGGAGATATGCGTGCTCAGGTCTTCTTTTTCCATGACAGCCCCTCCAGTCAGGAGCGAAATAGCTCAGACGGCGCGCAGCAGTTCGGCGTTGTATTCGCTCTCTGCGTGAACAAGACTCGACTCCCGCTCGAACAGCTCGAGGCGGGTCAAGGCATGGGTGACGGCGCGCCAGGCTTCGTCCGCCAGGAGACGCACGTCACCGGACACGGTGCTCAAGGCCGGGAGGAAGCTCACTTCGGCGAGCACCGGCTCCTCCTGAAGGAGGCGCCACAGATGGGTGACGAAGCTGTCGTCCCCCACGAAGGCCACGCGGCGCAGGAGCCCCAGCGCCGCGCCGTAATAGAGCCCCACCGGCTGCACCGGCACGCCCGCGTCCACCGCCGCCTGCAGCATGCGCGGGCGGAAGCGGGCGGGTTTCACCTGATGGCCGCTTGTGCCCTCGGGGAACACGGTGAGCGCTTCGCCCGCCTTCAGACGGCGCGTGAGGCGCCCATGGACGCCCCGGTAACTCTCCAGATTGCCGCGGCGGATGAACTCGGTGCCGCCCACACTCGCGAGCCAGCCCAGCACCGGCCAGTCGCTGATCTCGGCCTTGGCCACGAAGGCGGCCTCGCTGCAGTGGGCCAGGACCAGGATGTCCACCCAGGAGATGTGGTTGGCGACGAAGAGCGCCGGCCCCGCCGCGGGGCGGCCGTGCATGAGCACCCGCAAGCCCAAGATGGCCGAGGCGCGGCGCAACCACCAGGCGGCGAGGCGATTCACCCGGCGGCGCAACGGCGGCAGGAGCAGCACCAGAAGCGCCAGGATGATGCCGAACGCGATGTGCGCCGCGAGCAATACGGCACGGGAGAGACGGCGCATCTCGCGTAAGGGCATCATGGTGTCAGGCCGCGGACTTGAGGAAGCGTCGGGCGTAGCGCTGACGCAGTTGCGCCGGGTCCAGCACCACCACCACGTCGGCGGTATTGAAGTCCGGGTCCCAGCAGGGCTCGCCGCAGATCTTGGCACCCAGGCGCATGTAGGCAAGCAAGAGCGAGGGGATGCGTGCCGGAGGCGTGGGTCCTTCGCGGAGCGGCAGCGGGAGCCTGGGGCGCACGCGAAACTCCTCCGGGGCCATGTAGCGCTCCGCCAGCGCGGCGAAAGCGGCCATGGCGTTGGCGCCGTCCCCGTCCAGCGGGATGCTGGCGCAGCCGATGATGCGGTTGTATTCCGTCACCTGGAAAAAGCGCGCGAGGCCCGCCCAGAGCATGGAGACCACCATGCCGCCGCGGTACTCGGGGTGCACGCAAACCCGGCCGATCTCCATGACGCGGCCGGGGGCGCTGATGAGACGGCCGAGCTCGAATTCGGTTTCGGAGTAGAAGGAGCCGGCGCGCTTCGCATCCGTATCCAGCAGCACCCGCATGCAGGCCACCACTTCGTCCGTGGCCCGGTCGCGCACGATGAGATGCCGGGCGAAGATGTCGAAGGAGTCCGCGTCCAACCCGGGCACGGTGCTGTGCAACTGCGCCTTCATCTCCTCGGCGAATACCCGGTAGCGCAGCCGCTGGGCGGCACGCACGTCCTCTTCGTCGCGAGCGAGGCCGGCGTGGAGTTCCTGCTTGGCCTTGCCCGGCGGTGCGGCCACCCCTCGGGCATCGAACAGCATTTCCGGGTTGGCGGACATGCTTGGCTGTCTCCTGAAGCTGTTTTTACGAGCGTCAGGATGGCAAGGGGATATAAAGGAGGTATGACGAAATTTTGACCGTTTGGTGAACGGTCCGAGGTCCTAGGGGCGCGGCATCACGGGTTCGAAGTAGATGAGCTTGCGACGGTAGTCCACGGTGGTAATGAATTGTGACAGCACGCCGTACCCCAGGATGCCCGCCTCGTCGGCGGCGGCAAACTTACCGGTGGTAAAGCCCGCAAAGGTGGCGGGTTGGTCCGTGAGCACGGCCCCCGCCAACCCGAGCTTATGCAGCACCCCCGCCACCATCGGGTTGTCCGCAGAGGGCGCGACGCCATAACGGCCAAGGAAGCCGTGCTCAGCCAGGAAGGGATGGAAAAGCATGAGCTTTCCGGGGGCGCGCACGTCATAGGCGAACAGCCCGCTCACGCCGTCGGCGGAGGCGGTGATGAGCGGCATCGCGTCGTGGAAAACCACCGGCAATGCCTCGCCGGAACCGTGGTATTCGAAGGTTTCAAGCGGCGTGAGGGTGAGCGTCGCGTGTGAATAATCCAGCCGCATGGCGAAACGCTGGAGTATCTCGGGACCGAGGGTGCCGGCAATGGGTGGACCCGAGGGATCGTGCTTGGGGTAAAGGTATGAACCGTCGCCGTCGAAGACCCGGAGTGGCAGTTTGCCGAGCTTTGCGGTGCCGATGGACAGGCTCACCGCGGCGGTCTCCGAATCAGTGCGGCCGAGCTGATGGAGCGTGTCGCCGGTAATGCCGCCCTCCGCACCCGGATCCAGGATGAAGGCGAAAGGGCCCCGGCCGTCCACGGCCGCGTCGAAGAAGATCACCCCATGATCCACGTGCAGAGGAACCGTGATGGAAACCGGCCCCTCCGCACGGGCCACGCTGCCGACGAAAAGGAAGGGAGCGAGCAGAAAGCTCAAGCAGCGGGACATCTTTTGTCCTCGGAAAAGGCCTCATCCACACGACCGGCAATGCCCATGCTTAGTTCCAATCGGGCGACCGCTTTTCTGCAGGCGGTTGCAGGAGGTTTCCCACCCCCGCCACCCCTGGGGCTTGATCTGAATCAGGGCGGCGAGGAACCCCTTCCGCCACACTGGCGGCAAGAAGAACGCGGAGGACAGCCCATGGCCAGACGGATCACCATCATCGACGCCCACCCGGACAAGGATCCGAAGCACCTCATCCATTCCCTGGCGGAGGCCTATGCCGACGGCGCGAAACAGGCCGGCCACGAGGTGCACGTGGTGAACCTGGGGGAACTGGATTTCCCGCTCATCCACAGCAAGGAGGAATGGGATGCCAGCAAGGTCCCCGAAGTGCTCGAGCCCGCCCAGGACGCCATCGCCTGGGCCGACCACCTGGTCATCCTCTACCCGCTCTGGCTCGGCTCCATGCCGGCGCTCCTGAAGGGTTTCCTGGAACAGGTGATGCGCCCGGGCTTTGCCATCGCCACGCCGGAAATGGGCGGCATGGGTCACAAGCTGCTGCGCGGCAAATCGGCCCGGGTGGTGGTCACCATGGGCATGCCCGCCCTCTTCTACCGCTGGTACTTCCGCGCCCACAGCCTGAAGAGCCTGGAGCGCAACGTCCTCAAGTTCTGCGGCGTGGCGCCCGTGAAGGAGACGCTCATCGGCATGGTGGAAGAGAGCGACGAGCCCCGTTACGCGAAGTGGATCGATAAACTTCACGCCCTTGGCCGGACGGGGACCTGAACTTCAATGCGCCCTTTCGAAAAGGCGCGGGAATACCGAGGTCAGGAAACCAAACGCCCGCCTATCCGGCGGGCGTCGCTTATTGACCGAGAATCTGCGTCAGTCTTCGCTGCACGAGCGAATGCCCGCCCCCACCAAGTCGACGATTTGCCGTGTGACGGCCGGTGAAGCGGCCATCATTATCCCGGACATGAAGGCCGCGCCCATCACGCCGTAGGGATGCTGGCGGATATCGCCGGCCAGCGTCGCCTTCAGCGCTTCCAGATGCCTGTGCCGCCGCAACCGCCTGCGCCGCGCATCCCAAGCGAGCCAGCTGCCCATGGCCAAGAGCGGCAGGAGCATCAGCACACCGGTGACGAGGGCGGCGAGCCAGGGGCGCAGCTCCGAGGCCATTGCCAAGTAGGCGGCACCGCCCAGGAAACACACGCCGCCGAAGGCCAGCATCAGAGACACGAGGCCCGCCAGCACGGCTAGTGCCACCGACGAGCGGTTCATGCCTGGCGGTTCCGTTCAATCAGGAAGCCGACCAGGAAGCCCGCACCGAGGGCAATAAGCATGCTGATGAAGGGGTGTTCGCCGATCTTCTGCCCGGTGACGTCCACCGCTTCCTGAGCTTTGGCCTGGCCGTCCTTCGCCTTGCTGGTGATGACCTCTTTCAGGGTGCCGGTAAGCGCACTGATGTCTTCACGCAGCTGCCTGAGTTCGGCCTTGAGTTTCTCGATGTCCGTGGTGCCCGGGGCTTCTTTGATGGTATCCATGGTGGTTTCCTCTGCTTCGTGTGGATTACCCCCGCAGTAAAACACCGGATGCCACAGTTGCCATTGATATAGATCAACTGCCGCCCAAATTCAGGCCTGACAGGGGAGAGGCCCCGTTCCCCCGCGCCATTACTCCAGGTACACCTCATCCACGTAACACCAGGCCCAGTCTTCGCCGGCTTGGATGGTCTTGATGAGGGGATGGCCCGTGGCCTTGAAATGAGCGGCAGCATGCTTGTTCTTGGAACTATTGCAGCAAGCCACGTGGCCGCAGACAAGACAGATGCGCAGGTGTACCCAGGAATCGCCTAGCTTCACGCACTCCGGGCAGACTTGGTCTGAGTAGGTCACTTCCTGGGCCTGGTCCACATGGTGGCATTCCACGGATTCCATCTGGGATTCGGTCAACTTCACCTGGGTCATGGCTTGCCACCGCCGCTTTGCGCCAGGAGTTCCGCGAGATAGCCCTTCCAGATGGCGGGCAAGGTGTGGGTGCCGTGGCCGCGGGTATCGGGAGTGATGGGCAGGAGCACGAACTTGCCGCGGGGTATCTTCTTCACCTCTTCCTGGGCGATGCCCAGTTCCGGCGGATTGATCATGTCATCGGCGGAGTTCACCCACATGAGGGGCGCCTTGATGCCGCCGAGCTTCGCGGACGGGTTGTAGTCGCGAGAAGCATCCAAGGCATAGAGCAGGTCGTTGGCATCGACCTTGGGCAGCCGTTCCTTCATCCAGGCCTCCAGGTCCGCGTCCGCTTTCTCCCGGGTGGGATAGTCGGTCTGCATCTGCAGAGGGCTGCTGCCCATCAGGAGCAGGATCTGCTCCGCGGACGCGAGACCTCGAGGTTCCTGCTTGTAATTCCCGTTGTCCCAAGCGGGGTCGTTCCTGATGTCATTCATGGACATCTTGCGCCAGATGCGGTTGCGCCCGGCGATCTCCACCGTGAGGCAGGCGAGCGGCATGGCCGCATCCATGAAATCGGGCCAGGTCTCGGCCCACATGAAGCTCTGCATGCAGCCCATGGAAGTCCCCATGACGAGCCGCAGGTGATCCACCTTGAGGCCCTCGGTGAGCAGGAGGTGCTGGGCCGTGACCATGTCCCTGTAATCGTAATGCGAGAATTTCATGCGCGGGCCGTCGCTGGGCTTGCTGGATTTCCCATGGCCGATGCCGTCCGGGAGGATGATGTAGTAGCGGGAAGCGTCGAGGAGTTGCCCCGGACCGAACAGCACGCCCGCGAACTTGGCCTGGGTGAACTGCTGTCCGGAGCCGCCGGTGCCGTGCAGGATCATCACGGCGTTGGTGACGTGGCCCGCCGCATCCCGCGCCGGATTGCCGTAGGTGATGTAATGCAACCGCAGGTCCTTCTGGGTCTCGCCGGAATCGAAGTGGAACTCGGGAACGATGTAGTCACCTTCCACCGGGACAGGCTCGGCGGCGAAGGCCGGCGCCGTGTGGAAAGCCATCGCGACGGCGAAAAACGGCAGGATCCCAAAGCGTTCCATGAGATTCACGAACGTGCCTTTTCCCGTTATCTAAGGTATTCAGTATAGGCTGCGGCATCGGGCGGACCAGCCTCGTTTCCTGTGATAATGACCGCCCATGCGAAAGCGCGGTCTTGTCGCCCTGGTGATGTTTCTCGCTCCTCTCGCGAGCTGGGCCGGCCCGCCGTTCCTCACGGACGATCCAGACCCCATCGATTACCGGACCTTCGAGCTGATCCCCGCGTATTTCGTGGACCGCTCGCGGGACGGCGAGGAGATTGACGGGCCCATCGCGGACTTCAACTACGGCATCGCGCCGGACATGCATCTCAACCTCCAGGGCGGTTGGGCGCGCCTCCTGCCCGCCGGCGGGCCTTCCGAGTCCGGCTTCAGCGATCTGCGCATGGCGCTGAAATGGCGCTTCCACAAGGAGACGGACGGCTCGCCGGAAATCGCCATCTATCCCGCGGTGGAATTCCCCACGGGCAACGCCGAGAAGGGCCTGGGGAACGGCCAGGCCTGGTACCAGTTCCCCCTATGGCTCGAAAAGAACTGGGGCGACTGGTCGAGCTACGGCGGCGGCGGCTGGACGCTGAACCGGGCACCCGGTGCACGGGATTTCTTCTACGGCGGATGGGAACTGCAACGCAAACTCGGCGACAGCGCGTACCTCGGCGCCGAGGTGTTTTCCCAGGGAAGTACCGGCGCCGGCCAGGCCGGCTCGACGGTGTTCAATTTCGGCGGCGGTTACACGCTCAACTCACGCGCCATGCTGATCTTCACCTTCGGTCACAGCTTCGCCGGGGAAAGTCAGGCGCTCGGTTATATCGGCATCGATTTCACCTGGTAGCTTTGCTACCTGGTGAAATCCACCGGCACGTAGATGGCGGCGCCCACGAAGCTGCGGTACTTGCTGAAGTCCGTGAACGCGGCCTCGGCCTTGGGTGCGGGCAGTGCCGCCGCGTTCTCATCCGCGATGGCCGTATCCCGCTGCTTGTCGGGGTCCAAACCCGCGAAGCTCACATAGTGCACGCAGAACATCACGTTGGCGGTGCTGTCGGCGTTGTTGACGTTCACCATCACCCGGTAATCGTCGATGAGGCCGTGCTTCCGGTCGATCTCCCGGCCCGGCACCCAGATGGTCTTGAGGCGGGTGAGGTAATCGTCGAGGTAATTGGGGTCCACCTTCACGTAGGTGTACTGCCAGAAACCCTTCTCCGGCACGTAATCCACCCAGGGCTTGCCGTAAGCGGAAACCACGGCCACGAGCATCAACGTGCAGGCGACGCCGGACAGGAAGGATTTCATGGGGACTCTCCGCGGAAAGCGAGAGCCACAGGCTAGCCCCGCCGGGCCGCGAACCCTATAACCACTTTGCGCTGGATACCGCTGACCACTGCCGGCGGAAGCCGCTACTGCCCGTCCTTATCCTCCGGGCCCCAGGTCCAATAGAGGCCGAGGTAGGCGATGGCGTGGCTTTCGCCGGCGATACTGTGGCCGGCGGAAAACAGCAAGCAGAACTCCGGAGTGAAGTTCCAATAGCCGCCGAGGTTCACGAGGGTACGGCCGGCACCGGGATCGCTGTCGGCGCCCTGGCTGAACACTTCCCCGCCCAGGGTCAGGGAATCGTTGAGCTGCTTCTGGAGCAGCCAGCCGGCGAAAGGGTAGTTGCGCGCGCCGGGAGCGCGGTTGATGGTGTAGCCCGCACCGCTGTACGTGGTCCAATCGCCCGAACTCTTCTGGATCCACACGGGCAGGCGGTACCAGGCCTGGCCGTTGCCGAGGCCGCGGGCGGCACTGCCGGTGGGCGCTTCGATCATGGGGAAGATGCCCACTTGCGGATGGTCATCGGTCTCCTGGATGAAGCGGTATTTGATGCCGATCTCGGTGTCGCCCATGCCCCATTCGGAGACGCCCGCGGCGGGTATCAGGCGCGCGCCGGAAACCACCACGTGGAACTGCACGTCCGGAAAGATGCCACGGTTGTACTCGAAGCCGGGCAGCTGCAGGGCTTTGCCGTCGGCGGTCCGGTCCAGGGTCGAGAATACGTAGAACTCGTTGTGCTGGTAATCCACGGGCTGCGGATCGTCGGTGAGGAACGGCGGACCGGCATGGGCTGAAGCCAGCCACAGGGAGGTGATGAGGACGAACGAGGTGGAAAGGAAATGCCGGGCGGACCGTTCCAGGCGCAGGGAGGGGGTATTGGACATTCTTGTTCTCCTCGCAGGCTGGCGGAAGGCGGCGGCATCGCCTGATGTCGCCGCCCTACTGTTTCAGAAGAACAGCACGTTCACCGCGAGGATGAGGCCGCTGATCACCGCGGTCACGGCCACCATGGCCGAGAGGCGGTTATAGGCCGCCGTGTCCAGTTCCGTCTTGGACTTCGGCAGGACGAAGCCCAGGATCAGGAAGGCCAGCATCACCAGCACGCCGTGGGTGATCCAATGGTGCCCCATGAGGGCCTTCATGGCGGCGTTCAGCGCCGGGGTGTGGTCCTTCACCACCGCGAGCACCGCGCTTCCCACGCTCATGATGGCGAAGGAGGTGCCGAAGGGTTTGATGTATTTCGCGTTCATGGTTCTCTCCCGAATCGGATGGGTTCAGTGGGTCAGGCCGACGCGCACGCCGTAGCTGATGATGGCACCGGCGCCTTCGATGGCGAGCGCGATCAGCACGATCAGCGAGGACGTGGTGAGCACCAGGTTCTTGGCGCCGCGGTCGGTCACGAGTTGCGGGCTCGAGGCCGCAAACGGCAGGAAGGTGCCGAGCAGCAGCAGGGTGAAGAACAGGTGTTCCTTGCCCTCCATGAAGATGTCATGGGCGAACTTCCAGTTGCTGCCGAGGATGATGGCCTTGTCGGCGGCATAGAAAGTCACGTAGAAGTAGCCCCCGACGATCCAGGTGAGCCACAGCAGCACGGCCGTGACGGTGCTCACCGTGCGGATGCGTCCCAGGTTCGCCTGGCTGGCATTGAGGGTTTCGACGCCCACCCAGAGTGCCGCAAGGCAGGCGAGCACGCCGAAGGTGGGGTGCAGGAAAAGGATGATCTCTTTCGTGGACATGACGGCCTCCCGTTGTTGTTGCCGTGTAGACGGGCGGCGGTTTCTTGCCGCCCACGGTGAGTAAGTTTAGTAGGCCCCTCCAAAAGGACACTTGACCTGGATCAGGTTTGGCACGCTCAATCCGTCATGGGGCGGGCGTAATGGGACCGTCACAATCGGAAGGCAAAACAGCGAAGGAAAATGGAAAGCCCCTCCCCCGCCCAAGGCGGGGGAGGGGCTTTTTCGGAAGTTCAGGCCTTGCGGCGGCTTCGACCTCTTCGGCCTCGCTTTTTTCCTCGCCAGATCGGCGTTCCTCCGCCGCCCAATTCCCGATCATTCACGCAAGAGAACAAGAAAGCTATGCTTGCATGGAGTCCGCGGGTGGCCAAGTTCCGGAGAACCCCATGCATGCCATGGTGTTGAAGCAAGTGAAGGCGCCGCTCCAATGGATGGAACTCCCGGACCGGCGGCCCGGCGAGGGCGAGATCCGCGTGAAAGTCGCGGCCTGCGGCGTCTGCCGCACGGACCTGCACGTGGTGGACGGCGAGCTGCCGGATCCCAAAGTTCCCGTGATCCCCGGCCATGAAATCGTCGGGCGCATCGATGCGGTCGGCGCGGGAGTCCAGGGGCTCGAGGTCGGCCAACGGGTGGGAATTCCCTGGCTCGGGCACAGCTGCGGCACCTGCGCCTATTGCACCGCGGGCCGCGAAAACCTCTGCGACCGGCCGCTCTTCACCGGTTACACGCGGGATGGCGGCTTCGCCACCTCCGCCATTGCCGATGCGCGCTTCGCGTTTCCATTGGGCGAGACGGGGGAGGACGTGGCCGATGCGCCCCTCCTCTGCGCCGGCCTGATCGGCTGGCGCTCGCTCGTTACCGCCGGAGAAGGAAAACGACTGGGCATTTACGGCTTCGGCGCGGCGGCGCACATCGTGACGCAGCTAGCCCGCTGGCAGGGACGCTCGGTGTTCGCCTTCACGCGGCCGGGAGACACGGCGGGTCAGGCCTTCGCGCGAAAACTCGGGGTTGCCTGGGCCGGCGGCTCCGATGAAATGCCGCCCGAACCTCTGGATGCCACCATCCTCTACGCGCCGGTGGGCGCGCTGGTGCCGGCAGCGCTCAAGGCCGTGCGCAAAGGCGGGCGCGTGGTCTGCGCCGGCATCCATATGAGCGACATTCCGGGCTTTCCCTACCGGCTCCTGTGGGAAGAGCGGCAACTCGTGTCGGTGGCGAACCTCACCCGGCAGGATGGACTGGATTTCCTGCGGCTCGCGCCGCAAATCGGCATCATCACCACGGTGACGCGTTATCCGCTGCAAAAAGCGAATGAAGCCCTGGCGGATTTGAGAGCGGGGAAATTCGAGGGCGCAGCGGTGTTAGTGCCCTGACACGACTGCGCTCAAAGCGCGGGATACGGCGGAGGCCGCGGCCAGCATGGCGACCAGATTCGTGAACGTGTCCAAGACGATGGTGCGGGCCGGGATGGACATGCCGACGAATGCAATATCCGAGCCGCCGGCGATGATGAGCCACATGGCGAGGCTCCCCACGAGAGAAGCTTTCAGCACGGACTCCTTGCCCGCCACATAGGCTGCGACGGCGGCTCCCAAGGGGAGCGTGACGATCACCCAGACGGTCCACAATGCCGGTGTCCAGAGCATGTGCTTGCCGAGCGCATCGAACGCCGCCTGCCATTCCGCGCGCATGAACGAGAACCAGGCGACGCCCCAGACCAGGTTATAGGTCGCGGCCCAAATCACACCGCCCAAGACTAGACGAGACCACTTCATCAAGACCAGCCCTTCGGCAATTGCCCCTGCGTTGCTCTACCGCCTACATCCCTGTAGGTGTCACGAATATGAGTTTTTTGTGACAGCGCGATGCCTAAAAAATTCGAAGACAAAAGCCTGACTAGAAAATCACACTCGCGACTATTTGAGAATCCTCCCACTTTATACAGTGGTTCTCCAGCAAGAAATTGCAGTCTGTCCCCGACTACTAGAGGCCGTCAGTTTACGAACTGGCCGTGGACAAGGATGAGTCCTTCCGGCGTCATGAAGTCAGGACCCATCAAGATAGCGAGTCCGTTAGCGCCCCAGCGTATTAGGCGCCGGGGATATCCATCGAACGCCGGGAGTGTGATGGTATTGATATGAGCGTGGGTCGTCAGATCGAACGATTCAACGTAGAGGATGTTCGTGTACGACTGCGGCTGAATGCAAGCCATGAACAGCTTATTATTCGCGCTGTCCACCGAGACGACAACGCCAAGAGTGGCAAAACCACCAAAGGAGTTCTTGCAGCCGTCCGTCGGGACGAAACTCCCTATATCCGTCCCCGTGTGCGGATCGATGACGACACCCAAATCCGTGTAGACAAGGTCAGTCGAGGCATCGTAATGGATGGAAGTGGAGTATCCATCCCCTACGCCCGGATAATCCTGGGTGAGAGCCGCTCCCGTCGGCGACACGGAAACCACGTAGAAATCCCAGCCGCTGTCTTCGGTGTTTACGGAGTAGAGCGCCGTGTCATCCGCCCCCCACTGCAAGCTGTCGTAGAACCCGAAGAGCGGGTTGGCATCATCTACGCCGTTGGCATGGGCCGGCCGGGGCGTTCCATCGTCGAATATGGTGACGCCCCCCACCGATTCAATCGACCCAGACCCGAGCAAACCGCGGGAGACCGCGACGGTGTGGGGGGCGCCCGGTGCGACCTGGATGTCCAAGGCGGAATAGTTGCCCGAGAACGGAAACGATGCGGAGCCAAGCGAAAAGGATATGTCAGGCGCGATCCCCGGCAGCGTGAATCTCTGTACGACCGGCGGAGACAATGTGTCCAGTCCGGCATAGAGATAGGAACTGTCGCCGGACAGGGCCAACACGTTCGGGTCGCCGCTGACCGACATATCGTTCACGACACTGGCCGTGGAGGGATCGAGAACCAGAATAGAACCCGGGTGCTGGCCCGCCGGCGCGGTGGATGGCACCGACAAGTAGATGACCTGGTTCACGGGGTCCCATACTTCGTGCTTCGCTGTCTGTGTGAGCGTGGTGAACTGGTACCCTACCGCATAGGACAGCGATGATCCCGGTCCTTGATTGGGATGTGGGTTGATTGCGGACACAGCCACGGTCTGAGGCGCAGCGATGTCCGCGGCCGGAACCTGAGCATCCAGTTCGGAGCCTGATACGTAGGTGGTAGTGAGAGCGTTTCCGTTCCATTGCACGGTGGCACCGGGGACGAATTCAGAGCCCAACACCTTCAGGGTAAAATCCGCGCCCCCCGCGTCGACGTGATCCGGAGAAAACCCGGAGACGACCGGGACCGGATTGATCACCGCGAACTGCGCCGTGTTCGACGTGCCACCGCCGGGTCCGGGGTTCACGGCGGTGATGCTGAACTCACCGCCCGTAGTCAGCAGTGCAGCGGGCACAGCGACGTCCAGATCGGTCGTGTTGACGAACGTGACGGTGAGGGGCATCCCGTCCCAATAGACAGTCGTAAAGGCGGTGAAGCCGCTACCCCCTAATGACAGGGTGAACGCCAGGCTGTCGAGGAGAACGCCTCCAATACTGAGGCCGTTCCTGCTGAAGAAACTTATCGCCGGAAGCGGGAAATGGAGGGTCACGCCGATGCCATTGGAATCGCCCCCACCCGGAGTGGGGTTGGTCACCATCACCGTGGCCGAACCGGCCTGGTTGACCTGGGCGTCGCTCACATAGGCATGCAACACAGTCGATGACGTCGTCCATGTGGAAAGAGGAGTCCCATTCCAGTCAATTACGGATTGGGGAACGAAGCCCTTGCCCGTCAAAGTCAATTCGTCGATGCCCACTTCGACGGTCGCCGTGCTCGCCGTGGGCAAGGGATTGGCTTCAATCACGGCGAACAGGTTCGAGAAACCGCCGCCGGGAGCCGGAGTAAAAACGCCGACCTGGGCTTGTCCACCGACGATGTTGGCAATCGGCACGGCGGCTTGCAACTCTCCCGAATTCACATACGTCGTTACCAGGGGCGCATTGTTCAAGCGAACAATCGACGTGGCTACAAAGTCCTTTCCAAACACCGTCAGCGTCCCGGCGATCACCACCGTCGGCTGGACGTCTGTGATGACGGGCACAGGATTATTGATGCTGAACGTCACGGGCTGGGATACGAGATTACCGTCAGCCACGGTTACATTGGCTTGACCTGCGACAGCGACCTCCCCTGCTGGCACGGACGCGGTCAGTTCCGTCGTCGATACGTATACTGTCGCTAAACCGGCACCGTTCCACTGCACCGTGGACCCAATCCCGAAACGCATCCCTTTCACCACCAGCTTAAAGCCGGAAACTCCAGCGATCGCCTTGCTTGGGTTGAGGCCGGTAATCACGGGCGCAATCCGGGAGGTACTCGAAGCCGACGTACCGTGCATGGTCCATGCCTGGGCGGCGGATGGCCCAGTGAAAGCAAGGACCGCGATGAGTGCCAGCCAGAACGGCCTGTTGAGATTCGGCGATTCCATTCCTAAGACTTCTCTGAGTGCGCGCCTAGTGTCCGCTACCAGGGAACTAGATTAACCGAACTCTACCCCTTCCGGCCGTACGCATCTGATGGATTCAAAGGCAAAAGCGAGAAGTTGGTCTCAAAAGAGCCAAAAAGCGAAGCCCGGCGCCTTGAGAACCCTCCCCCTTGATTCATTAGCTTTCGCGGAATGCCCCAACAAAAATCGTGATCTATCTCCGATTATTTCGGCGGCGTGCTGGTGGCGTCCTCGCCATGGTCCGAAAGCTGGGCATCGAACCACTTGTGGATGGCGTCCGCGGTGGCCGCGTCCCGGCCCACGTAGTCCACCGCCGCGCCCGCGGGGACTTCGCGGTAGGTGATGGCGATCTGGCCCGGCTTGACCTTGCTCAGGTACTGCACGCCGGGCATGCCCTTGCCGTGGATCTTCATGGGGTCCGAATAGTCCCGCTTGCCGAAGCGCTCCGCCTCCATCTCCAGGTGCGTGCGGATGGCGGCGACGAGGTCCTTGTCGTTGGGGTCCTTCGCCACCACCTGCTGGATGCCGCCGTATTGGTTCTTCTGGAACACGTGGGTGGAGTTGTGGACGTTGAAGGGCATGACCATGGCGCCCTTCTGCGCGACTTCCTGCTGACGGGCGGTAGGCGCGGCGACGGCGGCCAGCGTGAAAAAGCATAGAAAGGCGGTGGCTATGACGTAACGCATGGATTGGCTCCGGGAGTCAGGAAGGGATTGTGGGCCGTCCAATCGCCGAAAAACTAGGCCCTCCCTCCAAATCGCGCAGATTTGACGATAGAGGGGGGTCCATATATGTATTTTTTGTGACAGCACGGCGCTTAAGAAATTCCCAGGCAATAGCTCGATTAGAAAATCACATTCGGGGCGCCTTGAGAACCCTCCCCCTCGATCCATTAGCTCCCGCCAAATCCCCCACAAGAAATCGCGGTCTGTCCCCGATCATTCCTCTATTGGAACGCAATGCCGCGCTAGGCCATCAGTCGCCGATCGGGAAACATTTAAACCAGATTTTTTTCAGATTTTCTTCACAAATAAAGAGGGGCTGTCACCTATTATTTTCCGACTGCCAGTAGCTCCCCTGAGGTCGAATATGAAAAATTGGATGATGGTCACCGTAATAACAGTATTCGCCGTGATCGCTCTTGTCCTGATCGTGCTCCGTCCGGACACCACCGATGACGACGCCGACGCCAAGCCGAATTCCTTCGGCGCGGACCTGACCTTCCAGTTCGACTGCATGGGCAAGGCCAACCCTCCCTCCGAGAAGGCCATCGAAGGGTTCATGGCGGCCAAGGGATTCCGTGCCTTGGACAAGGTGCGCGCCGGCAAGAAGCTAGACCCGGATTTCAGCTGGATGCACATGGACGTGGTGGGGATAGACAGCGCCCGCCGCCAGATCACCTTCAAGGGCTTTGCGGACCAGCCCGAGACCTACTCCGTCAGCCTCTATTCCGAGCCCCCCACCCAACACTCCAAGGACCTTGAGGACGCACTATTGGGATTCACGGAAAAGACGCTTGGCTGCAAGAACGACAAGCTGGCGCATGTGGATAATCCCGCGGGCGCGAAAGACCTCTACGACCATTCCCTCAGCGTGACCGAAGGCTGGTTCCAGGAGGCAGCGGGAATACAAACAACCCCAACGTCGGGCTCCGCCGCGAAATAATCGGAGTCCAAGAAGGGCTTTATGCCAACCTACTGGCATGTCAGACCCAAAATGAATTGAACCGCACAAAATTGGTGCCCGGAGAGGGAATCGAACCCCCGACCACCTGATTACAAATCAGATGCTCTACCGACTGAGCTACCCGGGCGACTGCATTCAACATCTAAAGCCTTTCTCCCTGGCTTTTATGGAATCAAATTCTAGCAGCGCACCCTAAGAATGAGGGATTTTGGCGGCTGGCAAGGCAAAAAACCTTGGCCATACCGGAGCGTACTCTTACCGTACGTGAGGATTGGGCAAGGTTTTTTAACGCCGCCCGACGGCAAAAGACCCATTTTTAGCCACCGGAGCAAACCCCCGTCCCCCGGCCTATGGGGTTGCTGTCATCCCCCAGATCCTTGAAAAAGTCCGCGGCGGGCAAGGACGCCGGCGGGCCCTTGGCATCTATCCAATAGCGCGGTTCTTCCCGGAAGCGTTCCGTGACCTGCGGGTGATACCCCAGCTTCTTGAGTTCCTTGATCCGCTGCACGGCGTATTCGTGCTGGTTGAAGAGCCCCAGGGAGATGGCGTTGCGGTTGGCCTCGTCCGAGACCACGTAGATGTCACTCACGCCGCGCTTCTTCATGAGCGCCACCGCTGCATCCGCCTCCTTCTTGGAGCCGAAGGGCGGGAGATACACCCAGTAGCCGGGCTTGGCCTTGCCGGTCACGGTGTGCTCGGTGGCGGTGAGGTTCAGTTGCTTCAGACGCGATTCCGCCTGCTGCACGGAATCCTCGTCCGCGAAGGGGCCGTAGGTGGCGCAAGCCTGGGCGGCGGCCACCGCTGCCGTGGACGGCGCCGGCGCGGGTTGGGTGGCGGCGGGAGGCGGCGCCGCGGTGGACGGAGCGGGTGCCGCCGCCAAGGTCTTGCGCTGCGCTTCCGTGAGTTCGGAGGTGAGCTTCAGGGGCTCGCCGCCGAGCGGCGGCGCGAGGGCGGGATGGGTCTCGCCGGGCAGCACGTACCAACGGTACCAGGCGAACACGCCCAAGTTCGCGAGCACCAGGGCGAGGAGGAGCGCGCGCTTCACGGCCTCGCTCCCGCCACCACGGCCAAGCCCCGGAGCACGAGGTCGGGACAGTGCTCGACCTGCATGGACACGAGCTTCATCAGTCGTTCCGCGTCGCCGCCCGTCAGGATGAAGCGTGTCTCCTTGCCGAGTTCCTTAGTGAGCAGCGCGTGCATGCGCTCCACCAGACCCGCCGCCGCCTGCCAGCCACCGCTGGTGATGCCGCTCTTGGTGTCCTTGGCGAAAAGCGCGAACTCCCCTTCCCCCTGGTCGGGCAGTCCGGCGGTGGCGCCGGCCAGTGCCCGGCGCATGGACTGGGGGCCGGGAGCGATGAGCCCCCCTAAGTGCATGCCGCGCTTCGCCAGCGCATCCACGGTGATGGCGGTGCCGGCGTCGATGACACAGGACGGCCCGCCGTATATATGGAATGCGCCGATCAAGGCGGCCCAGCGGTCCGCCCCCAGGCGCGCGGGATCGGTGTAACCGTTCTTGACGCCGGCCTGCTCGGCGGCGGGGATGAGGAATTCCGGCTGCAGCCTGTAGCGTTCGTGGCAGAGGTTGGTGAGGGCCTGGCCCACCAGGGGCCCGGCCACGTTGCAGGCGAGCACCCGTTCCGGCGCGGGGCCGTCGAAAGCTCGCGCCAGGGTCTTGAGAAGCTGGTCGTCCAGATGCAGGGCCGCGTCGTGGCCGTGGAGCCGGCCGCCGTCCAGGCGCGCCCATTTGATGCGGGTATTGCCGATGTCCAGGAGCAGGGTCATCAGGCGATCCTCAGGGAGACATCGCCGGAGACGAAGCGCTTCACGCCTTGGGGCGTGCGCAGCAAGAGCGCCCCCTGCTCGTCCACGCCGGCGGCGACGCCGGTGACGGTCTGCTCGTGGGAATGGAGGGCCACGGCCCTCCCCGCCACGAGATCGAGGTTCCGCCAGTCCTCGGTGAAGGCGGCGAAGCCCTGGTGGGTGAATTCGTCCAGGGCCGAGACCAGCGCCTCGATGAGCGCCGCGGCCAGGGCATTGCGCTCCGGCGGACGATGGTCGGTGAGCGTGGCGAGATCCATCCAGGGCTGGTCGATTTCCCCCGCCGCCGCCGTGGGCATGCGGACGTTCAGTCCCAGACCGATGACGGCACGGGTGGCGCCCGGGGGCTCGCCCTGGATGTCCACCAGCACGCCGCCGAGCTTGCGGCCGGCGGCGATCAGGTCGTTGGGCCATTTGATGTTGACGCCGGAAAGCCCCAAGGATTCGAGGGCGCGCACCGCGGCGATGGCGGTAACCATGCCGAGCGCGGTGAAGCCCGGCGGCCATTCGTCGAAGCGCCAGGCGAGGGAAAGATAGAGGTTGGCGCCGAAGGGCGAGATCCAGCCACGGCCGCGGCGGCCCCGGCCCGCGGACTGGAATTCCGCGAGGCAGACCCGGGGTTCGCCGGGCTGCTTCTGCAGCCAGGTGTTGGTGGAATCCACCACGTCCAGGATGGCGAGGTCCTTCAGGCGCTCGCGGCAGGCGGGCGACAGGGCGGCGGAGATGGTATCGGCGTGCAGGAGCTCCAGCGGGTCCGCGAGGCGGTAGCCGCGGCCCGGCACCTTGAACACGGCGAGGCCGAACTTCTCCAGGGCGTGGATCTTCTTCCAGACGGCGGCACGGGAGACGCCCAGGGATTCGGCGAGCGCCTCGCCGGAATGGAAGCGGCCGTCGGCGAGCGCATGCAGGATGGCATGGTTGCGGTCCATGGGGCTCGGTTCAACCGCGCTTGCGCAGGAGCATGGCGCGCTTGAACTGGTTCTCGGTGCCGGTGCGCAGCCTCTGGATGTTGCTGCGGTGGGTGTAGAGGATGAAAAGCGCCATGGCGAGGCCGAAGGCGAACTGGGGCGAATCGAGGCCGCAGCGCAGGAGCAGGAAGAGTGCCACCGACCAGACGGAGAGCACGGTGGAGAGGCCCACGTAACCGGTCAGCATGAGGATGAGCGCGAACACCACGAGGCCGGGGAGGAGCGCGAGCGGCACGTAGGCGGCGAGCACGCCGAGATAGGTGGCCGCACCCTTGCCGCCGCGGAAACCGAAGAACAACGGGTACACATGGCCCACCACCGCGAGCGCCCCGCAGGCGGCCACGGTCCAGCCGCTCGCCAGCGCCTCCCCGCCCGGCACCGGCAGGGGCATGTGGGGCACGGCCAGGGCGGCGAGCACCCCCTTGCCCACGTCGATGACCATCACGCCCAAGGCGAAGACCTTGCCCTGGGTCCTGAGCGCGTTGGTGCCGCCGGCGTTGCCGGAGCCCTGGGTGCGGATATCCACCCCGCCGTAGAGCTTGCCGACGATGAGGCTGCCCAAAAGGGAGCCCAGGAGGTAGGCCAGGAGGCAGCGCAGGCCGAAGGCGAGCATGGGGCACCGTGGCTGTAAACCGGTGGGGTCATTCTAGCAGGGGGGCCCGGGAGGCCTTATGGAGCGGGGGTTTCCGGGGGGCTTGAAAAACATTATGTCATATAACATAATACGCATGCATCCAATTAGGGTCCTAAAGGACTACTGTCGGGGATAGGGGACTAGGGAAATGGACGACGATCCGATGCGAGACATCTTCATGGATCTGCGGCGCATCATGCGCGCCATGGACGTGTACAGCCGGCAGCTCTCCGGCAGCCACGGACTCACGGGCCCGCAGATGCTTTGCCTGCGCGAAATCTCGATGCAAGGCACGCTCACCACCGGCGCCCTCGCCTTGGCGGTGGCCCTGAGCCCCGCCACCCTCACCGGTATCCTGGACCGCCTGGAAGTGCGCGGCCTCGTCAGCCGCGAGCGGCGCCCGGAAGACAAGCGCCGCGTGCTGGTCTCGCTCACGCCCCTCGGCCAGCAGATGTCCCAGGAACTCCCCTCCCCGCTTCAAGACCGCTTCGGTGCGCGCCTCGCGGAACTTCCGCCGGAGGAACAATCCGCCATCCGCCGGGCGCTCGAAAAGGTGGCGAAGATGATGGAAGAGGGTTCGGCGCCGAACGGGCGGAACGGCAAGAAGAAATAAACCGGGTCACGCCCCCGACTCAATCGAGTAAGCTAGGCCGCACCTCGGGGATGGGGACGGCATGAATACCCTGCAATCAAGAAAGCGCGGCGCATGAGCACCCGCGCGGCACTCGTCGTGAATCCGGAGGCCGGACGCGGCCTCGGTCGCGAGATGGGTCCCGCCATCGCGCGCTATCTCCAGGAACTCGGCCTGCCGGCCCACGTGCACAACAGCACCGGGCCCGGAGACGTGCGCCGCAAGGTGCGCGCGGCCCTCGCGACGCGGCCGCCGGTGCTGGTGGTGGCAGGCGGCGACGGCACGGTCCACGAGGCGGTGAACGGCTGGATGGACGCGGGCGGCGGCGCGCCGCTCGCGGTGGTGCCGGTAGGCACGGGCAACGATTTCGCGAAGATGCTCTCCATGAGCCTCGATTGGCGCGAGGCCTGCTGGCGGGCGGTGCGCCGCGACACCCGGCGCGTGGACGTGGCGCGCTGCAATGACTACCACTTCGCCAACAGCCTGGGCATAGGCTTCGACGCCCAGGTGGCATTGGAGGCCAACGGCATCCAGTGGCTGCGCGGCAACGCGGTCTACGGCCTGGCCCTCGCCAAAATCCTGCTGCTGCACCATTCCCGGCCGCGGATCCGGGTGAGCCACGACGGCGAGCAACTGGACACGGACATCACCCTGCTCACCATCAACAACGGCCGGGTGGAAGGCGGTGCTTTCGTGATGGCGCCGGAGGCGGAGATCGACGACGGCCTCCTGGACGTAGTGCTGGCCAAGGGCATGGGACGGCTCGGCATCCTGCAGCTCCTGCCGCAGGTGCTGAAAGGCCAGCACATGGCCCACCCCAAAGTGGTGCAGTTCCGCACAGCCAGACTCACGGTGGAATCAGAGACGCCGTTACACATCCACGCGGACGGCGAATTGACCTACACCGGGGCTACACGCCTGGATATTGAGGTTCTGCCGAAGCGTCTGGAAGTCGTGGTCTAAGTCAGGCCGGCTTGGCCGGACGCGCTTTCAAAGAACCCAGGTAGATAGCCACGAGTGTCAGGACGGCGCCGGTGATCTCGATGGTGCTGAAATGCCGCCCGAAGAAAACTCCGTCCCAAATGAAAGCGCAGGCCGGCTGCAGGAGCAGCACCAGGCCCACCTGCGATGCGCTCACCTTGGCCATGCTGCTGGAGATGAGCACCCAGCCCAGGACCTGGGGCACCAGGCCGTAGAGCAGGAGCCAGCCCGCGTCCGTCCAGCCTGGAATGGCGAAAGACACCCCCTCCCCCAGCATGGACAAGGCCAGGATGGCGGCGGTGGCGAAGGAGGTGACGGTGATGGCGGCATAGGGGGAACCGGCGCCGCCCCGGTACCTGCGCAGCGCCAGCAGGTATCCCGCATAGCTCACGGCGGCCAGCAGGGAGAGGATCACGCCGTAACGGTAATCCGCGGAGAGGTGGGCCCAGTCCGCACCCACCAGGAGCGCCAAGCCCGCCATGGCGAGCAGGATGGCAAACCACTGGAAGGCCGTGAGCCGCTCATGCAGGAAGGTGACGCCCACCGCCGCCAACACGAATACCTGGAAGTTGGCCAAGAGCGTGGCGACGCCGGGGCCGACGTAGAGGATGCTGCGGTGCCAGAGAAAGAGGTCTAGCGCGAAGAACAGCGCCGCGAGGCAGAGGATGCCAAAGGACTTGGGGGGCATCACCGGGCGCTCGCGGCGCCAGAGCATGACGAGGAGCAGGATCAGCCCGCCGAAGAACACGCGGTAGAAGCCGCTTACGGTGGGCGGCACGTGCACGAGCTTCACGAACACCGCCGAGAAGCTGATGGCGATGGCACCTAAAACCAATTGAAGCATAGTTATCCGCGCACGATGTAAATGAGCGCGAAGCTTAACATGCCTCTTTCTTCACACTGCACGGATGAAAGGATGCTCAAAAGCGTCGCGAGCGAAGGCAGAACGGTGAATCGCATGCGATTCACCGGGAGGCGAGCAACCGGAGCGTACTCTTCTGGTACGTGAGGATTGCGAGCCGGACCGCAACAAAGTTATGCCGAGCGCAGCAGCTTTTGAGCCTAACCTTAATGAGTTAAGGCAGCTTCTAATTCTGCAAACGTATAGGCGATCCCCGCGGTCTCGACCGGCATGCCCAGCTGGCGGCTGATGCGGGTGGCGGAGAAGATGCCGCGGATGACGGCGCTCTTGCCGCGGGGCTCCACCACGAGGGCGTGCTGGCGGCCGGTGCGCTTCAGGGTCTGGATGATGTCGCCGATGCGCGCGTCTTCCACGTCGTGCAGCGAGAGGGTCTCGAGCCGGTCCGCCGGCGTCATGATGTCGGCGACGCGGATCTCCCCGAAGCCCACGCCCACGTCGTTCTGGTAGCGCACCGGGCGGTCGCCCTTCAAGTCGCGCAGGGTGATGAGGCCGAGGAGGTTCTGGTCCGCGTCCTGCACGAACAGGAGCCGCACTTTGGCGTGCTTCATGATCGCTTCGGCGCGGTGCAGGCTCGCGTCCGGTTCCACCGTGGCGGCGGCGACCCGGGAAAGGTCGGTCATGGCGTCGGTGGCAGGATTCTCGGGCGTGACGTGGTCGGGCAGCGATTGCCCGGGCCGCATCAGCCCCGTCCCGGCAGGCGCCAGCGTGAGGGACAAGGCCCGGTATGGAATGCTCATGACACTTCTTCCCGTGTCACGGCGGCGAAAATCGTCGCCTTCACCATTCCTAACACTAATCCTTGGATCCGGTTTACGCCAAATCCATTAAACCGAAGGATTTCGGACTCGGGCTAGGCACGCGAGGCGAGCAGGAAGGAGCGTACCCTTAATGTACGTGACCGACTGCGAGCCCGATGCGTAACGACGCCCTAGGCCAAAAGACCCAGTTTAATTATAGCTCCGACCACATGCGCATGAGATTGGCGCGAATTTTACTGAGTTTCATGGCCTCCACGGATCCGGGCGCCTGGTTGCGCGCCCAGCGGGCGAGGTCCATGAGGTCGAGCAGGATGTCGCGGCGGGCTTCTTCGCGCACGAAGCTCTGCACCCAGGTGACGGCCGCGATCCGACTGCCGCGGGTGACGGGTTCCACCCGATGAATGCTGGTGGAGTTATAGACGACGGCGGAGCCGGCGGCCATCTTCACGCTCGCTGCTTCGGCGTCGCTGTTGATGACGAGCGCGCCGCCGTCGTAATCCTTGGGATCGCTGATGAACACGGTGACGGAGAGGTCCGCGCGCATGGGGTCGCCGCCGCCCATGATGGCGTTGTCCACGTGGCTGCCGTATTCCATGCCGGCGTCGTAACGGTTGAACATGGGCGGCAACACCCGCCGCGGCAGCGCAAGCTGGGTGATGGGCTCGCACTTCAGGAGCGCGGCGGTGACGATGCGCCGCGATTCCTCGAGCTTCTGCTCCTGGGGGGTGACCTGCAGGTTCTTCTTCACGTCGCGCACCGCGACGCCCGCGGTGGCGCGGCCGTCCTCGAATTTCACGTCGGCGAGCGCCGTGCGGATGGCCCCCACCTCGGCGGTGCTCAGCAGGCCGTCGATCTTCAGCAGCATGGATATATTCCTTGTGTACCCCAGGGGACATGAGACCCGCTCGCGGCGGGAGTGTCAATATGCACGAAAAGAGTGAATATTCACGGCATGCTACAATGCCCCCCACGAATACCAACGCCTTCCGGTTAGTCCCTTGCCTCCCAAGAAGATCCGCATCACCAATGTGCACCTGGACCTCGGCGCCGGGCGCCGCGGCACGGACATGGGCTCGTCCGCCATGCACGTGGCCGGCGTGGTCCCCGCCCTGAAGAAAATCGGCCACGAAGTGGTCGGCATGCGCAACATCGGGCAGGTCGCCGCGGAAGCCGCGGAGATCGGCGAGAAGAACGCCCGCTACCTCGGCATCATCAGCGAGGTATGCCGCGACCTGGCGGGGACCGTGGAAGACACCATGGACAAGGGGGAATTCCCGCTGGTCCTGGGCGGCGACCATTCCCAGGCCATCGGCACCATCTCCGGCATCGCCAAGCACCTGCGCCGCCAGAACCAGGACCTGGGGGTCTTCTGGTGCGACGCCCACACGGACATGAACACCCCGGACACGAGCCCCTCCGGCAACATCCACGGCATGCCCCTCTCGGTGCTGCTCGGCCGCGGCCCCAAGGAGCTCACTTCCATCAGCGGCCGGGCACCGGCCCTGAAGCCCGAGAACGTGGTGATCTTCGGGGTGCGCCAGGTGGACGGCAAGGAGGCCAAGGTGGTGAAGGAGCTGGGCGTGCGTGTGTTCACCATGAGCGAGATCGACGCCCGCGGCGCCTCCGCCTGCCTGGACGAGGCCATGGAGATCCTCGGCAAGGCCTCCGGCGGCATCCACCTCTCCTACGACCTGGACGGCTCGGACCCCATGGTGGCCCCGGGCGTGGGCACGCCGGTGCCGGGCGGCCTCAATTTCCGCGAGTCGCACCTGGTCTGCGAGGTGCTCGCCCGAAGCAATAAACTCGTCGGCATGGAAGTGGTCGAACTCAATCCGACCATGGATACCGAGAACAAGACCGGGAAATTTGCGGTGTGGCTGATTCAATCAGCTCTCGGAAGGACCATTCTCTAAGCACCCCTCATCCCCTGCTCTTCTCCAAAGGGAGAAGGGTTGATGAAGGATATTCGATCAAGATCTGGATCCCGGCTTTCGCCGGGATGACGAAGCCGCAGAGAGGGCCAGCGATGGGCAAGCGCGTCAAAGAATTCAACGAATTCAGAACCAAGATGAACGAGCGCATCCTGGCGGAAGACAATCGCGTGATCAAGAGGGTGTTCTCCGTTGATAGCTTGACCTATCAGGAGGGCGCACTTTCCAAAAAGACAAAAGAATTGCTCGGACTTTCGACTTCCATGGTGCTGCGCTGCGACGACTGCGTGAGCTACCACATCGGCCAGTGCATCGAATCGGGCTGCAGCAAGGAAGAAATCGTGGAAGCCATGAGTGTAGCGCTGGTCGTTGGCGGCACGATAGTGATTCCTCACATGAGGCGAGCTATTGCCTTTATGGATGAAATGTTGGAAGAAAAGGCGGGCTAAATACCCCACACCGGATAATAGAAAGGGGCCGCCAGGCCCCTTTCTCTTCGATGCGCTCGGTGTACCAGCTATTTGGCTCCGGCCTTCTTCTTCGCCGCCTGGGCGGCAATGAGCTGCTTGATCACGGCCTCGAAGCGCGCCTGACCTTCCTGCTGGTTGCCGTACTTATCCATCTTGCCCGCGTTCATGGCGGCGGAAAGCGCCGCAATGCGGTCCGCCGGCGAGGGGTGCGTCGCGAGCAGGAGTTGCATGCTGCTGCTTTTCGGGTCCACGCTCTCCAGGGTCTGCAATACCGCCAAGAGACCGTAAGGGTCGTAGCCCGAACGCGCCGCCAGCACCACGCCGGCCCGGTCCGCGTCCAGTTCGTCGCCCTTGTCGAGACCCGTGGAATACAGGTTGCGGGCGGCGTTGGATACCTTGTCCATGAGCGCCTGGTCGGTGTCGCTGTTGTAGCCCTGCTGCTGGGCCGCGTACTGGGCACCCTGGCTCACGAGCTCCAGGCGCGCAGCCTTCTGCAGCGCCTTCAGGTGGTGCTTCAGGACCACGTGGCTGATTTCATGGCCGAGCACGCCGGCGAGCTCGGCCTCGTTGTGCATGTGCAGCAAGAGGCCGCGGGTCATGAACACGTAGCCGCCGGGGGCGGCGAAGGCGTCAATGTCGTCGGAATCCACCACGGCGAAACGCCAGGGGAGCTGCGGACGGTCGCTGTGCAGCGCCACCCACAGGCCGACCTTGTTCACGTAGGCCTGCACCGCCGGATCCTGGATGGGCTTGGAGGCGCCGAGCAGCGTGGCGGCGGCGTCGCGGCCGATGGCGGCTTCCTGCTGGTCGTCGGCGGGCGCCACCGCCTGCTTGACGGTATTGAAGAGGCTGCCCAAGTCCACGCCCGCGGCGAAACTCGGCAGGGCGAGAACCAGGACGCCGGCGAGGAAGGCGGCGAAGCGCGTGTTCATGGCTTCGGCTCCGGAAGATAGCCGGCGGTCGCTTCCTTGAGCGGGAGTTCGCGGGCGAATTGCTTCGCCTCCGGCGGCTTCACGGCCCATTTGTCGAGCTGCGCGACGGCCTTGGGATCCGGCACGGCGTTGGCGATGTCGCCGGTGTTGAGCCCGCGCACGCCGGTGGAGGCGGTGGTGCCACCGGCGCCAGCGCGGCCGCTTTCGAAGAGGCTCGACCAGTTGGTGCTGGAGGAGGAGGTGCCGGCGCTGCCGCCGTCGTACTTGATGCTGGTCATGGGCAGCCAGCCGTCCTGCCCGGAGGCGAGGCGCACGTGGTACCAGCCGCCCTGACGCTCGATGACGCTGACCGCGGTGCCGGTAGGCACAGGGGCCACCACGCTGGCGTCGGAATACGGCCCGCTCGTGAGGTTGCCGCTGACGACGGTAGAGGCGTTGGAACCCGAGGCGGCGTGCACCGCGCCGAGCACCAGCACCAGGATCGCGCTCAGGGCCAAGAGGCGTTTCATGCCTTCTCCCGGGGTTCGAAGAGCTGCACGGGCTCGTTCCTGCCTTTCACTTTATAAGTACCCCGCTCCACGAAGTCAAAGGCGTCCCCGCAGCGCTCGCGGGTGGCGGCGGAGACCAGCACCCGCGCCACGCCCTTGGTCTGGCCCTCGATGCGGGAGGCCAGGTTCACCGTGTCGCCGATGGCGGTGTAGTCGAGCTTGTTGGCGGAGCCCATGAAGCCCACCACCGCGGGGCCGGTGTGGATGCCGATGCCGACGTCGAAGACCTCGGCGAGTTCGGGCCCGAGGGTCTTGCGGAACTCGAGCAATACCTTGCTCATCTCGAGCGCCGCGGCGACTGCGTTCTTCGCCTGGTTAGGATCCGGGAGCGGCGCGCCCCAGAAGGCCATGATGCAGTCGCCGATGAACTTGTCCACGGTGCCGCCGTGGCGGAATACCACGTCCACCTGCAGGGTGAAGTAGCGGTTGAGGATGTCCACCACCTGCTCCGGGGTGTGGCTCTCGGAGAGCGTGGTGAAGCCGCGGATGTCGGAGAAGAGCAGCGTCACCTCGCGGCTCTTGGCCCCCTCGTCCAGGAGGCCACGCTGGCTCTTGACGAGTTCCGCCACCACGCGCGGATCCAGGAAACGGCCGAACATGCCGATGGCGTGCTGGCGCTCGCGCCGCTCCCGGAGGTATTCGGCGAGGGCCATGCTGAAGAAGAACAGCCAGCCGAAGAGCAGCGGCTGGCTCACGGGCAGGAGCCAGCGGGCATGGAGCAGGCCATACCCCAGCGCCAGCACCAGCACGCTCGTGACGGCAAGACCGAGGCCGGTGCGAAACGGCCCCTGGCCGCGGGCGAAGGCGAACGCGAGGCCGAGGAGCAGCGCGAGCGAGAGTGCGGCACCCGCCCAGGGCGGCGTCTTGCGCATCCAGTCGCCGTCCTTGAGATTGGAGAGCGCCGTGGCGAGCACGTCCACACCCGGGTAGGTGGCTGCCAGCGGCGTGGGATGGTAATCCCCCTGGCCGGAGGCGCTGCTGCCGATCACCACGATCTTGCCCTTGAACTCGTCCGCAGGCCGCGCGTGCTTCTGGCGCTGTAGATCGGCGTAGAGGTCGTAGAAGGAGACGTGGGGCACGCTGTCCGCGCGCCCCTGCCAGTTGAGCACGAAGGAATCCGCGTCCGGCAGCGGGTAGCCGAGGCTCTGGGCCACCTTGGTGGGCAGCGAAGGCAGCTTCCAGCCGTAGGTGTCGTACCAGGTGTAATAACGGCGGCCCACCTTGTCGCCGTCCTGCAGGAAATTCACGATGCCCACACGCCCGGTCATGGCGAGCTCCGGCAGCGGGAACACCATGGCCACGTGCGCGTCGGGATCGGCGCCGGGACCGGCGACGAAGCCCAACTGCGGCGGGAACTTCGCCAAGGGCGCACCCCGGCTGTCGTCGGTGCCCGCGCCCTCGGAACGCAGCATGGGGAAAAACACCCGGCCATCGGGCGCGGCGGTCTGGATCAGGTATTGGTCGTTCTCGGGACGCACGTTGTCCGGGTCCACGAAATAGATGTCGAACACCACCGCCTTCGGGTCCTGCTTGTAGAGGCCCTGCAGGAGGTCTGCGTAAAGGGAGCGTGGCCAGGGCCAGCCGGCGCCCAGGTTCTTCTGCGCGGCCAGGAGGCTCTGCTCGTCCACATCCACCACCACCACGTCCGGGTCTGGCGCGCGGCCGGCGGAATAAGCGCGCACCAGCGCGTCCTGGACGGGATGCTCCAGGGAATCGAGGCCACCCAGGAGGAAGAAATCCGCGCCGGCGGCGAGCACGAACAGGGCGAGCAAGCCGAGCCGACCCAACTGCCGACGTTTCGCTTCCGCCATGATCCCTCCCCCAACTACCGCACGCGCTCTCTAGCTTACCAGCGACAAAAGACCGTCGCTGGCAAGGCGGCGGCATCTGCCATGGGGCGGCGCAATCCACTAAAATGGATGTCCTTCATCTGGGGCGTCCCTCTCAACGCGCATGCAGAGCTTCCTCGACAAGCTGCCCGCGGACGCACGCCAGGCGTTCGGCATTTCCGAGATATTGAACCCGGAATGCCTGGCCGGGGCACGCGGCACCGCCTTCACCTGGACGGAACTCCCGGGCCGGGTGTGCCTGGGGCTCAACCGCAAATACTTCGAGGAAGCGGCGAAGAACGACCACATCGTGGCCATCGTCGCGCCGCGGGAGGTGGTATCGGCGCTGCCTGGAAAGAAGAAGGCCGTCATCGTCGCCGAG
>JBLNDO010000042.1:0-50718 GCA_050261675.1 Bacillota bacterium
GACCAACACCTGGAGCATCACGGGCAACAACAGCGGCACCTTGAACGACGGCACCGCGACCTTGACCTGGAGCGGCTTCGGCAGCCTGACGGGCGGCACGGGCAATGACGACTTCGTGTTCTCCTCGGGCGTGGCGCTGACGGGCAGTGTCAGCGGCGGCACGGGTTCGGACACCCTGGACTTCAGCGCCAAGACGAGCACGCTGGTCGTGAACCTCACGGGTTCCGCGGCCAACGGTTATAGTGGCACCACCACGGGCTCGGCCACGAACCCGATCGCCGGCGGTTTCACCGGTATCGAGACCGTGGACGGTGGCACGGGCAGCAATACGTTGAACGGTGAGAATACCGCCAACATCTGGAACGTCACCGGCGGCGACAGCGGCACCTACAACGATGGCGCCGGCAACGGCAGCCTGACCTGGAACAGCTTCGGCAACCTGGGCGGCGGGAGCAGCACGGACGACTTCGTGTTTGCGAACGGGGCGACCCTGAGCGGGACGGTGAGCGGCGGGGCGGGTGCAGACACGCTGGACTATAGCGCGTACGTGACCGCGACGAACGTGACGCTGACGGGGACGGGTTCGAACGGCGTGTCCGGGACGGACGGTGGCATCACCGGTGGCTTCAGCGGGATCGACACCATCACGGGCAGCGCCACGGCGGCGAATACCCTGACGGGCGAGAATACCGCCAACACCTGGGCGATCAATGCGGCCGATGCCGGCACGCTGAACGATGGCACGGTGACCATCAACTGGAGCAACTTCGGCAGCCTCACTGGCGGCAGCAGCACCGACAGCTTCACGCTGTCCGGCACGGGCAACGTGACCGGCACCCTCAGCGGCGGCGCGGGAGTGAATACCCTAATCGGCAACAACCTGGTCAACGCCTGGGCCCTCACCGGCACCGGTGCCGGCACGCTGACCGACAGTAACGGTTCGAATGCCTTCACCGGCATCCAGAAGCTCGTGGGCGGCACCACCACCGACACCCTGGATTACAGCGGCTTCGGCTCGGCTGCCACCGTGACCATCAGCGGCACGGGCACCAATGATGGGTTCAAGGGCTCCGCAACCGGTATTACGTCCTTCGACAACATGAATGGCCTCACCGGCAGCGGCCTGGGCGACACCCTGGTGAAGAGCAGCGGTGTCAACGCCTGGAACCTGAGCGGCGCCGACAGTGGCGATGTGAACGGCTTCGCCTATACCAACGTGGCAAACCTCACCGGCGGCTCCGGCACCGACACCTTCACCATCAATGGCGGCACGGTGAGCGGCACCATCACCGGCGGCTCCGGCACCGAGACCCTGGTGGGTGATAACGCGGGTGACTACTTCGATGTGACGGGTACCAATTCCGGCAGCATCGGCACGGGCTCTGGTACGCCGGCAAACCTGGTGAATGCCTTCACCAATGTCGCCAACCTCACGGGCGGAACGGGTGCGGACACCTTCGCTTTCAGCGGTGGCACCGAGGTCAATATCGACGGCGGCGCGGGTCCGGGTCTGAATACCTTGGATTACAGCAACCTCGCGGGTGTCGTCACCGACACTCTAACTGGCCCCGGCACCAACACGGGTTATGCGGGAACCGGCACGGGTATCACCGGCGGTGGCGCCTTCGATGATATCAATGCCTTGGTGGGCGACGGCAATACGGGCAGCCAGTTGACCGGCGAGAACAGCGCGAATACCTGGACCATTACCGGCGCTGGCACCGGCCAGTTCACCGATGGTTCCAGCGGGATACTGAACTTCAGCGGTTACAACAAGTTGGTGGGCGGCACGCTGAGCGATACGTTCAATATCACAAACAATGCCAGCCTGACTTCCATTTCGGGCGGCACCGGATCGGATAGCGTCACCGTGGCGGCGAACGTAACCCTAACTGATGCGGGCACGGGCACGCTCACTATCAATGCGGACAACATAAGCACAACGGGCGTCAACAGCTTCCTGGACGCCGCCAATCAGCTGGATCTGACCGGCAACGCCATCAACATTGGCATGGATGGCACGCCTCCGAACCTGTCCATTGTCGGAGTCGGTACGGCGACGGCCACCATCACGAGTAACGCAAACATCGACTTTACCAACGCCACCCCTACGGCGGGAGGAAGCCTGAGCTTGAATCTGACGGCGACCGGCGCGATCGATATGGTCGGGGCGAGCCCGACCTTCCAGGTGACCTCGCTCGTCGCAACGGCGGGTACCAGCATCGTGCTGGCGAACACAAGCACCAACCTGAACCTGGGTGCCATCACCGCAAATGGCGGCAAGATCGCCATTTCGTCAACCGGCGGCATTACGGCTAACGGCGTGACACTAAAGGCGACTTCCGGCGGAGTGACGCTCACGGCCATTGGCGGCAACGTCAGTTTCTTGAACGCTATCACCATCCAGGGCGGAGGTCTGCTGACCGTCAACAATCTGGCGGCCAACAACGCCAGCATCGTGTCGTCCGGCGGCGTGACTGTCACCGGTAATACCAGCGGTAACTCCCTGAGCCTGAATACTACCAACGGCAAGATCAACCTCGATGGCGTCAACCTGACGGGAACCTTGACACTGATTGATTCGACCTCCTCCCAGGTGCTGCTGAACGGCAACGTCAATGTGAATGCCCTCACTGCCACCAATCTGGCGGGTGCCGTGGTGATCGAGGGCTCCGCCGTGACCCTCACGGTTACAGGCGCCGGTGGACTGGATCTTTCCGCCGCCAAGGGCATTGATGGCAAGACCGCAGGTGGCCAGAGCCTCACACTCGCCGCCGGGTCCGGCACCGTGGTGCTGCCGAAGGTGGGTGCGTCCAAGGCCCTCAAGTCCCTGACTGTGACGGGCAGCACTATCGATGCCGTGAACGTCACCACCAGTGCCGGCCAGAGCTACACCGGTGCCCTCAACTTCAGCGGCACGCTGTTGAACACCGGTAATGGCAACATCACCGTGACCGGCGGCGTGACCCTGTCGGGTGCCGATAGCATCACCGATAACGGCAGCGGCAACATCAGCATCACCGGCGCGGTGGACGGCACGCAGCAGTTGGCGATCACGGCCAACGGGGGCAACGTGACCCTGGGTGGCGCGATCGGCGCCGGCAAGGCTCTGGCCGGCCTCACTATCGATGCCGATGCCATCACGCTGAACAGCACAGTCAGCACCGTGAATAACCAGGCCTACACGGGCGACGTCACGTTGAACGGCGACCTCACCAGCAGCGCTGGCAGCATGAGCTTCGGCGGTGGCAAGGTCGATGTGAACAAGAACCTGGTGCTGACCAGCAATGCCATCAACTTCAACGGCGCCAAGGGTTCCGTGACTACCAGCAATCAGTCCACGCTGGCAATCATCCCCTCCACGGCGGGCACCAACATTACCATCGGCTCCGCCAGCAGCGCCGGTACCTTGGGTCTGAATGGCGACGCATTCAACGGCTACACGGGTTCGCTCTTCATCGGCGCAGTGCCCGCGGACGTTACCAACCCGCTGGCTGGTGTGCTGAACCCGCCGGTGACCACGGGCAACGTCACCATTAACGGAGATATTATCTTGGGCGGCAGCAACAACACCCTCGTGGTGGTGTCGGCCCAGACACTTGCCATCAACGGTACGCTCCAGGCCTCGAACATGATTGTGGGCGCCACCGTTGCGGTCACGAATCCCGCCGGCACAGGTAACCTGGTGACCAACAAGATCACCGTGGTTGGCGGCAGCATCGGCGCCGAGGGCAAGGACATCACTGTGAATGCCATCGGCGGCGCCGGCGGCACCCTGGTATTCGGCACGCACGGCACCCAGGCGTTGTTCGACCTCACCGGTATCACCAAGGAGCCAGCGGACGCCTCGGTCAGCACCTACGCCCTCGACCTGAACGTCCAGATCAACAGCAACGCCGTGCTGCAGAACTCCGGCCAGCAGGCCGCCACCAACCAGCAGACCGGCGGTCTCCTGGGCAGCGGCTTCATCGACGTGTCGGTGTTCCAGCAGATCTCGCTGTACGACGTGAACGGCAGCGGCATCCAGCTGCCCGCCGACCAGTGCGAGGAGCAGAGCGCCACCGGCACCGGTTGCGGCCAGTAAGTTTGCGGGAAATGTGAAGGGCTTCAAGGTTTTGGCGGGGCCGAACCGCTAACCTTGAAGCCCTGAACGGAACTCGAGACCCCGAGGCCCCCAGATGGCCGTGTTGACCGTACTTCGCTCCTTCACCCATGGCTTGCGCCGGCCCTGGCCGTTGCGCTTCGAAGCCGGCGGGGAGCGCCATGCCTTCGAGGACGAACAGGCCTTCGAACGCTTCCTGCGCGAGCGCATCGACCTGCCGGTGACCGTAATCGAGCGTCTCGCGTCCCTGGACGGTCACGGCGTGGCCCGGGAGCTGCGTCACACCCGCCGTTCCCACAAGAACGCCGTGGACATCATGGTGCGCGCCATGGAGACCCGCACGCGCCTGCGCTACCTCTGGGGCATCCTGGACGTGGATTGGGTGCCGGACGAGAACGAGTGGCCCGCCATTCTCTTCGGTGTGGGTAGCGCCGACCGGGTGGCCGAGACCGCCCTGCGCCTCACCCTCACCAATTACATCCATTACCTGGAATCCCGCCGCGAGGTGCTGGAGAGCTTAGGACGCGAGTTCCGCTCCGCCAGCGGCCGCCAGCCCGTGTCCCTCAAGCCCGTGGTGCCGGACGCCATGCGCGGGGGGGCAGATGCCTCGCCGTCTTCCATGCGCTTCACCACCCGGCGCAACCAGCTCTACGCGCGCCTGCCGCGCCGCCGCGCCGTGAACGTGGACCTGAACCGGTATCCGAATATCGTGCTTTATCTCGCCCGCAACCGTTTCTTCTTGAAGCTGGAGGAGGGCAAGGCCTACCTGCAGCAGCAGGACGGCGTGACCTATCTCCTCAAGCCCGGCCACAACATGGTGGGCCGTTCCTCCAACTGCGAGATTTGCATTGACTCCGGCCACAGCGACATCTCCCGCCAGCATCTGCTCATCGAGATGACGGTGGAGCATCACCTGCGCTTGACGGATCTTTCGTCCCGCGGAACCTATCTGCCGCCGGATCTCTTGGACCGGATGGATACAGGTACCAAATCCAACCGCGTTCATTAATCGCTTCGATACGCCCAATAAAAAGCCCCGCATTGCGGGGCTTTTTATTTATCGATTGAACGATGATCAGTTTTCCAGCGCCTTGCTCACCCTACGGTGCTCCGCTTCCAGGCCAGCGGGGAAGCGCTTGCCGTAGCTCCGGAAGTATTCGCCCAGCTCCGACATTTCCTTGCGCCATTTAGGGGGCTCGATGTTGAGGAGCGTGTGCAGGGTGGCGGGGGCGATGTCGAGGTCGTGGGTATCGATGGCCTTGTCCGCCGGCACGTAGCCGATGGGCGTCTCCACCGCCTCGGCCTTGTCCTCGCAACGTTCCAGGATCCAGCGCAACACCCGCAGGTTTTCGCCGAACCCCGGCCACATGTACTTTCCCTGGGCGTCCTGCCGGAACCAGTTCACGTGGAAGATCCTCGGCAACTTGTCGGACTTCTTGCCGAAGGACAGCCAGTGGGCCCAATAGTCGCCGAAGTTGTAGCCGCAGAAGGGTTTCATGGCCATGGGGTCGCGGCGCACCACGCCCACTTGGCCGGCGGCGGCGGCAGTGGTTTCGGAGGCGACGCTCGCGCCCACCATCACACCGTGCGCCCAGTCCCGGGCTTCGTACACCAAGGGCGCCACGTCGGCCCGGCGCCCGCCGAAAATGATGGCGGAGATGGGCACGCCCGTCGGGTCCTCGCTGTGGGGCGAGTAGCTGGGGTTCTGCCGGGCCGATACCGTGAAGCGGGAATTCGGGTGCGCCGCCGGACCGTTCTTGCCGTCGTAAGGCCGGCCCTGCCAGTCGGTGGCGGGGGCACCCTCTTTGAGACCTTCCCACCAGGGTTCGTTGCCCGAGGTCACCGCCACGTTGGTGAAGATGGCGTCATGCTTGATCATCTCGTAGGCATTGTGGTTGGTCTTCGGGTTGGTGCCCGGAACCACGCCGAAGTAACCCGCCTCGGGGTTGATGGCCCACAGCCGTCCGTCCTTGCCGAGAGTCATCCAGCAGATATCGTCGCCCACGGTCCACACCTTCCATCCTTTGTGGGAGGCGGGCGGGATCAGCATGGCGAGATTGGTCTTGCCGCAGGAGGAGGGGAAGGCGGCGGCCACATAGCGGATTTCGCCCTGGGGGTTCTCGATGCCCACGATGAGCATGTGCTCCGCCAGCCAGCCTTCGCTCTTGGCCTGCCAGCTCGCGATGCGCAGGGCATGGCACTTCTTGCCCAGCAGCGCGTTGCCGCCGTAACCGGAGCCGAAGCTCTTGATACTGAGCTCCTCCGGGAAATGCATGATGAAACGCCGCTCCGGGTTGAGATCCCCCGTGGAATGCAGGCCCTTGACGAAAGTGCCCTCCCGCTCGATGCGCTTGAGGGCTGGGCTGCCCATGCGGGTCATGATGTGCATGTTCGCCGCCACGTAGGGGCTGTCCGTGATCTCCACCCCACAGCGCGCCAGCGGCGACTCCACCGGCCCCATGCAGTAGGGGATGACGTACATCGTCCGGCCCTTCATGCTGCCCTTGAAGAGGGTATCCATCTTGGTGTGTGCCTCGGCCGGCGCCATCCAGTGGTTATTCGGGCCTGCATCCTCCTCGTTTTGCGTGCAAACGAAGGTCAGGTGCTCTACCCGGGCCACATCGGAGGGGTTGGACCGGTGCAGATAGCACTTGGGATGCGTCTTCTGATCCAGTTCCAGCAGCATGCCGGACCGCAACATCTCCGCCACCAGACGGTCGTATTCGGCGCGGGAGCCGTCGCACCAGTGGATGCGGTCGGCTTGGGTGTGGCTAGCGGTCTCCGCGACCCAATCGGCGAGGGCTTTGTTGCTGGTCATCATCGGTCCGTGTGGTTATGTCGTTAGGGCGAGGGGGAAACGGCGTCGGCCGTGCCCCGGCGGGGACGCTTATTATATCGTCTTGCCCGCGCCCTGCATCCGCCGCCCGTGCCGCCAGGCCCGGGGTGCTAGAATGCGCGCAATTCGAGCGATCCAGGGTGTTACATGGGCGAGCATACGATCCGGGAGATATTGAAGCGCCGCAGCCCCGAGACGCAGCGCGCCATGCAGCGCCGCCGTGAGTTGGCGGGTGTCTCGATGGGCGAGGGTCTCCGGCTACGGATGGTGCTCCTGGTGGTCGGGCTAGCCGTGCTGGCAGGCGTCGGCTATCTCTTCTATGTGGCCCATCAGGCAAGCGATCGTTTCGCCACCGACAAGGCCCTGCGCAGCAAGCAACCCGGCAACTTGACGCTCTCCGGTACCACCGAGTTTCTGCCCAATACGCTTCTGGCCGCCATGGACCCGGGTTTCTACAACTCCGGCGGGATGAGCGGCACCCTGCTCACGCGCCGCGTCGTCCGCCTTTTCTATCCCGATGCTTCCGGGTTCGGATTGAGCGCCAGGGCTTTCGCCGTGGAGTCTGCCAACACCAAGACCGAAATTATGGAAGCATTCATCAACGACGTGCCCATGGGGGGCGCCGCCGCCCATCCAGTGAAAGGCTTCTCCGCAGCATCGCTTTACTATTTCGGAAAGCCCTTCGCCCTGCTCGCGCCCCAGGACATTGCACTCCTGGTGGCCATCGCCGAAACGCCCGGCCTCGATCCGCGCCAGGACCCGGCCAAGGCCCAGGCCGCGCGTGACTTGGTGCTGCAGGCGGACAAGACTCAGAACGTCTTGGGCGAGGCCGTGGTGAACGGGCTCACTAAACTCCCCCTGGATGTCACCCCGCAACCCGGCGGCTGAATCTCAAGGGCCGCGCGCCATGCCGCGCCCCCGCCATGCTCGACCTCGCTGACCTGCTCGGCGCCGACGGACCGCTAGCCCGGCGTACCCCCGGTTTCGCCCCGCGTCCTCAGCAGCAGGCGCTGGCCGCCGCGGTGGCGCAGGCGCTGGACCGGTTCGAAGTGCTGGTGGCGGAAGCGGGCACCGGCACCGGCAAGACCTTCGCCTACCTGCTGCCGGCATTGCTGTCGGGCCGGCGGGTGCTCGTCTCCACCGGCACCAAGACCCTGCAGGACCAATTGTTTCACCGTGACCTGCCGGCCGTGCGCGCCGCCTTGGGCGCGCCGGTGAAGACCGCGCTGCTCAAGGGGCGCTCCAACTATCTTTGCCGTCACCGCCTCGCCTACAGCGCGAGCGAGGGACTGTTCGACAGCCGCGAGCGGCTGCGCGAGCTCGAGGCGATCCGCCGCTGGGCGACGGTCACAAAGAGCGGTGACACCGGCGAATTGGACGCGGTCCCGGAGAACTCCAGCATCTGGCCCCAAGTGACCTCCACCCACGACAACTGCCTGGGGCAGGAGTGCCCTGAATACGGAAAGTGCTTTGTGGTGGAAGCGCGTCGCGCCGCCCAGGAGGCGGACGTGGTGGTGGTCAATCACCACCTCCTGCTGGCGGACATGGTGCTGAAAGAGGACGGCTTCGGCGAGCTCCTGCCGGGGGTGGATGCGGTGATCGTGGACGAAGCCCATCAGCTTCCCGAGGTGGCGACCCAGTATTTCGGTCTTTCCGTCTCCACCCGCCAGCTCGCGGAATGGCTCCAGGACCTGCGCGCCGAATACATGACCAGCGCCGCGGACCTGCGGGACTTTGAACCCGCGCTCAAGGTATTCGAGGAGACCGTGCATGCCCTGCGCCCGCTGATCGGCGAGGGCAAGGGCCGGGAGGAATGGGAGGCACTGCCGAGGCGCCGGGAGTTGCGCGCCCGCCTGCAGGAAGCATTGGAGGCCTTCGAGGCCATGAAACCCGCCCTCGATGCGCTCGCCAGCCGCTCCCGCGGTCTCGAGAGTTGCCGCGATCGGGCGGAACTCCTGGCGTCGCGCCTGGGTGCCTTTTTGAACGACGACGAACGGCGTCAGGTGCGTTGGATCGAGCACCACGGCCGGAGTTGCAGTTTCAATCTCACTCCCCTGGATGCGGCCCAGCGCTTCGCCGCGCGCATGCAGGACAACCCGGGTGCGTGGGTCTTTCTCTCCGCCACCCTTTCCGTCGGCGGCCAATTTTCCCATTTCCGCGAGCGCATGGGCCTCGCCGAGGCAGAGGAACTGTTGCTCGGCAGCCCCTTTGACTTCGAGCGCCATGCGCTGCTCTACATGCCGCCCCGCATGCCGGAGGTGGACGCCCCGGGCTACACCCGTGCGGTGGTGGAGGCCGCCCGGCCGGTGCTGGAAGCGAGCGGCGGACGGGCCTTCATGCTATTCACCAGCCACCGTGCCTTGCAGGAAGCCGCGGAAATCCTCCGTGGGAGCCTTGATTACCCCCTGCTGGTGCAGGGCGACATGCCCCGGCGGCGGCTGCTGGAGGCATTCCGGGAGCTCGGCAACGCGGTGCTACTCGGCACCTCCAGCTTCTGGGAGGGGGTCGACGTGAAGGGGCCGGCCCTCTCGGTGGTGGTCATCGACCGGCTGCCTTTTGCCTCACCGGGGGACCCGGTGCTCAAGGCCCGGCTGGAACTCATGCGCAACGAAGGCCGCAACCCCTTCCTGGAATACCAGTTGCCCCAGGCGGTCATCGCGCTGAAGCAGGGGGTGGGGCGGCTCATACGCGATGCCACCGACAAGGGCGTGATGATGCTCTGTGACCCGAGACTGAACGCCAAGCACTACGGCAGGGTCTTCCGGGAAAGCCTCCCGCCCATGCGGCCCACCCGCGATCTCGCGGAGGTGCAGGCTTTCCTGCGGGAGGTCCTCGCAGACACCACGGCGGAGGCGGCGACATGAAGCTCCTGGCCCTCGATACCGCCGCCAGCCGCTGCTCGGCGGCCTTGTGGCTGGAGGGTGCGCTCACGGAGCGGGACGCGCCAGCGGAGCGGGTGCAGGCCGAGAACGTGCTGCCCATGGTGGAGGAATTGCTCGCAGGAGCCGGGCTCAAGTTGCAGGATATGGATGCCATCGCTTTCGGCCGCGGCCCCGGTGCCTTCACGGGCTTGCGCGTCGCTGCCGCTGTCGCCCAGGGACTCGCCTTCGGAACGGGCCTGCCGGTGGTGCCGGTCTCGAACCTGGAGGCACTGGCCGCCGCCGCCCATCGCCGCCACGGTGCACGGCAGGTGCTTGCTTGCCTGGATGCGCGCATGCAGGAAGTCTACTGGGCGGCCTTCGCCGTTGATTCCGGATCTCTCATGCGTCTGACCGGCGAAGCTCTCGGCCTTCCGGGCGAAATCAACCCCCCTCCCGGCAGGTCATGGTTCGGCGCCGGTTCAGGTTGGGGTGCCTATGGGGGTACTTTAAAAGCCCGCGTATCGTCGCTTGAGGGGGTCGACGCGGAATTGACGGCTACAGCGGGGGACATCGCGCGGCAGGCGGAAAAAGCCTTTAAACAGGGCATGGCGCTTCCGCCGGAACGGGCGCAACCCGTGTACCTGCGGGACAAGGTGGCCACACCCAAGCTTTAACCAATCTGTCATGTTACCTTGCTTTAATATTTCTGCCGGAAAATCCGAGGTCTGGCGGGAAGAACATGGAAGAGAAGCGTGTACTGGTGGTGGAAGACGAACGCGCCATCCGCGAGATGGTGGTGTTCACCCTGAAGCGCGCGGGTTTCGCGGTCCAGGAGGCGGAAGACGCCGCCGCGGCCCGCCATGCCCTCGTGGACCAGCGTCCCGACGTGGTGCTCCTGGACTGGATGCTGCCCGATCTCTCCGGGCTGGAGTTGGCGCGGGCCCTGCGCCGCGACCAGGCCACCCGCGAGCTGCCCATTATGATGCTCACGGCGCGTGCCGCCGAGGACGATAAGGTCCTGGGACTCGAAAGCGGTGCCGACGACTACCTCACCAAGCCGTTCTCAGCCCGCGAACTGGTGGCGCGCATCCAGGCGCTCCTGAGGCGTGCCGCCGGCGCCGAGGGCGAGACGCTCTCCGTGGGCGACCTCAAGCTTGATCCCGCCAGCCACCGCGTCAGCGTCGACGGCGCCGAGGTGACCCTCGGGCCCACCGAGTACCGCCTGCTCAAGTTCTTCATGTCCCAGCCGGACCGGGTATTCAGTCGCGCGCAGGTACTGGACCGGGTGTGGGGCGGGAACGTCTACATCGAGGAACGCACGGTGGACGTGCACATCCGCCGCCTGCGCAAGGCGCTCGCGCCCCACGGCTGCGACGCCTACATCCAGACCGTGCGCGGCAGCGGTTACCGCTTTTCGCCCCTGAGCACGGTGCAATGAATCCCAGCTGGCGGCAGGAAGCGACCGTCGCCCTGTTCCTGGTGCTCTTGGCCATCGTCGGCTATTTCGTCTTCCGCCACCTCTTCGCCTGGCTGTTCGCCGCCACTTTCGTCTATCTGGTTTGGCATCTCATCAATCTCTACCGACTGGACCGCTGGTTGCGGCGCGGGCGTCAGCTCTCAGTACCTGCATCGCGCGGCGTATGGGGCGATCTGTTCAACCAGTTCTACAAGCTGCGTCGCCGCGACCGGGAACGCAAGCGCCGCATCGCGTATCTGCTGCGGGAATTCCGCAATTCCACCGCGGCCATGCCGGACGCGGTGGTGCTCCTCGACTCGCTGTGGGAGATCATCTGGTTCAACGCGGCAGCCGAGCGCCTTCTCGGACTCCGTCCCGGCCAGGACCTGCGTCGGCGCATCGGCAACCTGATCCGTCACCCGGATTTCATCGGCTACCTCCGGCACGGAAATTTCGACGAACCGGTGGACATCCCGGCGCCCGCCGCTCCCGGCGTTCACGTGGCACTGCACGTCGTTCCTTACGGCAGCGAACAGCGCTTGCTCCTGGCACGGGACGTGACGCGACTGCACCGGCTGGAGGAGATGCGCCGCGATTTCGTGGCCAATGCCTCCCACGAGATGCGCTCGCCGCTTACGGTGGTGGGAGGCTATCTCGACGCCATGCGTGCCGACGCGCGCTTGGAGCACGACTGGGGCGTGCCACTTGCCGAGATGGAACACCAGATGCAGCGCATGCTGGCGATCATCAAGGACCTCCTGGAATTGTCGCGCCTCGAAACCGAAGCCCGCGAAGCGCCGTTCGCGCCGGTGGACGTGCCCGCCATGCTGCAACGCGTGCAGCGCGAGTCCCTGGCACTGGGCTACGGTCCGCGTGACGTGAGCGTGGAGATAAAGGACCAGGTGTGGGTACTGGGTTCCGAGAGCGAACTCTTCAGCGCCTTCTCCAACCTGGTGTTCAACGCCATGCGCTACACGCCGGATTCCGGCAAGGTCGCGATCCGCTGGTCCATGGACGACGATGGCGTGCGTCTGTCGGTCACGGATACTGGCGTTGGGATCGCCCCGGAACACATTCCGAGGCTCACCGAGCGCTTCTACCGGGTGGACCGCTCCCGCAGCCGCGACAGCGGCGGCACGGGCCTGGGATTGGCCATCGTGAAGCACGTATTGCAGCGGCACGATGCGGAACTGGAAATTGAGAGTGAGCCGGGGAAGGGCAGTATTTTCACGTGCCGTTTCCCGCTGGAGCGGGTGGCGCGGGAGGCGAGGACGGCATAACCGGATTCCGCCGCGGCCGGGAGGTATATACTGGTCTCGCCGCGGTTTGTTTTAGTAACGCGGGTGCAACATGGCAGACAAACTGAACCTTACACACCACATCTCGCAGAAATTCAACGAGGAGCTCGAGGACGTGCGCAACCGCGTGCTTGCCATGGGCGGCCTCGTCGAGCAGCAGATCGTGGATGCCCTCAAGGCCCTGACCGAGGGTGATAGCGCGCTCGGCCGCGCCATCGAACAGCACGACTACAAAGTCAACCAGATGGAAGTGTCCATCGACGAGGAGTGCAGCCGCATCCTGGCGCGCCGCCAGCCCGCAGCCAGCGACCTGCGCCTGGTCCTCGCCATCATCAAGACCATCACCGACCTGGAGCGTATCGGCGACGAGGCGGAGAAGATCGGCCGCTTCGCCGCACGCCTCGCGGAGCAGGAACGTCCCACCAGCAACTACCGTGAGATCGAGCACCTGGGCAACCATGTACGCGGAATGCTGCACGACGCCCTGGATGCCTTCGCGCGCCTGGATGCGGAAGCCGCGGTGCGGGTAGCCAAGGAGGACGCGCGGGTGGACGGGGAATACGACGCCCTGTCGCGCCAGTCCATTACCTTCATGATGGAGGATCCGCGTACCATCCGCCGGGTCCTGGATGTCATGTGGTCGGCCCGGGCCCTGGAGCGCATTGGCGACCATGCCAAGAACATCTGCGAGTACACAATCTATCTGGTGCGTGGCAAGGACGTGCGCCACACCGGCTTCGAAGCCATGGAGCGCGAAGCCCGGGACCGCCCCTGAAAAATTCTTTATTGAATTGAAGTAATCCCCCCGGCATCATGGTCCAATGACCCTGATGCCTTTTCTTTCCCGCTTCCTCCACGACCGGCGCCGGGCCAACCTGGCCGGTTTCCTCATCTGCGCGGCGCTCATGGGCTACGCGCTCTATGCCCAGTTTTACCTGCACCTTCTGCCGTGCCTGTTGTGCATCTTCCAGCGTATCGCGGTGATCGCCCTGGGGATCTTTTTCCTGGCGGCGGCGCTGCATAACCCCAGACGTACGGGGGCGAAAGTCTACGGCGTGCTGCAGTTTCTGTCGGCGGCGGGAGGCGCAGCGGTGGCCATCCGCCACATCTACGTGCAGCACTTACCGGAGGATATGGCGCCGCCCTGTGGTCCCGGCTTCGGCTATCTCTTCGCCCATCTGCCGTTCAGCAAGTTTCTGGTGCAGGTGTTCACGGGCAGTGCGGATTGCTCCATTGTCACCTGGACTTTCCTCGGCATCACCATGCCGGAATGGCTGCTGATATGGTTCGTGGTATTGGGACTCGGTGGCTCGTGGATCAATTGGAGGAAATCAGCCGAGTAGTTTCTTCAATACGTCCACGTAGATATCCACCAGCTGCTCCAGTTCCTTTACCGCGACGCACTCGTCGATCTTGTGGATGCTGGCGTTGCGCGGGCCGAACTCGACCACCTGGGCGCCGGTGGGAGCGATGAAGCGCCCATCGGAAGTGCCGCCCCCGGTGTCCAGCTTGGGTTTGAGCCCCGTGGTCTTCTCCACGGCCTCCTGCATGGCGCGGCTGAGTTCTCCGGGTTCCGTCACGAAGGGATCGCCCATGGGACGCCAGTCGACGCTGTATTTGAGTCTGTGCCTGTCCAGGACCGCGTGGACTTTCTTCTTGAGTTCGTCCTTGGTCAGAGAACTCGAATAACGGAAATTGAAGCGCACCGTCGCGTCTCCGGGGATGACGTTGCCCGCACCGGTGCCGGAGTTGAAATTCGATATCTGGAAGCTCGTGGGAGGGAAGAACTCGTTGCCGGCATCCCAGCGGTTATTGATGAGTTCCGCGAGCGCAGGCGTTACCCGGTGGATGGGGTTGTCGGCCCGCTCCGGATAGGCCACGTGTCCCTGGATGCCTTCCACCCTGAGGATACCCGTCAGGGAGCCGCGGCGGCCGTTGCGCAGGGTATCGCCGAAGCGATCCAGGCAGGAAGGTTCCCCCAGTACGCACCATTGGATCTTCTCGCCGCGGGCCTCCAGTTTCTCCACGACCCTTACGGTGCCGTCGACGGACGGGCCTTCCTCGTCGCTGGTGATGAGGAAGGCGATGCTGCCCTTCGTGGCCGGCTTCGCGGTGAGGTAGCGCTCCACCGCCACCAGCATGGCGGCGAGGCCGCCCTTCATGTCCGCGGCGCCCCGGCCGTAGAGGTGGCCGTCGCGCAGCGTCGGTGTGAAGGGCTCGGACTTCCATTGTTCAAGAGGGCCTGTAGGCACCACGTCCGTGTGGCCGGCAAAGGCCAGCACCGGACCGGAGTGCCCAAGGCGGGCCCAGAAGTTGTCCACTTGCCCGAAGCGCATGGGCTCGACACTGAAGCCAAGCTTTTTCAACCGATCCATCATGAGGGCCTGGCAGCCGGCATCGTCGGGTGTCAGGGATTTGCGCGCCACCAACTCTCGGGTGAGCTCCAACACCGTGATCATTGGGCGCTCCGCAGCAGTTCGTTGATGCCCACCTTGGCGCGGGTTTTGGCATCCACGCGCTTCACGATCACCGCGCAGGCGAGGCTGTAATTGCCGCCCGCGGAGGGCAGGCTGCCTGGCACCACCACGGCGCCCGCCGGCACCCGGCCATAGCTCACCTGCCCGCTTTCCCGGTCGTAGATGCGGGTGCTCTGGCCGATGAACACGCCCATGGAGATGACCGCACCCTGTTCCACCACCACGCCCTCGACGATCTCGGAGCGGGCGCCGATGAAGCAGTCGTCCTCGACGATGGTCGGGGAAGCCTGCAGGGGTTCCAGTACCCCGCCGATGCCGGCGCCGCCGGAAATGTGCACGTGGCGCCCGATCTGGGCACAGGAGCCGATGGTGGCCCAGGTGTCCACCATGGTGCCCGCGCCCACGTAGGCGCCGATGTTCACGTAACTCGGCATCAGCACCACGTCCGGGGCGATGTAGGCGCCGCGCCGCACCGTGGCGGGCGGTACCACCCGTGCACCCTGCTTGGCGAAAGCGGCGGCGTCATAGCCGGAATACTTGAGGGGTACCTTGTCGTAGTAGCCGCCGTCCATCACCGCATTGGGGTGCAGGCGGAAGAACAGCAGCACGGCCTGCTTGAGCCAGGTGCTCACGGCCCAGTGACCGTCGATTTTCTCCGCTACCCGGACCTCACCCCGGTCCAGTAGGCTCACGGCGGCCTCCACGGCCTCTTTCAAGGCTTGGTCGGCGTTCTCGGGTGTGAGCGTGGCGCGACCTTCGTAGGCCTTCTCGATGCGTGAGCGAAGCTCAGCGGTATTCACGTGGACCCCTCAGATATACGGAACCAGTCATGCCGCCATTCTGCCATTCCCGCCGCAGGGTGTCTCAGACCTGTTCGCCGATGCGCGCCATGAGTGCCGTGCGCAGGGCCTCCCGCGCGGCCGGGTTCGACAGCGGACGGTGCGCCGCATCGGTGACGAAGAACACATCTTCGGCGCGTTCGCCTACGGTGGTGATCTTGGCGTTCTGCAGCCGTACTCCGCAGGCCTTGAGGGCCTGGCCGATCTGCGATAGCAGTCCCGGACGGTCACCGGCGGTGATTTCCAGCACCGTGCGCCGGTTGCGCAGGTCGTCGCTGAACTGCACCTGGGTCGGCGTGGTGAACATGCGCACCTGCCGCGGAGCCCGGCGCGTGACCGCGATGGGCGAAGCGTTGCGGCGATTGATCTCCTTGACCAGGACGCGCTCGATTTCCACCAGGCGTTCCGCGTCGGTGATGGGTGCGCCTGTATCCTCCAGCACCACGTAGTCATCCAGGCTGGCGTCGGGGCCCACCGGTACGATGCGCGCCTCCAGGATGGTGAGCCCGAGCTGGGAGAGCACCGCCGTGACCCGGCCAAAGATGAAGTCATCATGGCGCGAATACACGCACACCGCGGTGCCGCCGCGCTCAGTGTGGGGGCGGAGGAACACCAGCGGTGCTTCACCCTGCAGGCGTGCCGTCAGGTTCGCTGTGTGCCAGGCGATTTCGTCGGGTGTGTGGCGGAGGAAATATTCCTCCGAAAGCTGGCCCCAGACGTCGTGCATTGCGGCGACGTCCAGGCCGCGCTCCCGGAGCAGCGTTTCCGCCCGGTGTTGTGATTCGTGGATGAGTTCGTCCTTATCCAGCGGTGCCTCGGCGCCACGCCGGAGTACGCGGCTCGCGCTGTGGTAGAGCTCGCTGAAAAGCCCCGCCTTCCAGGAGTTCCACAGTTCGGGGTTGGTGGCGCGCACGTCCGCTACGGTCAGCACGTAGAGGTAATCCAGGTGCAGCTGGTCCCCGGCCTTGGCGGAGAAGGCCTGGATCACCTCCGGATCGCTGATGTCCTTCTTCTGGGCGGTGAGCGAGAGCAACAGGTGGTTTTGCACCAGCCAGGCGCAAAGGCGTGCTTCGTAGCGTGAGAGACTGTGTTCCAGGCAGAACTGTTCCGCTTCCACGGCGCCCAATTCCGAATGATCGCCGCCCCGGCCCTTGGCGATGTCGTGGAACAGGCCGGCGAGATAGGCCACTTCCGGTTTGGGCAGGGCCTGCATGATGCGGCTACACAGCGGGAACTCGTGGTCGTAGCGGGAGAGGGCGAAGCGTCGCAGGTTGCTCACCACGAACAGCGTGTGCTCGTCCACGGTGTAGGCGTGGAAGAGGTCGTATTGCATGCGCCCCACCACTGCGCCAAAGGCGGGCAGGTAGCGCCCCAGCACGCCGTAGCGGTTCATGCGCCGCAGTTCGTGGGTCACGCCCTGGGGCTCCCGCAGGATATTCATGAACAGCGCGCGGTTGCCCGCGTCGGCCCGGAAGCCATCGTCTATGCGGTCCAGGCTACGGCGCACCCGGCGGATGGTCTCGGCGCTCACACCCTTGAGGCGCGGGTGCTGCTCCAGTACGTGGAACAACTCCAGCATTGCGGCCGGCCGGCGCTCGAAGAGGTCGGATGTGCGCGCGGCCAAAAAGCCGCCTTGGTCCACGAAATCCGGACCGAGGGAAGTCGCTTCTCCATGGACCGGGTTCAGGATGGCTTCGTTGAAGAGTTGCAGCAGCATTTCGTTGAGGCGGGAAATCTCGAGCACCGTGCGGTAATACTCCTGCATGAACTGCTCGACGCCCAGGTTGTTTGGCGCATCCTGGTAGCCCGCGAGTCGGGCAAGCTTGATCTGGGCATCAAACAGCAGGCGGTCCTCACGGCGGCCATGCAGGAGGTGGAGTGCATAGCGCACGCGCCACAGATACTCCTGGCCGGCCGAGAGCCGCCGGTACTCGTCTTCGGTCAGGAAGCCTTGTTCGACCAGGCCGTGGAGCGTCCCGGCGCCGAAATGTCGTTTTGCCACCCAGCCGATGTTCTGGATATCCCGCAACCCGCCGGGTCCTTCCTTCACGTTGGGTTCGAGGCGGTAAGCGGTGTCGTGGTACTTGGCATGGCGCGCCTGCTGCTCGCGCCACTTGCCGGCGAAGAATTCCTGGGAAGGCCAGATCCGGTCTGGGCCCGTGGCAGCCATCATGCTCCGAAAAAGTTCCCGGTCGCCGGCGAGGCAGCGGGCCTCCATGAGACTCGTGGTCACGGTGATGTCCTCACGGGCGTGGCTGACGCATTCTTCCAGGGTCCGCACACTGTGCCCCACCTCGAGACCCACGTCCCAGAGCGCCGTCACGAAAGCGGCGATGCGTTCCCGGTATGCACCGCCGTCCGGCTCCCGCACCAATAACAGGATGTCGATATCCGAGTAGGGATGCAGTTCGCCGCGGCCATAACCGCCCACCGCCACCAACGCGAGCGCCGCTTCGGTGCCGGCGAGATGCAATCGGAAGCTGCGAAGGATGAGGGCATCCACCAGTGCGGCACGGCTCTGCACCAGCCCACTCACGGGTATGCCGGCCTCGAAGCGGCGACGCAGCTCCGCATCGCCTTCCTGCAAGCTGCGCTTGAGAGCAGACACGGCGCGGGCACCCTGTGAGAGATTTCTCTCCAGGGCGTCGGCGTCGAACAGGGGTTTGGAGGTATCGGCGGCGGGAGAGGGCGAAGCGCTCACGCGTCAGACTTCGCCGTTTGCGCGCCGCGTGAGGATCTCGTTGCCGGTGGGCGTGATCAGGATGGTGTGTTCCCACTGTGCCGAGAGGGAGTGATCCTTGGTCACCACCGTCCAGCCGTCCGGCAGCATCTTCACGTGACGCTTGCCGGCGTTGATCATGGGCTCCACGGTGAACGTCATGCCGGGCTTGAGTTCCAGGCCGATGCCGGGGCTGCCGTAGTGCAGCACCTGCGGGTCTTCGTGGTATACCCGGCCGATGCCGTGGCCGCAATACTCGCGGACCACCGAAAAGCCGTGGCTCTCGGCGTATTGCTGGATGGCGTGCCCGATATCCCCGAGGCGCGCCCCGGGTCGGGCCGTCTCGATGCCCAGCAACATGGCGTCGTGGGTCACCTGCACCAGGCGCTTGGCGAGCACCGAAGGCTCGCCCACGAAATACATCTTGCTGGTGTCCCCGTGGAAGCCGTCCTTGATGACCGTCACATCGATGTTGATGATGTCGCCGTTCTTGAGCTTCTTGTCGTTGGGTATGCCGTGGCAGACCACGTGGTTCACGGAGGTGCACAGGGTCTTGGGGAAACCGTTGTACCCCACGTTGGCGGGGATGCCTTTCTGGCTGTTGACGATGTACTCGTGGCAGATCCGGTCCAGCTCGTCCGTGGTCACCCCCGGTTTCACGTGGGGGGCGATCATGTCCAGCACCTCGGCGGCGAGGCGGCCGGCGACGCGCATCTTCTGCTGTTCTTCGGGGGTCTTGATGGTGACAGGCATGGACGTGTTCTAAGGGGTCCGGAGCGTTGAAAACGGGCGTAAGCCCTTGCCAGCGTTGCGTTTTACGGGCGTCTTATGGTATAAAGCGCGGCCTTTTTTGGCAAATTCATGCCGGATGAGACCTCTATATGGGTCGAATCCGGTGTTTTTAAACCCACACATACGCCACAACCTGTCGTGGGGTGCCGCGGGTCCATGAGAGGACCCAAGGTCGCGACACGGGGCGTATGGAGGCTTAACCCCGGGAATACCCTGCGCGAGCGGGGGCGGTTCCCATTGAGGAGCGAAAATGTCCACGTCCCCCATGTCCATGCGCCAGATGCTCGAGGCTGGCGTGCATTTCGGTCACCAAACCCGTTTCTGGAACCCGAAGATGGCGCCGTTCATCTTCGGCGAGCGCAGCCGCATCCACATCGTCAACCTCGAGAAGACACTGCCGATGTACAACGAGGCCTCGGAGTTCGTTAAGCGCCTGGTCGCTGACGGCGGCACGATGCTGTTCGTGGGCACAAAACGCGCTGCGCGTGAGGCCATCGGCGAAGAGGCGCGCCGCGCCGGCATGCCCTATGTCAACCAGCGCTGGCTGGGCGGCACCCTCACCAATTACAAGACCGTGCGTCAATCCATCCGCCGCATGAAGGAACTGGAGGCCCAGGCTGCCGACGGCACCTTCGACCGTCTAGGCAAGAAAGAGGTCATCCGCCTGCGCCGCGAGATGGAGAAGCTCGAGAAGAGCCTGGGCGGCATCAAGGAGATGAACGGTCTACCCGATGCGCTGTTCGTCATCGATGTGGGCCACGAGAAGATCGCCATCAACGAGGCCCGCAAGCTCAATATCCCTATCGTCGGCGTGGTGGACACCAACAACTCGCCGGATGGCATCGATTACATCATCCCGGGCAACGACGACGCCATCCGCGCCGTGCAGCTCTATGCCCAGGGCATGGCCGACGCCGTGCTCGCCGGCCGCGAGGCCATGCCTCAGATGGGCGGCGAGGAGGACGAGTTCGTGGAGCTCGACGAGAACGGTCGTCCCAAGGCGCGCCGCGGCCGCAAGAAGGGCGCGGCGCCCAAGAAGGCCCCGACCAAGGCCGCGGAGGGTGAAGCGCCCGTCGTCGCTGCTCCCGCCGCCGAGCACGGTGACGAAGCTGCGGAACAGCATGGCGGCCGCCGCAAACCGGCGGTGACCCGCAAGAAGGCCCCGGCCCGCAAGAAGGCCGGCAGCCGCAAGAGCGGCGAAGGCGCCGGCGAATAACCGGCCGCCGGAACCGCGGTCCGACAATCCCACCATTCGAGAGTTCAGGTGCCACGCATGACGATTACAGCGAATATGGTCAAGGAACTGCGCGAGCGTACCGGCGCCGGCATGATGGAGTGCAAGAAGGCCCTCACCGAGTCCAACGGCGATCTGGATCTCGCCGTCGAGAACATGCGCAAGGCAGGCCTCGCCAAGGCAGACAAGAAGGCCGGGCGCGTGGCCGCCGAGGGTCGCATCGCCATCGAGCAGTCCGGCGATGCGGTCGCCATGATCGAGGCCAACTGCGAAACCGACTTCGTGGCTAACGGCGATGAATTCGCCGGCTTCGCCACGGCCGTCGCCAAAGCGGTGCTGGCATCCGCGCCCGTGGGGCTGGACGCGCTCAACGAGACCAAGCTTGCGAGCGGCGACACGGTGGACACTGCGCGCCGCAACCTGGTCGCCAAGATCGGCGAGAACATGACCGTGCGTCGCATCGAGCGCTACCAGGCCAAGGGTAGCACCCTCGGCGCCTACATCCATGGCACCCGCATCGGCGTACTGGTGGAGATGAAGGGTGGCACGCCCGTCCTCGCCAAGGACATCGCCATGCACGTTGCGGCGAGTCGTCCCCTGTGTGTGAAGCCGGAACAGGTTTCCCCCGAGGTGCTGGAGAAGGAGAGGGAGATCATCCGCGCCCAGTCAGCCGACAGCGGCAAGCCTGCCGCCATCATCGAGAAGATGGTGGAGGGGCGCCTCAAGAAGTTCCTGGCCGAGATCACGCTCCTGGGCCAGCCCTTCGTCAAGGACCCGGACCAGAGCGTCGAGAAGCTGCTCAAGTCCACCGGTGCCGAGGTGGTGCGCTTCGTGCGCTTCGAGGTAGGCGAGGGTATCGAGAAAAAGCAGGAAGATTTCGCCGCCGAGGTCATGGCCCAGGCACGCCGTAGCTGAGTCCCTAGGCCCCGGTCTGGGGAGGATTTACGGTACAATCCCAGTGCTGACCGGAGCCCCGCTTTGCGGGGCTCCGCGTAACTGGATGCCGGCCGCACCGAAACCCGAAAGCGCCATGACCACCCAAGCCCCTGCCTACAAGCGCATCCTCCTCAAGCTCTCGGGCGAGGCCCTCATGGGCGAGGCCGATTACGGCATCGACCTAGCCGTCCTCAACCGCTTTGCCACCGAAATCCGCGACGTCCGGGACGCGGGGGTGCAGGTGGGCCTGGTGATTGGCGGCGGCAACATCTTCCGGGGTGCGGGTCTGGCGAGCGCCGGCATGGACCGGGTCACCGCCGACCACATGGGCATGCTCGCCACAATCATGAACGGGCTCGCCTTGCAGGACGCCTTGGAGCGCCTTGGGGTCTACGCCCGGGTGATGTCCGGAATGAGCGTCAACGAGGTCTGCGAGGATTACATTCGCCGTCGCGCCGTTCGCCACCTAGAGAAGGGGCGCGTCTGCATCTTTGCCGCCGGCACCGGCAACCCGTTCTTCACCACCGACACGGCCGCGAGCCTGCGTGCGATCGAGACCGGCGCCGAGCTCCTCATCAAGGCCACCAAGGTGGACGGCGTGTATTCCGCCGATCCGAAGAAGGATCCCAAGGCCAAGCGTTATACCCATCTTACTTATGATCGCATCATCGCCGACAAGCTCATGGTGATGGACGCTACCGCCATGGTGCTGTGCCGCGACAACGGGATTCCGCTCCGGGTCTTCGATCTGTCGCGTGCGGGCGACCTGATGCGCATCGTCATGGGCGACACCAGCATCGGCACGCTGGTGGACAATGGAGAAAACCAATGATCGACAACGTCAAGAAGAACGCCACTACCCGAATGCACAAGAGCGCAGACACCCTCAAGGACGCGCTTTCCAAGCTGCGCACCGGTCGCGCCAACACCGCCATGCTGGACCACCTGCGGGTGGAGTATTACGGCTCCCAGGTGCCGCTCAACCAGGTGGCGAACGTGTCCCTGGGCGACAGCCGTACGCTCACCATCACGCCGTGGGAGAAGACCATGATCCCGGTGATCGAGAAGGCCATCATGACCTCCGATCTCGGTCTCATGCCCGCCACTGCCGGCAACGTGATCCGCGTGCCCATGCCCGCGCTCACCGAGGAGCGACGCAAGGAAATCATCAAGGTGGCGCGCCAGGAAGCGGAATCCGCCCGGGTGGCGGTGCGCGGCGTGCGTCGCGATGCCAACGCCGAGCTCAAAGCCTTGCTCAAGGACCGCAAGGTCACCGAGGACGAGGAGCGGCGCGCTCAGGACGAGGTCCAGAAGCTCACTGACAAGCACATCGCCGATATAGACAAGATACTGGCGACGAAAGAGGCGGAGCTTCTCGAGGTCTGAACGGCTACGGGCATACCGCCCGACCGCCGGACGTGGCACCAAGCCCAGCATGAGTGCATCCCACCCAGCCACGCCCACACACATCGCCATCGTCATGGATGGCAACGGCCGCTGGGCGAAATCCCGCGGCCTCCTGCGTACCGCGGGCCACAAGGCCGGGCTCGATGCCGCGCGCGAAGTCATCGAGCATAGTGCCACCCTCGGCGTGGGCACGCTTACGCTGTTCACCTTCAGCAGCGAGAACTGGCGGCGTCCCGAAGGCGAGGTGAGCCGTCTCATGGAATTGTTCATGGGCGCGCTCGGCAAGGATGTACGCGACCTGCACAAGAACGGCATCCAGGTGCGTTTCATCGGAAACCGCGGCGCCTTCTCCAACAAGCTCCAGGAAGGTATGGCGGAGGGCGAGGCGCTCACCGCCGGTAACCGGCGCATGCTGTTGAATATCGCCGTCGGGTACGGCGGCCGTTGGGACATCACCGAGGCCGCACGCCGTTTCGCCGGCGAGGTGGCGGCGGGCAGGGCCGAACCGGGAGAACTCAATGAGCGGCGGCTCGCCGCGAACCTTTCCCTGGGTGCGGGCCCGGATCCGGATCTCTTCATCCGCACCGGCGGTGAGAAGCGCATTAGCAACTTCCTGTTGTGGAACCTTGCCTACACCGAGTTGTATTTCACCGACATGCTCTGGCCCGATTTCCGCAAGGCGGCCCTGGACGAGGCAATTGACTGGTTCACGGCACGGCAGCGTCGTTTTGGCAAGATCGAAGAGCAGGCGGAGGAGGGTGCGGATGCTTAGGCAGCGGGTGATCACCGCCCTCATCATCGCACCCATCGTCCTGGCGTTGATCTTTTTCACGCCGGGCCGGCTGTTCGCCCTGGTGATGCTGGGACTCGGCCTGATCGGGGCCTGGGAATGGTCCGCACTCTCCGGCAGACCGGGGAGGAGCTCGCGGCTCGCGCTGGTAGTGCTCTTCGGCATACTGGCGGTGGCCGGCGGATGGCTGCAGTCGGTGCAGGCTTCGGACACGGTTCTCCTTATATATTGCCTATCGGCCCTTGTGTGGTGGCTGTTCAGTCTCGGTTGGCTCGCTTTCTGGCGGATTGAATTCAGTTTTCCCGTGAAGGTCATGTGCGGAGCGCTGACATTGCTTCCGGCTCTCGCGGCCGTGGTCTCCCTCCATGCCGTAAGCCCCTGGTATCTCGTGGACTTGCTGCTTCTGACTTCGGCGGCGGATATCGGCGCCTATTTCACGGGCCGTGCCTTCGGCCGTCATAAGCTCGCACCCCTGGTGAGCCCTGGCAAAACCTGGGAAGGCGTGGTGGGCGGACTGGTGCTGGTGGCGGTGGTAGCGGCGATAGAGGATTACTGGTTGCCGGCGGAACTCGTGCCTTTTGTCTTGTTGTGCATGGGTGTCGCGCTCCTGTCCGTGGTGGGGGATCTTTCGGAAAGCCTGTTCAAGCGCCAGGCGGGCTTGAAGGACAGCGGGAGCCTGTTCCCCGGCCACGGCGGCCTGCTCGACCGGGTGGACAGCCTCACCGCCGCGGCGCCGCTCTTCTGGCTGGGGGCCCGTGCCCTGGGGCTGCTGCCGTGATCGGTGTCACCGTGCTCGGCTCTACCGGCAGCGTGGGTGTCAACACGCTGGACGTGATTTCACGCCATCGGAACCGCTTCCGCGTGACCGCCCTTACGGCCCATCGCGACGTGGAGGGTCTGTTCAAGCAATGCCACGAGCACGCACCCGCGCTCGCGGTAATGGCGGACGCAAAAGCCGCCGATGAATTGCGCGGGCGGTTAAAGCAGGCCGGCCTCAAGACCGAGGTCGGGGCAGGCCCAGAGGCACTCCTGGAGGCGGTACGTCACCCGGAAAGCCGTTACGTCATGGCCGCCATCGTTGGAGCGGCCGGCCTGCCGGCGACCCTCGAGGCGGTGCGCATGGGCCGGCGCGTGCTGCTTGCTAACAAGGAAGCGTTGGTGATGGCGGGTCCGCTGTTCATGGAGGCGGTGCGTGAGCACGGGGCGGAACTCCTCCCCATCGACAGCGAACACAATGCTGTCTTCCAATGCATGCCACCTGGTTACCGGGCTGGCGTATGGCCGGAGGGCGTACGCCGAGTCTTGCTCACGGCATCTGGCGGTCCGTTCCGCGGCTGGCCCGCGGAACGGCTGCAGTCAGTCACACCCGAGGAAGCCTGTGCCCATCCCAACTGGAACATGGGACGCAAGATATCCGTGGATTCAGCGACGCTCATGAACAAGGGCCTGGAAGTGATCGAGGCCTGCTGGTTGTTCGACACCGGACCGGAACGCATCGAAGTGGTGGTGCATCCCCAGAGCGTGATTCACTCGCTGGTGGAATATTGGGACGGCTCGGTGCTGGCACAGCTCTCAAACCCCGATATGCGCACGCCCATCGCCCACGGTCTCGCCTGGCCGGAACGCATGGACGCGGGCGTGGCATCCCTCGACATGCTGGCCCGGAACAAGCTGGACTTTGAGCCCCCGGACCTCAAAACCTTTCCCTGCCTCAAACTCGCCATCCAGGCCGTCGGAGTGGGGCGGGAGGCGCCGGTGGTGTTGAACGCCGCCAACGAGGTCGCGGTGGCGGCCTTCCTGGCACGGCGCCTGCCGTTCACCGGCATCGCCGAATTGGTGGAATCGCTGCTGGACTCCGTTACGGCGGGGCCGTGCGCGACGCTGGACGACATACTGGCCCTGGACAGGCGCGCCCGTGGCGCCGCCGAGGCCTATCTTATGGCGCTCGCCTGAGGCCGGGCATGCAATTACTCATCAGCATCCTCGCTTACGTCGCCGCCATCGGCGTGCTGGTCACGGCCCACGAGTTCGGGCATTTCATCACCGCCCGCCGTCTCGGTATCAAGGTGTTGCGCTTCTCCATCGGATTCGGCAGGCCGTTATATACCTGGCGGCGCAAGAACGACGAAACCGAATACGTGCTCGCGGTCCTGCCCCTGGGCGGCTACGTCAAGATGCTCGACGAGCGGGAGGGGGTGGTCGCCGACACGGAGCTGCCGCGAGCCTTCAACCGCCAGCGCCTGTGGAAACGCGCCACGGTGGTGGTCGCGGGTCCGGGCTTCAATTTTCTCTTCGCCATGCTGGCGTATTGGGTCGTGTTCATGGCGGGGGTGACCGGGCTCAAGCCCACCGTGGGTGAGATCCAACCGGGTTCGCCCGCCGCCCAGGCGGGGTTCGGGATACAGGACGAGATCACGGCGGTGGACGGTGAACCCATCCGGGATTGGGACGCCGCCCAACTCGCCTTGTTCCAGGCGGTGCTCAACAAGCATCAGGTCGAGGTCGGGGTACGCACACCATCGGGCCAACAGCGCCAGCTCACGCTTGCCATCGCCGACAGCTTCAAATTGACCGAGCCGGGAATGCTCCTCAAGGGATTGGGGCTCTCGGAATGGGACCCCCCGCTCCCGGCAGTGATCGGCCAACTCGATCCCGCAGGCACCGCTGCGGCGGCCGGCCTGAAGAACGGAGACCGGATAATGAGCAAGGACGCCAAGCCTGTGGAAAGCTGGCAAGCGTTCGTGAAACTGCTGCGTGCCTCGCCCGGCAAGAACCTGGTCCTTGGCATCGAGCGTGACGGCCGCATGCAGTCCGTTACTCTGCATGTGGGATCCGTGCCAGGTGACAACGGGCCCGTCGGGCACATCGGGGCCGGACCGAAGATTCCCGAGGGTTTTTATGACAGTTTGAGGGTGGAAGAACGGTATAATCCCCCCGCGGCCCTCTGGCAGGGGATCGCCAGTACGGCCCAAATGTCGTGGCTGACGCTGGATGCCTTGTGGAACATGCTCTTGGGCAAGGTCTCCTGGCACAACATCAGCGGACCCATCGACATCGCGCAGTACGCGGGCTACGCCGCCCAAAGCGGTTTGGTCGTATTTCTCCAGTTCCTGGCCTTCGTGAGCATCAGCCTCGGAGTGCTGAACCTGCTGCCGATTCCCGTGCTGGACGGCGGCCATCTGCTGTATTTTGCGGCCGAAGCCGTCAAGGGTTCGCCCTTGTCGGAGCGCGCCGAGGCGCTGGGCCAGCGGGTGGGGTTGACCTTGCTGATGCTGTTGGTGGGCTTCGCGATCTACAACGACCTGGTGCGTGCGTTCAGTTGAGGAGGAGACGCGTTTGGGAAACCTGAAAGGCGCCGGGCTGGTCCTGGCCACCCTGCTGTTCCTGCTGTCGCCCGGTTTCGCGCACGCAGACGATAGCTTCATCGTCAAGAAGATCGAGCTCGAGGGCTTGCAGCGCATCTCCGACGGAACGCTGTACGACTATCTGCCGGTGAACATCGGCGACAAGCTCGATGACGCCCGGGTGCAGCAGGCGATCCGTGCCCTCTACAAGACCGGATTCTTCCGTGACGTGCAATTGCGCCGCGACGGTGACACCCTGGTGGTGGTCGTCAAGGAACGCCCGTCGATCGCGCATTTTGCCATCAGTGGCAACAAGCTCATCAAGACTGAAGATCTCAACAAGAATCTCACCAAGGCGGGGCTCGCGGAGGGCCAGATCTTCAACAAGGTGGTGCTGGACGCTTTCAAGCAGGACATGCTTGACCAGTATTACAGCCACGGCCATTACGGCGTCACGTTCAACACCTCGGTGAAGGACGTCGGCGACAATCGCGTGGATGTGTCCATTATTATTTCCGAGGGCATAACCGCTCGCATCCGTTCCGTGAATATCGTCGGAAACCACGCATTCACGGAGGAAGACCTGCAGGACGTTTTCAAACTCAAGGTCTCGGATTTCTGGACCTACTTCGGCAGTTCCGACGAATATGCGCGCGAGAAGCTGGTGGGCGACCTGGAGGCGCTGCGCTCGTTCTATATGGATCAGGGCTACGCCGACTTCAACATCGATTCCACCCAGGTCGCCATCTCACCTGATCACAACAGTGTCTACATCACCGCCGGCATCGCCGAAGGCGACGTTTACAAGATCAAGGACGTGAAACTGTCCGGCAACTTCGTGGTGCCGGAGGAGCAGTTACGCCGCTACGTGCTGGTACACTCCGGCGAAACCTTCTCGCTCGGTAAAGCGACGACCACTGCCGACCTCATCCGCAAGCGCCTAGGCGTAGACGGTTACGCGTTCGCCCAGGTGAACCCGGTGCCGGACATCGACCGGGAGCACAAGCTTGTATCCATTAATTTCGTAGTCGATCCGGGCGAACGCGCCTACCTGCGACACGTCAACTTCATCGGTGCGCCGGGTACCAACGACGAAGTGTTCCGCCGCGAGATGCGTCAATTTGAGGGCGCCTGGCTTTCCAACATCGACCTGGAGCGTTCCCGGGTGCGTCTGCAACGCTTACCTTGGGTGGACGACGTGCAGGTCAAGACCACGCAGGTGCCGGGCACCGCGAACCTTGTGGATGCGGATTTCACCATCAAAGAACGGCCGCCGGGCACCGCCAACATCGGCATCGGCTACGGCAGCCAGTCCGGCCTGGTGCTCGACGGCGAGATATCGAACGCCAACTTCCTAGGCACCGGCGAGAAGCTGTCCGTCAATGCCACGCACACCGCCATCGGTCACAGTTACACCTTCAGTTTTTCCGATCCCTACTGGACCGTAGACGGCGTGACGCGTACGTTCAGCGTGTTTCAGAGCCGGATATCCTCACTCACCATCAACAGTGCGCCATTGACCACTGCGTCTTTCGGCGGCACCTTGAGTTACGACATCCCGCTGTCGGAGTACAGCGCCTGGGGCCTGAGCGGCACCTACTCGCACAACGAACTGTTCTCGACTTCGGGCTCCTCGCAGGCCTACGTCAACTTCATGAGTAACCCGCGCAACGGCGATGTCTTCTACACCGTTGGCGCCTGCGCCGACCCGATACGCGGCTTCACCTTCATATGCGAATTTCCCGGCCTCAAGTACAACACCTTGGAAACGGCCGTGAGTTACGTGTATGACACAGAAAACCGAATCATCTTCCCGACTTCGGGCGTACGGCAGTTTGTCAGCCTGACCAGCGCCGTGCCGGGTGGTAACGTGGAATACTACATTCTCAATTACCAGCAGTATGCGTTCCTGCCGCTGCCGTTCAATTTCATTTACGCGTTGAACAGCCAAGTGAGCTACGGCCGACCTTATGGGAAGACCTCACCGTACCCGCCGTTCAAGAATTTCTTTGTGGGTGGCCCGGATTCAGTGCGCGGCTGGCAGGCAGGCACCCTCGGCCCGCGTGACCCCATCAGCACGTTGCCCATCGGCGGCAGCGCCATGTTCTATGCCCAGAACGAGTTCGTGCTGCCGCGGTTTGGAAAGGACACTTCGGGTTCCGGATCGTACCGGCTGGCGGCATTCATAGACTTCGGCAACGCCTTCGCGGATGCGGGCGACTTCAAGTGGGCGCAACTGCGAGCTTCCTACGGCATCGCCGCCACGTTTCTGACGCCCCTCGGAGCGATGAAATTCAGTTATGCTTTCCCCATGAATGCCAAGCTGGGTGACCAGACCGAGCGCTTCCAGTTCACCCTTGGTGCCTATTATTGATATCTATCAGGAGCCATACCGTGATCAGCCATTCCCGTTTTATAGCTGCCCTGTTCACTGCCGCGCTCGCCAGTGGCGCGGCACAGGCGAACGCCGCGGACATCAAGATCGGTTTCATCGATACTTCCGTCCTGCTCAAGCAGTCTCCGCAGGCGCAGCACGCCACCGATGAGATCTCCAAGAAGTTCGACAATCGTCGCAAGGACCTCATGGCGGAGCAGGATAAGCTCAAGAACATGCAGGACCAGATGACCAAGAACGGCGCGGTCATGAGCCAGGCGCAGCTGCAGGACCTGCAGAGCCAGTTCGACGAGCTGCAGAGGGACTTCAGCCGCAAATCCAGCGACTATCAGGATGACCTGAACATGGAGAAGACCGCGCAGTTGAGCAAGCTGCAGCAGGCGGTTATCAAGGCGGTTCAGGAGTTCGCCCAGGCGCAGAAGTACAACATGGTTATCGCCGACGCGGCTCTCTATCACGACAATACCGTGGACGTGACCCAGCAGGTGCTGGCGCAGATGGACAAGGACTACAAGGCCGAGAATCCCAAGAGCGGCAACTGAAGCGCCCATGGGGGCGGGGTACACGCTCGCGGAATTGGCGTCGCGCTTCGGCGGCGAAGTGCGAGGTGATGGCGGCGTGCGCGTGAACGCGGTCGCCACCATCCAGAACGCCTCGCCGGGCAGCATCGCGTTCCTGGCGAATCCCCATTACAAGCGGTTTCTCGCCGAGACCCGTGCCGCGGCGGTGATCCTCGCTCCGGCCGATGCAGGCGATGCGAAGATCCCGGCGCTTGTCACGAAGAATCCCTACCTTCTGTACGCCAAGGTCGCGGCTCTCCTGGCACCGGACGCGCCCGCTCGATGCGGGATATCACCGGGGGCGCATGTGGACCCCGCGGCGAAAGTTTCGCCGGACGCCTGGATCGCGCCCGGTGCCGTGGTGGAGGCGGAAGCCGAGATCGGTCCGCGCGCCCAGATCGGGCCCAACTGCGTGGTCATGCGTGAGGTTCACGTCGGCGAAGACACGTGCCTCAAGGCCAACGTCACCCTCTGCCACGGTGTGAGTCTCGGCAAGCGCGGGCTATTGCACGCCGGCGCCGTGATCGGCGCGGACGGCTTCGGCATCGCGCGCGACGGTGCGGGCTGGGTCAAGGTGCCGCAACTGGGATCGGTGCGCATCGGCGACGACGTGGAGATCGGCGCCAACACCACCGTCGACCGGGGCGCCCTTGAGGACACGGTGGTCGAGGACGGCGTCAAGCTCGATAACCAGATACAAGTTGGCCACAACGTGCGCATCGGCGCTCACACCGCCATCGCCGGGTGCACGGCAATCGCGGGCAGCGCGGTCATAGGTAAGCGTTGTATGATTGCGGGCGGGGCAGGCATCACCGGTCACATCGAGATCTGCGATGATGTGACGGTCACGGCCATGACACTGGTAACTCATTCGATCACCGAGCCCGGGGTGTATTCCGGCAGCCTGCCCATGGACAGCCAGCAGCAGTGGCGTAAGAACAGCGTGCGCTTCCGCCAGCTGGATGCCATGGCGCGCAAGCTCGCCCAACTCGAAAAGAAAACCAAGGACTGAGTCATGTCCCAGCAACCGTTCCTCGACATTCACGGCATCATGAAGCAGTTGCCGCACCGCTATCCGTTCCTGCTGGTGGACAAGGTGCTCGAGTGCAAGCCGGGTGAAAGCCTGACGGCGCTCAAGAACGTGACCATCAATGAGCCGTTCTTTCCCGGCCATTTCCCGCAGCGGCCGGTGATGCCGGGCGTGCTGATCCTCGAGGCCATGGCCCAGGCGACCGGCCTGCTGGCGTTCGCCAGCCTCGGCCACGCGCCGTCGAAGGACGAGATCTACTATTTCGTGGGCATCGACAAGGCGCGTTTCCGCGAGCCGGTCGAACCCGGCGATCAGTTGATCTTCAAGGTGAGAGTGCTCGCGTCCAAGCGCGGCATCTGGAAGTTCTCCGGGGTCGCGGAGGTGGACGGGCGGGTCGCCGCCGAGGCCGAACTCATGTGCGCTGCGCGGAAGTACGAGTGAGCGAGACGCGGATCGACCCCCGCGCCGTCGTGGATCCCAAGGCGAAGCTCGGTGCCGGGGTCAGCGTAGGTCCCTACAGCATCATCGGTCCCGATGTGGAGATCGGCGACGCCACCGTCGTCGGACCCCATGTGGTGATCCAGGGTCCGACCCGCATCGGCAGTCATAACCGCATCCATCCCTTTGCTTCCCTGGGCGGCGCGCCCCAGGACAAGAAGTACGCCGGCGAACCCACTACTCTCGAATTGGGTGACGGCAACAGCATCTTTGAGTTTGTGACGCTGAACCGTGGCACCGCCCAGGACAAGGGCACGACACGCATCGGCAGCGACAACTGGCTCATGGCCTATGTGCACGTGGCCCACGACTGCTTCCTGGGCGACCACATCATCATGGCGAACAACGCCACTCTCGCCGGACACGTGGACATCGAGGACTGGGCGATACTCGGGGGATTTTCCAAGATCCACCAATTCGTGCGCATCGGCGCCCATAGCTTCACCGGCATGAATGTGGACATCACCCGCGACGTGCCACCCTACGTGATGGTTTCTGGCACACCGGTGGCGCCCCACGGCATCAACAGCGAAGGCCTGAAGCGCCGAGGCTTCACGGCGGAGCAGCAACGCAACATCAAGAACGCCTACCGGGTGCTGTACCGCTCGGACCTGCGCCTCGAAGAGGCACTGCAGCAGCTCAAGGCGCTGGGCGAGACCCAGCCGGAAGTGGGGCTCATGGCGCGGTTCCTGGAGAAGAGCGAACGCAGCATCACACGCTGACGGGGGCGTATGCGCATCGGCATCGTCGCAGGTGAGAGTTCGGGCGACATCCTGGGCGCGGGCCTGATTCGCGCCGTCCGGAAACGCCACCCCGAGGCGCATTTCGAGGGCGTGGCGGGACCGGAGATGCTGGCCGCAGGCTGCGAGGCCCTGTATCCCGCCGAGACGCTTTCGGTGATGGGCCTCGCCGAAGTCCTGTCCCATCTGCCGCGGCTCGTCGCGGTGCGCCGTCACCTGCGGCGGTATTTCACCCGCAATCCACCCGACGTCTTCATCGGCATCGATTCCCCGGATTTCAACCTAGCCCTCGAGCAGGCGCTGCGCGGCGCCGGCATCCCCACGGTGCACTACGTGAGCCCGTCCATCTGGGCCTGGCGCCCGAAACGGGTGTTCAAGGTGGGCCGCGCGGCCGACCTCGTGCTCGCGCTGCTACCGTTCGAGCCACCGCTTTACGCCAGGCACGGCTTCAAGGCGGAATTCGTCGGCCATCCGCTGGCGGATGCTATCCCGCAGACCGTGGACCGGGCCGCGCTGCGGGCGCGACTCGGAATAACCGATGACCGGCTGTGGGTGGCGCTGCTGCCCGGCAGCCGCGTCACGGAGGTGGAGCGCCTGGGACGGTTGTTTCTGGACGCGGCCCAATGGCTCGCGGACCAGAAGCCCGATGTCGGTTTCGTGATCCCGGCGGCAACGCCGGCCTTGAGAAGGCTGATCGAGCGCCAGATCGACCTCTATGAGCCGGACTTGCCCGTGACCCTGGTGGATGGGCACTCCCGCGACGTCATGGGCGCGGCGGACGCGGTACTGCTCGCTTCGGGCACCGCGGCGCTGGAAGCCATGCTCCTCAAGCGCCCAATGGTGGTGGCTTACCGGCTCGCAACCCTGAGTCATGCCTTCATCCGCGCCTTTCGCCTGCTCAAGATTCCCTACGTTTCCCTGCCCAACCTGCTGGCGGAAAAGGAACTGGTCCCGGAGTTCCTGCAATACCGGGCGACGCCCGAGGCCCTGGGTGCGTCGGTGCTTGCGCTCCTGGGCGAAACGCCGGAACGCGAGCGTCAGTTGGCCGGGTTCACCTCCTTGGCACATGTCTTGCGTCGCGGCGCGGACGAGCGAGCCGCCGACGCGGTACTGGCACTGCTCGCCTCCCGGCGCCGGGGTTAGAATGGCGCCGGAAGTGTGACCGGGACGCGCATGATCGAAGTTTTTGAAATGGGCGGCGATGGTGAGCGCTTGGCGGGCGTGGACGAGGCGGGGCGCGGCCCCCTGGCGGGACCGGTGGTCGCCGCCGCCGTCATCCTCGATCCGCGCAGACCCATCTTGGGCCTGCGCGATTCCAAGCAGTTGAGCCCCGCCCGGAGGGAAAGCCTGGCGGCGGAAATCCGGGTTCGTGCGCTTGCCTGGGCCGTGGCCTGGGCCGACCACGAGGAGATCGACCGCCTGAACATCCTGCAGGCCTCGCTGCTGGCCATGGCCCGGGCCGTGTCGGCGCTCGCGGTCGAACCGCGGCAGGTATGGGTGGACGGCAACCGTTGTCCGTCCGTCAAGCAGCCCGTCACCGCCGTCGTGAAAGGCGACAGCAAGGTGCCTGCCATCAGCGCCGCCTCCATCCTTGCCAAGGTAGAACGGGACGCCGCCATGTGCAGGCTCGATGCGCTCTATCCCGGCTACGGCTTCGCCGTTCACAAGGGCTATCCGACGCCGGCCCATCTCGCGGCGCTGGACGAGCATGGGGCCTCGCCGGTGCACCGACGGAGCTTCGGACCCGTGAGCCGCCGCCTGGAGAAGAGCGCATGAGCCCGCGCTTCGTGCATCTTCGGCTGCATACCGAATATTCCCTGGCGGACAGCGTCATCCGCGTGCCGGACCTGATGCAGGCCCTGAAGCGGAGCGGCATGCCCGCCGTGGCCCTGACCGATCAGGGCAACCTGTTTGCGCTCATCAAGTTCTACGAAGAAGCCCAGGACGCGGGTCTGAAGCCCATCGTGGGTGCGGATCTGCGCGTGCGGGAAGGGGATGGCGACCCCGCCTTGATCACGCTGCTCTGCTGCGACCACGCGGGCTATCTCAACCTTTCAGCCTTGATCACCCGGAGTTATCTCGAAGGCCAGAAACGGGGCCTGCCGCTCCTGGAGCGGGAATGGTTCACGGGCCGCACCCACGGGCTCATCGCGCTCTCGGGTGGGAGGGAAGGGGATATCGGCCGGGCCCTGTTGGCCGGGCGCGAGGCGGAGGCGCATGCGCGTCTCGCTGCCTGGCGCATCCTGTTCCCGGGCCGTTTCTACATGGAGCTGCAGCGCACCGGCCGCGACCAGGAGTCGGAATACCTGGAGGCGGCGGTGAGGCTCGCCGCCGGCAGCGACGTGCCTGTGGTCGCCTCCAACGATGTGCGGTTCCTCGCGCCGGATGACTTCGAGGCCCACGAAGCCCGGGTCTGCATCCAGGAGGGGCGGGTACTGAACGACCCACGACGCCCGCGCCGCTACAGCGAACAGCAATATCTGAAGAGCGCGGATGAGATGGCGCAGCTCTTCGCCGACCTGCCTGAGGCGCTGGCGAACTCGGTGGAGATCGCGCGTCGCTGCAACCTGAAACTCGATCTCGGCAGGAACTATCTGCCGGCCTTCCCGGTGCCGGACGGCCATACCGTCGAAAGTTACCTGCGTGCCCAGGCGGAGCAAGGGCTCGAGCGCCGTCTGACCAAAGCCCTGGCCCGGGCGGGTGCGCAGCGGGAGACAAAGGAGCAGGCCTACAAAGCCCGGCTCGCTCTCGAGCTGGACGTGATTGCACGCATGGGCTTCCCGGGTTACTTCCTCATCGTCGCCGATTTCTGCGACTGGGCGCGCAACCACGGGGTGCCCGTGGGCCCGGGACGCGGCTCCGGTGCCGGCTCGCTTGTGGCCTGGTGTCTCGGCATCACCGATCTCGACCCCATCGAGCATGAATTGCTGTTCGAGCGCTTCCTCAATCCGGAACGCGTCTCCATGCCGGACTTCGACGTGGACTTCTGCATGGAGGGCCGCGACCGGGTGATCGATTATGTGGCGGAGCGTTACGGCCACAGCCGTGTCTCCCAGATCATCACTTACGGCAGCATGGCGGCACGCGCCGTGGTCCGCGACGTGGGCCGCGTGTTGGGCCACCCCTACGGTTATGTGGACAAGATCGCCAAGCTCATCCCCATGGAGCTCGGCATGACGCTCGACAAAGCGCTTGAGCAGGATGCGGAACTTGCCAAGCTCTACGGTGATGATGACGAGGTGCATCAACTCGTCGATCTCGCCAAGCGCCTGGAGGGATTGGCGCGCAACGCCGGCAAACACGCCGGTGGCGTGGTGATCGCGCCCAAGGAGCTCACCGAGTTCACACCGCTTTACGTGGAAGCGGGCGGCGCGCATCCCGTGACGCAGCTGGACAAGGACGATGTGGAGGCCGTGGGCCTCGTGAAGTTCGACTTCCTGGGTCTGCGCACCCTCACCATCATCGACTGGGCGGTGTGCACGATAAATCGCGAGCGTGCCGTGCGCAGCGAAGCACCGCTGGACATCGGTGCCATCCCCATGGACGACACCGCCACCTATGCCTTGTTGAAGCGCTGCCGGACCACGGCGGTATTCCAGCTGGAATCCCGCGGCATGCGAGACCTGATCCGGCGCCTGCAACCGGACCGTTTCGAGGACATCGTCGCCTTGGTCGCCTTGTTTCGCCCAGGGCCGTTGCAGTCAGGCATGGTGGACGACTTCATCGACCGCAAGCACGGCCGGCAGAAGGTAGATTACCCTCACCCCAAGCTCGAACCCATCCTCAAGCACACCTACGGCGTGATCCTCTACCAGGAGCAGGTGATGCAGATCGCCCAGGTGCTCGCCGGGTACACGCTCGGTGGCGCCGACCTGCTGCGCCGCGCGATGGGCAAGAAAATGCCCGAGGAGATGGCGAAGCAGCGCAGCATCTTCACCAGCGGAGCCATCAAGAACGGTGTGGACGGCGCGCTCGCCACCTACATCTTCGACCTCATGGAGAAGTTCGCGGGCTACGGTTTCAACAAGTCCCATTCCGCGGCCTATGCGCTGCTCTCCTACCAGACCGCCTGGCTCAAGGCCCATTACCCCGCGGCCTTCATGGCGGCGGTGCTGTCTTCGGACATGGACCACACCGACAACGTGGTGGGCTTCATCCACGAATGCCGGGAGATGGAACTCACCATACTGCCCCCGGACATCAATCATTCCGACTACAAGTTCGCGGTGGCGGATGCGGAGACCATCCGTTACGGGCTTGGCGCCATCAAGGGCGTGGGTCTCGCGGCCATCGAGGGCTTGCTTCAGGAACGCGCCGCCAACGGCCTGTTCAAGGATCTGGAGGACCTGTGCCGGCGCATCGATCTGCAGAAGGTGAACAAACGGGTGATGGAAGCCATGATCCGCGCCGGCGCCCTGGATGGCTTCAAGCTGAACCGCGCCACGCTCATGGCGCGCCTGCCGGACGCGCTCGCCCTGGCGCAGCAGCATACCCGCGCCACAGAAGCCGGCCAAAACGACATGTTTGGGTTGGCGGCGTCCGCCCCTTCGGTGGAGAAGGTGGCGGCACCGCAGAAAACCCTGCCGGATTGGGACGAAGCCGAGCGCCTGCGGGGAGAGAACGAGACCTTGGGCCTTTACCTGACCGGACACCCCGCCATCCGTTATCTCGATGAGTTTGCTCTATTCACTACGGCGACCCTCGGGGAACTTTCCAAGGAGACGCCGCCCACTTCGAGCAACGGCGAGAGGCCCTGGCGCTCGCCAAAGCGCAAGGTAACCGTCGCCGGATTGTTGCTGGCCATACGCAAGAAGGGTAATCGCGTGATGCTGACCCTGGACGACAGCACGGGCCGCATGGAAGTTATGTTCTTCGAGGACGATTTCATCAAGTACAAGAACGCCGCGGTAAAGGACCGCATACTGGTCGTCGAAGGGAACTTCAGCTACGAGGACTTCAACAGCGCATGGCGCGTGGACAGGGTCACGGGGCTATATGAACTGGACGCATGGCGGGCACAGCGCCTGGTACGCCTGGATGTCACACTGGAGCATGCCGTATTGAATCCTGGTTTCAACCAGGCGCTGAGGAAGATACTGACCCCGGCTCCCAATGGGCGCTTGACGGTCAATATCCAGGTCCGTCTCAGGATCGATGGCACGGATTACCTGAGTCAGATACCAGATATGCAAAACTGGCGTATCCAGCCCTCCGAGAACCTGCTGAAGGCCCTGGAGGGTTTGGTGGGTGTGAAAGCTTTCAAGCCCGTCTACGCCCGGGCTTCGAGTCTTCCTGCCGAAGCGGCCTACGCCTGAGGTCGCCCGGGCTTGCCCTTGAGGGCTCCAACCGGTAACGTTTACAGACTCTTGGGATGCATATTAAAGAATGAACCTCAACTTCCTGGAATTCGAGCAGCCCATCGCCGAACTTGAGGCGAAAATCGAAGAGCTGCGCTTCGTGGGCGACGAGTCGGCCATCAGTATCACCGAGGAGATTGAGCGCTTGCAGGCCAAGAGCCGCGCGCTCACCGAGAACATCTTCTCCAACCTCTCCGCTTGGCAGGTCGCCCAGTTGGCCCGGCATCCCCAGCGTCCCTACACATTGGACTACGTACAGAAGATCTTCACGGATTTCGAGGAACTCCACGGCGACCGGGCCTTCGCGGACGATGCAGCCCTGGTCTGCGGTGTGGCGCGCCTCGAAGGCAAGCCGGTGGCGGTGATCGGCCAGCAGAAGGGCCGCGACACCAAGGAGAAGATCCGCCGCAACTTCGGCATGACCCGCCCCGAGGGCTACCGCAAGGCCCTGCGCATCATGAAGCTCGCGGAGCGCTTCCGCCTGCCCATCGTCACGTTTATCGACACCCCCGGCGCCTATCCCGGCGTGGGGGCCGAGGAGCGCGGACAGAGCGAGGCCATCGCCCGGAACCTGTTCGAAATGTCCACCCTCCGGGTACCCATCATCTGCACCGTCATCGGTGAGGGCGGCTCCGGCGGCGCGCTCGCCATCGGCGTGGGCGACCGGGTGATGATGCTCCAGTACAGCATCTATTCCGTGATCTCGCCGGAAGGCTGCGCCTCCATCCTGTGGAAGAGCGCCGACAAGGCCAGCGAGGCGGCGGAAGCCATGGGCATCACCGCGGAGCGCCTGAAGGATCTCGGTCTTATCGACTCGGTGCTCCAGGAGCCCCTGGGCGGCGCCCACCGCGACCCGGATGCCATGGCCACGGCCATCAAGAAAGTGCTGGTGGACAGCCTGGGCCGGCTCGAACAGGTCTCCATGGATGAGCTCCTGGAGGCCCGCTACAAGCGCTTCATGTCCTTCGGCAGCTTCAAAGAGTGAGCGGAACCCTTCCGCCCAGCTCTCTTGTCTTTCTCGCCTGAAAAAGTCTTCGATACCCTGCGCGGCCTTCCAGCCGCACCGCGCTATTGGGTCGCTTTCAGCGGCGGGCTGGACTCCACGGTGCTTCTGCACACCCTGGCCGCGGACCGCGGCGCGTTGCCGGGCGAACTCAGGGCGGTTCACGTCAATCATGGCCTGCACGGCGATGCGGCGGCATGGCAGGCTCACTGCGCCCGAATCTGTGCCGGCCTCGGGGTATCTCTCGAGTCACGGGAGATCCGGGTCAATCCTGGGCGCGGTGAGAGCCTGGAGGCGGCTGCCGGGGAACAGCGCTACCGGGTGTTCGAGGGCCTGATGCAACCCGGTGACATGCTTCTTACCGCCCAGCATGCCGACGATCAGTTGGAGACCTTCCTGCTCCAGGCCCTGCGAGGCGCGGGTGTGCGCGGGCTGGCGGCCATGCCGGCGACCGCGCCTTTCGCCGCCGGACTGCTGGTGCGTCCGCTCCTGGACGTTCCCCGCGGCGCGCTGGAAGCCTGGGCACGAGAACAAAAGCTCGAATGGGTCGAGGACCCGAGCAACGCAGATACCGGACTCGATCGCAATTACCTGCGCCACGAGGTCCTGCCGCGCCTCAGGGCCCGCTGGCCCGCCGCCGCCGCGACGCTCGGACGAAGCGCGCGGCACGCGGCGGAAGCGGCGGAAATGTTGAAGGAGGTGGCGAAGCTGGATGGCTCATCCCACGGCGTGGGCGAGACCCTTCCGGTGGCGGCACTGGAAGCGCTGCCGCAGCCCCGGGCACGCAACCTCCTGCGCCATTGGCTGGAATCCCGGGGCCTGCCGCTGCCGCCCGCCCACAAGCTGGCGGAGATCCTGCGCCAGGCGGGGGCCGCAGGGGACCGCAATCCCTGTGTGGACTGGGAAGGGGCCGAGGTGCGCCGCTACGCCGGTCGGCTTTACGCCCAGGCTCCGCTGCCGCCTTCCCCGGCGGAATTCCGGCTTTCCCCCGGCGCAGCCCATGACCTTGGCCTGGGCCTGGGCGCGTTGCGTCTGGCCCCCGCGGTGGGCGAGGGCATCCGTGCCGCCCTGTGCGGCCCGGAGGGCTTGCGGGTTACGTTCCGCAGCGGCGGCGAATCCTGCCGCCCCGCGGGGAAAACCCATGAACGCCCCCTCAAAAAATGGCTGCAGGAGATGCACGTGGTGCCCTGGCTGCGGGACCGCCTGCCGCTCATCTATGGCGACGGGGAGGGTCGGGAACTCCTGGCGGTGGCGGGACTGTTCGCCTGCGAACCGCACCGGGCCGCGCCCGGCGAAGCGGGTTTGCGCATCGACTGGCTGGGCCATCCGCCGCTCAACTGAAGACCCGGCGTTTTTCCGCGGAAATCCGCTTTCGCTTACGGCGCGCTTTTTAAACCCGGGCGCTTCTGTTAATCTGTGTTCCCGATTTCGTAGCGCCACTTCCGGCCGCTGCATTCGGGAGTTCTTGAGATGCCCCAGTTCGTTTTCGTCACCGGTGGTGTGGTTTCCTCGTTGGGGAAGGGCATTGCCGCCGCCTCTCTGGGCGCCATCCTCGAAGCCCGCGGTCTCAAGGTCACCATGGTGAAGCTGGACCCGTATATCAACGTGGATCCCGGCACCATGAGCCCGTTCCAGCACGGCGAGGTATTCGTCACCAATGACGGCGCCGAGACCGATCTCGACCTCGGCCATTACGAGCGTTTCGTGCGTGCCCGCATGGGCAAGAGCAACAATTTCACGACCGGCCGCATCTACGAGAACGTGATCCGCAAGGAGCGCCGCGGTGACTACCTGGGCGGCACGGTGCAGGTCATCCCCCACATCACCGACGAGATCAAGCGCTGCGTCCGCGAAGGAGCGGGCGATGCGGACGTCTGCCTGGTGGAGATCGGTGGCACGGTGGGCGATATCGAGTCCCTGCCGTTCCTGGAGGCAATCCGCCAGATGGGCGTGGAGATGGGACGCAGCGGCAAGTGCGTGTACATGCACCTGACCCTGGTGCCCTATATCCCCACCTCCGGCGAGACCAAGACCAAGCCCACGCAGCATTCCGTCAAGGAACTGCGCTCCATCGGCATCCAGCCCGACATACTTTTGTGCCGCGCCGCCGCCGCGCTGCCCCAGGACGCGCGCCGCAAGATCGCGCTGTTCACCAACGTGGAAGAACGCGCCGTCATCTCCGCCCCGGACGTGGACGACATCTACAAGATCCCCCTGGTGCTGCACGAACAGGGCCTGGACGACATCGTGGTGGACCACCTGCGCATCAATGCCCGTTCCGCCAACCTGAGCGAATGGCGCCGGGTGGTGGAGGCCAAGGCCAATCCCGAAGCGGCGGTGAACGTGGCCATGGTGGGCAAGTACGTGAACCTGGCGGACGCCTACATGTCCCTCAACGAGGCGCTGCGCCACGCCGGCCTGCATACGCGGACCTCCGTCAAAATCCATTACATCGATTCAGAGGAAGTGGCCAAGAGCGGAACCGCCATGCTGCGCGGCATGGACGCCATCCTGGTTCCAGGCGGTTTTGGCGAGCGCGGCATCGAGGGCAAGATCGCGGCGGCGGGCTATGCCCGCGAGAACAACATTCCGTACCTCGGCCTCTGTCTCGGCATGCAGGTGGCCACCATCGAGTTCGCCCGTAATGTGGTGGGTCTGAAAGGCGCCCACAGCACCGAATTCGAGCGCAACACGCCGCATCCCGTCATCGCCCTCATCACCGAGTGGAAAGACAGGAGCGGTGCCGTCGAGAAGCGCGACGACAAGTCGGACATGGGCGGCACCATGCGCCTCGGCGCCCAAGAAGCGATTCTCAAGCCCGGCACCCTGGCTCACAAGTGCTATGGCAAGGACAAGGTGATGGAACGCCACCGCCACCGCTACGAGTTCAACAACAACTACCTGGAGCAGCTGGAGAAGAAGGGCCTGGTGTTCTCCGGCCGTTCCGTGGACGACTTGGTCGAGATCGTGGAACTGCCGAACCACCCGTTCTTCATCGCGACCCAGTTCCATCCGGAGTTCACCTCAACGCCGCGGGACGGGCATCCGCTGTTCACCGGCTTCATCAAGGCGGCGCGCGCCTACGCAGAGGCGGGTCATACCCTCAAGGCGGCCCGCGCATGAAGCTCTGCGGCTTCGAGGCCGGGAACGACAAGCCTTTCTTCCTCATCGCCGGTCCCGACACCCTCGAGACCGAGCAACTGTGCCTGGACGTGGCCGGGCACCTGAAGGAAGTGACCGGCAAGCTCGGCATCCCCTATATCTTCAAGGGCTCCTTCGACAAGGCCAACCGTACCTCCGGCAAGAGCTATCGCGGGCCCGGCATGGAGGAGGGGCTGCGGATCCTCGCCAAGGTGCAAAAGCAGGTGGGGGTACCGGTGCTCACGGACGTGCACGAGGACACGGACATCGAGGCGGTGGCGAAGGTGGTGGACGTGATCCAGACCCCGGCCTTCCTCTGCCGCCAGACCAACTTCATCCACCGCGCCGCCAAGGCCGGTAAGCCGGTCAACGTCAAGAAGGGCCAGTTCCTCTCCCCCTGGGAGATGCAGAACGTGGTGGACAAGGCGAAGGAGACCGGCAACCAGCAGATCCTGGTGTGCGAGCGCGGCTTCTCTTTCGGTTACAACAACTTGGTGGTGGACATGCGTGGCCTCGCGGTGATGCGTGGCACCGGTTGCCCGGTGGTGTTCGACGCCACCCATTCGGTGCAGTTGCCGGGCGGGCAGGGCAAGAGCTCCGGCGGCCAGCGCGAGCACATCTCGGTCCTGGCGCGCGCCGCCGTGGGCGCGGGAGTCGCCGGCGTGTTCATGGAGACCCATCCCTATCCCGACAAGGCGCTCTGCGACGGACCCAATTCCTGGAAGCTCGCCAATATGGCGGGCTTGCTCGAGACCCTGAAGGAACTGGATGCCGCCGCGAAGCGGCGGCCGTACGCCGAAGAGCGGCTCTGAATTCAGCACTCACGTTCTGCAAGGACCCGACCGACCATGGCGAAGATAGCTGACATCCGTGCCCGCGAGATCCTCGATTCCCGCGGCAATCCCACCGTCGAAGCCGACGTAATCCTGCAGGGCGGCCATTGGGGCCGCGCCGCCGTGCCCTCCGGTGCTTCCACCGGCAGCCGTGAGGCCGTGGAACTGCGCGACGGCGACAAGAACCGCTACGGCGGCAAGGGCGTGAGGAAGGCCGTCGCCAACGTGCAGGGCGAGATCCGGAAGAAGCTCAAGGGCTTCAAGGTCGAGGACCAGAAGAAACTGGATCAGGCCCTGATTGCATTGGATGGCACGGAGAACAAGTCGCGTCTCGGGGCCAATGCGATCCTCGCAGTGTCCCTCGCCGCGGCACGCGCCGCGGCCAACCGCGCAGACGTGCCCTTGTTCAAGCATCTGGGGGGTACCCGCGCCACGACGCTGCCGGTGCCCATGATGAACATCATCAACGGCGGCGCCCACGCCGACAACAACGTGGACATACAGGAATTCATGATCCTGCCCGTGGGCGCGCCGAGCTTCGCCGAGGCCCTGCGTTACGGCGCCGAGGTATTCCACACCTTGAAGAAAGTGCTCCACGAGCGCGGCCAGAACACCGCCGTGGGCGACGAGGGCGGTTTTGCCCCGGACCTGCCGTCCAACGAGGCGGCCCTGATGGCCATCATGGAGGCCATCGAGCGGGCCGGCTACAAGGCCGGCAAGGACATCGTCCTCGGCCTGGACGCCGCCAGCACCGAGTTCTACAAGGACGGGCGCTATCACCTGGAATCGGAGCGCCGCCAGTACAGTTCCGCCGAGTTCGCCGACTACCTGGCGGACCTGGTGAAGAAGTTCCCCATCGTTACCATCGAAGACGGCATGGCGGAGAACGACTGGGCCGGCTGGAAGATCCTCACGGACAAGCTCGGCAAGAAGGTACAGCTCGTGGGCGATGACGTGTTCGTCACCAACACCAAGATCCTCAAGGAAGGCATCCAGAAGGGTATCGCCAACTCCATTCTCATCAAGGTGAACCAGATCGGCACGCTCACCGAGACCCTCGAGGCCATCAACATGGCGGTGAAGGCGGGCTACACCGCCGTGGTCTCGCACCGCTCCGGCGAGACCGAGGACTCGACCATCGCCGACATCGCCGTGGGCAGCAAGGCGACGCAGATCAAGACCGGTTCCCTCTCGCGCTCTGACCGGCTCGCCAAGTACAACCAGCTGCTGCGCATCCAGGAGATTCTCGGCAAGAAGGCACGCTATCACAGCACCCGGGCCCTCCCTGCGAGGATCGGCGGGCGGTGAGCCTCCTCGGCAGCTTCAGCTGGCGGCGGCTCGTGCCGCTCATCCTGCTGATCTTGCTGGTGGCGTTGCAATTCCAGCTCTGGTTCGGGGTGGGCAACGTGCCGTCCGCCGCCCGGTTGAAGCACCAAGTGGAGGTCCAGGATACCGAGAACGCCAATCTCACCAAGCGCAACGCCGCGCTTGCGGCGGAGGTTGGCGATCTGAAGCAGGGCCAAGCCGCCATCGAGGAACGAGCCCGCACCGACCTCGGCATGGTGAAGCAGGGCGAGACTTTCTATCAGATCGTGCAGGCGCCGCCGCCTGCGACCCGCAAGTAGCTCATGGCGGCGCGCTATTGGGCCGTGATCCCCGCCGCGGGCAGCGGCGCGCGCATGGCGAGTCCTGTGCCCAAGCAGTACCTGTCGCTGGCGGGCAAGCCGGTCATCGAGCACGTGCTGGACATCCTGCTAGCGGATCCCCGCATCGAGGGGGTCACCGTGGCGGTGGCGGACGATCCCTATTGGCAGCGCTATCTGCTCGCGCCCCGCGCCAAGCCGGTGCGCATCGCCTCCGGCGGCGACACCCGCGCCCGCTCCGTCTTGAACGCGCTTGTCACCCTGCGGGATGAGTTGGACGAGAATGACTGGGTGCTGGTGCACGACGCCGCGCGACCTTGCCTACACCCGCGCGATCTCGCACTGCTCATCCAGCAAGTGGGCGAGGATCCAGTGGGCGGTATCCTCGCGGTGCCGGTAGCGGATACCCTGAAGCACGTCGACGACGAACGGCGCGTCACCGATACACCGGAGCGCGACGGCCTGTGGCGCGCGTTTACGCCGCAAATGTTCCGTTACCGCCTACTGATGGATGCCCTCGAAGCGGCCATCCGGGACGGCGAAGCGCCAGGTGACGAAGCCGCCGCCTTGGAGCGACAGCACGAGCCGGTGATGGTGGTGGAGGGGCGCAGCGACAACATCAAGATCACCCGTCCCGACGACGTGGCGCTGGCGGAGGCCATCCTGAAGCACCGCGCGGGAGAGAAAGTATGAGGGTAGGACAGGGATACGACGTGCACGCCTTCGCCCCCGGCGATCACGTGATGCTGGGCGGCGTGCGCATTCCCCATTCGAAGGGTGTGCGCGCCCATTCCGACGGTGACGTGCTACTGCATGCGGTTTGCGACGCGCTCTTGGGCGCGGCGGCCCTGGGCGACATCGGCCGGCATTTCCCGGACACCGATGCGAAGTGGAAGGGTGCCGACAGCCGCCGCCTGCTGAAGCACGTGGTTCAACTCCTGGCACAGCATGGTTTCCAACCCTTCCAGGTGGATGTCACCGTGCTCGCCGAGGCCCCGAAGATCTCGTCCCACGTGGCTGCCATGTGCGCCAATCTGGCTCAGGACCTCGGCTTGCCGCCGGACCGGGTGAACGTGAAAGCCACCACCGGTGAAGGCCTGGGCTTCATCGGCCGTGGGGAAGGCTTGGCGGCCATGGCCGTGGCCATGCTTGAAGAAATAGGCTGAGCCGTGGCCTCCGGCCTTCCCGATTGGGCCCGGGCCCACGGCCCCTCAATCGTCCGTGCGCGCATACGTGCCACGCCCGAGGATTTCCGGGTCGAGGAAGTGTTGGGTTTCGAGGCCGATGGGGAAGGCCCGCACGTGATGCTCACGGTGGAAAAGCGCGGCGCCAATACCCGCTGGGTGGCCGAAGAGTTGGCGCGCTTCGCCGGCATCCCGGCGCGGGAAGTGGGCTATGCAGGCCTCAAGGACCGGCATGCGGTCACCGTTCAACAGTTCACCCTGAATCTCGACCGCAGGCCGGAGCCCGATTGGTCGGCGGCCGTCAACCCCGAATTCCGCGTGCTCCGTTCGGCGCGTCACCGCCGCAAGCTCAAGACCGGCGCCCTCGCCGGCAACCGCTTCCGCCTGGCGCTGCGGGGGCTATCCGCTCCGCCGGAGACCCTCGTGCCGAAGCTCGAAGCCATCCGCGCCCGGGGTGTCCCCAATTATTTCGGCGTGCAGCGCTTCGGGCGGGGCGCCGCCAACGTGGAGAAGGCGGAAGCGGCCCTGTCCGGCAAGCTCCGCATCCATGACCGGCGGCTGTTCAGCCTGCTGCTTTCCGCCGCCCGTAGCCTGATCTTCAATGACCTGCTGTCGGCGCGCGTGCAGGCCGGAACGTGGGACAAGATGCTGCCGGGGGACGTGCTCATGCTGGACGGCAGTCACAGCGTGTTCCGCGCCGATCCCGCCGACGCGGAACTGCCCGCGCGCATCGCCGCCGGCGACCTGCACCCCACGGGCGCGCTCTGGGGTCGCGGCGAACCCATGAGCGGCGGCGAGGTCCAGGCTCTCGAAGCGGCCGCCGCAGGTCGCCATGCCGTTATCGCCGCGGGACTCGAACGCTTGAACATGGAGCCGGCGCGGCGGAGCCTGAGGCTGCCGGTGCGTGACTTCGCTTGGGAGCAGGAAGCGGATAGCCTGGTGCTGGAGTTCTTCCTGCCGGCGGGAGCCTATGCCACCACCTTGCTTCGTGAACTCGTGGACTTCGACGGAGACGACAATGCTGAAGAAGATTGAACATGGGGAGATTCTTGAGCTGCGCCTGGAGCGGCCTCCGGTGAACGCGCTGCACCATCCCCTGGTGCAGGAACTGAAAGCCGCGGTCGAGGCCGCACCGAAGCAGGGCGCCAAGGCGCTCATCCTCTCCGGCGCCACGGGTATGTTCTCCGCCGGGCTCGACGTGCCTTCTCTCCTGGAGCTCGACAAGACCGGCATGGAGAAATTCTGGGAGGATTTCTTCGCCATGCTGAGGAGCGTGGCCACGTCGCCGATCCCCGTGGTCGCGGCCATCACCGGCCACAGCCCGGCGGGCGGCGCGGTCATCGCCATCTTCTGCGACCACCGCGTCGCCGCCCAGGGCAAGTTCAAGATCGGCCTCAACGAGGTGCAGGTGGGCTTGCCGGTGCCGCGGGTGATCCTCGCCGGACTCGCGCGCCTCGTGGGCCCACGCCAGGCGGAACGCCTGGCGGTGCGCGGCCTGCTGGTGAGCCCCGATGAGGCTCTCGCCGCGGGACTCGTGGATCAGGTGGTTCCGCCGGAGGAAGTGCTGCCCAAAGCCTTCGAGTGGTGCCGCGAGGTCCTGAAGCTTCCCCAGGGCGCGTTGCATGCGACGCGCAGGGTGCTCAGGGAAGACTATGCATCGCTCTTCGACAGCCTGGGGCCCGCCACCCGGCGGGAGATGACGGCGGTCTGGTTCGGCGAGGAGAGCCAGCGGGTATTGCGCGATCTGGTGGCGCAGTTGGCCGCCAAGAAGAAATAACCTCAACTCTTCCCGAGCAATACGTACAAAGCGCCGCTGCCGCCGTCCGCCGGCCGTGCCGAGCAGAAGGCTAGTACCTCCTTGCGCTGACGCAGCCAGCCGCCCAATTTTTGTTTAATCACGGGGCCTCTGGGGCCCGAGCCCAGTCCCTTGCCGTGGATAATCCGCACGCAACGGTAGCCGCGCTGCCCCGCCTCGTAGAGAAATTCCGCCACCACGGCGCGGGCATCCTCGCTGCGAAGGCCGTGCAGGTCCAGTTCGGCCCGCGCGCTGAACTGGCCGCGACGGAGCTTGCGCATCAGGGCGTGCTGAGCGCCGGGCTTCGCGTACCACAGGTCCTCCCCGGTGAAGGCTTCGCTGTCCGCGAGGTCGAACTTGAGGCTCTCCTCCAGTACGGCGCGTTTTTCCGCGTCGGAGAACCGCGCCCGGGGCAGCGGCTTGGGCTTGCGTGCCGATACCTTCTTTTTGGCGCGCAGGGGCTTCACCCCTTTCACCGATTCGCGAAAAAGTCGGCGTTCTTCTTCGCTGGGTTCGTGCTTGCCGCGCATGGGGGAGAATCGGTTTTTACAGTATCCTACGCATCATAATGTACATGTCCCGGGGCGTTTCTTGAGGATATTGCTCAGCAACGACGACGGCTGCCGGGCGGAAGGTCTGCACCGCCTGGGAGAGGCGCTCAAGGCCTTTGCCGCCGTGACCATCGTGGCGCCGGACCGCAACCGGAGCGGCGCCAGCAATTCCCTGACCCTGGACGCGCCTTTGCGCCTGCACCATGACGCGCTGGGTGTGATTTGCGTCGACGGCACCCCCACGGATTGCGTGCACCTCGCCATCACCGGACTCCTGGACGAGGCGCCGGACATGGTGGTTTCCGGCATCAACGCCGGCGCCAACCTGGGCGACGACGTGCTCTATTCCGGCACCGTGGCGGCGGCGATGGAGGGGCGTTTCCTGGGTTACCCGGCGGTGGCCGTGTCCCTGGTGCTGGATTCGCCGCAGCCCCGGCACCTGGACAGCGCCGCGCGCTTCACCTGCGACCTTGTGAAGCGCCTGCAGTCCCATCCCTTGCCGGCCGACACCATCCTCAACGTCAACGTTCCGGATCTTCCCTGGGAGCGCATCGAGGGGGTGGAAGCCACGCGGCTCGGACACCGCCACCGCTCCGAACCGGTGGTTCAGGACAAGGACCCGCGCGGCCGGCCCATGTACTGGATCGGCCCGCCGGGCGCGGAACAGGACGCGGGACCAGGCACGGATTTCAACGCCATCCGGCGTCACTGCATCTCGGTGACGCCCATCCAGATCGACCTGACCCGGTACACCGCGTTGGACAACCTCTCCCAGTGGCTCCAGGGGATGCAGGTCCGATGAACGCCGGCCCCGCCCGCGGCATCGGCATGACCTCGGCCCGCACCCGGGACCGGCTGGTGGCGCGCTTGAAGGAGCAGGGCATCAAGGACGCACGGGTGCTGACCTTGATCCGTTCCACGCCGCGGCATCTGTTCGTGGACGAGGCCCTGGCGAGCCGGGCCTACGAGGATACCGCGCTCCCCATCGGCCTCGGCCAGACCATCTCGCAACCCTACATCGTCGCGCGCATGACGGAAGCGCTCATCGCCGGCGGCCCCCTGGAGAACGTGCTGGAAGTGGGCACCGGCTGCGGTTACCAGACGGCGACCCTCGCGGCGCTGGTGAAGCGGGTATACACGGTCGAGCGCATCCAGGCGCTTTCGCAGCGGGCCCGGGAGACCCTCGGGCAGCTCAACATCCGCAACGTATTCTTCCGCCACACCGACGGCGGCTGGGGCTGGCCCCAGCACGCGCCCTATGACGGCATCATGGTCACCGCCGCGCCGGAGGAGGTGCCGAAGCCGCTCTTGCAGCAGCTCGCCGTCGGCGGGCGCATGGTGATCCCCGTCGGCTCGGGGGGGAGCCAGGATCTGCTGCTCATCACGCGTCGCGACGCGGACCGGTACGATACGCAAACCCTGGATAAGGTGGTCTTCGTGCCTTTGCTCGGAGGCCTGGAGTGAAGTGCGCCGTTGCTCTCCTGCTCGCGGCGACGCTTGCCGGTTGTGCCGGCGCACTGCAATGGAATTCCCCCCAGGAAGGCCCGCCCATCGAAACGGCTCCCACGTCCTACACGGTGAAGCCGGGTGATGACGTCTACGCCATCGCTTGGCGTTACGGCCTGGATTACCACGATGTGGCCAGCTGGAATCATCTCGGCCGTGATTACCGCATCCACCCCGGCGATAACCTGGTGCTCAGGGCGCCCACATCGGCGCAGCACAAGCCTCCTGTCACACCGGTGACGCATGTGGGTGCTACGGGTGCGGCATCGCCGCCGTCCTCCGGCCCAGTGCAGTGGAGTTGGCCGGTGGATGGCCAGGTGGTGCGAGAATTCCATCCTGGCAGCCGCCTTGCCAAGGGCATCGACATCACCGCGCCGCGCGGTACCGAGATCCACGCCGCCGCTGGGGGCAGGGTGGTGTATGCCGGCTCGGGCATCATCGGCTACGGCAAGCTCATCATCATCAAGAACAGCGAGACTTTGCTCTCCGCCTACGCCGACAATGATGCGCTGCTGGTCAAGGAGGGCGACAACGTGCGTGCGGGCGACCGCATCGCCGTCATGGGCGTGGGGCGCGACAACCGGCCGGTGCTGCACTTCGAGATACGCTATGACGGCAATCCCGTGGATCCCCTGGGCTATCTGCCGAAACGCTAGACTTGCGCTGCATACGCCGTCGCGGGCAAGATTGAGGGTATGCGTCCGTCCATGAAACCCCGTCATACGCGGCGTTTTGCGTGAGCCGCGAACTCAAGGGTCCGCAGGAAGAGGAAGTCCTGCTGGAAGCCGAGGTGGAAGAAGTTCCCTCGGCGGAAGAGCTTCTCGTCGATGAGGGCGAGGAGGAGGCCGGATTGCCGGAGCAGGGGGAGGATGGGGACGGCGAGGGGGAAGAGGATGCCTCCCCCGGGGGCGAGCCGGAGCCCGCGCCGGTGTTCGGCGAGGCCCAGCTCGACGCCACCCGCCTGTATCTTTCCGAGATCGGATATTCCCCGCTTCTGACCGCCGAGGAAGAGGTCTACTACGGACGCCTGGCGTTGCGCGGCGACGCCTCCGCGCGCCGGCGCATGATCGAGAGCAACCTGCGGCTCGTGGTCAAGATCGCGCGCAAATACATCAATCGCGGCCTGCCGCTCCTGGACCTCATCGAGGAGGGCAATCTCGGGCTCATCCACGCGGTGGAGAAGTTCGACCCGGAAAGGGGATTCCGCTTCTCCACCTACGCCACCTGGTGGATCCGCCAGACCATCGAGCGGGCCATCATGAACCAGACCCGCACCATCCGCCTGCCGATCCACGTCATCAAGGAATTGAACCTCTACCTCAGGACGGCCCGCAGGCTCTCCAACGAGCTGGACCGGGAGGCCACCGCCGAGGAGATCGCCGCGGAGATGG
>JBLNDO010000043.1:0-95480 GCA_050261675.1 Bacillota bacterium
CACCTGCACCTCGAGCTGCGAAAGGTCCACCACCGTCATCAGCGCCTGGTTGGGCGTGACGTTGGTGCGCTGTTGCACGGCGATGTTGCCCACCATGCCGTCCACCGGCGAACGCACGTTCAGGTTGTCCACGCGCCGCTTGAGGTCCGCCACCAGGAGCGCCTGACGCTTCACCTGCAGTTCCTTGGCGCGCACGTCGAAATCCAGGCCTTCCTTGTCGAGGCCGGTGTTGGCTTTGGCGTTGTTGTACTCGAGCTGTGCGGCGGCCAGGTCGTCCTTGGCCTTATCGTAGTCGTGTTCGCTGATCACGTGGTAGCCCCAAGCGGCCTCCGCGCGCTTCATCTCGCGTTGCGCGGCCTCGAGCTTCACCTGCGCGGCATCCTCGGTTTCCTGGCTGGCGAGCGCCGCCTTCTTGGAGTTGATGCGGGTGCGCTCCAGGTCTGTCTGCATGCTGGAGAGGGTGGATTGCTCCTGCTGGTAACTGTTGGTCAGCTCCGGGCTGTCGATGACCGCCAGCAGCTGGCCTTTCTTGACCGCGTCGCCGGCCACGGCCTTGAGGGTAATGGTGCCGTTGACGTCGCTGTAGAGCGTCGGGCTCACGGCCGCCACGACCTGGCCATCCACCGACACGTCCCGCACGAAGGTGCCGCGGGTGACCTTGGCGGTGCGGATCTGGTCGAGGGACACGGTGCGTTCCGCCTTGGCCCAACGGATGAGCGCGGGCGTGGTCATGGCGATCAGCAATGCCAGTGCCGCGCCGCCGGCCAGCATCCAACGGCGGCGCTTGCGCCGCTGCGGGGTGTTGTCCACCGCCACGTCCTGGGACGCGGTGTCGCGGATTTTCACGATTTTCTGCAGGTTGTTGGTGTTCATGCCCGTATTTGTAGCAAGCCCCATGCCAAATCCACCGCTTTTGCCGCCGAGTGCCGGAATTCCCGTCTTTGCGCCGTTCGGCCGTTCTGTTTCAAGCGGCATTCGAGCGTCCGCCGGCTCTTCGCAGTGTCCGCGAGTGTCCGCCCGGACACTCTTTATACGCGCGCAGCTCTATCGCCAATCAGATGCGGCAGCTGCACGAAGGGTTGCAGTGGTTTTCGGCTTTTTAGGGTTGATTCTTTAAACCCGCGTAAAAGAAAACGGCGGCCTGAAAGGCCGCCGATAAATAGACGATCGATATCAGCTGATTTTTATTCGTGCCCGTCCGGCGGATAGGCGGGTATCTCTGCCGGTACCGGCGGCAGCGTCAGCGGATGGGCCTTGATCTTGTCCAGGATGTACTTGATGGCGGTGTCGAGCTGCGCGTCCTTGCCCTTGACCACGTCGCCCGGCAGGTCGTCCACCTGGATGTCCGGATCCACGCCGTGGTTTTCCATCACCCACTGGGAGTCGAGGCCGTATTCCGCGCCCTCCGGCACGGTGATGTAGCCGTTGTCGAGCAGCGGCCAGTCACCGCGGATGCCGCGCACGCCGCCCCAGGTGCGCATGCCGATGAGCGGCCCGAGCCCGTACTTGCGGAAGTAGTAGGGGAAGATGTCACCGTCCGAGGCCGAATACTCGTTGATGAGGCAGGCCTTGTAGCTGTAGGACATCACCGGATGCTCGGTGCCCTGCGCGCCCTCGCGGTTGGTGGTCATGCCCGCCAACACGCGCCGCAACCGCTCCAGCAGCATTTGGTCGATGAAGCCGCCGCCGTTGTAGCGCTCATCGATGATGAGCCCGGGCTTGTCGAGCTGCGCGTAGAACTGGTCGATGAACTGCTTCATGCCGTTCGCGCCCATGTCGTCCAGATAGATGTAGCCGATCTGGCCGCCGGAGGCCTGGGCCACGTAGGCGCGGTTCCTCTTGATCCAGTCGTCCTGGCGCAAGTTGAGCTCGTCGTGCAGGGTCTTCACCGTCACGTCGCGCTTGCCCGCCCCGGCGGCATCGTCCGCCACCGTGATGCTCACGGTGCGGCCGCGGCTGCCCACGAACAGGCTGTAGGGGTCCGTGGGCGCCTTGAGGTCGTGGCCGTCCACGGCGAGCAGGTACTGGCCCTCGCGGACATTGATGCCCGGTTCGGTGAGCGGCGAGGCGAACTCCGCCTTGGTGTTGTCCCCGGCGTAGATTTTCTTGAAGAAGTACCGCCCCGACTTCGCGTCCAGCCCATAGTCGGCGCCCACGAGGCCGGTGGGGACCGGCGTGCGGTCGTCGTTCATGTCGCCGCCACCCACGTAGGTGTGCGAATTGGAGAGCTCGCCCTGGATCTCACCGATGAGGTAGTCCAGGTCCTCGCGGTGGCCCACGTAGGGCAGGAGACTGGCGTAGCGCGTCTGGATCTCCTCCCAGTCCACGCCGTTCATCTTCGGGTTCACGAAGAAGTCGCGCTCCAGCCGCCAGGCCATGTGGAACATCTCGTTCCACTCCGCCACTGGGTCGACGCGCATCAGCATGTGGGAGGTGTCCAGGTCCTTGGGCTTGGCGTCGCCGTCGCCCGTGTCCAGGAACGCGAACTTGCCGTCCTGGGTGTTAATGAGTGCGGTCTTGCCGTCCGCCGAGAGCGCGTAGCCCGCGAGGTCGGTGGTCAGCACCTTGTCCTTGCGCTTGTCCACGTCGAAGGCGTGCAGAGCGGTGTGCTCGCCGGAAAGCGGCCCCTCGATGGTGAAATTGGGCTGCGTCATGTAATAGAGCTGGCCGGACAGTGCCGTGAGCGCATTGAAATTGTCGGCGGGTACCGGCACGGGCACGGCGCGCTGCATCAGGCCGTCCAGGTCGATGTGCAGCGGCTTCGGGCCGCTCTTGGACTTGTCGCTCCCATCCTTCTTCTCCGGCACGCCCTCGTCGGAGCGGGGCGCGAACGGCGAGGGCGCGTTCTTGTCGAGCGTGGCCGCGTAGATGCCGGCCATCTTGAGCGTGGCGATGTTGAACTCGCTCTGGCTGAAGGTCGGGTTCTCGTGCCGGAAGGAGATGAAATACAGATACTTGCCGTCCGGATCGAAGGCCGGGTTGAAGTCCGCATACAGCGGGGAGCTGACCAGCGTCGCCTTGCGGTCATCCAGGCTATAGAGGTTGATCCCCGGCTGCTGGTTCATGCGCTGCTTGCTGTAGGCGAGCCACTTTCCGTCCGGCGACCAGGTGTAGTCGTGGATCTCGGCGATGGGGTCCTGGTCGACGCGGGTCGCCTTGTGGCTCTTCACGTCCAGCCACCAGAGCTGGTGCAGGTTGTCCGAGAACGCGAGCTTGCTGCCGTCGGCGGACCAGATGGGCCGGTAGAAATAACCCGTCTTGAAGTCGCTGACGATCTGCTCGGCGCCGCCCTCCGAGGGCCGGACGGCGATCTCGTCCTCGCCGGTCACGTCGGTGACATAGGCGACCCACTTGCCGTCCGGCGACCAGGTGGGGTTCTCCTCCTTGGCGTTGGAACTCTGGGTCAGGTCGCGGGTATTGCCGCGCTCGGCGGGCAGCGTGAACACGTCGCCGCGGGCCTGAAGGAGCGCACGTTTGCCGTTCGGCGAGATGTCGAAGTTCGGGTTGCCCGCGGGATCGCTGCTCTGGATGAACTTGGAGCCGTCCACGTAGCGCGGGTTGGTGTCCACCCCGTCATCCGGCACGTCCACGCTGAGCTTGTGCAGCTGCTCCGAAGGCAGGTCGAGCACATACAGCGAGCCGCCCTCTTGGAACACGATGCCGTTGTCACCCAGGCTCGGCCAATCCACATCGTAGTCTGTGAAGTGGGTCACCTGGCGCATCTGCTTGGTGGCGGTGTCCATGGCCCAGAGGTTGACGCGATGATCCGTGCCGCGGTCGGAGGCCACGTAGATGGTCTTGCCGTACCACATCGGGTCCAGGTCCAGGCCCTTGGAATCGACGGCGAGTTCGTCCGTGCCGGTCTCGAAGTTGTGGATCCAGGCGTTCTGGTGCATGCCACCGGTGTAGCGCTTCCAAGTGCGGAAGTTGGTGAAGATGCGGTTGTAGACGATGGACTTGCCGTCCGGGCTCCAGCTGAACATGCCGCCCTTGTCGAGCGGCATCAGCTCCTCGGGTCCGCCCGTCACCGGCACGGTGAAGTAGCGGCCGAACCAGCTGTTCATGGAGCTGCGCCGTGACAGGAAGATCACGCTCTTCGAGTCCGTCGTCCAGCCGAGCACCATGTTGTCCGGCCCCCAGCGTTCCGGCGCGCGGTCTACCACGTCCGAGTGAAAGGTGAGGCGTTTCGCCGGGCCGCCCTCGGCGGGCACCACGTAGACGTCGGTGTTGCCCTGGTACTGCCCCGTGAACGCGATCCATTTCCCGTCCGGGGAGTAGCGCGGCATCATGTCGTAGCCGGGATCGGTGGTGAGGCGCATGGCGGTGCCGCCGTTGCGGGGCACCTTCCAGAGGTTGCCGTGGGCCTCGAACACCACGCTGTCGCCGTGCAGGGTCGGGAAGCGGGTGAAGGTCTCGCCGGCCTGGGCGGTGGAGGCGAGGCCGAGCAGGGCGGCGGCGAGCGCCAGGGCGAGGCCGCGCGGGGACGGGAAGCGCCAATGCATGGGAATCTCCTTTCGGGGAGGGTTGCCGTTCGGATACGGTCTGTCGGGCTTAAGACAAGGTCCAGGGGGCGGGGTTCATTTCCCCGGGGGCCGGCCATCCTGACCTTGCGGACCGGGGGCGTCAAACGCCTGTGCGGCAAACCGGTGGCCCCGGGCCGCGGCGCTGGGGTATCCTTGTGCCGGTTTCGACCAGCCCCGGAAGGGTCCGGGGCCCCTCATCCAGGAGTATTCGTACCATGCGTCAAAGTTTCATCGCCGCCATGCTCGGCGTGGCTGCTCTCATCGCTTATTCTCCGGCGTACGCCGCCAAGACTTCGACGGCGGCGGCCCCCGCGGCGTTCCCCAAGATCGCCGTCATCGACCTTCAGGCCGTGATCACCGGTTGCCAGCGCGGCCGCGAAGCCATGCAGCTGCTGCAGCAGAAGCAGAACGAGCTGCAGGCCCAGGCCAACGACCGCAGCACCAAGCTCAACGCCCTCAAGGATCAGCTGGACAAGGCCGACCCGAAGTCCTCCGGTTACGCGGCGCTGCAGAAGCAGTTCCAGGACGGGCAGGCGGAGTTCCAGGATTTCGTGAACGAGAGCCGCCAGCTGCTGCAGCAGCGCAACCAGGAGGCGCTCAACCCCATCCAGGGTGAGCTGCAGACGGTGCTGAACCAGTACGTCAAGGAGCGCCACATCGACATCCTGCTGACCAAGGCCGGTGCGCCCTACGCCTCCGAGGCCTACGACGTGAGCACGGATGTCATCAGCGCCATGGACAAGGACTGGGCCGCGATCCAGAAGGCCGCGCCCGCCCCGACTCCGGCGCCGGCCGCGTCCACCAAGCACTGAGCCGAACATTTCGCGGCGCATGATCGACCTGCGCAGCGACACCGTCACCCGTCCCACCGCCGCCATGCGTGAACGCATGGCGGCGGCGGAGGTCGGGGACGACGTCTTCGGCGACGACCCCACGGTGAAGGCGCTGCAGGAGCGCCTCGCCGAGATGACCGGCCACGAGGCCGGTCTTTTCTTTCCCTCCGGCACCCAGTCCAACCTCGCGGCGCTCATGGCCCATTGCGGCCGCGGCGAGGAATTCGTCATCGGCGCGCTCGGCCACAGCTTCAAGTACGAGGCGGGCGGCGCCGCGGTGCTGGGGAGCCTCTGGCCCCAGCCGCTCGAGTATGAGGCGGACGGCAGCCTGGACTTGAGGAAGGTCGCCCAGCTCATCAAGCCGGACGACGCCCATTTCGCCAAGACTAGGCTCCTGGTGCTGGAGAACACCCAGAACGGCCGGGTGCTGCCGCTCTCTTATATAGAGGCAGCGTCAGCTTTCGCGAAACAGCACGGCCTGGCGCTGCATCTCGACGGCGCGCGGGTGTTCAACGCCACGGTGAAGCTCCAGGTGCCGCTCGCGCGCATCACCCGCCATTTCGACTCCGTATCCCTGTGCCTGTCCAAGGGCCTGGGGGCGCCGGTGGGCACGGTGCTCGTGGGCCGCAAGGATTGCATCTACCGGGCCCACCGCGACCGCAAGATGCTGGGCGGCGGCATGCGCCAGGCGGGCATCCTGGCCGCCGCCGGCCTCTACGCCCTAGAGCACCACGTGGAGCGACTCGCCGAGGACCACGCCAACGCCAAGGCCCTGGCGGAAGGTCTCGCCGGGCTGCCCGGGCTCTCGCTCGACCCGAAGCTCGTCCAGACCAACATGGTGTTCGCCTCCCTGGCGGAGCCGTCCAAAATTGGCGCGCTGGCGGAGCATCTGAAGAAATCCGGAATCGCGATTCTTGCAAACCCAAATTTGAGGCTGGTGACTCATCTCGATGTTAGCCGCAAGGACATCGACGCGGTGGTCGCGGCCTTCAAGGGCTTCTTACACTAGGAGGGTGCTCAATGGCCTTCGAAGGTCTCGATGATCTGCCCGACACGCGCCGCATCTTCTGCATCGGCCGCAACTACGCCGAGCACGCCCGGGAGATGGGCAATGCCCTGCCGCCGGAGCCCGTGGTGTTCATGAAGCCCGTCACCAGCTTGGTGCTGGAAGGCGCGCCCCTCAAGCTGCCGCACGGCCGCGGCAGCGTGCACCACGAGATGGAACTGGTGCTGGCCCTGGGCCGGGAGGCGGAGGAGGTGGAGCCTGGGGCGGCGCTGTCGCTGCTGGCCGGCGTCACGCTCGGCCTGGACCTCACCCTGCGGGACGAACAGGCGCGCCTGAAGCAGGCCGGCGCGCCCTGGGAACTTGCCAAGGCTTTCGACGGCAGCGCCGCCGTGGGCACCTTCGCGGCCGCGCCCTTCGCCTTCGACCCGCAGGCGCTGGAGATGCGCTGCGCCGTGAACGGCGACTTGCGCCAGCGCGGCAACACCCGCGACATGCTGTTTCCCATCCCCGCCATCCTGGCGTTCCTGTCCCGCCGCTGGCGGCTCCTGCCCGGGGACCTGGTGTTCACCGGCACCCCCTCGGGCGTGGGGCCGCTCAAATCCGGGGACCGCGTGGAAATCGAGGCGGAGCATATCGGCCGCTTCGAGTGGACCTGTTTATGACGCCGGACGCCGCCAAGAAACTGGCGGAAGCCGTGCGCGACGCCTGCCTCAAGGCCGCGAAGCAAGGCTACGAAGAGGCGGCCCAAAGCGGCCTCTGCCACGAAGGGGCGGTGGAAGCTTCGTTGGATGCGGTACGTATGGTGGATCTGAAGGCGCTTGTAGCTGTGGTGGAGCGGGGCAAAAAACCCAGTTAGGAGCCTGCTCCGGCGCTCGCCGGGACGCTACAATTCCCCCGCGAACCATGTCCTTGGGGAGTCCGCGAGACCGTGAAAAATACGAAGCCCGTCGCCGAATTCGTCCGCCACCATTACCGCCATTTCAACGCCGCCGCGCTCATCGACGCGGCCGACGGCTACATCAAACTGCTCCAGGACGGCGGCAAGATGATGGTCACGATGGCCGGCGCCATGAGTACCGGCGAACTAGGTCTCTCGCTCGCCGAGATGATCCGCCGCGACAAGGTGCAAATCATCACCTGCACCGGCGCCAACCTGGAAGAGGACATCTTCAATCTGGTGGCCCACGACCATTACGTGCGCGTGCCCAAGTACCGCGAACTTTCGCCCGAGGGCGAGCAAAAGCTCCTCGACAAGCACCTGAACCGGGTCACCGATACCTGCATCCCCGAGGGCGAGGCCATCCGCCGCATCGAGAAGGCGGTGCTCGCGGAGTGGCAGGCGGCCGACAGGAAGGGCGAGCGCTATTTCCCCCACGAGTTCTTCTACCGCCTGATCCGTTCCGGCGCGCTCACCCAGTACCACCAGATCGACCCGAAGGATTCCTGGATGGTGGCCGCCTGTGAGAAGAACCTGCCCATCATCGTGCCCGGCTGGGAGGATTCCACGCTCGGCAACATCTTCGCCGCCCACTGCATGAAGGGTGACGTGAAGAACGTGCACACCGTGCGCACCGGCATCGAATACATGATTTACCTGGCCGACTGGTACCGCAAGAACTCCAAGGGCAAGGGCGTGGGCTTCTTCCAGATCGGCGGCGGCATCGCCGGCGATTTCCCCATCTGCGTGGTGCCCATGCTGGAACAGGACATGGAGGAGGACACGCCGCTCTGGTCCTACTTCTGCCAGATCAGCGACAGCACCACGAGCTACGGCTCCTACTCCGGGGCGGTCCCCAATGAAAAGATCACCTGGGGCAAGCTCGGCACCGATACGCCCAAGTTCATCATCGAGTCCGACGCGACCATCGTCGCGCCCCTCGTCTTCGCCTGCGTTTTGGAAGGCTGAACGCTTCACTCGCTTCCGCGCATGAAACCCATCCCCAAGAACGCGGCGCTCGTGCTCATCGACATCCAGCAGGGTTTCGACAGGCCGGGTTACTGGGGCGTGCGCAACAATCCGGAGGCCGAGGCCAATGCCGCCCGGCTGCTCGATGCTTGGCGCACCTCTGGCCGCCCGCTGTTCCACGTGCGCCACCTGTCGCGCAACCCGAAGTCCCCGCTCGCGCCCGGCCAACCCGGCTGCGAGATCAAGCCGCAAGTAGAGCCCCGGCCCGGCGAGGCCGTCATCGGCAAGGACGTGAACAGCGCGTTCATCGGCACGGACTTCGAGGCGCGGCTGCGCGCCGCCGGCATCGACACGCTGGTGCTGGCCGGCCTCACCACGCCCCATTGCGTTTCCACCACGGCACGCATGGCGGGCAACCTGGGCTTCCGCACCCTGGTGGCGGCGGACGCTTGCGCCGCGTTCTCCCAGGCGGGCTATGATGGGCGCGAATTTGGCGCCGAGATCGTGCACCAAGTGGCGCTCGCGAACCTCAACGGCGAATTTGCCGAAGTGGTTGAGAGTACCGACATCCTCGGCAACCTGGAGGCCTGAAGCATGCGCGTCCCGTTCCTTGGTCCAGCGCTCTTCTGCCTGCTGCTGCCCCTCGGGGCCGCCGCGGACGGCATGTCCACGCCCTACATCCAGGTGCAGGGCCACGGCGAGATGCGCGTGGAACCGGACATTCTTTACGTCTCGCTCACCCTCGAGAAGTCGGCGCCGGATGCGAAGGGCGCGCGTGCCGAGGTGGAGAGCCGTACCGCCAAGGTGATCGCTGCCGCGCGCAAGCAGGGGATCGCCGACAAGGATATCCAGGCCCGCGGCATCAACGTGTATCCGGAATACGGCCGTTCCAACAGGATCATGAGCAGCAGCGAAGCCGAGCAGGAGCCCCTCAAGGTCGTGGCCCAGCACGTCACCCGGCAGGTGACCCTCACTCTGAGGGACCTCGGCCGCTACGGTGAACTCGTGGATGCGCTCTTCGACGCCGGCGTCACGCGTCTCGACCAGGTGACCCCCGACCGCAGCGACCGCACGGCGCTGCAAAACAAGGCCCTGCAGCTCGCCGTACAGGACGCTCACGACAAGGCTTCTAGCCTCGCCCGCGGGGCGGGTGTTAACCTTGGCGCGGTCTTTAGCATCGCTGAGCAGGGCGGGGGCTATTCCCCACGACCCATCATGATGGCCCGTGCCGAGGCCTCTGCCTCCACTGCGGCACCCGAATACCTGCCGGGACTGATCGAGATCGACGCAGACGTGGCGGTGTATTACATGATAGGCAAGTAGCCGCCAGCGGTTCCACCATTACAAGCATAAAGTTTTTCAACGGAGGAATGTCATGAAAATAATGTTCGTCATCGCCGCGGTGCTCGCCGCGGGTCTCGCCGGTTGCGGCGGCGGCACCGCATCCGACAACGGCGCCACCATCCTGTCGCTAGGGCCGCAGAGTGCGGTCAAGGAGCAGGGCAGCCGCGACATCCACGACCAGGCTGCGTTCAAGGACATGTGGGACAAGACATTCGCGGATCAATCGCATCCCCCCGCCATGCCCCAGATCGACTGGACCAAGCAGGCGGTGGTGGCGTACTTCCTCGGCGAGATGAAGCACGGTGGCTACACGATGCGCGTCGCCCGCGCCGAGCCGGCGAAGGACACGCCGAACGTGTACGACGTGGATTTCCTGGTGATCGAGCCGGGTACAAACTGCCCACGCACGACGAACGACATCACCCATCCGTACATCATCGCGGTGGTGCCGTCGGGAAGCGCCAGCATCTCTCTGGACTTGCAGAAGCGCACCACGCCGCCTTGCGGCTGATCCAGTCCGAGGTCGCTCAGACCCAGGCGGGGCGCGGCGTGCGCCCCGCCTTTTTTACGTCGCCAACATGGCTCCGGGCCCTGTGCTAGGCTTGAGGCATGAAAAAGAAAGCCCGGGCCAAGAAGAAAACCGCCCCCAGGAAGGGGCTCGTGAAGAAGCTCGCGACGAAGCTCGCTGCCCGCAAGCCCGCGCGGAAGAAGCTTGCCGTGAAGAAGATCCCCGCGTCGCTCGCCGCGCCGAAGCCCGCGGTGAAACACGGCCCCCTGCATCTGCCGTCAAAACCGGAACCGGCGTACGCGATCCTCCATAAACGCGATTGGGCTACGAAACCGCCTCCCCACGAGTTCCGCATCCCTAAGCGCTAAAACGCCTATTTTGGCCTCTGGCTGCGTTGCGCTTCGGACTCGCAGTCGGTCACGTACGCTAAGAGTACGCTCCCTCCTGCTCGCCTCGCGTGCCTTGCCATAGGCGCAAAATAGTCGTTTTATTGAATCACTCAGTTCTAATTGAATCTTCCAATAATAAATGCGGCGATTCCAATTACGAAAATCGTTCCGCCGAGAACTCCAGACATAGACATTCCGATTAGCAATCCTGCAATACAAACCACTGTGCCCCACATTTCATAGGAGCCTCCATGTCTTTTCACCACAATACTTTCGGGCTCTGCTTCAGGTGAGGTATCAGTTTTTTTAATAGGAAATCCGCAACCTGGGCATTGAGCCGCTTGATCAGAAATCTCTCGGCTACATTCGGGGCATGTTGTTAGAGCCATATTTCCCCACTCCCTGTTTACACTAAGTTTAGAATATACCTGCTAGTTAATACGTCCGAATCCGGCTGGTTTTTGACCCCTCCGGGCGTATCATGGCGCCCATGGACAACGCCGACCTCTCTCTCGACTTCGAAGCCTGCGACCGGGCACGGCTCGCGCGCGACGCGCGGTTCGACGGTCGCTTCTTCATCGGCGTGAAGACCACCGGCATCTATTGCCGGCCCATCTGCCCCGCGCCCACGTCCAAGCGCACCAACGTGCGTTATTTCCCCTCGGCCGCGGCCGCGGCCGAAGCCGGGTACCGGCCGTGCCTGCGCTGCCGGCCGGAAGCGGCGCCGGGCACGCCCGCCTGGCTCGGGACATCGGCCACGGTGCGCCGTGGCCTGCGCCTCATCCAGGAAGGCGCGCTGGACACCGCGAGCGTCGAGGGACTGGCGGAGCGCCTCGGCATAGGCTCGCGCCACCTACATCGGCTCTTCATCCAGCACGTAGGCGCATCGCCCTTGGCCGTGGCCCAGACCCGGCGGCTGCATTTCGCGAAACGCCTCATCGACGACACGCGCCTGCCCATGACGGACATCGCGCTCGCCAGCGGTTTCGGCAGCCTGCGACGCTTCAACGACGCGTTCCAACGGACCTACGGCCGTGCGCCGCGGGACCTGCGCCGCGACCGGCCCAAGGAGGCGGCGCGGGCGGACGCCCTGACCATGAGGCTTTCGTACCGGCCGCCGTACGACTGGGCCGCGATCCGGGACTTCTTCGCCACCCGAGCGGTGCCGGGGGTCGAGCGGGTTGACGGCGACGCGTACACGCGCACGGTGAGCATCAACGGCGTGCAGGGCTGGATCGAATTGAAACCCGTGCCGGGCGCGGATGCGCTGCAGCTTTCGGTACACGAACTCGGGCCCGAGGCCCTGTTCACGGTGCTGCAACGCGTGCGGCAGATGTTCGACCTCGCCGCCGATCCCCAGGACGTGCGCCAGATACTGCAGAAGGACAGGTTGCTGAAACCCTTGCTGAAGCGCCGGCCCGGGCTCAGGGTACCAGGCACCTGGGACCCGTTCGAACTGGCGGTCAGAGCGGTCCTGGGCCAGCAGGTGAGCGTGGCGGCGGCGCGCACGTTCGCGGCACGCATCGTGGAAGCCCACGGCACCCCGCTCGAAAACCCCGTGGACGGCCTCGCGCGGCTGTTCCCCGGAGCGGAGGCGCTCGCCGAGGCGGATCTGACGCGCATCGGCCTTACGGGTGCCCGCGCCCGGACCCTGAACGGGCTCGCGAAAGCGGTGGCAGACGGCCGTGTCAACTTTACGGGCGGACTGGCTTCGGAGGAGGTGAAAGCTGCGCTCACGGCCTTGCCGGGCATCGGGGCCTGGACGGCGGAATATGTGGGCATGCGCGCGCTCGCGGACCCGGACGCGTTCCCGGCGGAGGACCTGGTGTTGCGCCGCGTGGCCGGCACCAAGAAACCGCTCAGTGCAAAGGCCCTACTGGAGAAAGCGGAGGCGTGGCGGCCGTGGCGGGCGTATGCCGTTCTACACCTCTGGCGAACTGCTTCGGAGCAGAAGACATGAAGACCATCGAGGAACCGAACATGTATTTCCACACTATCGAAAGCCCCATCGGCGATCTCCTGCTGGTGGGCGACGCAGACGCCCTCCACGGCGTGTATTTCCAGGACGGCAAGCGCGGCCCCACGAAGCCCGACAAAACCTGGGAACCCTCCGAGAAGCCCTTCCGGGAGGTGGCGCGGCAATTGAAGGCGTATTTCGCCGGCAAACTGACGGAGTTCGATCTGCCGCTTGAGCCCCAGGGCACCGATTTCCAGCTCAAGGTCTGGAGCGCCTTGCGCACCATTCCCTACGGCGACACCTGGTCCTACGGTGAATTGGCGCGGCGCATCCGCCGGCCGGCGGCTTCCCGTGCCGTGGGTGCCGCCAACGGCCAGAACCCCATCCCGGTCATCGTGCCCTGCCACCGGGTCATCGGCGCGGACGGCTCCCTCACGGGCTTCGGCGGCGGCTTGCCCATCAAACAGAAGCTCCTGGCTCTTGAAGGTGCATTGGCGGGGGGGGCGAAGCAAGCGGGGCTGTTTTAAGCTGCAACTTTTTGCCCGGCTCGCGCATCTATACGTTTGTGTGGCGATGCGCGAGGTGGGTCATGCGCAGCAGACGCAGCGACGGTTTGTGGATCGTGTTCCTGGGCTGGCTCGCGCTCACCGCCGCGGTGAGCGCTTTGCCCTCAGCGCCGACGGCCATCGTGGCGAAGGCCCCGGCGGCGGCTTACGCCTCTCAGGCATCGCGCCGCTTGCCGTCTTCCTTATAGAGTTCCCTCATCAGGTCCAGCATCTCCGCCACGCCACTGTCCCGGCTTTTCGCGAATTCCCGCAGTACGCCCACCCGGTCCTCAGGGCAGCGGTTCTGACTCAGCTTGTACTTGCCTTCCAGCCGTGCGAGGGGGAGTTCGAATCCCACGATATGGCCCGCCAGGCGTTCGGCGTGGGCTTGGGCTTCCTTCAGGCTCCAGGGGTTCTCTATATAAGCTTCATGCTCGTCGGTCAGCGTGCCGATGAGTGCGAGGAGCCGGGCCGGGTCTTCCGTGGTCCTCGGGGCCCCATGGGCGTGGATGGCCACGTAGTTCCAAGTGGGCACGTTCTTCGCGGGGTCCACGTACCAGCGGGGTGAGACGTAGGCATCCGGGCCCTTGAACACCACCGTGGACGGCGCCCCGGCCATGAGCGCGGCGCAATGGGGATTGACCTTGGCGAGGTGCGCTTCGAGCGTGCCTTTCGGGCCCCGCGACGCGTCCAGGTGGAAGGGGAGATGGGTGAGAAAAAGTTCGCCTTCAAACGGTGTCACCAGCAGGGCGAACGGATGCCGGCGCATCATGTCGTGCAGCTGAGCCAAATCCGGGTTGTCGAATTCACTGGGGATGTACATGGATCCTCCGGGCACAGCGCGGCCGGCGCCATTATCGCATCGCGGCCGTGCGACCCGCGTGGAAAATCTTCCCACACCGTGCTTAAATCGGGTCGATACGGGCCACGCATGAAAAGGGGTAGATCATGAATATCAGGTTCACGAGCTTGCTTCCGCTGCTGGCGGCATCGCTACTTTCCGGTTGCGTAACCGAACAATCCTTCAATATCACCCGGGTGAACTGGCCGCCGGCGCCCCAGGATGAGGTGGACGTGCGCCCCACGCTCACTCAGCTGGTGAAGGACCATCCATCCCTCAAGGTGGTGCTCCGGGTGCCGAACGTCACCAGCAACGTGACCCAGGCGCAGACCGCCCAGACGGGCGGTTCCGAGGCATCCCTGAACGGTGCCTACGACATCATCGAGAAGCGCCTGTTCAAGGCCGGCTTCGTGGTCCGCGACCGCGCACTGTTGAGCAGCCTCATCGACAAGGAAGGCATCAGCAGCTACCAGGAGATCCAGAAGCGCGTGGACACGGACCTGATCATCGACGTCAGCTCCCTCAAGTTCAACGATCCCCAGGACTGGCTGATCACCGACAGCTACCAGACCGACACAGGCCAGACCAATGGGGCCAAGGTGGGCGAGGCGGTGGCGAGCGTGGAGGCCAAATTCATCATCGTTTCCACCGGCGAGGTGGGTGGCATCGTGACCCTGCACGTGCCCATCTGCCAGAGCATCAATTGCACCTTCTCTTACTACAACATGTCCGATGACCTGAACGGCATCTACAACACCACATTCAAGGCCAACAGCGCTGACCAGGGTTACCTCAACATCCAGGACCAGAACACCGGCGCCAACGTCTATCTCTGGGGCGGTGGCAGCGGCAACGGCGGCCTCAACCATGCCGCCGACCTCATCGCCCAGAAGATCGTCGAGGCGCTCTGACGCCGAATCTTTGGTCTTTCTGGCGACATAAGCACCGCCGCGCCCGTGACGGGCGCGGCGGTGTAGTATTCGCGCAGGAAAAACTGGGCCTCGCGATGAAGGGCGTATTCCTCGATTTCGACACCGTGAGCCATGCGGGCGACATCAAGCTGCGCCCCCTGGAAAAGGTGCTTTCCGTGCTGCGCGTGTTCGGCACCACCTGGCCCGAGCAGCTGCTGGAGCACGCCGCCGAGGCGGACGTGCTCATCACCAACAAGGCGCGCATCACGGCGGACGCGTTCCGCCGCCTGCCGGCGCTCAAGCTCGTGTGCGTGGCGGCCACCGGCGTCAACCACGTGGACCTCGCCGCCGCCTGGGACCGCAAGATCGGCGTGTGCAACGTGCCCGCGTATTCCAGCCATTCGGTGGCGCAGCACGTGTTCGCGCTGGTGCTCGCGCTCAACCAGCACCTCGAGGGCTACCAGCGGCTCATGCAGCAGGGTGCCTGGAAGCGCGCGCCGCAGTTCACGCTGCTGGATTTTCCCATTCGCGAGCTGCGCGACAAGGCCTTCGGCATCGTCGGCCTGGGGGACATCGGCCGCGCCACGGCGAAGATCGCGGCTGCCTTCGGCATGAAGGTGCTGGTCGCGGCGCGCAACCCGGAGGACTCGCGCCCAGATCGCGTGCCGCTCCACGAACTCCTGCCGCAGGTGGACGTGCTCAGCCTGCACGTGCCGCTGCTGGCGGAGACCCGCGGGATGATCGGCCCGAACGAGCTCACGCTCATGAAGCCCGAGGCCATCCTCATCAACACCGCGCGCGGCGGCCTGGTGGACGAGACGGCGCTCGCCGCCACGCTGCGTGCCGGGCGTCTCGCCGGGGCGGGCATCGATGTGCTCTCGGAGGAGCCGCCGGTGCACGGCAACCCGCTCCTGGACCCCACCATCCCCAATCTCATCGTCACGCCCCACGTGGCCTGGGCCGCCAGGGAGGCTCGCCAGCGGGTGATCCACGAGATGGCACTCAACATTTCCGCGTTCCAGGCGGGCGAGATGCGCAACCGCGTGGCCTAGAAGCTGCCGCGCTCGCGACGCTTTTAGGTAATTCAAACCGTTATACTCATGGCCGCCAACCGGATGGGACCCGACATGGCTTCCGCGCCGATCCTGCTGCCTTGTGCCGCGCTCGCGCTCGTCACCGCCGCCGTCTGGGTGCGCTTATATGTCGACCGCATCGGCGAAATGCGCGAGAAGCGCATCCGCCCCCAGGCCCTGAGCACGTCCGCCGAGGCCCGCGAACGCCTGACCCGCACCAATGCCGCGGACAATTTCCGCAACCTTTTCGAGATGCCGGTGCTGTTCTATGCGCTCTGCCTGGGGCTCGCGGTCACGGGCCTGGGCTCGCTCCCGTTCGTGTCCGCCGCCTGGGTTTACGTGGTGCTCCGCGCGCTGCACAGCTTCATCCACTGTGGTTACAATCGTGTCATGCACCGCTTCACGGTCTACGCCGCGAGCAGCATGCTCTTGTTCCTCCTCTGGGGCGCCTTCGCCTGGCGCCTGCTGGCGGGGTAGGGCGCATGTACGAGCCGAAGCACAAGCCGCCGTTGTCTCGCCGGGAGTTCGCCGGGCGCATGCTGCGGCACCTCGGTTTCGTGCTCCTGCTCATCGGTTTCTCGCTCGCCATCGGCATGGCGGGCTACGCCCACTTCGAGGGCATGGGTTGGCGCGATGCCTTCGTGAATGCCGCCATGCTGCTGGGCGGCATGGGCCCGGTGAAGACCGAGGGCCTCAGCGACGCCGGCAAGGTCTTCGCCGGCCTGTTCGCGCTTTACGCGGGGCTCTTGCTGATCGCCGTGCTCGGCATCCTTTTGGCGCCGGCAATCCACCGCCTCATGCACCAGTTTCACTGGGAGGGCCGCGGCGGCTGAGGCCGCGATCCCGCCGTTCCATCACCGTTCCAACGAGAGGAGATTTCCATGACCACCGAATACCAAATGCTGGTTTGGAGCGTTATCCTGGGGCTCGCCCAGCTCCTCGTGGCCACCACCGGCGCCGTGATGGAACGAGGCCTGCCCTGGGCATTTGGGCCTCGCGACAATCCCGTGCCGCCGCTCGCGGGCATCAAGGGCCGCCTCGACCGTGCCTGTGGCAATTTCCTCGAGACTTTCCCGATCTTCGCCGTCCTGGTGCTCGCCGGCGGGGCCCTCGGCGTGCACAGCGCCCTGACGGCCTGGGGCGCGACGCTCTATTTCTGGGCGCGGCTCGCCTACGTGCCGGTGTACGCCGCCGGCATCCCCGTGCTGCGCACCGGCATCTGGGGCGTTTCGCTGGTCGGCATCGTGCTGCTGCTCCTGCCGCTCATCTGACGCGACATTTTCCGGCGGGCCTCCCGTTTTCGGGAGGACGCCGACCGCCGGAAAAGATGTACTATAATTATAGTAATTAAACGGTGGGACGTCCTGTCCCGCCGCACAGGAGGTTGGTGACATGAAGAAACTTCTCTGGGCGGCCGCGGCGGCCGTGCTGTGTGCCTGCTCGGCTCCCCAGCACCGCTTCGAGAGCGATCCGGGCGGGTACGGGCTGTTCGTCGCGACCACCAACATCTTCGCCAATTCCATGCTGGTGGTGCAGAACGAGGACAGCGGCAAGCTTTACCCCATCCGCATCAACCACAACGTGGCGGGCGACAGCGCGGGCTACGCCATGGCCTCCCTGCCCGCGGGGCGTTACCACCTCGAGACCTACAGCCCGGACGGGGTGAACAATTACCCGATCACCACCGCCAACGGCTGGTTCGAGGTACAGAACAACTGCTTCAACTTCGGCGGTCGCTACGATTTCGCCATAGGCGAGGACAACCTGCCCGTCTACACCAACACCACCACTCTGCAGGACATCGCCGACCTGCCGCACCACTATCGCGACCTGGCCTCGCCCCACGACGTCTGCGACGCCGGCATGGGCCGCGCCAGCGAGCGCCTCAAGTACGCCGACGTGAAGGAGATGCTCCAGCTGGAGTGACGCCCTTCAGGGCAGTACCAGGTTGCGGAGGATCCGCCAGCGGCCGTCGGGCTGGCGCTGCCACACCGTGAGATAGCGCCCGGCCCGCACCGGCCCCATGGCCGGCGTGAGGCTCGCCTCCCCCCACTCGTAGACCAGGCCGCGGTCCTCGACGCGTTGCACGCTGCGGGCGTAGGCGCTCTTCGCCGGGCCGCCTTTCGCGAGACGGTCCCGCATCATCTTCTCGATGGCGTCATGGCCCGCGGTACAGGTGCCACGGGTGTCGCAGAACACCGCGTCCGGTGCGTAACCTTCGGCCTCGAGCTTGGCGTCGCCCTTCACCACCGCTGCGGCCCAGTCCTGGTTCGCCCGATCGATGTCCGCGTCCGCGGATGTGGCGGCCCCGGCGGCCGGGGCCAGGAGCAGGGAGAGGAGCAGGACGGAGCGGAGTTTCATGGCGGGATCCGGTTCGATGCGAGGTGAATCATTCTAGGGCGGCAGCTTTTCCCACGGGCTGACTCCGTCGGCGATGAATCCATCCCGGGTGCGGGTATAAGCTCGGGAGCGGCAGGGCAGCGGGTGCGAGCGGCATGATCTATGGGCTCCTGGCGGACGCGGTGGTGCTCCTGCATTTCGCATTCCTGTTGTTCGTGGTGTTCGGCGGCCTGCTGGCCTTGCGCTGGTGGAACGCCATCTGGCTGCACCTGCCGGCCGTTGTCTGGGGCGCCTGGATCGAGTTCTACCAGCGCAGCTGTCCGCTCACGCCCCTGGAGAACGTTCTGCGTGAACACGCAGGGCTCGGCGCCTATACCGGCGGATTCATCGACCACTACGTTCTGCCGGTCATCTATCCCCCGGGGCTGACGCCCGGCGTGCAGGCGCTGCTCGGCGGACTGCTGGTGGCGGCTTACGCGGTCATCTATGCTCTTGCCTGGCGCCGGCATCGGGCGCGCACCCGGGAGCTGCTGTGAAGCTCAAGCTGAACGCCACGCGGGCCTGGGGGGTGGCCGCGCTGACCGCCGTCGCCATGACGGCCTTCGCCGCCAACTCTCTGCTCTGCCGCCTCGCGCTCCGGGGCGGGCACATCGATCCCGCGAGCGCCACCAGCGTGCGGCTGGTGGCGGGCGCCTTGGTGCTGTGGCTGCTCACCGGCTTGCGCGGCGGGGGCGCCGTACGGAGTGGTACCTGGATTTCAGCGGCGGCCTTGTTCGTGTACGCCGCCGCGTTCTCCTTCGCCTACGTGAGCCTCGGTGTCGGGGTGGGGGCGCTGCTCCTGTTCGGTGCGGTGCAGGCGACCATGCTCGCCGCCGGTTACCGTAGCGGGGAGCGTCCGGGTTTCGCCCAGGGAGCGGGTTTGGTGCTGTCCTTGGCCGGCCTCGTCTACCTGGTGCGGCCCGGGCTCGCGGCACCGCCGCTCTGGCCCGCGGCGCTCATGCTGGCGGCCGGCGTCGCCTGGGGTTTCTATTCCCTGCGCGGGCGCGCCGCGGCGGATCCGGTCCGCGCCACCGCCGGCAATTTCCTGTTGGCGGCGCCGCTCGCGCTCCTGTTCAACCTGCCGTTCCTCCCGCGCCTGCACGCGGACGCCGCCGGCGTCGGCTACGCCCTCGCCTCCGGGGTGCTCGCCTCGGGACTCGGTTACGTCATCTGGTACGCGGCCTTGAAGGGCTTGACCGCCACCCGCGCCGCCATCGTGCAACTCTCGGTGCCGGTCATCGCCGCCTTCGGCGGCGTGCTCTTATTGGACGAGTCCGTGACTACGCGCCTGGTCATCGCTTCCTGCACGATTCTCGGTGGCGTGGCGCTCGCGGTAATTGGGAAACAAGTCCGCGCCCTTTAAGCGCAGTCATCCATGCATATATTCAAAACATTGCTTGGTCCAATCGATCTGCTGATTTTCCCCTGACGCGGGCGTTTTCTGCAGATCCATGAGTTCCGGGTAATAGGCGCTCTTCCTGAGCCGCGCCTTGTAGTCGCCGATATAGCCGGCTTTGTCCTTGGTACTGCCGCCCCAGGCGGCCTCCAGGAATTTCCAGGCCGCGTCCGCGTTGCCGGTGTAAATCAAATCCGTGGCGTAGTACCAAAGCCCCAGGGGCTGGGGCTGGTCCTTGTTGCGCCAATCGCGGCTTTTCTTGAAGAGCCGTGCACACTCGGCCAAGTCTTCAGGTTTGGGCGCATTCGCCTTCATGAGCGCGGTATCGAGCTTGAAGCGGCCCCCCTGGAAGCTCAGGAACATACGGCCCGCGGGGGAGCCGGCGAAGTCGAAGGGGAAATAGGCGAAGGCGCTGTAATCGGTGCTCACCAGCACCAGGCCCTTGTGCCCCTCGCGCCGGACAAACGCGGATTCGTCCGCGTCCCTGAGCGGGATGCTCTGGACTTTCCTGAAGTCTTGTCCCAGGCGGAAGAGATGGAAGGTATAGCAGCAATGGGCGCCACCGGACCATTCCGATATCAGGAGTTCCGGCTGACCCTCTCCCGTGAAATCCATGCCCACCACGGGTTTCACGCTGTCCGGCGGCTGGTCCTGATCGAGGGGATAGCCCAGGGCGAAGCTGTAACCCGACTGGGCATAGATCTGCTTGCCGGCCTTCAGGATCTCGACGGCGCCGATGGGGCTGTCCGGCTCGTTGTCGCAGTCCTGCTGGTTGTAGAGGCGTATCTGGTAATCCCGGAACGCCGTGAGCTGCGGCTGGACCTGGGAGAAAACTGCGGCGCCTGTCGCGCACCCGGCGAAAGCCGTCGGGGAGAGGGTGCCTCCCGCCAGCAGGATCAGCAGGAGAGCGAAGCGCTTCACGCGGATTCCCTCAAGGTCTCCACCGGCGGGGCCTTGAGCACGCTACGCGTCGCCATAAGGCCGCTGAAGGCCACGATGGCCGTGCCTGCCACGAGGCCGATGACCCAGATCCGCCAGTCGAGTTCATACGTCAGCGAAAACACCCGCACCGCCAGCACCCAGGCTACCAGGGTCGCGGCGAGGGCCCCCAGGAGGCCGGAGGTGAAGCCCAGCGCCGCGTATTCCGCCGCCGCGGCGGAGCGCACCCGTGCCCGGGAGGCGCCCAAGGCCCGCAGCACTGCCGCTTCGAAGCGCCGTTCGTCGCGGGTCGCCTGTACTGCCGCGAGCAGCACCACCACACCTGCGCCCAGGGTGAACAGGAACACATATTCGACGGCGAGCGAGGCCTCGTCCATGAGCTGGCGCACCTGCTGCATGATGGCGTCCACGTCGAAGAGCGTGAGCGAGGGCATCTCGCGCACCAGGTCAGCCAGCATGCCGGCCTTGGCCGGCGGCAGGTAGAGGCTGGTGATCCAGGTGGAATCGAAGCCCGACAGCGCGCCCGGGGAAAGCTCGATGAAGAAGTTGGGCTTGAAGGAATCCCAGCGCACGCTGCGGATGCTCGTCACCGTCACCGTCAGGGGGATGCCGCCGACGTCGAAGCTCAGCTTGTCCCCGAGTTTGGCCCCGATGTCCCGCGCGAATCCGTCCTCCAGGGAGGCGAGCGGCTGCTTCGCCTGGTTCCCGTCCCACCATTGGCCCGAGGTGATGGTGTTGCCCTCGGGAAGCGTGGCAGACCAGCTCAGGTTCTGCTCCCGGTTCGCCATCTGCCGGGCGCGTTCGTCCTGGGGGCGCAGGTCGTGGACGGCCACGCCGTTCACGGCGGTGAGCCGCGCCCGTACCAGGGGATGGAGCACGGGCGCCGCCAGGCCGCGGTCCGTGAAGAATTTCACCAGGGGCGCGCGCTCGTCCGGCAGGATGTTCACGATGAACTGGTTGGGGGCGTCATCCGGCAGGCTCACGCGCCAGCTGTGCAGCAGGTCGGCGCGCACCACGGCAAGCAATAGCAGCACCATCAGGCCGATGCCGAAGGCCACCATCTGGATCGCCGCGTCGCGCTTATGGCGGTTGAGGTTCGCGAGGCCGTAGCGCCAGCCTCCGCCCACGCCCCGCCTCAGGCGTTTCAGCGCGAACAGGAGGACGAGCGCCCCCGCGCCCAGGAGCAGCACCGTGGCGCCGAGGCCCGCCAGCACGTAGAGCGAGAGTTCCAGGTTCTTGACCTGCCAGAGCGTGAGCCCGAAACCCGCGGCCAAGGCGGCGCCGTAGACCACGAAGCCCCGGGCCGGCGGCGGCGCAAGATCGCGCCGCAGCACCCGCGCGGGGGGTGTATCGCCGAGCCGCATGAGCGGCGGCAGCGCGAAGCCGAGCAGCAGTACGAGCCCGATGCCGAGTGCTGAGAGCGCGGGCGTGAGGGGCGGCGCGGGCAGCGCGGAGGGCAGGAGGTCCTTCACCACCAGCACCAGCCCGAACTGGGCGAGGTAGCCCGCGATGACGCCGGCGAGGCCCGCGCTCAGCCCAAGCCAGAGGAGCTCCAGCAACAGGACCGCCTGTACGCGCCGGCGCGTCAATCCCAGGCACTTCAGCACCGCGGCGGCGTCGGTATAACGCAGCGCGTAGCGCCGCGCCGCCAGCACCACTGCCACGGCGGAGATGAGCACGCTCACGAGCGCCGCCAGCGCCAGGAAGCGTTGCGCCCGGTCGATGGCGTTCACGAGTTCCGGCCGGCCATCGCGGGCGTCTTCCAGGCGCACGCCCGCGGGCAGCGTCGCGTGCCAGCGCTGTTCCTGTTCCGTCACCGCCTCCGGGGCGCCCGCCACGAGCAGGTCGTATTCGATGCGCGAGTTGGGGATCACGAGGCCGGTGGCGGGCACGTCCTTGAGGTTCAGCACCAGCTTCGGCGCCAGGGCGGAGAAGCCGAAGCCGCCGTCCGGGAGGTACACGATGGAGGCGGCGATGCGCGCATTGAGCGCGCCCACCTTCACCGTGTCGCCCACCTTGAGGTGCAGGATGCCGAGCACCCGCGGCTCCAGCCAAAGCGTACTGGGGGCGGGGATGCCTTCGGCGTAGCGGGGTGCGCCGAAGGCCGAATCAGACAGCCGTACGCGTCCGCGGAAGGGATAACCTTCGGCCACCGCGTGCACGTCCACGAGCTGGGTGGTGTCGCCCGCCACCAGCACGGTAATGATGTCCATCGTTTCCGTGGTATCGAGGCCCGCGGCGCGCGCCTCCGCGGCGTACTTCGGGTCCAGGGGCTCGGGGGACTGGAGCTTCAGGTCCGCCGCCAGGCTCTCGCCGGCCTGTTGCACCACCGCGGTGCGCACCCGCGCCGTGAAGAAACCCACCGCGGAGACGGCGGCCAGCGCCAGCATCAGCGCCGCGGCCATGACCGTGTATTCGCCGCTCTTCCAGCCGCGGCGGAACTGGCGCGTCGAAAGCCGGAACAGGGTCACTTCGATCCCTCGAGGTGGCCGGCGTGCAGCTTCAAGACCCGGTCGCAACGCGCCGCGAGATCCGTGTCGTGGGTCACGAGCACGAGGGTGGTACGGCGCTCGGCGTTGAGCTTGAACAGCAGATCCACGATCACATGACCCGTGCCGGCATCCAGGTTGCCGGTGGGCTCGTCGGCGAACAGCAGGGGGGGGTGGGTGGCGTAGGCACGGGCGATGGCGACGCGCTGCTGCTCGCCCCCGGAGAGCTTTTGCGGGTAATAGTTGGCGCGGTTGGCGAGGCCCACCGCCGCGAGCACTTCCCGCGCCGTCTGCTCCGCGTCCCTGCCCTCGCCGAGCTCGAGGGGCAGCATGACGTTCTCGAGGGCGGTCAGGCCCGGGAGCAGGTGGAAGGACTGGAACACGAAGCCGATCTCCCGCGCGCGGCGCTCCGCCCGCGCATCCTCGTCCAGGGCGCTGAAGGCTTCGCCGTCCAGCCACACCTGGCCCCGGGAAGGCACGTCCAGCCCCGCCAGGAGACCCAGCAGGGTGGACTTGCCGGAGCCGGAGGGGCCGACGATGGCGGCGGATTCGCCGCGGTGGATGGAGAGCGTGACGTCGTCCAGGATGGTCAGCACGCCGTCCGGACTGTTAACCTGCTTGCTCAAGTGCTCCGCGCGGAGCAGCACGTCGCGGTCGGGTGCCTCGGACATGGTGAAGCGCATCCTTCTATTGTTGGTCTTGATCTGGGGTCAGGCCTCTGCCGCCGCGCCCTCCCAGACCATCCTCGTCATGGGCGACAGCCTGAGCGCCGCCTACGGACTCGATGTGTCGCAGGGCTGGGTGGCCCTGCTGCAGGCGCGCCTCAAGGCGCGCGGTTATGACTATACCGTGGTCAACGGCAGCGTCAGCGGCGAGACCACAGAGGGCGGGCTGACCCGCCTGCCGGAGGAACTCAACCATGCCAAACCCCAGATCGTCATCCTCGAGCTCGGCGCCAACGACGGTCTGCGGGGCCTGCCCCTGAAGACCATGCAGCATAACTTGGAGCGCATGATCGCGCTTTCAAGCCAGGCGGGGGCGAAGGTCCTCTTGCTCGGCATCCTCCTGCCGCCCAACTACGGCCCGCAATACACCCAGGGTTTTGCGGATGCCTACAAGGAGCTGGCCAAGCGCCACGCACTGCCGTTCCTGCCGTTCCTGCTCGCGGGCGTGGCGGAGCACCGTGGCATGTTGCAGGCGGACGGGCTGCATCCCGTGGCCAAGGCGGAGCCCAAGGTGCTGGAAAACGTGTGGCCGAAGCTCGAGCCCCTGCTCAAGAAATGAGCGCTGCACCCCCGAAGTCGGCGGTGCACGGCGCCATGGCCCTGGTGGGTCTCGCGGCCTTCGGCTCGGGTCTCGCGATGGTGGGGGCGTTGCGCCCATGGGCCGATACGGAAGCGGCGGCCCTTGCCCTCATGGCCTGGGTGGCGTTCTGCCTCGGCGGCACCGACCTCGTGATCAACAAGGTGTACCGGCGCCCGTCCGCCGGGCTCGATTCGCCGCGTCCCGATCCCTCTCTTGCGCGCACCGCCGTGAAGCTCCTGGGCCTCGTGGGAAGCCTCGCGTTCGTGACGCTGGGCTATTGGATGTTCCCCGCCTACAGCGGCGGCCTCTACGGCTCCTTTTTCCTGATGCTGGAATGGCTCGTGCCCGCGTGGCTGGTGGCGGCGGTGCCGTATTTCTATCTCGTGGACCGGCGCATGCGTTCCCCGCAGGACGGTTACTGGCAGATGGGACGGGCGCTGCTGTTCCGCTGGGGCGGCGTGGACGGCGCCCTGCTCGGGCAACACCTCCTCGGCTGGATGGTGAAGGGCTTCTTTCTGCCGCTTATGTTCGTCTACCTCTGCCAGAGCCTGGACCGGGCGCTCGCTCACGGCACGGCCGCGCCTGCGGGGCTCAAGCCCTTCGTGGACGGCGGCCTCGCCGGCATGTACTTCCTGGACGTGACGCTCTCGGCGGTGGGCTACCTCGCCACGCTGCGGCTCCTGGACAGCCACATCCGCAGCACCGAGCCCACGCTGCTCGGCTGGGCCGTGGCGCTCGCCTGCTACCAGCCGTTCTGGGGGTTCGTCTCGGAGAACTATCTCGCCTACCGCACGAGCTACACCTGGGAGGATTGGCTCGGCGGGAGCCAAATGCTCTACGCGGCCTGGGGCGGTGCGATCCTGCTGCTTACGCTCGTCTACATCTGGGCCACGCTCGCCTTCGGCACCCGTTTCTCGAACCTCACCCACCGGGGCATCATCACCAACGGGCCCTACCGTTACAGCAAGCACCCCGCCTATCTCGCCAAGAACCTCTCCTGGTGGCTCATCGCCGTGCCGTTTCTGGCGGCGGGCGGAACGGTGGATGGCGTGCTGCGTTGTCTGATGTTGCTCGGCGTGAATGCGCTCTATTGGCTGCGGGCGCGCACCGAGGAGCGGCACCTGTCCCGCGATCCGATCTATGTGGAGTACGCCCGCTGGATGGAGGGGCACGGCCTGCTGAGAGGGGTGACACGACTGCCGGGTCTCGGTTTTTTGCGCTACCGCCCGCCGGCCTGAAGCCCTAGATAAAGAAAAAGCCGCCACTTCTTTCGCAGCGGCGGCTTTTTTCAGTTCGGCTTAAAACACGAAGTTGGCGAAGAAGCCCAGGCTGCTGCCGTCGAAGCTGCATCCCGAGAAGCAGATGCCGGAGACGTGGTACTTGAGGTTGGTGTAGCGCAAGCCGAACAGCCAGTACTGGTACTGGAGCACGAGACCCGTGGCATTGTTGTAGTCGGTGTCGGGGCCGAAGCCGTCCAGGTTCGTCTTCGGGCTCATCACGTAGGTCAGGCCCGCACCGAAGTGGTGGTTGCCGTAGGTATAGATCCCGAGCACGTCCAGGGGAAAGCGGATGAACGAGATGGTGCCGTTGCTGGCGGAGATGGCGTTGTACTTGACGCCGATCGTTCCCTTCAGGCCCCAGCCGCTGGAACCGAAGTTGTGCAGCACGCCCACGTCGCCGAACACGCCGTCACCGGCATTGAGGGATTTGGTGCTGCCGTCGGTGAAGGCCACGGTGACGAGCTTGTCGCCGCCGAAGTCGAGCCCCGTGTCCACGGTCAGCTGGGTGGCGTCGGGCACATATTCGCCGAAGGCCTGGGCCGTGGGGAGCGCGCAGAAACAGAGGGCGCCCAGAAGGGCGGCGAGGATTCCCTTGAACATGGTGGTTATTCCCTTATATGCGGATGGATCCAAAAACCGCGGCACTATACGGAAGCAGCCGATTGATGACAAGCCGGAACCGCGTGGGAATGAATACACAAAATTAAAACGGAGGCCAAGCGGCGACGGTGAACAGCAGACGGCGATTCACGCGGGGCCGATGCAGCCCTGGGCCCAGTCCAGGATCTGCTTCACCCGCGGGGTCACGAGCGTGAGGGCCTGTTGCAGGTCCACCCAACGGTATTCCATGTGCTCGTGGATGCCGGTCTGCGGATTGGCGGTGAGCGCCACATCCTCCTGGTCGGTGCGCGCCAGGTAATAGCGCGCCACCTTGCCGCGCGCGTAGGGCGCGGTCTCGCGGTAGACCTCGCCCCAGGCGAAGTCCAGCCGGCGTATGCCGGTTTCCTCCGCCACTTCGCGGCGCGCGGCGTCAAACGGCGTCTCGTTCGGCTCCACCATGCCCTTGGGGAAATCCCAATGGCGGTAGGCACGCAACAGGAGATAACGCGGTCCCTCCGCGGTATCCCGTACGACCACGACGCCCGCGGACAAACGTCTCTGCGGGGTATCCATGGTCCGAGTATACCGGGCTCCGCCGCGGGCCCGGAGACTCGTGACATAAGCCGGCGTCAGGTAGCGGCCAGCTGCTTGCGGTAGTGCTGCAGGTCGCGCACCGACTCGAGCTTGACCTTGAGGATCAGCGACAGGCTGTAGAGGATGCGGTCGATGACCTTTTCCTGCCAGCGGCGGTCGAAGCGGATCTGCTCGTTCAACCAGTGTTCCATCCAGCCCGGTTCCGGCAGGCGGTCCTGCACCCGGTCCTTGGGGTAGAGCTTCTTGTTCACGTGCAGGTTGGTGGGATGCAATGCGTTGCTGGTGCGGACGCTCGCCATCAGCACGCCCATCTTGGCGAAAGCCATGCGCGCCGTGTCGCCCTGCTTCTCGATAGCGCGCTCCATGAAGCGGCGGTAGCAGCCGCCGTGGCGCGCCTCGTCCTTGGAGATGAGGTCGTAAATGTATTTGATCACGGGCTCGGTGTGCCATTCCGATGCGCACTGGTACCAGTGGGTGAGGCGGATCTCGCCGCAGAAATGCATCATCAGCGTCTCGAGCGGCGGCGCCGGATCGAACTCGAAGCGCACCGCGTGGAGTTCCTCCTCGGTGGGCAGCATGTCCAGCCGGAAGCGGCGCAGGTACTCCTGCAGCACCAGCGAGTGCTTCTGTTCCTCGTAGAACCAGATGGACATGAATGCCGAGAAGTCTGAGTCCTCGCGGTTGTCCCGCAGGAACATCTCGGTGGCGGGCAGCGCCGACCACTCGGTGATAGCGTTCATCTTGATGGTCTTGGCCTGTTCGTCCGAGAGCTTGGATGCATCGAAGCGCTCCCAGGGCACGTCCGTCTCCATGTTCCAGCGGAGCTTCTCCAGGGACTTGAAGAGTTCGGGGTAGAGCATGGCGGGTCTCGTGTGGGGCGGCAGCAGGGTATACGCGGGCCGGCGCCTGTGGGATGCGCGCTGCCTCCATTTTAGGGACTCCGGCGTATCTGTTCTGTGACAGACGAGGGATGGCAGTAAATCCCTTGTCAGACAAGTAGTTACAAACAGACCCCCGAGGGAAAGCCCATGAAGATCGCCGTCATCGGCACCGGTATTTCCGGTCTCGCCGCCGCCTGGCTCCTTAACCGCCACGCCGACGTGACCGTCTATGAACGGGCGGGGTACGCGGGCGGCCACACCCACACCGTGGAGTTGCCCGGCGGCCCCTCCGTGGACACGGGCTTCATCGTCTTCAATGAGCGCAATTACCCTTTGCTCACGGCCCTGTTCCGGCGCCTGCGGGTGGAGAGCCGGCCGAGCGACATGTCCTTCGCGGCATCCTTAAGCGGCGGTCGCGTGGAGTATGCCGGCGACAACCTGAACACGCTCTTCGCCCAGCGTTGGAACCTCCTTTCTGCGAGCCACTGGCGCATGCTGAAGGACGTAGTGCGCTTCAACCGCGACGCGAAGCGGGCGCTCAAGCACGGCCTCGCGCCGGAGACGAGCCTGGGTGAGTTCATCCTCGCGGGCCGCTACGGCGACGAGCTCTCCCGTCGCTACCTCCTGCCCATGGCCGCCGCCATCTGGTCCTGCCCGGTGGGAGCCATGCTCAAGTTTCCGGCGGCGAGCTTTCTCAAGTTCTTCGAGAACCACGGCCTCCTGGACCTCGTGGACCGGCCGCGCTGGCGCACCGTCACCGGCGGGAGCCACCAGTACGTGAAAAAGCTGCTGGAGCCGCTCGGCGGGAGGGTGAGGCTCAATACACCCGTGACCGCGGTGCGGCGCCTCCCCGAAGGCGTGCGGGTGTGGGACGCGAACGGCGGCGAGGAGTGGTTCGACCGGGTGGTCATGGCCTCCCATGCGGACGAGACGCTCGCCATGCTGGCCGGAGCCACGCAGCGCGAGAAGGAGATCCTCGGCGCCTTCAAGTACCAGGACAACCGGGCCGTGCTCCATACCGATGCGTGCCTTATGCCAAAGAGACGCAGTGTCTGGGCTTCTTGGAATTATCTCGCCGATGACGGCGTGCAGGGGGCCTCGCGGGTCTCCGTGACCTACTGGATGAACCGCCTGCAAGCTCTGCCGCCCGAGCAGGACTACTTCGTGAGCCTGAATCCGCTCACGGAGCCTGATCCCGCGAGCGTGGTCTTCGAGACCAGCTACACCCACCCGGTGTTCACCCGGGAGGCCATGGCGGCCCAGGCGCGTCTGCCGGAGATCCAGGGCGCCGACCGCCTCTTGTTCTGTGGCGCCTGGAGCGGCTACGGTTTCCACGAGGATGGCTTGCGCTCGGCGGTGGAGGTGGTGCAATCCATGGGCTATCCCATCCCCTGGCTCGATGCCGCGCCCACGCGAGAACAGGATTTCGCCGCCGCGGTCTGGAGCCGGCCGGTGGCGGACGAAGCATGAACGAAAGCGCGCTCTATTACGGCGAGGTGATGCACCGGCGGCTGGGCCGCCTGCGCTACTTCTTTGCGTACAAGGTCTTCAGCCTCTTCGCGGACATCGATGAGTTGCCAGTGCTGCATCGGCGCCTGCGTCTCTTCTCTCACAACCGTTTCAACCTGTTCAGCCTCCACGACAGGGACCACGGTGGCCGTGACGGCGCACCTTTGCGTCCGTGGATCGAAGCTCTGCTCAAGGCGCGTGGCGTCGATCTGGATGGCGGCCGGATCCAGCTCCTGTGTTTCCCGCGCATCCTGGGCTATGTCTTCAACCCCATGTGTGTCTGGTACTGCCGCCACCGGGACGGGAGTCTGCGGGCGCTGGTCTGTGAGGTGCGCAACACCTCCGGCGGGATGCACCACTACGTGCTGGCGGACGGCGGCCGTCCGCTCGCCTGGGATGCGGACTACCGCGCCCATAAGGTCTTTCACGTCTCGCCCTTTGTGCCGTCCGAGGCGGAATACCGATTCCGTTTCCGGGAGCCCAAGGAGCGCATGAGGGTTTACATAAACGAGTTCGCCGGGGGCACAGCGTTACTGCAGGCTTCCATCGCGGGCTCACGGCTACCGCTCACGGACGCTACACTCTTATACATGTTCGCCCGTCTACCTTTCATGACCCTCAAGGTCATCGCCGCCATCCACTGGCAGGCGCTCAAGATATGGCTCCGGGGTGGACGTTTTCATCGCATGCCCAAGGCCGGCCTCTATGCCGGGACCTTAAACGAGACGGATGGATGGACAGCCCAAGACGCATGAATGTGCCCGTGGCGCGGGGCCAGCCCCTCGTGTTGCGGATCCTCTTCAAGGCGCTCCAGCGCATCCGCGTGGGGCACCTGAAGGTCGTAAGCCCGGACGGCAGCGCCTTCCATTTCGAGGGGAAAGAGCCGGGGCCTCAAGCCGCCCTCGTCATCCGCCAGCCGGGCGCGGTGCGCCGCACGCTTTTCGGCGGCGACCTGGGGCTCGCCGAGGCCTATCTGGACGGGCAGTGGGAGACGCCGGACCTCATGGCCTTCCTCGAGTTCGGTGCCCTGAACATGCGGGCCTTCGGCGTGGACCGGCCGGGCCTCGTGAAGCGCCTACTGGAATCCCTGGTCCACGCCCTGCGGCGCAACACCCGCGCCGGCGCGCGCCGCAACATCCGCTATCACTACGACCTGGGCAACGGTTTCTACAAGCTGTGGCTGGACGACACCCTGACTTATTCCTGCGCCATCTTCGAGTCGCCGGAGCAGCCGCTCGCGGACGCCCAGCGCGACAAATACCGGCATCTCCTGGATCTGCTGCAACTGAAACCCGAGCACCATCTTCTGGAGATCGGCTCCGGCTGGGGCGGCTTCGCGCTGTTCGCGGCGAAGGAGACCGGTTGTCGCATCACGAGCATCACGCTCTCGGAGGAGCAGCTCAAGGAAGCCCGCGCCCGAGCGGAGGCCGCGGGTGTCGCCGACCGGGTGTCGTTCGAGCTTGTGGATTACCGGGACGTGCGCGGCGAATTCGACCGGATTGTCTCGATTGAGATGTTCGAAGCGGTGGGCGAGCATTACTGGGAGGCGTTCTTCCGGGCCGTGCACGACCGTTTGAAGGCCGGCGGCCGCGCCGCGCTGCAGGTCATCACCCTCGACGATGCCGCCTTCCCGCGCTACCGCAAGAACGTGGATTTCATCCAGCGGTACATCTTCCCGGGAGGCATGCTCCCATCCCCCTCGGTCTGGGAGGAGCACGTGCGCTCCGCCGGTCTGCGCACGGAGGCAAAACGCTTCTACGGCCAGCATTACGCACGCACTCTGAAGGCGTGGGACCAGAGAGTCCATGCGGCGGAAACGGCTATCCTGCAGGGAGGCTTCGACGCGCGCTTCCTGCGCATGTGGCATTACTACCTCGCCTATTGCCACGCCGGATTCAGCATCGGCCACGTGGATCTCATGCAGACCCTGCTGATCCGGGAGCATTGAGACCCGGTTTCCGTACAATGGCGGGCATGAAAACCCTGCTCGCCGTACGGCACGTTCTCTTCGAAGACCTCGGTTCGTTCGCGCTCATCCTTGCGGAGGCAGGCTACGGCATCCGCTACGCGGAGGCGTCCACGGCGGATTTCGCGGCCCTGGGGAAGGAAAACTGGGATCTCCTGGTGGTCCTGGGCGGGCCCATCGGCGTGAACGATGCGGCCGATTACCCCTTCCTCGCGCCGGAACTGAAGTTCATCGAAGCACGCCTGAAGGGTGGCGGGGCGACCCTAGGGCTCTGCCTCGGCAGCCAGTTCATCGCCAAGGCCTTGGGGGCACAGGTCTACAAGGGTAAGCAGGTGGAGATCGGCTGGAAGGCGGTCACGCTCACGGACGCGGGCCGGAAGTCCTGCCTGCGTCACTTCACCGCGCCCGTGTTCCATTGGCACGGCGAGACCTACGATTTGCCGAAGGATGCCGTGGCCCTCGCGTCCACGGATCTCTATCCCCAGCAGGGGTTCAGCTGGGGCCGGGCCCTGGCGCTGCAGTTCCACCCGGAAGTGACCGCCAAGGGCCTGGAGCAATGGTGGGTGGGCAACGTGGGGGAGCTCAGGGAACTCGGCCTCACGCCCGGTGCGCTGCGCGTCGAATCCCAAAAGCGCTCGCCCGCCATGGAGAAGGAAGCCGCCACGATGCTCAAGGAGTGGCTTCGCTCCTTCGATTAGCGGATCACGATCTCCGGCTCGATCTTGATATCGGTTTTCAAGCTGTTGGCGATAAAGCAGTGTTCGTGGCCGGTGTGCACGGCCTTCAGCACTGCTTCCTTGTCCGCGGGGCCCTTCACCACGATACGCGGCTTCAATACCACGCGGGTGATGCGAATCGGCTTGTCGCCCTCGGGCATGAAACCCTCCGCCCGGTCCTCGTATTCCACCACGTCGATGCGCTTGCGCGCCGCCACCGCCAGGAAGGAGAGCATCTGGCAGGAGGATGCGGCCATCACCAAAAGCTGTTCGGGATTGAGGAGCGCGGGATCGCCGTGGAACGCCGGGTCGGAGGTGAGTTTCAGGGCGGCTTTCGCGGGCGGGGCCGCCATGTCGTGGGTCCGGCCGTAGGCCTCGTAGCCTAAGGCCGTGCTGCCGCTCCAGCGACAGGTGATGGTGTAGTGGTGCTCTTTGTGCTCGCCCATCATCGTTTCTCCAGGCGGGCGGTCTATCATGCGCCCGATTCCGTGCGGGTAACAGGGCCAGTCTCGGGCCGTTCCGCTAGACCAGATTCAGCGGCCGGTAACGCGTTTGATCAGGGGAAAATAAAGGACATAGGGCAGGGCCCGCAGGAATTTCAGGATCAGCACGAAGCGTGTGGGGAAGGCGATTTCGAATTTGCCCTTTTCGATGCCACGCTCCAACGCCGCCGCCGCCGTGTCCACTTCCATCAGGAAGGGCATGGGGAACGTGTTGTTCTCCGTGAGCGGCGTGTCCACGAAACCGGGGTTGCACACCGAAATCTTGAGTCCCGCCCGCTCGAACAGGGATTTGCAGGACTCCGCCAGGTTGATGAGCGCCGCCTTGGTGGGGCCGTAGGCGGAGGCGAGCGGAAGCCCGCGGTAACCCGCGACGCTCGCCACGAGCACCATATGTCCGGATTTGCGTTCGCGCATGGACGGCAGGAGCGCGTCCATGGAGTTCACCACGCCGAGATAGTTCACGCGCATGTGCGCCTCGAATACCGGCGCCTTGAAGCCGTCGAGCTTCACACCCTCGTACATGCCGGCATTCAACACTGCGAGAGCGATGGGACCGTGGGCGGCTTCGATGGCGGGTACGGCCCGGCGCACCGCCTCCAGGTCCGTCACGTCCAGGGGCCAGGTGTGGATGCGTCCCGGCGCCTGCGCCGCGGTTTCCTCGAGCGGCTCGCGACGCCGGCCTGAAACCACCACGCTCCAGCCGTGGGAGGCGAGTCTTAACGCCAGCGCGCGACCGATACCGGTACCGCCGCCGGTGATCCAGGCGAGGCCGCGTTTGTTTTCCATGCGACATTGTAAGGCCTGGGAACGCTCGGCACGGCGGCGGGGCTGCGGTATCATCAGGCGGCGCGTGGGGCGTCTTCGGGGAAACACGTGGAAAGACTCTGGCTGAAAGAATATCCGGCCGGCGTGCCCGCCGACATCGACGTCAAGCGCTACGCCTCGGTGAAGGACATCTTCGAGGAAGCCTGCGGCAAATTCGCCGCGCTGCCTGCGTTCGAGAACATGGGCGTGGCCACCACCTACGGCGAGCTGGAGAAGCAAAGCGCCCACTTCGGCGCCTGGCTGCAGCAACGCGGCTTCAAGCGGGGCGACCGGGTCGCCATCATGATGCCGAACGTGCTTCAGTACCCGGTGGCGCTGTTCGGCATCCTGCGCGCGGGCATGACGGTGGTGAACGTCAATCCGCTTTACACCGCCCGCGAGGTCGAGCACCAGCTCAAGGACTGCGGCGCCCGCGGCATCGTGATCCTGGAGAACTTCGCCCATACGCTGCACGATGTGCACGACAAGGGCGGGCTCGACACCATCGTCACCACCCAGATCGGCGACCTGTTCCCGGCGCCGAAGCGCATGATCGTCAACTTCGTGGTGAAGACCGTGAAGAAGATGGTGCCCGCCTGGAGCCTGCCGGGCAGCGTCCGCTTCCGCGATGTGCTCGCTGAAGGCAGCCGGCACGCCCTCGCGCCGGTGGACGTGAATCACGATGACGTGGCCTTCCTGCAATACACTGGCGGTACCACCGGCGTCTCCAAGGGGGCGGTGCTCACCCACCGCAACATGGTGGCGAACGTGGTACAGGCCTCCGCCTGGCTCGGCAAGGGCCTGGAGTACGGCAAGGAGACGGTGATCACCGCCCTGCCGCTGTACCACATCTTCTCCCTCACCGCGAACTGCATGGTGTTCATGACGCTGGGCGGGAAGAACATCCTCATCACCAACCCGCGGGACATCCCCGGCTTCGTGAAGACGCTCGGGGGTCAGCCCTTCAGCGTGATCACAGGCGTCAACACGCTATTCAACGCGCTCCTGCACGCCCCGGGGTTCGGGGAGCTGGATTTCAAACCCCTCAAGCTCGCGCTCGGCGGCGGCATGGCGGTGCAGCGAGCGGTGGCGGAGCACTGGAAGCAGGTCACCGGCCGGCCCATCGTCGAGGCCTACGGGCTCACCGAAACCTCGCCCGCCGCCTGCATCAATCCGCTCGACCTCAAGGACTACAACGGTTCCATCGGCCTGCCCATCCCGTCCACGGAACTCTCCATCCGCGACGACGACGGCAAGGAACTCGCGGTGGGCGAGGTGGGCGAACTCTGCTTCAAGGGCCCGCAGGTGATGCGCGGCTACTGGAACCGCCCGGATGAGACCGCCAAGGTCCTGGGTTCCGACGGTTGGCTGCGCACCGGCGACATGGGCCGGGTGGACTCCCGCGGCTTCGTCTATATCGTGGACCGCAAGAAGGACATGATCCTGGTGTCCGGCTTCAACGTATACCCGAACGAGGTGGAGGACGTGGTGATGATGCACCCGGGCGTGCGCGAGTGCGCCGCCGTGGGCGTGCCGGACGAGCATTCCGGCGAGGTGGTGAAGCTCTTCGTGGTGCGCAAGGATCCGAACCTGACCGCCGAAGAGCTCATCGCCCATTGCCACAAGTACTTGACGGGCTACAAGGTTCCGAAGCACGTGGAGTTCCGCACGGAGCTTCCGAAATCCAACGTGGGGAAAATTCTCCGCCGGGAGCTTAGAGAGAAGCATTGAGCCCGGTTGAGCTTCCCATCGGCATTTTCGATTCCGGCGTGGGCGGTTTGACCGTCCTCAAGGCGCTGCGCGCGCGCCTGCCCCAGGAACACCTCCTGTATCTCGGCGATACCGCGCGGCTGCCCTACGGCACCAAGGGGCCGGACACGGTTGCCCGCTACGCCGTGCAGGCGGCCGGCCATCTCGTCGGTCGCGGCATCAAGCTCCTGGTGGTGGCCTGCAACACCGCTTCCGCCGTCGCCATGCCGGAACTCACGCGGCAGTTCGCGCCGTTGCCCATCATCGGTGTGGTGGAGGCGGGCGCGGAAGCGGCAGCGAAGGCTTCGAAGAGCGGCCACATCGCCGTGCTTGCCACCGAGAGCACCGTGCAGGGCGGCGCCTACGAGCGTGCCATCCACGCGTTCCGGAAGGATGCCCGGGTCTATTCCCAGGCCTGTTCGTTGTTCGTCGCCCTCGCTGAAGAGGGTTGGACGAAAGGTCCGCTGGTGGAGTCCGTGGTGCGGGAATACCTGCAGCCGCTCCTGGAGGAGAAGAGGCGCGACGGCCTGGACACCCTGGTGCTGGGTTGCACCCATTTCCCGCTGCTCGGGGACGCCATCGCCCGGGTGGCGGGTGCCGATGTGCGCATCGTGGACTCCGCCGAGACTGTGGCGGAGGCGGTGGCGGGGCTGCTCGCCACGAACAAGATCCCCCGGACCCACGACGCGCGGGGCGACGCTCGCCACCTCGCCACCGACGGCGCCCAGCGCTTCGCCCGCGTCGGGAGTCTGTTTTTAGGCGAGCAGATCAAGCCGCAAGACGTGGAGATCGTGGACCTATAAAAAGAAAACGCCCCGCCGCTTGTGCGGCGGGGCGTCCCGGCGAAAATCCCTCAGTGCAGCGTCTCGGCGCCGGCGGCCTCGACATGCAGCGTGCGCCAGCCGCTCTTGAGGCCCCAGACGAAGAAGCCTGCGCCGGCTACGGCCACCACCAACAGATCCCAACCGTAGGGCAGGTAGCCTTTTCCGCCGAACTCGACGCTGCCGCCCCAAGACAGGGCAACCATCACGACCAGATAGCACAGCAGCCACCAGGCGCCGTTCAAGTGTTTCTTGAAGTCCTGCCAGCCGTTCTGGGATTCGTAATAGAACCACAAGGGCAACACGAATACCAAGCAACCGATGACCTGGGCGGGCAGCGGCCACTTTGCCCAATATAGGGCCAGCGTCGCCAGGGTGAACGCGATGCCGCCGATCCATTTCAAGGCGGGAAGCTTGAGGGGCCGCTTCGCATCGGGTGCGGTATCGCGCAGCACCGCCACGGCCACCGGGCCCATGAGGTAGGAGACGATGCAAGCCACGGAGGTGACGTCCGCGCCCTTGTTCCAGCCTTTGAACCAGAAGAAGAACAGGAAGCTGACCGCGAGGTTCAGCCACATGGCGGGGCGCGGGATGCCGTAGACGGGATGAACGTATCCGAAGATCTTCGGCAGGATGCCGTTCTTCTCCATGCCGTAGAGCATGCGGGTGCTGGAGGCGGTGTAGGTGGAGCCGGTGCCGCTCGGGCTCACGAAGGCATCGGCGTAGAGCAAGAGCGCCAGCAGGTTGAGGTTGAGGGCGAGCGCCAGTTGCGCGTAGGGCGAACTGAAATCGAGCCCGCTCCAGCCGTGGGCGGCGAGCAGATCGGAAGGCACGGCGCCCAGGAACGCCACCTGCAGCAGCACGTAGATCACCGCGCAGATGAGGATGGAGCCGACCACGGCGATGGGCACGTCGCGCCCCGGGTTCTTGGCCTCGCCCGCCAGGTTCACCGGGCTCTGGAAACCGTTGAAGCTGAACACGATGCCGGCGGTGGCGACGGCGTTCAGTACCGCGGCGAGATTGCTGGCATGGGGACCGCCGTTGATACCCACGTTGAAATTGGCGGGATGAAAGCCGGCCATGATCAGTGAAATCGCCGTGAAGGCCGGCACCACCAGCTTGAACAGCGTGATGGCGGTGTTGGTGCGGGCGAACACCTTCACGCTCCAGAAGTTCAAAAGGAAGTAGATGACGACCAGGACGGCGCCGATCGCCTGACCGGACAGCGTGACTTCGCCGTTGTGATAGAGGCTGCCGGCCCAGGGTTGGGCCCATGACCAAGGCCAGGAGGCCATGTATTGCACCGAGGCGAAGGCCTCCACCGGGATCACCGAGACTACCGAGATCCAGGCGGCCCAGGCGGTGATGGAGCCCACCAGTGTGCCGTGGGTGTAGAGGCCGAAGCGCACCATGCCGCCCGCCTCCGGGAACATGGCGCCCAGCTCCGCGAACGCGAGCGCAACGGCGAGAATGACCACGGCGCCGATGACCCAGGCCCAGATGGCGTCCGGGCCGGCGAGGCGCGCCGCCTTGGCGGCGCCGAACAGCCAGCCGGAGCCGATGATGGAACCGATGCCGGTCATGGTCAGGGCGATGAGACCCACGTCACGGTGGTAGGAGGACTTGTTCGACATGCGCTTTCCTTGGGGTGGGGGATGGGGCCGGTGCTCCGGCCCTCGGGGATTTTTGGGGGCCCCATCATGGCAGCCTGGATGGACTGTCGCCAAGGGGGTAGGCGCACCAGTAGACTCACTCCAGCCATGAAAGTTTCTTCCGGGGGCATCCGCGGGCCAGACCCGGCCCTGTTCGAGCGGCTGGCGCAGATGGCGCTCGCCAACCTCGACCGTGACTACCCCAACCACATCCAGCATCTGATGGATGGGGACAGTGACTTAGACCTACCCCGGGAACTCCATCCGGTCTTCTCCGGCGCCTATGACTGGCATTCGGCGGTGCACAACTACTGGATGCTGGTGCGCCTCCTGCGCCTTCATCCCGAGGGTGCTTTTGCGCCTCAAGCCCGCGCCTTCATCGGCCGGCGGCTCAACCCGGCCGATATGGCCCAGGAGTGCCGTTACTTCGACGACCCGCGCCGCGCTTCCTGGGAGCGCCCCTACGGCCTCGCTTGGGTCTTGCAGCTCGCGGCGGAATTGCACGAGTGGAATACCGCCGAGGCGCGTGCCTGGCGCACTACGCTCGCGCCGCTCGAGGCGGTGGCGCGGCAGCGCTTCCGCGCCTGGATGCCGAAGCTCTTCTATCCCATCCGCAGCGGCGAGCATTCCCAGACCGCCTTCGCCTTCGGTTTGGTGCACGACTGGGCCCGGACGACGGGCGACACAGCGATGCTGGAACTGGTGGGCGCCAAGGGCGTGGAGTTCCATCTTTTCGATGTGGACGCGCCCTTGCCCTACGAGCCCTCGGGCCAGGATTTCCTCTCCCCCTGCCTCGCGGAAGCGGATTTGATGCGCCGGGTTCTGCCGCAAAATCAATTTCGGGAATGGCTCACGAAGTTCCTGCCGCGGATACCGACGGACGGCCGGAGCGATTGGCTGCCTGTGGCCGTGAGCCGCGATCCGAACGATCCGAAGCTTGCACATCTCGACGGCCTCAACTTGAGCCGCGCCTGGATGTTGCACGGCATCGTCGCCGGGATCGGTGCGGATGCCCGTTCCGGATCTCTGCATGCCGCGGCGCACGAACATACTCAAGTAGGGCTTGCAGGAATACGCGAGGAGCACTATGAGGGTAGTCACTGGCTCCCGAGTTTCGCCGTATATCTTCTAACAGGGCGGGGCATCAAGCCGTGAACAGGGGACTCGTTAAACGTTTCGCCTGGCGCTGCCTCACGCTCGCCTGGCTCTGGTTCCTGGCCACGGCCGTGGGCGTCGCTTTCCGCGGCGTGGCGAACCCCGCACAAAGCGCCTTCATGCAGGAGAAGCAGCTGGAGATCGAGGTGCGGGGCCTGCACGCCAAACTCCAATACCAGTGGACCGATTACCAGGACATCGCCCCCTACATGCGCCTCGCGGTGGTGACGGCCGAGGACCAGAATTTCCCCTACCACCACGGTTTCGACTGGGATGCGATCGTCGCCGCCCTGGAGCACAACGAGAAGAGCCGGCGCGTCCACGGCGCCAGCACCATCAGCCAGCAGACCGCCAAGAACCTGTGGCTCTGGCCGGGCCGCAGTTACGTGCGCAAGGCCGTGGAAGCCTGGTTCACCCTGCTGATGGAGGCGGAGTGGCCCAAGCGCCGCATCCTGGAGCTCTACCTCAACGTGGCGCAGTTTGACGACTACACCTTTGGCGTGGGCGCTGCGTCTCGCCAGCTGTTCGGCGTTGTGCCGAAGGCCTTGAAGCCCGAAGAGGCGGCGCTTCTGGCCGCGGCGTTGCCCGCGCCGGACCGCTTCGACGTGACGGACCCCTCGGATCATCTGGTCAAGCAGCAGGCCTGGATACTGGATCAAATGGAGGGACTAGGCGGTCCCGATTACCTCGACGTGATTGACCCGCCTTCACCGCTACCGAAAAAGCGTTGAATCAGGTCCTCTCGAAGATGGCGATACCGCTGGCGCGGCGCATACGTTCACGTGCTCCAGGCATAAGCACCGCCTGCAGCGCGGCGATGAATTTGATGAATAGGGGAAGCTCCAGCCGCTTGAGTCGGCGTGCTTCGATGGGAATGGACAAAAAGCCCGCCGGCGTCCAGCCGAGCGGCCGGAAGAATTCCTGGCCTTCCGCCGGCGCGAACTTGAACGTCACGTTGTCGTTCTTGAGCATGTTCTTGCCGTGACGCCTTGCTAGGAACTGGAGCAATTGGGGCGAGGAAAGGTCCATGAGCCAGCGTTTAAAAGCCGTTGGCTGGCGCAGGTCTCTGGCCAGGGATTTCACCTCATCCGGGTCCAGGTAGACGAGCAGGCCCTCGGTGAGCACCAGTACCTTGTTGGCGGCGGCGCCGACTTTCGCGAACAGCGCGCGGCGTGCCTCCGGGTCCGCCAGGTCCGCCGCGTGGCGCTCCAGGCGGCAGAAGCACTTGGCATCCTTCAGGGCCTCGCGCTTGTATTCGATCATGGCCGGCAGGTCCGCCTCGACCCAGCGCAGCGTCGCCGGCAAGGCGAGCCGGTAGGGGCGGGTGTCGAGCCCGCAGGCGAGGTTCAGCACCGTGTCGAAGCCGTCTTCTTCCACGGCTTTCAAGATCAGCTCGTCCAGCACCTGCGTGCGCACGACGATGGGCCAGCCGGGCATGCCGATTTGCTTCGCGATCCCGGCGCCCCGCTCGCCGGCGAGCTGCTTCGCGTAGGGATCGTAGAACAGCGCGTCCTTCCGCTCGCTTTCCTGGGCGCGGTACACCGCAACCCAAAGCGCGGTGTCGGAGACGTTGCGGACAGCCGGTTCTTCAGCCATGGGTATTCATGCCCTGGTTGGACGCGCAGAAGGTATCAGGAAAAAGCAACGAGCGCCCCAAAAGGAAAGGGGTGCAAACTTTGTTGATGACGGGTCAGGGGTTCCGAAAGCCGGCCTGGGCAAGAGGGAGGGGCCCAGACACAGAGGGTTGGCACATTCGGTAATCCCGCCATCGTAGGGTTTGCACCCCTTAGACCGGTGACTTTGCGCCCCCGCCTTTCGACGGGTTTGCCGTTTTCGTGTGTCGCAAAGGATTCTAGCACCTAGGGACGGGAACACAACCGTGAACATATTCACGTTTTTGACGAGATATCCCTCAGAAACTCGACCAATCCGAGCCGACGGCCCACGGCCAGCGCGCCCTCGGGCCATAGGGCCTTCAGGGCCATGAGCAGCCGCACCGGTTTCGGGTTCACCACCACTTCGATATGTCGTGTATTTAACACACGTAGCAAGGCCCGGGCCACGTCTCCCGGGTGGGAGGCGCCGATGCTCTTCGGCGGTGCCACCTGTTTGCGCGAGAACATGCCGGTCTCGTCCACGAAGCCGGGGCAGATCACCGATACCGCCACGCCCAAGTTCCGCAGTTCGGCGGCGAGGGAGATGCTCCATTCGGCGAGACCGCTCTTGCTGGCGGAATACGCGGCGCCATAGGGCATGCCGGTGCGCCCCGCGAGGGAGGCGATGTTCACCACGTGGCCGCTTTTCCGCTCCAGCATCCCCGGGAGCACTTCGCGGGTGAGTAGCATGGGCGCGAGCAGGTTGGTGGCGATGATGCGTTCCATGGTCGCCGGGTCCTTCTCGGCGAAGAACCCGAGTTCCTCCACACCGGCGTTGTTCACGAGCACGTCGATGCGGTGGAATTCCGTAAGTGCCCGCGCCGCAAGCGCGCGACGGTCGTTGGCGGCGGTCACGTCGCAGTGCTGCGCGAAGCGCTTGCCCTCACCCGGCAACGAGCGTATTACCTCGTCGAGCTTGTCCTGGTTGCGCGCCGCGAGCAGCAGGTCCGCGCCCTCGGCGGCGAGGGTGCGCGCCATGACCGCGCCCAGCCCCTGGGAGGCGCCGGTAACTACGATGGCCTTGCCGCTTAAGCTGCCCATGGAAACATCGTAAAAGAAAAACCCCGCTCCGCGGGGTTTAACTCTCTTGTTTGGTTACCGGTTTAATCACCGGCCTTGGGGATCGTGCCCAGGGGGCCCGGCAGCCCGGACAGGTATTCGGCGATGTCCTTGATGTCCTGATCCGAGAGGTTCGCGGCCATGCCCTTCATGATGGGATTGCCGCGACCGCCATTCTTGTACTCATGCAGCGCCTGGATCAGGTAATCCTTGTATTGGCCCGCGAGGGCCGGGAACTGACCCGAGGTGCCGAGCGCGTCCTTGCCGTGGCAGGAGGTGCAGGGACCGCCCTGGAAGAGCTTCTCGCCGTTGGCGGCGTCGCCGTCGGCGAAGACCGCGGGGGCGGCGATCAAGAGAGCGGCGGCGAGGATGACTTTCTTGTTCATGTTTCTACTCCTCACTTTCCGCCCGGGGCCTTGCCCAGGCTCTCGAAATAGGCGGCGATATCCTGCATCTGCTCGTCCGACAGGGAGGCGGCCTGGGCGTGCATGGTCTTGTGGCTGCGGTCGCCGGACTTGTATTCCTTGAGCGCCGCCACGATGTAGTCGGCATGCTGGCCCGCGAGCTTCGGCACCCGGTAGGTCGGGTATTCGGTGGTGTAGTTCGGGATGCCATGGCAGCCGATGCAGGCATAGGCATCGACCTTGCCCTTGGCGGGGTCGCCGCCGGCATGGGCAGAAAGGCTCACGCCAAGGGCGGCGGAGCCGAGGATCAGGGCGAAGGCGCGGAGGCGCATCGGGAATCTCCCATTACTTGGAGGCGGGCGGGAATCTCAAGGGCGCCTAGGGTACCAAAACCGGGGGCCTTGCTGTAGCCGCCGCCCCGGTAATAGGGCCCGGCTCCGCCGGGTCCTAGGGGCCTGAAGCCGGGATTTTTGGCAATATTCGCCAGGAGGTGACCGATGGAGAAGATCAGGAAAACCGACGCCGAGTGGCAGCGCGAACTCACGCCCGAGCAGTACGCGGTGATGCGCAAGAAGGGGACCGAGCGCGCCTTCACCGGCAAGTACGTGGACAACAACGAGGCCGGTGTGTACCGCTGTGCCAGTTGCGGCAACCCCGTGTTCTCCTCGAATACCAAGTACGATTCCGGTTCCGGCTGGCCGAGCTTCACCGCACCCGCCGCGCGGGAGAACGTGGAGATGCACCACGACAGCAGCCACTTCATGGAGCGCACCGAAGTGGTCTGCGCCAAGTGCGAAGCGCATCTCGGCCACGTGTTCCCGGACGGCCCCGGCCCCACCGGGCTGCGCTACTGCATCAACTCTTGTTCCCTCGATTTCAAGAAGGGCGAGAAATGACCGAACTCTTGTTCCGCGACGATGCCTATGCCACCGAGTTCGAGGCGGTGGTCACGGGCGGCGTTCCGGGCCGCCCGGTACTGGACCGGACCTTGTTCTACCCGGAAGGCGGCGGCCAACCGGGGGACACGGGCGTGCTCGTCCTGGACGATGGCCGCGAGCTCAAGGTGACCGACACCAAGAAGGGCGTGGAGCCTGGCGAGGTGGCCCACCTACTCGCGGACCCCGCCCTGCTGCTGGCGCCCGGGACCCAGCTCAAGGGCCGCATTGATTGGGAGCGGCGTCACCGGCTCATGCGCATGCACACCTGCCTGCACCTGCTTTCCGCCGTGATCATCGCGCCCGTGACGGGCGGGGCGGTGGGGGACGGCTACGGCCGCCTGGATTTCGATCTGCCGGAGAGCCCCGAGCGGGAAGAGGTGCAGGAGAAGCTCAACGCGCTCATCCGCCGCGACGCGGCCGTGTCCTTCCGCTGGATCACCGACGCGGAGCTGGACGCGCAGCCTGAATTGGTGAAGACCCTGTCGGTGCAGCCGCCCCGGGGCGCCGGGCGCATCCGGCTCGTGAACGTGGAGGATATCGACCTGCAACCCTGCGGCGGCACCCACGTGAAACGCATCGGCGAGATCGGCGAAGTGCTGATCGCTAAGATCGAGAAGAAGGGCAAGCAGAACCGGCGCGTGAGGTTGGAGTTTCCAGTAGCTACAATTCCTTAAATCGTTCGCCGGGGAGGGATCAAGACCATGAGTTCAAACAACGGGCGCACCATCACCATCGTTGCCTACGTGCTGCACCTCCTGGGTGCCATGTTCGGCCTGCCCAGCATCATTGGGCTCATCATCAACTATGTGGTCCAGGGAGATCACGGCGAGATGATCGACAGCCACCAGAGCTGGATGATCAAGAGTTTCTGGTACGCGCTCCTGGGCTGCTGCATCTGCGTGGTGCTGGTCTTCACGGTGATCGGCATCCCGCTCGCCTGGCTGGGCGCCATCGCCATCTGGGTGTGGTACGTGTACCGCCACATACGCGGCCTCATCGACCTCGCCGAAAGCAAATCCATGTCGGCTACGGCCTGGGTGTGAAATAAAAACCGGGTTCGAGGCCCGGTTTTTATTTCGGAAGCGGTGGCGGCTCAGGACGCGGCTTTCATCCTGTCCATCTCTGCGAGCACCAGGGCGATGCGCTCCACCGCCCAATCGATCTCGGCACGGGTGATGACGAGCGGCGGCGCGAGCCGCACCACCGTCTCGTGGGTCTCCTTGCTCAGGATCCCCTGCGTCATGAGCCGCTCACAGACTTCCCGGGCGCGCGCCTGCTTGGGGTCGATCTCCACGCCCACGAACAGCCCCTTGCCCCGCAGGCTCTTGATGAGCGGGCTCTTCAAGGCCTCGAGCTTCTGAAGGAGATAGGCCCCGAGTTCCGCGGAGCGTTCCGTCAGTTTTTCGTCCACGAGGGTATTGAGCGCTTCCAGGCCCACCGCCGCCGCCAACGGGTTGCCGCCGAAGGTGCTGCCGTGGTCGCCGGGATGGAACACGTCCATCACCTCCCTGCGGGCGAGGAATGCGGATACGGGCAGTAGCCCGCCGCCCAGCGCCTTGCCGAGGATCAGGCCGTCGGGTTTCACGCCCTCGTGCTCGCAGGCCAAGAGCTTGCCGGTGCGGCCGAGGCCCGTCTGGATCTCGTCCGCGATCAGGAGCACGTTGTGCTTCCGGCAAATCTCGGCGCATTTCCTGAGATAGCCCGCGGGCGGCACCACGATGCCGGCCTCGCCCTGGATGGGCTCCACCAGGAAGGCGGCGGTGTTCGGACCGATGGCCTTTTCGAGCGCCGCCGCATCGCCGTAGGGAACGAGTTTCACGCCGCCCGTGAAAGGCCCGAAGCCGTCCTTGTACTGCGGTTCGCTGGACATGCCCACGATGGCGATCGTGCGGCCGTGGAAGTTGCCGGTGCAGACGATGATCTCCGCCTGATCGGCGGGGACTTTCTTGACCTTGTAGGCCCACTTGCGCGCCGCTTTGAGCGCGGTCTCCACGGCTTCCGCACCGGTGTTCATGGGCAGGGCCCGGTCCATGCCCGTGAGCTCGCAGGCGCGCCGCAGGAAGGCGCCGAGTTTCTCGCTGTGGAAGGCGCGGGAGCAGACCGCGAGCTTTGCCGCCTGTTCTGTGAGGGTCTTGACGAGGCGCGGGTGGCAGTGGCCGTGGCTCACGGCGGAATAGGCGCTCATCATGTCGAGGTATTTGTGCCCGGCGTCGTCCCACACGTGCACGCCCTCGCCGCGGGTGAGCACCACCGGCAGGGGATGGTAGTTGTGGGCGCAGTACTGGTTTTCCAGCTCGATGGTTTTGTTCATGGGGCGTCTCTATCGGAAAAGCGCGGGCAGAACGACTATTATACCGGCCCATCCAATCCCCCTTAACCCCCAAAACCCCGGCGAAAATGAGTCCCGCGCCGTGACCAGCCCGCGCCACACCGAAGCCTGCACGTTCCAGGGTCCCGCCGGAATGATCGAAGGGCTGCTGGATTTCCCCGGCGCCGCGCCGACAGCGGTCGCCGTGGTCTGCCATCCGCACCCACTGCAAGGCGGGAGCATGAACAACAAGGTGGCCTACATCCTGGCGCGCGCCTTCAACGACCTCGGCGCCGCGTCCCTGCGCTTCAATTTCCGCGGCGTGGGCAAGAGCGCCGGCGCGTTCGACTTGGGGCGAGGCGAGACGGCGGATGCGCTCGCAGCGATCGACTGGATGGCGGCGCGTCATCCGGGTCTGCCGCTCTGGCTCGGCGGCTTCTCCTTCGGCGCCTACGTCGCGTTGCGCGTCCAGAGCGAGCGGCCCGTCGAACGCCTTGTCACCGTGGCGCCGGCGGTGGAGCGCTTCGACACGAACATGGTCCGTGAGCCCGTCTGCCCCTGGCTCCTGGTGCAGGGCGACGCGGACGAGGTGGTTTCTCCGCAAGCGGTGCTGGACTGGGTGCGCGGGCTCAAGAAGCCGCCGCGCCTCGAGCTGCTAGCGGGGGCCGGACACTTCTTTCACGGAAGGTTAAATGAGCTGCGGGAGGCCGTGGTGCGCGGCTTCTAGGGGCTTCCCGGACGGGGAAAGGGCGTTTTGTTAGACTGGACGGCGTTAACCGCCACTTTTTCCCAGGAGTTTGCCCATGCGTCGCGTCCTACTGGCCCTGGGGTTCCTGTCCCTGGCCACCAGCGCCTATGCCAACAACGACATCACCATCTCGGGTTTGAACCAGACCGATTTCAACGACCTCTCCACGGACTTGAGCGCGGTGACGAGCTACAAGCAGGTGCAGGGTTCGTCCTCCCTCGGCATCGCCGGATTCGATGTGGGCATCAACGTGGGTGACACCCAGGTGGACCACAAGACGGCCTGGGCCGCGGCCACCGGAGACAATGTCTCCAACGTGCCGTTCTGGAACCTCACTGTGAGCAAAGGGCTGCCGTTCGGCTTCGACATCGGCGGCGAGTACAGCGCCCTACCTGGCTCCAACGTGAAGCTCTACGGCGTGGAGGGGCGCTATGCCATCCTGGACGGCGGTATCGCCGAGCCGGCGGTGAGCCTGCGCCTCGCCTACAACCACATCACGGGCGTGGACAACCTCTCCTATAACACCAAGTCCCTGGATGTATCCGTGTCCAAGGGCTTCGGCCCCATTACCCCGTACGCGGGCGTGGGGGAAGTTTGGTTGAGCAGCACCCCGGACAGCTCTACCGGGCTTTCGAGCTTCAGCCAGAGCAACACGGATTTCTTCCTGGGCCTCACCTTCGAACTCGGCGTGCACATGGCGGTGCAGTACGACCATCTCGCCGGTAACAGCACCTATACCGTGAAGTTCGGGTTTGGCTTCTGATCGTATGGCCCGTCGCCGGCTCCAAGCCGGCGGACGGGCATAGCTTCCATTTCTGGTCCCGGTGGTCTCCGCGATATGCAGATGTTCACTTCACTCGTCTCTTTCCTGGAACAGCGTTTCGCCCCGGTTCCCGGCGTACCGTCGGTCGCGCCGACCGATCTGCGCGTGGCCACGGCGGCCCTGCTCGTGGAGATGGCGCGCGCCGATTTCGACGAAGCCGAGGTCGAGTTGCAGAAGGTGGGCGAGCTTCTCGCCGAGCGTTACGGTCTGGAAGGCCAGGATGCGACGGCGTTGATCGCGGCGGCCCGGGCGGAATCGGATCACGCCGTCTCCCTGTTCCGTTTCACGCACCTCATCAACCAGCACTTGGAGATGCCGGACAAGCAGCAACTCATGGACATGCTCTGGGACGTGGCTTATGCGGATGGCCGCCTCGACAAGCATGAGGATGCGCTCATGCACAAGCTGTCGGACCTGCTGTACGTGCCGCTGCCGGACCTGATGCGTGCCAAGGAGGAGGCGAAGAAACGGCTGAAGGCGAGGAATAAAAGCAGAGAATGAACCCGCCGGCAGGGGATGCCGGACTTTGGAACCGAGAACCATTCAAGTGCCGGAGCCGCGCCTCCCGGGCGCGGCTCCGGTCCGGAATGGCTTACTTCACCATGTCCTTGAGGCCCTTCAGGGCCTGCACCTTGACCACGTTCCGGGCGGGCTTCGCCTTGAAGATGGTCTTCTCACCCGTGAACGGGTTGATGCCCTCACGTTCCTTGGTGGCGGGCTTGCGCACCACCTTGATCTTCATGAGGCCCGGGACGACATAGATGCCGGGGCCTTTCTTGCCCAGGCTCTTGCCGATCAGGCCCGCCAGCTCTTCGAACATGCCGGCCACTTGCTTGCGGCTCAGGCCGCAGGAATGGGCGAGGTACGCATAGGTCTCGGACTTGGTGAACGGCTTGTCGGCGGACACCGCCGGGGCCTTGGTGGCCTTGGCGGCAACCTTGACGACAGCCTTTTTCATCGCAGCCATTTAGGTCTCCTGGTAGATGGCGAGTGCAGATGCACGCGCGAAATCTAGCACAGGCCGAAGCCGAATGTTAGGTATTTTCCGGGAAAAACCGGGTTTTTTTGCTTCGGGAGGCGGTTTTCCCCGGGGAAAACGCAGTTTCGACCGGCCGGCGGGCGCCCCGGACCCGCAGTTGCTTCAGACGCCCGCCGCCGCCCCTGAGGATTTCCACCCGCGATTTCGTGGTGTCCAGGCGTTCGGCGATGAAGGCACAGAGCGCGTCGTTGGCCCGGCCCTCGATGGCGGGGGCCCTCAGGCGGACGCGCAAGACACCGTCCGCGACGCCCACAACGGCATCCGCCTTGGCACCGGGCTGCACGCGCACCGTGAGGACGAGCGCGTCCGCTTCGGCGCGCCAGAACGGCCGGTTCATAGGCCCATCAGCGGCCAGATGTGAGGCAGGACGTAGTAATCGATGACCTGCAACAGCAGCAGGACCACGAGCGGCGAGAAATCCAGGCCGCCGAGCGGCGGCAGCACGCTCCTTACCGGCCGAAGCAGGGGCGCGTTCAAGGGGCGCAGCAGGCCATCCATGGAACTCCTGCCTTGCGCGAACCAGCTCAAGATCACTTCCAGGAAGATCGTCAGGAAGTACAGGTTCAGCAGGATGTAGACGATCTTGATGAAGGTCCACATGACGAGGTAACCCGGCGCGTAGGGGATATAGGCGCCTGGCAGGTTCGCGAGGAAGGTCACCAACAGCACATTCAAGAATTGCAGCAGCACCACCAGCACCAGCGCCGCGAGATCGAGCCGGTTCCAGGGGCGGATCACGCGCCTGAGCGGCAAGAGCAGTGGATTGGTGATCTTCATCATGGCCTGGGCCAGCGGGTTATAAAAGTCCGCGCGCACCTGCTGCATGAGGAAGCGCAGCATCACGGCACCCGTGTACAGGTTGAGCACGGTGTTGACGATGAACACCAGGGCATGGATCAGGTTGGCCATCAGGATTTCCCCTTGCCCGCGTCTTCCGCCATTTCGCGCCCCCGGTCCCGGGCCGCGGTCAGGGCGCGCGCCACGGTGGCCTTGAGGCCCTGCTGTTCGAAGACCGCGAGGGCGGCGGCAGTGGTGCCCTTGGGCGAGGTGACCTGGCGGCGCAAGGCCTCCGGCGGCTCGCCGGATTCCAGCGCCATGCGCGCGGCCCCGAGGGCGGTCTGCAGTGTGAGTTGCCGCGCCGCCGCCGGGGGTAGTCCCAGTTCCAGCGCGGCAGCCTCCATATGCTCCATGAGCAGGAAGAAGTAGGCGGGTCCGCTGCCCGACACGGCGGTGACCGAATCCATCAATGACTCATCCTCGATCCACAGGGCCGTGCCCACGGCTTCCAGAATCGCCTGGGCCGTGGTGCGCTGTTCGGTTCTCACCCCGGTTCCGGCATAAAGCGCCGCGGCGCCCGCGCCGATGAGCGCCGCGGTATTGGGCATGGCGCGCACGATGTTGGCGCCGCCGCCGAGCCAGCGGTCGAGATCCCCGGTCCGGATGCCGGCCGCCACGCTGATGATGAGCGGTTTCCCCGCCCGCACCGCCGGGGCGATGGATTCCGCGGCGGTCTTCATCACCTGTGGCTTCACGGCGAATACCACTACGTCCGCGTCCTGGACGGCGGAGGCGCCGTCGGGGCTCATGCGCACGGGGAAGCGCTTGGAGATGAGTGCGCGCGGCTCGGGACTCGGATCGGAGACGCTGATGCGTCCCGGCTTGCAGCCCTTGGCCACGAGCCCGCCCACCAGGCTGCGCGCCAGGTTGCCGCCACCGATGAAGGCGATGCGCAAGTCTTCGAGCACTCTGATCTCCCTCTAGCTGGTGGCAAGCATACTGCATCAACGTAAAACATAGGATATTTGTAGTGCAGGGACGCACTGCACGCGAAGCAAGCGCCTTGTGCTTGCTTCGGCGGAGGCGAGTCCGGGCCTGTGCCGGACTCGCCGAGCCTGAAAAATCCAGAGATGGATTTTTCAGGCTAAGCTTTAGATGTACTAGGCCATTTTCGGTCCACGTGGACCGAAAATGGCCGTCCCGATGCGAACCATCGTCGAGCCTTCGGCGATGGCGGCGTCCATGTCGTCCGTCATGCCCATGGAGAGCGTGTCCAGCCCGAGTCCTTCCGCATTCAATCGTTCGAGCATTCCCCGCAGCTGCCGGAACGGCGCACGTTGCGCCTCCGGGTTCTTCGCCGGCGCCGGGATGGTCATGAGGCCGCGCAACTTCAGGCGCGGCAGGGCCACCACGGCCCGCGCCAGTTCCGCCACGCGCTCCGGCGCCACGCCTCCCTTGCTGGACTCCCCGGAAACGTTCACCTGCAGACAGACCTGCAGCGGGGGCAGCGCGGCCGGGCGCTGGTCCGAGAGCCGCCGGGCGAGGCTTTCCCGGTCCAGCGTGTGAAGCCAGTGGAAGCGCTCCGCCACCGTACGGGTCTTGTTGGATTGCAACGCGCCGATGAAATGCCACTGTAACGGCCGCCCGGCGAGCGCATCCAGCTTCGGCAGCGCCTCCTGCAGGTAGTTCTCGCCGAAATCCACCTGGCCCGCCTCCGCGGCGGCCAGGATCGTGCCGGCCGGCTGGGTTTTGCTCACGACCACGAGGCGTATCCCCGCCGGGTCGCGCCCGGCGCGCGCCGCCGCCGCGGCGATGCGTGTGCGGACGGCGGCGAGATGGGTGGCCACGGGTTCCAGGGAGGCTCTCCTTATAGAGGGGGAAGCATAGATATGCATGCAAAATGAGTCCGTTATACTCTAAGCCCGCCTGCCCGCCACGTCAGGACCGGCGGGGTGTCTGAAGCGTCCAAAAGCCCAGGGGACAACGATAATGCCAGCCGATATCTCGCAACTGCTCGCCTTTGGCGTCAAGAACAAGGCTTCCGACCTGCACCTGTCGGCGGGCGTGCCACCCATGATCCGCGTGGACGGCGACGTGCGCCGCATCAACATGCCGGCGCTGGAACACAAGGACGTGCACGACATGGTGTACGACATCATGAACGACAAGCAGCGCAAAGACTACGAAGAGTTCCTGGAGTGCGACTTCTCGTTCGAGATCCCCGGCCTTGCCCGCTTCCGCGTCAATGCCTTCAACCAGAACCGCGGCTCCGGCGCCGTGTTCCGCACCATTCCGTCCAAGATCCTTTCCTTGGAGGACCTGAACGCGCCCGCCATCTTCAAGGACATCTCCGACAATCCGCGTGGCATCGTGTTGGTCACCGGGCCCACAGGCTCCGGCAAATCCACCACGCTCGCGGCGATGATCAACTACATCAACGAGAACGAGTTCGGCCACATCCTCACCATCGAGGACCCCATCGAATTCGTGCACGAGTCCAAGAAGTGCCTCATCAACCAGCGCGAAGTGCACCGCGACACCCTCGGGTTCAACGAGGCCCTGCGCTCGGCGCTGCGCGAGGACCCGGACTGCATCCTGGTGGGCGAAATGCGCGACCTGGAAACCATCCGCCTGGCGCTCTCCGGCGCCGAGACGGGCCACTTGGTGTTCGGCACGCTGCACACGAGCTCCGCCGCCAAGACCATCGACCGCATCGTGGACGTGTTCCCGGCGGCCGAGAAGGACATGGTGCGGTCCATGATCTCCGAGTCGCTGCGCGCGGTGATTTCGCAGACGCTGCTGAAGAAGATCGGCGGCGGCCGCGCCGCGGCCCACGAGATCATGATCGGCACCGGCGCCATCCGCAACCTGATCCGCGAGAACAAGATCGCGCAGATGTACTCGGCCATCCAGACCGGCCAGCAGTACGGCATGCAGACCCTGGACCAGAACCTCCAGGACATGATCCGCAAGGGCATCATCACCAAGGAAGAGGCGCGCGGCAAGGCGACCCAGAAGGAACTCTTCAACTGAAGCGCGCGCCCTGAAGGCGAGCGGAGCGTAAGTAATGGAAAGAGATCAAGCCATAAAATTCATGCAGGATCTGTTGCGGGCCATGGTCAGCCGCAAGGGCTCCGACCTGTTCATCACCGCCGGGTTCCCGCCGGCCATGAAGGTGGACGGCCAGATCACGCCGGTCACCGACAAGCCGCTTTCGCCGGACCAGAGCGCCATGCTGGTGCGCGCCATCATGAACGACCGGCAGACCAAGGAGTTCGACGCCAGCAAGGAATGCAACTTCGCCATCAATCCGCCGGGCATCGGGCGCTTCCGCGTCAACGCCTTCGTGCAGCAGGGCCGCGCGGGCGCCGTGCTGCGTACCATCACCAGCGAGATCCCGGACTTCGACAAGATGGGGCTGCCGCCCGTCCTGAAGGACGTGGTGATGGAGAAACGCGGCCTCGTCATCATGGTGGGTGGCACGGGCTCCGGCAAGTCCACCTCGCTCGCGGCCATGCTCGGCCATCGCAACAAGAACACCAAGGGCCACATCATCACCATCGAGGACCCCATCGAATACGTGCACCCGCATCTCGGTTGCATCATCATGCAGCGCGAGGTGGGTGTGGACACCGATTCCTGGGAAATCGCCCTCAAGAACACCCTGCGCCAGGCGCCGGACGTGATCCTGATCGGTGAAATCCGCGACCGCGAGACCATGGAGCACGCGGTACAGTTCGCCGAGACCGGCCACCTCTGCCTCTCCACGCTGCATGCCAACAGCGCTAACCAGGCTTTGGACCGCATCATCAACCTGTTCCCCGAGGAGCGCCGCACGCAGCTGCTGATGGACCTGTCGCTCAACGTCAAAGGCATCATCTCCCAGCGCCTCATCAAGAAACCCGACGGCAAGGGCCGCGTGGCGGCGCTGGAGATCATGCTCAACTCGCCCCTGATCTCGGACCTAATCTTCAAAGGGGAGGTGGCACAGATCAAGGAAATCATGGCCAAGTCCACCCAGCTCGGCATGCAGACCTTCGACCAGGCGCTGTTCAACCATTACGAAGCGGGCAACATCAGCTACGAGGAGGCGATCCGCAACGCCGATTCGCAGAACGAACTGCGCCTCCGGATCAAGCTGGAGAGCAAGCGCGAGAAGCCCCCCATCGATGAGGGCATCGACGCGATGCAGCTCGTCGATCCGGGCAAGGGCCAGAAGATCTGAGAGCGTACGCAGACTATCCAGGGGTGCGCGCCGCCTCGCTGCGGCGCCTTGATTAGAACGACCTACGACGGAAGCAGACCATGGACCTTAGTCCCTACCTCAAGCTCATGGTGGAGAAGAACGCCTCCGACCTTTACTTCACCAGCAACTCGCCGGTGAAGATCAAGATCGAGGGCAAGCAGGTGCCGGTGGGCAAGACCCTGCTGACGGGCGAGATGGTGAAGGCCGCCGCCTACGGCATCATGAGCGAGAAGCAGCGCAAATCCTACGAGGTGAAGCACGAATGTGACTTCGCCATCGCCGAGGAGGGCGTGGGCCGCTTCCGCGTGAACGTGTTCGTGCAGCGCGGCCAGGTGGCCATGGTGCTGCGCTACATCCCGTCCTCCATCCCCAAGTTCGAGAGCCTGAAGCTGCCGCCGATCCTGAAGGACCTGATCCTGCACAAGCGCGGCCTGCTGCTAATGGTGGGTTCCACGGGTTCCGGCAAGTCCACCACGCTCGCTGCCATGGTGAACCACCGCAACGAGAGCCAGGCGGGGCACATCCTCACCATCGAGGATCCCATCGAGTTCAGCCACCCCAATATCCAGTCCATCGTGAACCAGCGTGAGGTGGGGCAGGACACCCTGTCCTATGCCAACGCGCTCAAGAGCTCCTTGCGCGAGGCGCCGGACGTGATCCTCATCGGCGAAATCCGCGACCGCGAGACCATGGAGGCGGCGATCGAGCTCGCCGGCACCGGCCACCTAGCCATCTCGACGCTGCACGCCAACAACGCGCACCAGACCATGGATCGCATCGTCAACATGTTCCCGCAGGAACTGCACAAGCAGCTTTTCATGGACCTGTCGCTCAACCTGCGCGCCATCATTTCCCAGCGCCTGGTTATCGGCAAGGACGGCAAGCGCGTGGCGGCGGTGGAGGTCATGCTCAACACCCCGCATATCGCCGACCTGATTCTGAAAGGCCAGATCGATTCCATCCGCGAAGCCATGGAGGAGAGTCCGGAGGGCGGCATGCAGTCCTTCGACGAGGCCCTGCACCGGCTCTACAAGGAAGGCCGCATCGACCTCGAGGAGGCGCTCAAGAACGCCGACTCCCGCGCCAACCTCGAAGCGAAGATCAACTTCGGTTAGACGGATCCATACGAAATATTGGGGTATCGCATGTTAAGAAAATTGCTCTTGGGCCTTGCGCTCTGCACGGCTGCGCCAACCATATTTGCCGACAGTTCCGCGGCTGTGCCAGCGGAGGCTTTCTTCACCTACGCCAAGGTTTCCGCCGCTAAGATTTCACCCGACGGCAAGTACCTGGCTATGGCCGTGGCAAACGAAAAGACGGGGCTTGAGAAAAACATTCTCGCCATCGTCAGTCTCAGCGACATGAAGGCGAAAGCAAGTTTCTGGTTGAAAGGCGATCAGTCCGTGCTCAATTTTTGGTGGGCGAACGACGAGCGAGTCCTGGTGGCAACTGCGACCCAAACCGGGAGCTTCGATAGCCCACTTCCGGACGGAGATCTGTACGCAATCAATGTGGACGGCACCAAAAAGCGCCAACTGTTGCCTTATCATCCCGAGGAACAGAACACACACATGCAGAGATCGGTCAATACCGATGTGTACTACGGTGGGCTTATTTATCTCGACCCTGACAGGGATCCCAAGCATGTTCTGTTCAAGGGCAACATCCGGGAAGGGAGTTATTACCGACAGACCCCTAAAGCCTACAAACTCGACATTTATACCGGAGACATCCGTCAGGTCGCGCAAGGAGACGAAGCGACGGGGTCATTGATGGCGGACCAGGACGGGAACATTCGCATGACCTGGGGTGACGACGGCGATGGCCATGCGGTGCTTTTCTATCGTGCGGACGGTGATTCATTCGATTGGAAGAATCTCAGCACCCTGTATAGGGGCGAAGACCCCGCTCAGGTGGAGTCCAGGGTTGTGGGCTTTGCACCGGATGAGAAGCATTTTTACTGGCTGGGTCGCACCAAAGATTCGACCATGGGGCTGTATCTCGTGGATCCCGATACCTTGGAGAAGAAGCCTCTGTTTGAAGATGCGAATTTCGACATCAATGGATGGGACTTCAATTTTGACGAGGACGGAGTGGTTTGGTCTTTCAAGGATGACAAGGGAATGCGCAGCCTCGTTGCCGTTCAGACGATGCCTGGATTACCTCAGTTGCATGTCATCGATTCCAGCGACTTGAAGGCCCAATATTTGACCGCCTTGTATCAGGCTTTTGACGGACAGGAAGTGGAGATCACCAGTGCAACCCGCGACCATAGCATCCTGATGCTGTTGGTCTCGAGCGACCGCAATCCCGGTGATTTTTACCTATTTGATACCAAGACCAACAAGGCGAATTTCCTGTTCGCATCAAAACCGGAGATTGATCCCGACACGATGCCGAGCATGATGCCCATCACCTTTACCGCGCGTGATGGTGTCGTATTGCATGGCTACCTGACTTTGCCGCCGAGTTCCTCTGGCAAGAACTTGCCGCTTATCGTGAATCCCCATGGCGGACCGCATACTATAAGGGACGTATGGGGATTCAGTTCCATCTACCCAGAGCCCCAATTCTTCGCTAGTCACGGATATGCAGTGCTGCAACTCAATTATCGCGGCTCTGGCGGTTATGGCCTCAAGTTGCAACAATTGGGCTATCGTCATTGGTCCAGCACCATGCAGGACGATTTGGCCGATGGCGTTGCCTGGGCTATTAAGCAAGGGTATGCGGACCCAAATCGAGTCTGCATCTATGGAGCCAGCTACGGCGGTTATGCGGCTTTTGAGAACCCTATCCGCTACCCGAACCTGTATAAGTGCGCCGTGGGCTACGTTGGGGCTTATGACTTGACTCTATTGGGCGAGGAGGGAGATGTTTCGCACTTCGCCGGTGGAGTCCATGCCATGGATGTCTATCTTGGTACGGACATGGAAGAACGCAAGCGCGAGTCGCCGGCCTACAACGCCGACAAGCTCAAACTGCCTTTGTTCATCATCTATGGCGGCGCGGATTTCCGTGTCGTACCTGACCACGCCAAGAACATGATGGCAGCTCTGGATAAAGCTGATATAAAGTACGAACTCATGTACGAACCTAACGAAGGCCACGGTTTCCGGAATCAGGATCACGTCATTGAGCTCTATAAACGCTTGCTGGCATTCTTCGACAAATACATCGGCCCCGATGCCGCCAAGCCACCGTCGGATACGGCCAAGTCGGGCAACTCTCACTGATACACTGACCATGATCGGCACCGTGAATACTGCGCGGTTCAGACCCGTCATCGTGTCGGCCTTGACCGTGTTGTTGACGGGCTGCGGCGTGGACATGGTGAAACCCGATCAAGCGGTAAAGCTGCAGCCCGGGCAGGGCATCGCAGCCGTGGTGATCGACACCTTGGACCCGCTGGACAGCATCACTATCGACTCGCCCGACAACAGCCATGCACCGTCCATTGTCATGGAGAGCGTGCAAAAGGGCATATCATTATTCGTTTACAAGGTGCCGACAGGTAAATACTGCGTTGTATCAATCCATTACGGTGTATGGCGCATTACTCAAAAAGACCCCGGAAATGGAGCTTGCTTCGAGGTAACGGAGGGTAAGGTCTCTTACAGCGGAAACATCGGCCCGCGAGTCTACGGCACCGAAGTGCGTACCGCTCAAGCTTTTGATTGGAAGTCTTTCCAAGAGATGTTGACGCACTGGTATCCGAACCTGTCCGGCATTCCGGTGGCCCTACCCTGAACGACAGGCTAAAACACTAAAGAACAAGGCGCCTTTCGGCGCCTTGTTTATTTCCGGATTCCACGCAATTCAGTTTGTCGGAAAGACTGCGGCCCCATTGAACACCGGGCCGTCCACGCACACGCGTTTCATGGCGGGGCCCTCGGGGGCGCGCACCTCGACCGCGCAGCCGGCGCAGCCGCCCACGGCGCAGGCCATGAATTCCTCCAGCGACACCTGGCTCGGGATGTCGAACTCCTGGGCGAGCGCTGCCGCCGCCTTGAGCATGGGCGTGGGGCCGCAGGCGAAGATTTCCACTTCCGCGAGCGTATTCTGGTCCAGGGTCTTGAGCCAGGCGCGGGCGAGGTCCGTGATGAAGCCGTCGAAGCAGCCGGCGTAGCCCTGCTTGCTCGCGAGGCGGCTCGGGAATCCCCAGTCCTCCATGAGCGGCATGCAGCCGATGACGCCTTCCGGCATGCCCGGCACCAGGATAGTGGAGGGGCGCGTCTTGAAGGGGAAGGGCACCTCGGATCCCATGAGGACGAGCGGCTTCCATTGGGCGCGTGTGTCGGCGCGGAGCGCGTCCGCGATGAACACCATGGGGGGGATGCCCACGCCGCCGCCCAGGAGCAGCGGCCGCGGCCTGTCGGGATGGAGCACGAAGGGCTTGCCGATGGGACCGAGACAGGAGAGTACGTCGCCCTTGTGGCGTTGCGAGAGCAGCCGGCTGCCTTCGCCCACCACCTTGTAGAGGCATTCCACCCAGCCGTCCTCGGCCGACACGCGCATGATGGACATGGGCCGGCGCATGGGCAGTGCCGCATCGCAGCTCAAGTGCACGAAGCTACCCGGGAGCGCTTTCGCGGCACAACGCGGAGCCTTCAGGCGCAACACGTGCTGCTCGCCGGCGAAATGTTCGTGCGCCAATATCTCCGCATCCTCCAGGAAGATGCTGCCGCGGTGTTCGGGGTGTTTCATGAGTTGTAGAAACTCTGCAGCACGGCCATGCGCACCGCCACGCCGTTCGCCACCTGCTCGCGGATGGCCGATTGGGGCCCGTCCGCCACGTCCGCCGCGATCTCGATGCCGCGGTTCATGGGGCCGGGGTGCATCACCAGGGCGTCGGGCTTGGCTTTCTTCAGGCGTTTCGCGTCCAGGCCGTAGCGCTTGAAGTAAGCGCTGGCGCTCGGCACGGCGGCTTTCTTCATGCGCTCCTTCTGGATGCGCAGCATCATCACCACGTCGGCGCCGGCCACGGCCTGGTCGGCGTCGCTGAAGAGTTCTCCCTTGAGCTCGCTTTTCTTCGGCAGCAGCGACCTGGGTCCGGCCAGCCGGATATCGCGGGTGCCGAGGGTGCTCAGGGCCTGGACCGCCGAGCGCGCCACACGGGAATGCTTGATGTCGCCCACGATGGCGACGCTCAAGGAAGCGAAGTCTGGCTTATGCAGCCGGATGGTGAGGGCATCCAGAAGTCCCTGGGTGGGATGCGAGAGGTGTGCCTCACCGGCATTCAAGACGTGCACGTGCGACGCGGCATGCTTCGCGAGCAGGGCCGGCACGCCCGGCTCCTTGTGGCGCACCACGAACACATCCGCGTTCATGGCTTCCAGGGTGTAGAGGGTGTCTTCGAGGGATTCGCCCTTCACCGCGGAGGAGGCGCCGATCTCGAGATTCAGTACGTCCGCGCCGAGGCGGCGCGCCGCGAGTTCGAAGGAAGAGCGGGTGCGGGTGCTGGGCTCGAAGAACAGGTTCACCACCGTGCGACCGGAGAGCGCATCGTGGCGGCGCGGGGTCTCCCCGGGCCGGGTGCGGAAGCTCTCCGCCGCGTCCAGGAGCGCCGTGAGTGCGGCGCGATCCACGCCTTCCAAAGTGAGGAGGTGTTGCAGGCGGCCGTTGAGAGCGAACTGCGCGGCGCTCATGCGCGGCGTTCGCCGCGCTGGGAATTGAACCAGCTCTCCAGGATCACGCAGGCGGCCGAGGCATCGATGTCCTCGCGGGTGATGCGGCGCCGGCCTTGCTGGCGCCGCTCCTTGAGCTGCGCTTCCGCCTCGCGGGAAGACAGGCGTTCATCCACGGTGTGCACGGGCAATGGGAAGCGTTCGGAGAGTGCTTGGGCGAAGTGGCGGGCTTTCTGCGTCATGTCTTGCTCGCTTAGGTCCATATTATAGGGCAGACCCACCACCAGGTATGCAGGCCGCCATTCGCGGATGAGCTTGGCGATGACCTCCCAGTCCGGCTCGCCGCCGCGTACCGCCACGATTCCGAGTGGCGAGGCGCTCCCCGTGAGGCTCTGGCCCACGGCGGCGCCGATGCGCTTCAAGCCGAAATCGAACCCGAGGGCGGTCTGCGGCGGGCTATCAGGCATGGCCGGCGTCGTCCGATAGCAGGGACAGGTCCACGCCGATGAGGCGCGCGGCCGCCTGCCAGCGTTGTTCCACCGGCGTGTCGAAGATGATATGCGGGTCGGCGGGAGCCGAGAGCCAGGAGTTGCTCTTGAGCTCCTCCTCCAGCTGGCCCGCGGTCCAGCCGGCGTACCCCAAGGCTACGAAGCTCCGCTGGGGTCCCTTGCCCTCGGCCATCGCCGCGAGCACGTCGCGGGAGGTGGTGACCCCGAGGGAGTCGCCCACCTTCAGCGTCGCTTCCCATTGGCCGGGCGGCTCATGGATCACGAAGCCGCGCTCCGGCTGCACCGGACCGCCGAGGTAGACCGGCGTCGCGGCCGTGGCGCGGTCCTGGGCGGTGAGCGAGAGCTGTTTCAGTATGTCGTCCAGCACCACGTTCATGGGCCGGTTGATGACGATGCCGAGCGCGCCCTTGGCATTGTGCTCGCAGATGAAGGTCACGCTCTCGCGGAAGTTTGGGTCTTCCAACGCGGGCATGGCCACCAGAAACTGGTTGGTCAAGAAGTCTTGAGCCATGCGGGTAGTATCTCACCCCGCACGCACGACACAAATCATCCTTACTTATTAATGGCTTGGGCGGAGCTGACGCCGGTGCGGAGCTTGCCGCCGTTGAAGCGCCAGACGTAAACGAAACTCAACACTGCGGTGTCGCGCTTGATATTGGCGGGGAACGGCGCGAACGGTGCCGCCATCTGCACGATGTGCAGCGCCGAATCGTCGAGCACCGGTTGTCCGGAGGGCTGGTTGAGGCTGAGGCCGCGGATGCTGCCGTCCGCGTTCACTGCGACTTCGAGCGCCAGTGAGCCCGAGAGATGCTTGGCGCGGATCTCCGCCGGGAAGTTCAGGTTGCCGATGTGCTCTACCTTGCGGCGCCAGGCGTCGAGGTAGGGCGCGAAGCGGGACTCGCGGGCGTTCACCGAGACGAAGGCGATGCGCGGATCCGGGCTCGTGGCCTGGGGCAACTCGAGGCCGTCCTCGTTCGGCATCAGCGCATCGTCGCCGGGCGTGAGGAGCCGCGCCACCATCACCTCCGGCTGCACGCTCATGGGTGCGGCGGAGCGCGCGTTCGCCGTCCGCCCGGTGAGCGCCGTGGTGGTGACGGCGGCCGCCCCATCGGGGTTGTTGCCGCTCCTGGCGTCCTGGTCCCGGCCGGGGGTCGCGTTCAGCCCCGCGTTGTCGAACAAGTCCGGCGCCTCCGGGCGCCCCTTGTTGTTCAGAGCCGCGGGCATGGAAAGCGGGCTTTCCGGCCGCACCAGTTCCTTGGTGTTGCCTTCGCCCCGCTGGTTCGCCTGGGCGATGTAGTCGGCTTCGGAAGGCGGCGAGACGCTGCGCGTCTGCACCATGGTGACCTCGAGGGTCGCGCTGCCGGACGGCTTGTCCGGCGTGAAGGTGATGCCGAGGATCACCACGCCGTGGATGAGCGCGGCGAAGAACAGCGTGGTCACCAGCCGGTCGCGCGCCGTGACTGCCGGCGACTCCAGGGTGCCGCGGGGCAGGGGGCGGCGGGCGCGCACCACCGCGTTCACGGCTTGAGCTTCTTCGCCAGGGCGTTCATGAGGTCACCGGCGATATCGAGCTTGTAGATCTTGTCCAGTTCGCGGATGCAGGTGGGGCTCGTGACGTTGATTTCCGTGAGCCAGTCGCCGATCACGTCCAGCCCCACGAAGCTGAGGCCCTTGTCCTTCAGCACCGGCGCCACCTGTGTGCAGATCCAGCGGTCGCGTTCCGTGAGCGGGACCCCGACGCCGGTGCCGCCCGCCGCCAGATTGCCGCGGGACTCACCCGGCGCCGGCACGCGTGCGAGGGCGTAGGGCACGGGTTCCCCGTCGATGAGCAGGATGCGCTTGTCGCCGGCCTTGATCTCGGGGATGTACTTCTGCGCCACGGCGAGCTTCTGGCCCAGTTGCGTCAGGGTTTCCAGCACCACCGAGGTATTGGAATCCCCCTGCTCGAGCACGAACACCATCACGCCGCCCATGCCGTCGAGCGGCTTGACCACGATCTTCCTGTGCTCGGCGAGGAAGCCGCGGATGCGGCCCATATCGCGGGTGATGAGCGTGGGCGGGCAGCACTGGGGGAACCAGGCCGTGAAGGCCTTCTCGTTCGCGTCCCGAAGCGCCTGCGGGCGGTTCACCACCGTGACCCCGTCCGCCTCGGCCCGCTCCAGGATGTACGTGCTGGAGACGTATTCCATGTCGAAGGGCGGGTCCTTGCGCATCAAGACCAGGTCCAGGTCCTTGAGCGCGCCATCCTCCTCGCCGTCCAGGCTGTACCAGTCCTCCGGGTCATCCTGGACCTTGAGGGAACGGCGTCTCCCCCGGGCTTGGCCCTGGGCCAGATACAGGTCGGCCTGCTCCATGTAGGAGAGCCGCCAGCCCCGCGCCTGGGCCGCCAACAGCATGGCGAGGGTGCTGTCCTTGGCGGGCTTGATGGACCCGATGGGGTCCATGACGACCCCCAGGGAAATGGGGCGGCTTTTGGCCATGTTTACCTGTCCCCTCCGGGTCCCGGGCGGGTGGTCCGCCCGGTGCTGAAATTTATTGCATTCAAGGGATTAAGCGCGGATATTATGCTCGAAGTCCAAGTTTTGACAGTGAGCCGTGAGGCCCAGGCATTGGCCCTAAAACGGGGACTTCGGCCCGGCCCCATAGGCATAATATGTCAAGGCTGCCCCGCCTCGGCGCGGCGGCAAGGGGTGTATGCGCGGAGGTGACGGTGGCTAGCGATAATCCGGATGGCGGTCTCCAGGGACTCAAGGTCCTGGTGATCGACGATAGCAAGACGATCCGCAAGACGGCGGAGACGTTGCTGTCCAAGGAGGGATGCGAAGTGGTCACGGCCGTGGACGGCTTCGAGGCGCTTTCCAAGATCGCCGATCACAAGCCGGACATCATCTTCGTGGACATCATGATGCCGCGCCTGGACGGCTACCAGACCTGCGCGCTCATCAAACACAACCACAATTTCAAGGCGACCCCGGTGATCATGCTGTCCAGCAAGGACGGCCTGTTCGACCGCGCGCGCGGCCGCATCGTCGGCTCCGAGCAGTATCTGACCAAGCCTTTCACGAAAGACGAACTGGTGGGCGCGATACACCGCCACGTGCGGAAGTCCGCCTGATTTCAGGCGCCCGGGTGGAGCCGGGCGTCGCGCAACAGAGGAAGAAGTAGTTATGTCGACCGTGCTCATCATTGACGACTCGCCGACCGAGGTGCATGTGCTAAAGACGTGGCTGGAGAAGAACGGCTTCAGCACCATTACCGCGGAGAGCGGCGAAGAAGGCATCGAAAAGGCCAAGGCCGAGAAGCCGGACGCCATCATCATGGACGTGGTGATGCCGGGCATGAGCGGTTTCCAGGCCACGCGTCAGCTCTCCAAGGATCCGGACACCTCCCGCATCCCGGTGGTGATGGTCACCACCAAGGACCAGGAGACCGACAAGATCTGGGGCATGCGTCAGGGGGCCGTGGCCTACCTGCCGAAGCCGGTCACCGAGAAGCAGCTGGTGGACAAGATCAAGGAAGTGATCGCGGGATAAGCCATGGCAAGCGCGCTCCTCGAACTCCGCGAACGCCCCTTCGAGCTCCTGCAGGAACTCGAGCGGCGCAGCCGCATCGCCGCCTCGGGCCGCGGTCAGGAAGCGGCGCAGCAGGAGGAATGGGTGGGCGTGGGTTTCCGCGTGGGCAAGACGCGCCTCGTGGCGGCACGCCAGGAAGTGCGCGAAGTGCTGGTGTGGCCCGGCGTCACCGCGCTGCCCGGCGCCAAGCCCTGGTTGCTCGGCCTCGCCAACGTGCGCGGCCAGTTGCTGCCGATCACGGACCTGGGCGCCTTCTTCGGCGGCGAGGCGACGCCCATCGGGCGTTCGACGCGCGTCTTGATGGTGAACCACGGGGACATTCCCGCGGGCTTGCTGGTGGATGAGGTGCGCGGCTTCCGCCGCTTCATCGCCTCCGACAAGGCCGAGGTGATGCCGGAGACGCTGCCGGGCATGACGCCGTTCCTGTCCGGTGCCTACGGGACGGATGAAGAAGTTTGGGGCGTGCTGGGTCTGCACGGGCTCGTAGAGAGCGCCGTGTTCCTGCAGGCTTCGCGGTGACAGATCATGGCGCGCGGACTGAGCCGCACGCGCGCCTTGGGATGTGCGGATACAGGCTCCATAAATCGTAGGGTGAACCTATATGGCCGATAACGAGAAGCGATCCAACACACCCCTGGTGGTCCTGCTGTTGTTGTTCGCATCGTCGCTGGGCTTGGCGGTGTGGAACTCCGTGCAGGTGGGCCTGTACGCCACCCGCGACAAGGAATTCCGCAATCTCGCCTCGCAGCAGTCGCTGATTTCCCAGAGCGTCGTGCGCGCCGCGGACGAAGCCGTGGCCGGCAACCAGGACGCGTTCCAGCAGCTCGCCAATTCGCGCGACCAGTTCGATAACAGCATCAACCTGATGGGCAACGGCGACCCGCAGACGCTGATGCCCGCCGCCACGGGCGAGGTGCTGTCGGAATTGAACGTGCTCCAGAGCCAGTGGTCCCAGGTGAAGACCGCCCTGCAGACGGTGCTCTCGGCCAAGGACCAGCTGTTGGTGGCGAACCAGTCCGCCGCCGGCATCCGCCAGACCATGCCGGACCTCTTGAAGGCCTGGGACGCCTTCGCCGACGAAGCCAACAAGCGCAACGGCGGCCGCAACATGGTTTATTACGCAACCAAGCAGGGCTATTACGGCCAGGTAATCCTGCGCGACGTGAACCTGCTGACCACCGGCGGCCACGGCGACATCTCGGCGGTGGCCCAGGAGCTGCCGGACAGCATCCAGGCCTTCACCCGCATCACCCGCGGCATGCTGGATGGGAATCCGCAACTCGGGCTCTCGCCCGTGACCGACTCCGCGCTTCTGCCGCTGCTGCAGCAGGTGAACGCGCGGTTCAACGCCCTCAACAACAACCTGAATTCCCTGACGCCGATGATCGGCCTCCTGACCAGCGTGGCCAAGGCCAACGGCACCATCCACGACCTGAGCGACCAGCTCCTCACCAACGCCCAGGCCATCAGCACCAGCTACGAGCGCAACGTAAGCGAACGCATCTGGAGGCCCTCCGTGGGCTACGTGCTGTTCGGCCTGGCCGTGCTGTGGCTGCTCCTGGTGCTGTGGCGCTACGTGCTCGGCGGCGATGCCCGGCGCGCGGCCCAGATGCAGCAGGAGACCAACGAACGAAACCAGCAGGCCATTCTGCGGTTGCTGGACGAACTCGGTTCCCTGGCCGACGGCGACCTCACCGTGCAAGTGACCGTGACCGAGGACATCACCGGCGCCATCGCGGACTCCATCAACTACGCCCTCGAGGCGCTGCGCGGCCTGGTGGCGACCATCAACGACACTGCGGTGCAGGTGGACGCCGCCGCCCGCCAGACGCAGGCGACCACCACCCACCTCGCCGAAGCCTCCGTGAACCAGTCGAAGCAGATCAACACCGCCTCGCAGTCCATCACCGAGATGGCGAAGTCCATCGAACAGGTGTCCGCCAACGCCGAACGCTCGGCGAAGGTGGCCGCGCAGTCCGTGGAAATCGCGCACAAGGGCGGCCAAGCGGTGCGCCGCACGATCGACGGCATGAACTCGATTCGTGAAACGATTCAGGAAACCTCGAAGCGCATCAAGCGACTCGGCGAATCCTCGCAGGAAATCGGCGACATCGTTGAACTCATCAACGACATCGCGGAACAGACGAACATCCTGGCCTTGAACGCGGCCATTCAGGCATCCATGGCCGGCGAAGCGGGCCGCGGTTTCGCGGTGGTGGCGGACGAAGTGCAACGCCTCGCAGAACGTTCCGCCAACGCCACGCGGCAGATCGAAGCGCTGGTGAAGACCATTCAAACCGACACGAACGAAGCGGTCATCTCCATGGAGCAATCGACCGCGGGCGTGGTGGGCGGAGCGCAGCTCGCTGAAAACGCCGGTTCCGCACTGGACGAAATAGAAAAGGTGGCGAACCACATCGCCACGCTGGTGCAGAGCATCTCCAACGCCGCCCGCCAGCAGGCGCACACGGCCGGCGAGGTGTCCCGCACCATGAACGTGATTCGCGAGATCACCGCGCAGACCACCGAGGGCACCAACGCCACGGCCGTGAGCGTAGGCAAGCTCGCCGCGCTCGCCACTGAGATGAGAAAGTCGGTCGCCGGCTTCAAACTGCCCAGCAACCGCAGCCAGGAGACCCTGGTGATGCGTCCGGACCAGGCGGCCTGAGCGGCGCAGGCAGGGGAGACGTCAGGCAGCCATGAGCCAGGTCGCGTCAGACTCGCTGCTGTGGATCAAGAACGAACTTGATCACACGCTGGTGCGCGCGCGCCAAGCGCTCGAAACCTATGTCGAGAAGGCCGACGACAAGGAAGCCCTGACCCAGTGCCTTGAGCTCCTGCACCAGGTGCAGGGCACGCTGCGCATCGTCGAGGTCTATGGCGCGGCGATGCTGGCCGAGGAGATGGAAGCCGTGGTGCGCGGCTTCGACTCGGGCGAGGTGGCGCGCAACGACGCCGCCTTCGAAGTGCTGATGCGCGCCATGCTGCAACTCCCGGACTACCTGGAGCGCGTCATCGGCGGCCGGCGTGACATGCCGCTGGCTCTGCTCTCGCTCCTGAACGACCTGCGTACCGTGCGCAAGCAGCCCCTGCTCTCGGAGAGCACGCTGTTCGCCTACAATCTGGCCGGCCGCAGCACCGCTAGCATGGCGGCGCAGACGCAGCCTGCCAAGGCGGTGGACATCAAGGGGCTCGCCGCCAAGATGCGCCCCAAGTTCCAGGCGGCGCTGCTAGGCTGGTACAAGGGCGACGACGCTGACAAGCACCTGGCGGTGCTGGCCGATTCCGCCGAGAAGTTGGAGCAGGCCGCCACCACCCCGGGCGTGTTCGAGCTCTGGTGGATCGTGGGCGGAATCATCGAGGGCCTGCGCGAGGGCGGCATCCAGGCGGACGTGAGCCTGAAGCAGCTCCTGGGCCAGGTCGACCGCCAGATGAAGAAGCTCATGGAGCAGGGCGAGGCGGCGACCGCCGAGGAGACCGCCCAGGAGCTCGTCAACAACCTGCTGTATTACATCGGCCGCGCCACTACGGCGGGCAAGCGCATCCTCGCCATCAAGGATTCCTTCAAGCTCGGCGAGCTCCTGCCCCAGGAGGCGGAGGTCGCCGAGGCCCGCGAGAGCCTCTCCGGGCCGAACGTGAACCTGATGCGCACCGTGTCCGGCGCCATCCACGAGGACATCGCGCGCATCAAGGACACCCTCGACATCTTCGTGCGCATGGGCAAGTCGGACACCGCCGAGCTCAGCCCCCTGGACGAACTCATCAAGAAGGTCGGCGACACCCTCACCGTGCTCGGGCTGCCCGAGCTCAACCAGGAGCTCGACGCCCAGCGCAAGAACCTGCAGAAGATCCTCTACGCCAAGAAGGCGCCCGACGAAGCCGCGCTCATGGACATCGCGGCCGGCATCGTCAAGGTGGAAGCCGGCCTGGACGAGGCCGTCACCGAACTCGTGGCCCCGGAGGGCAAGGGCGGGGCGCGGGATTCCTCGGCCCAGACGGACATGCGCGAGGTCCAGGCGGCGGTCATCCGCGAATCCATCATCAACATGGCGCGGGTCAAGGAAGCCATTGTCGAATACGTCAACGACCCCACGCGCCGCGAGGTGCTGCAGCCCCTGCCGCACCACATCCGCGAGATCCAGGCGAGCTTCCGCTTCCTGGACATGCCGCGGGTGGTGGCGCTCCTGCTCAGCCTGCGCCAGTACATCCTGAAGAAGCTCCTGGTCGGGAAGGGCGTGCCGGCGCAGAACGAGCTCGACCGCATGGCGGACGCCATCGTCAGCATGGAGTTCTACCTCGAGACGGTGCAGCAGGGCCGCGGCAACCCGGTCTCCATGCTGGACAACGCCGAAGCCTGCGTCTCGGCGCTCGGCTTCCCGGTCGGCCAGGAATACCCGGAGGAGGACGAGCCTTCGTTCACCGGTTCGGGCACGGGCACCGAGAGCGGCAGCGAGATCCCGGTGCCGGAGAACATCGAGGTGTCGGAGGAAGCGCCGGAAGCCGAGGGCATCACGCTCTCCGAGGGCGAGCCGGGCGAACCGACCCTCATGAAGGAGGAGCCGACCTTGACGGTGCCGGCCGCCGCCGCTCCCAAGGTCATGCCCCAGAAGCCGGCCGCGCCGAAGGCGCCGCCACCCGCCCAGGCCGCGCCCGCGGTGGTGGTGGCGGAGGACGTGGACCCTGAAATCGTGGAGATCTTCCTGGAAGAGGCCCAGGAGGAGATGAATTCGCTACGCGAGACCTTCCCGCGCTGGCGCAGCAACCCGGCTGACCGCGAGGCCTTGACCACGCTGCGCCGCTCGTTCCACACCCTCAAGGGCAGCGGCCGCATGGTCGGCGCGCGCCTCATCGGCGAGTTCGCCTGGTCCTTCGAGAACATGCTCAACCGGGTCATCGACCAGACGGTGCAGCCGACGGACGACATGTTCGCGCTCATCGACATGGCCATCGCCGCCCTGCCGGAACTCGTGGAACAGCTCGAGGTGGGCAGCGCGCCCAAGGTCAACGTGCAGCCCATGATGGACGCGGCGTTCGCCTTCAGCCGCGGCGAGCAGCCGGGCCTGCCGGGCGCCGCCGCCGCGGCGCCGGCTGCACCCGCGGAGGAGCCCACCATGATCCGCCCCGTGGGCATGGCGCTGCCGGGTGTGGAGGAACCCACGGTCATCATGCCGCGGGTCGAGGTGCTGCCCGCCGCGGTCGCCATGGACCCGACGCTCTACGACATCTTCAAGCGCGAGGCAGAGAGTCACCTCGCCACCATGGAGGAATTCCGCTCCCAGCTCATCACCGACCGTACCATCAACGAGGAAGCGGTACGCGCCCTGCATACCCTGAACGGCAGCTCGGCGCTGGCCGGCGCCTCCAACATGGCCATGCTGATCGAGCCGCTGCACCGCTACGTGGCGAGCCTGCGCGAGCAGGACCAGATGATGCCGCCCGAGAACATTGGCCTGGTGAAGGACGTGATCGCCGCGGCGCGGGCCATGCTGCAGGCGCTCGCCACGGGCCAGCTCTTGCCGCCGCCCAAGGCGCTGATGGAGCGCCTCAAGGTGCTGCGCCCCGACGGCACCAGCACGCTCACGGGCATCGAGCTCGCCCAGGAGCTCGCCGGCGAGGAGATCGTCATGTCCGGCCCGGCGGAAGCACCGCCCGAGCCCGAGGCGCCCAAGGCCAAGCCTGCCGCACCCAAGAAGAAGGCCAAGAAGGCGGCCCCGGTGCCCACCAAGCTGGTGCAGCTCTCGGACCTCAAGGACTTCGATGCAGACCTGGCCGCTATCTTCTTCGAAGAGGCCTCGGAGCTGCTCGAATCCACCGACAACACCATGCACCAGTGGTCCCAGAACAAGACCGATCCGGAACTGGTGACCCAACTGCAGCGCAACCTGCACACCCTGAAGGGCGGCGCGCGCATGGCGGGCCTGACGCCCATGGGCGACCTCTCTCACGAGATGGAGACAGTGCTTACCGACGTGGTGGACGGCCGCATCACCGCCTCCGCGGAGATGTTCATCCTCCTCAACCGCTCCGTGGATCGCCTGCACCGCATGATGGAGCAGGCCTATGCCAACCAGCCGATTTTCGACGCCGGCGACCTGGTGCTGGACCTGAAGCGCATCCACGGCCACACCGTGGACCAGGAACTGGAGCCGGAGGCGCCCGAGGACAAGTTCGAGACCGTCACCATCCCGCCGGCGCCACCCATCATCGACCATACCGCGAGCCTCCCGGGCCAGGCCTCCCTGCCCGTCAAGGAAGCGCCGGCCCCGGCGGCCGAGGAAGAGGCCGCCGCGGAAGCGGCGCTCGGCGGCGAGGCCGATCGGCGTTCGGGCTCGCGCATCCAGTACGAGCTGGTGCGCGTCCGCGCCGACCTCCTGGAGCACGCCCTCAACTACGCCGGCGAGGTGGGCATCTACCGCTCGCGCCTGGAGCAGCAGGTCACCACCATCAACTTCAACCTGGGCGAGCTCGAACAGACGGTGGCGCGCCTGCGCGACCAGCTGCGCAAGATGGAAATCGAGACGGAAGCGCAGATCCGCTCCCAGTACGTGCAGGAAGCGGGCGCGGACGCCAACCCCGACTTCGACCCGCTGGAACTCGACCAGTTCTCCACCATGCAGCAGCTATCCCGCGCGCTTGCCGAGTCCGTGGGCGACCTGGTCAGCATCCAGGGACTCTTGACCAACCAGGCCCGCGAGGCCGAGACGCTGCTCCTGCAGCAGTCGCGCGTCACCACCGAACTGCAAGACGGCCTCATGCGCACCCGCATGGTGCCCTTCTCCCGCCACGCCCAGCGCCTGCGCCGCGTGGTGCGCCAGACGGCCGACGAAGACGGCAAGCAGGTGGAACTGCGCTTCGTCGGCGCCGAGGGCGAGATGGACCGCCAGGTGCTGGAGCGCGTGCTCGCGCCCCTCGAGCACATGCTGCGCAACTCCGTGATCCACGGCATCGAGGACGCGAAGACGCGCCAGCAGCGCAAGAAACCCGCCTCCGGCACCATCACCATCGCGCTGCACCGCGAAGGTTCCGAAGTGGTGATGGAGGTCATGGACGACGGCGGCGGCCTGAACATCAAGGCCATCCGCAAAAAGGCCGAGGAACTCGGCATGGCCTCCAAGGACCAGCGCCTCTCGGACCGGGACATCATGCAGTTCATCCTGGAGCCCGGCTTCTCCACCGCCCAGAAGGTGACCCAGTCCGCCGGCCGCGGCGTGGGCATGGACGTGGTGGCGAGCGAGATCAAGCAGCTCTCGGGCTCCTTGCGCATGGATTCAACGGAAGGCCAGGGCGCCAAGTTCACCGTGCGCCTGCCCTTCACCCTGTCCATCACCCAGGGCCTCTTGGTTCGGGTGGCCGAGCAGCTCTATGCCGTGCCGCTGCCCGCCATCGAGGCCATCGCGCGCATCCCGCGCACCCAGCTCGAGCAGCTCATGGTGAGCGAGCGCCCCGTTTACACCTACGGCGGCCGCCAGTACGCCCTGCAACACCTCTCGGTGCTGCTCGGTATCGGCGCGCCGCAGTTCCCCGAGGAACTCACCGCCATCCCGCTGCTCCTGGTCCGGTCCGGCGACGCCTCCGTGGCGCTCATCACCGAAGGCATGCAGGGCAGCCGCGAGGTAGTGGTCAAGGCCGTGGGCCCGCAGGTGGGCAGCATCCGCGGCCTGTCCGGCGCCACCATCCTGGGCGACGGCAGCATCCTGCTGATCTTGGACGTGACGGCGCTCGCGCGCAGCGTGGCGCTGCCGGAAACCGAACAGATCGTGGTGGAGGAGCGCGAGGCCCCGCAGGAAGACACCCGCGTGCTCGCCATGGTGGTGGACGACTCCATCACCGTGCGCCGCGTCACCCAGCGCCTGCTGGAGCGCTACGGCATGCGCGTAATCACCGCGAAGGACGGCGTGGACGCGCTCGCCACCCTGCAGGAAACCGTCCCCGACGTCATGCTGCTGGACATCGAGATGCCGCGCATGGACGGCTACGAACTGGCGCAGCACATGCGCAACGACGACCGCTTCAAGCAGATTCCGATCATCATGATCACCTCGCGCACCGGCGAGAAGCACCGCAACCGGGCCATGGAGATCGGCGTCAACAAGTACCTGGGCAAGCCCTACCAGGAGTCGGAGCTGCTGGAGAACATCCAGGAGCTGGTGGGCCGCTTCAACCCGCAGCGCACCAACTGGTGATGCATGGCTGAGACGCAAGCCATCGAAGAGGTCTACAGCCTGTTGATCCCCTTCGCCGGGGGCAAGATGATTCTGCCGCGGGTGTCCGTCACCGAGGTCACGGGCTTCCTGCGCCCCAAGCCGGTGCGCAACGCGCCGGACTGGCTGCTCGGTCTCATCAATTGGCAGGGCCAGGAGATCCCGCTGGTGTCCTTCGAGGGCCTCTGCGGCCGCAAAGTGCCGGAGCGCGCCAACCGCACCCGCATCGCCGTGGCCCATGCCATCGGTGAGCTCATCAACCCGCCCCTGTTTGCCATCCTCACCCAGGGCTATCCCTATTTGGTGCGCGTCAATTCCGCGGTGCTCTCCGTTGACCCGGAGAACGACTTCCCGGACGGCCCGGTGCTGAACCGGGTGCGCATGGCCAACGAGCGGCCTTACATCCCCGACCTCGAGGCCATCGAGGCGAAGCTCCTGGAGGTCATGCCGGAGCGGAAATTCACTGACACTGCGTCCGCTAGCGGGACTGCAACAGAGATCCCTCTCCCGCCAGCGTGAAAGCTGCTCGGCAACTGCGCCTGCGTTGCTCTTGGCAATTGCTCCTGCATTGCTCTACCTCCTGGGTCCATCCAGTCGTACCGCCTACGACCCTGTAGGCGTGCGCTCGGCATGAACGCCATTAGCACCACGTTTCTCGCTCAATCGTAACTCCCTGATATCTCTGGCTCATTCCCCGGTGATCTAGGTCAAGGGCCTCGGCCGCGGCCGGTCCTATAGTCCAGTCTATAGACAGACAAAGGACTGCCCATGGTGGTCATCCCGGAAACCATCGGACGCGATCCCGAAGCGGTGTTCCGCACCCACGGGCTGCGCAAGACCTACGTGGTGGGCGACATCCGCATCGAAGCCCTGCGGGGCATCGATCTCGACCTCTACACGGGCGAGTTCGCGGTGCTGCTCGGGGCCTCCGGCAGTGGCAAGTCCACGCTGCTCAATATCCTCGGCGGGCTCGATACCCCTACCGCCGGCACCGTGCACTACGTGGACCACGAGCTCGGCCAGGCGAGCGACGCCGAGCTCACACGCTTCCGCCGCGAGCACGTGGGCTTCGTGTTCCAGTTCTACAACCTCATCGCGAGCCTCACGGCCCGCGAGAACGTGGCCATCGTAACCGAGATCGCCGAGCGCCCGCTCACGCCGGAGCGGGCGCTGGAGATCGTCGGCCTCGGCGACCGCATGGACCACTTCCCGGCGCAGCTCTCAGGCGGCGAACAGCAGCGCGTGGCCATCGCCCGCGCCATCGCCAAGAACCCCGACGTGCTGCTCTGCGATGAGCCTACCGGCGCCCTCGATTCCGAGACCGGTATCCTGGTCTTGGAGGCGCTGGAGCGGGTCAACCGTGATCTCGGCACCACCACCGTGGTTATCACCCACAACGTGGTGATCGCGGAGATGGCGAACCGGGTCATCCGCCTGAGCGACGGCCGCATCACCGGCATCGAGCGCAATGCCGTGCGCCGCCCGGCAAGGGAACTCAGGTGGTGACCTTCAGCATGCTCGACCGCAAGTGGCTGCGCGAGCTGTGGCAAATGCGCGGCCAAGCTCTCGCCATCGCTCTCGTCATCGCGAGCGGCATCGCCACCTACATCATCTCCCGGAGCACCATCGATTCCCTTACCTATACCCAGGCGGAGTTCTACCGCAGCACGCACTTCGCCGACGTGTTCGCGGACTTGAAGCGCGCGCCCATGGCCGTCGCTGCCCGCATCCGCGAGATCCCTGGCGTGGCACGGGTCGATGCGCGGGTGGTAGCGTCCGTGAACCTGGACGTGCCGGGTTTCATGGATCCGGTGTCCGGGATGCTCCTGACCCTGCCGGAGCGGCGGGACGCGCTGAATCAGCTCTATCTGCGCTCCGGCCGCCTGCCCGCGCCGGACGAGGACGACACCGTGGCGGTGAACGAATCCTTTGCCGACGCCCAGGGCCTCAAGCCCGGTGCGCGCCTCGCCGCGACCATCAACGGCAGGCGAAAGTTCCTGACGGTCACGGGCGTGGTGCTGTCCCCGGAGTACGTCTATCTCATCCGTCCCGGCGATTTCTTCCCGGACTACAAGCGTTTCGGAATCCTGTGGATGAACCGCCGCCCCTTGTCTGCCGCTTACGGCATGGACGGCGCCTTCAACAACGTGGTGCTCACCCTCGCCCCGGGCGCTTCGCTGCCGGGTGTCATTGACCGGTTGGACACGGTGCTCGCCCCCTGGGGCGGGGTGGGGGCCATCGGCCGCGAGGACCAGACGTCCCACCATTACCTCAGCGAGGAGATCAAGCAGTTGCGCACCCAGGCGACCATCATGCCGCTCATCTTCCTGAGCGTGGCCGCGTTCCTGCTGAACGTGGTGCTCGGCCGCTTGATCCTGCAGCAGCGCATGCCCATGGCCATCCTCAAGGCCTTCGGCTACGGCAACGGCGCCATCGCCCTGCATTATCTGAAGCTCGTCACCGGCATCGTCCTCTTGGGCGGCCTCATCGGCATCGCCGCCGGGGCGTGGCTCGCCCACGGCCTCGCCAATATCTACAGCGAGTTCTTCCGTTATCCCTACATGCACTTCGCGCTGCGACCGGGGGTGGCCTTGACCGGCGTCGCGGTGAGCGCGCTCGCCGCCTACGCCGGCACCCTGAATTCGGTGCTGCGCGCCGCGCGCCAGCCTCCCGCCCAGGCCCTGCATCCCGAGCCGCCGCCGGTGTTCCACGAGTCGCTCCTGGAGCGCGCCGGGGCCAGGCGCTTCCTCTCCCAGGGCGGGCGCATGATCCTCAGGAACATCTCGCGCCGCCCGGTGAAGTCCGGGCTCACACTCGCGGGTGTGGCGTTTTCCTGCGCCATCGTCACCATGGGCGGTCTGTTCAACGACGCCGTGAATTACATGGTGGACGTGCAATTCAACCGCAGCCAGCATGCGGACCTGATCGTGACTTTCACCGATGTCACCTCGCCGCGCGCGGTGAGCGAGCTCCACAGCCTGCCGGGCGTGGTCATGGCCGAACCGCTCCGGGCGGTGCCGGTGCGGCTGCGCAACGGCTACCGCACCTACCGCACCGCGTTACAGGGTTACCGGCCCGACGGCCGCTTGAACGACCTGCTGGACGCGGATTTGCGACCGATCCGCTTGCCGCCCTCGGGAGTGCTGCTCACCGATTTCCTGGCGCGGCGCCTGGGCGTCGCACCGGGTGACTACGTCACCGCGGAGGTGTTGGAAGGCGCGCGACCGGAAGTCCGGGTCCCGGTGGCGGGGGTGGTGCGCGAGTTCGCTGGCATGAACGCTTATATGGCCCTGGATGCGCTCAACCGGCTGTTGCCGGACGAGCGGGGCATCTCCGGCATGTTTCTGCGGGTGGAGCCCGGCAGCGCCGAGGGCATCTACAGGCTGCTCAAAGAGCGCCCCCGGGTCGCGGGCGTCACCATCCGGGCCGTGGCCATGAAGAGCTTCCAGGATCTCATGGCGGAGAACATCCTGATCTACGCGGCGGTGATGCTTGTGCTCGCTGGCACCATCGCCGTGGGCGTGGTCTACAACAGCACCCGCGTGGCGCTCTCGGAGCGAGCCTTCGAACTCGCGACGCTCCGGGTGCTCGGCCTCACCCACCGGGAGATCGCCTACATTCTCTTGGGCGAGACTGGGCTCCTGACCCTGCTCGCCATCCCCGCGGGTTTCGCCATCGGCTACGGCTTCTGCGCCTACATCGCCTACGCCCTCGCCTCGACCCTGTACAGGGTGCCGGTGGTGATCGAACCCCCGAGCCTCGGGCGCGCCGCGGTCGTGATCGTGCTTGCGGCCATCGCCTCCAGCGCCTACGTTTATCACCGGCTCGGCCGCCTCGATCTCGTGGCCGTGCTCAAGACCCGGGAGTGATGCCATGAAGCTCTATCGCCGCCTCGCCCTCGCCGCCTCGGCGCTGCTCGTGGTCGCGGCCATCGTCTACGCCTACCTGCCGCGGGCGGTGCAGGTCTCGGTGACCGCCGCCAGCCATGGACCCATGGACGTGAGTGTGGAGGAGGAGGGGCGCACGCGGGTGCGGGAGCGCTACATCGTCACCGCGCCGGTGGCGGCTTATGCACCGCGCCTCGAGTTGCACGTGGGCGATCCGGTGCGTGCCGGACAAACGCTGACCGTGCTTCAACCACTACCCCCGGGAGCGTTGGATGTGCGCAGCCGCGCCCAGGCGGAGGCGCGCGTCGCCCAGGCGCACGCGGCGCTGCACGCCGCCGAAACCAACGCAGACGCCGCGCGGGCGGGGGCCGATTACGCCGCCCGCGAGCTCGTCCGACTGCAGTCCCTGCGCCAAACCGGCGCCGTCTCCCAGGCGGCGCTCGACCAGGCAGACGCGGAAGCGCGCCGCAGCGCGGCGGTGCTCGCCTCCGCGCGCTCCAGCATCGACGTGGCGAAATACGACCTCGCGTCCGCGGAGGCGGCCTTGCGTTATGCCGCGGGCGAGCGGGGCAGCGAGAAGGTGCCGGTGGTTTCGCCGGTGGACGGCGTGGTGCTCGCGGTGGAGCACGAAGACGAGGGCGTGGTGGCTTCCGCTCAGCCCCTCGTCACCGTGGGCGACCCCCATTCCCTCGAGGTGGCGGTGGACGTGCTCTCCTCGGACGCGGTGCGCATCCGTCCCGGCACGCGGGTGGAATTCACCCGTTGGGGAGGGGAGGCGCCGCTGCAGGGCCGAGTGCGCATCGTCGAGCCCGTGGCTTTCACCAAGGTGTCGTCGCTTGGCGTCGAGGAACAGCGCGTCAACGTCATCGTCGACCTGGTTTCCCCCGACAAGACGTGGCTCGCCCTCGGCGACGGTTACCGCCTCGAGGCGCGCTTCGTGATCTGGGAATCGAAGGATGCCCTGCGCGTGCCCACGAGCGCACTGTTCCAGAGCGGCGACGGCTGGGCGGTCCTGTTGGTGCGCGATGCGCGTATCGTTGAACAGCCGGTGAAGGTGGGTGAGCGGGGCGATCTCTACGCCGAGGTGCTGGACGGGCTCAAGGAAGGCGACGCGGTGATTACCTACCCGGACGACAGTCTGAAGGTGGGCGAGCGCGCTGCCATCATCCGCCAGCGCGGTGGCTGATTTTCAGGGATTCCCCAGGCGGAAACGCATCAGGCGCAGGAGGCTGGAGGCGAGGAGCGCGGCGCCCGCGGCCGCCGCGAACGGCCAAACCCCGAGCACGCCCAAATGGAACAGCGCGCGCAGCCAGGGCACGAATATCACGCCGAGCAGCGCGGATCCCGCGGCGCTGGCCACCCACCACACCGCGGGGTTGCGTTGCACGGCCGGATGGGGTGTGCGGTTCGTGTCGATCAGGGCGAGGTTCGCCAGGATCAGTGCCACCACCGCCATGCTGCGCAGGACATCGGGAGGGTTTCCGGCGGCTACGCCGAGGCTGCATGCGCCGATCACAGCCAGCAGGGCAAGGAGCCCCTGCGCCAGGCCCCAGCGCACCCGGGCTGCGGAAAACAGCCGCACCGTCAGCGGGCGTGGCTGGCGGCGCATGAGGTCGGCGCTCTCGGGCTCCGCTTCCAGGACCACGGAGCAGGCGGGGTCGATGACCATCTCCACGAGCATCACATGGATGGGCATGAGCAGGAGGGGCCAACCCGCGAGCAGCGGCAGCACAGCGAGTCCCACGATGGGGACGTGCACCGCGATGATATAGGTGACCGCGCGTGTCAGGTTGCCGTGGATGCGCCGCCCCATGCGCACGCCGCGCACGATGGAGGGAAAGGCGTCGTCGGCGAGCACGATATCCGCGGCTTCGCGTGCCACATCGGTGCCGCGTGCGCCCATGGCGATGCCGATGTCCGCTGCCTTGAGCGCGGGCGCGTCGTTGACGCCGTCGCCGGTCATGGCGACCACGTCGCCCGTTCCCTGCAACACCTGCACCAGCCGGAGCTTCTGTTGCGAGGTGATGCGGCAGCAGACGCTCACGTGCCGCAGCCGCTCCCGGAGTGCCTCATCGCCGAGGGCGTCGAGTTCGTCGCCGCCGAGCGCCGATTCGGGGTCCGGCAGGCCCGCCTGCGCCGCGATGGCGGATGCCGTGCGCCGGTGGTCGCCGGTGACCATCAGCACGCGGATGCCGGCCTCAAGGCACTCCCGCACCGCTTCCGTCACCCCCGGACGCACCGGGTCCTCGAAGGCCACGAAGCCAAGGAAGCGGAAGGCGAACCCAAGCTGGCTCACCGGCAGCGCCCCGGCCGAACAGTGGGCCGCGGCCACCCCCAATACGCGCCAGCCGCGCTCCGCCAGCGCCGCGGCGGCCCTCTCGAGTTCCGCCGTGCGCCCGGTGTCGAGCCGGCACAGCATTAGCACCGCCTCCGGCGCGCCCTTGCAGGCAGCCACGACGCCTTCGTCCGTTTCCCACACGCGTGTGACCGCCAGAAGTGCGTGGCTGAGCGGGTACTCCCGCAACGGGACGCCACCGCGGGCCGCGCCCGGCAGCCGCGACGCCGCGGCGTGCAGCGCCTGCTCCATGGGGTCGAACGGATTGACGGCGCTCGCGAGCGCCGCATAACGCAACGCCTCCGCCAGCCCTTCGCTCGGCAATGCGTCGCCGTGGAAATCGAAGCGGCACCGGCCGTCGTCCACGGCGGCGAGCCGCATCCGGTTCAGAGTGAGCGTGCCGGTCTTGTCCACGCATAATACGTTCACGGCGCCGAGCGTCTCGATGGCGTTCGGACGTCGGGTCAGGACCTGGTGACGCGCGAGCCGCCAGGCGCCGAGCGCCAGGAACACCGTCAGCACCACGGGGAACTCCTCCGGCAGGACACTCATGGCGAGGGTGAGCCCGGCAAGCGTGCCCTGCAGCCAGCCCGCTCCGGCAACGGCATAGCCCGCCGCCACCACGGCGCTGACCGCGAGACCCGACGCAGCGAGCATCCGCACCACGCGGTTCGTCTCGGTTTCCAGACGCGTGACGGGATGCTCCAGAGTCACCAGTGCCTCGCCGATGGCTCCGATGGCACTCGATCGCCCTGTGCCGGTCACGTGCATCAATGCCTCGCCCTGCAGCACCAGCGTCCCCGAAAGCACGCGCTCCGCCCCGGCTGCGGGGGAACGGGTCACCGGCGCCGATTCGCCCGTGAGCAACGACTCGTCCAGGACCAGCCCGCTGCCCGTGAGCAGCGCGCCGTCCGCGGGGATGCGATCGCCCTCCGCCACGGCCGCGACGTCGCCGGGCACGAGTTCGCGCGCCGGGATTCGCCGGTACGCGCCGTCGCGGATCACGAGCGCGCGGGGGCTGGCGAGCTGCTTCAGCGCCGACAGCGCGCGCTCGGTTTTGTATTCCTGGTACAAGGTGATGAAGATCACGAGCATCACGAAGCCGAGAAGCATCAGCGTGTCGCGCAGGTCGCCGAGCACGAGGTAAAGCGTGCCGCAGGCGACGAGCAGCAGGAACATGGGCGTGCGCAAGATGCCGATCAGCAGCTTGAGCAGTCCCGGCGAGGCGGCCTGCGCCAGCTCGTTGGGTCCCGATTCGCGCAAGGCCGCTGCCGCCGCCTCGGAGGTGAGGCCGCGGATTTCCGCCCGTAAGGATGCGTCGTGGTTCATGCCGTGGTGCCGGGGAGTTGCCTGTTACTCTGGGGCACCTGGGCATCATGCGCCTTGATCTGGCTCAGGCGGGGACGTCAGCGCAGGTCGCCCCAGGCGGACTGCAGCAGGCTCAAGGCCACCAGCGCCGCGGTCTCGGTACGCAGAATCCGTGGGCCGAGTTTCAATCCCTTGAATCCCACCCTGACGGCCAGGGCCACCTCACTCTCGCTCAAGCCGCCCTCCGGGCCCACCAAGAGCGTCACGCCGCCGTCCTCCGGTCCGGCCATGTCGTCCAGGGAGCTTCCGGCCTGGGAGTCCAGCAGCAGTTTCAACCCGGCGACCGTGGACGTCGCCAGGTAGCTGGCGAGACTCACGGGAGGTTGGACCTCGGGCACGCGCACCCGGCCCGATTGCTCGCAGGCCCCCACCGCCACCCCCTGCCAATGTTGGCGCTTCTTCTCGGCGCTGGCCGCGTCCAGCTTAACCACGCTGCGTTCCGTGAGCACCGGCACGATGTCAGCGACGCCCAGCTCCACCGCCTTCTGCACCGTGTAATCCATGCGCTCGCCCCGGGAGACGCCCTGCGCCAGCGTGACCTTGAGGGGCGATTCCACCACGGGTCCGTGCATCCCCGAGAGCGTCACCCAGGCGTGTTTCTTGTCCGTCTCGTCCAGCGTGCCGGGGAACTCGAATCCCGAGCCGTCGAAGAGCGTCATTGTGGCGCCGGGCTTCAGGCGCAGCACCGTGAGCACGTGCCTGGCGGCGGTGGGGGAGAGCTGGACCCGGGTCTCTCCCCGCAGCGGTTTCGGGTGGTGGATTCGGATTGTGCGCATCAGTTGGCCGTGGCGATATCGATGCCTTCCGCGGCGACCTGGGCCATGAGCCCGATTTCCTCGGGGGTGATGACGTAGGGCGGCATGAAATAGATGACCGGGCCCACGGGCCGTAGGAGCACGCCCCGTTCGAGGCCGTGCCGGTAGACCTGGAGGCCGCGGCGTTCCTTCCAGTCGTAGGGCGTACGGGCCTTCTTGTTCTTGACCATCTCGATGGCGAGGATCATGCCCTGCTGGCGCACTTCCGCCACGTGGGGATGTTCCGCGAGCCCTGCCGCCGCCTTCCCCATCTTTTCCGCGAGTTTTCGATTATTCGTGACGACATCGTCTTCCCGGAAGATGTCGAGCGTGGCCAGGGCCGCGCGGCAACCGAGGGCATTGCCGGTATAGCTGTGGGAATGGAGGAAGGCCCGCAGCGTCTCGTAATCGTCGTAGAAGGCCTGGTATACGGCTTCCCGGGTGAGTACCACCGAGAGCGGCAGATAGCCGCCGGTGAGCCCCTTGGACAGGCACATGAAATCCGGCGTGATGCCCGCCTGCTCGGAGGCGAACAGCGTGCCGGTGCGGCCGAAGCCCACGGCGATTTCGTCGGCGATCAAATGTACGTCGTGGCGGTCGCAGGCTTCCCGGAGCAGCTTGAGATAGACGGCGTGGTACATGCGCATGTTGCCGGCGCACTGCACCAGGGGCTCCACGATCACCGCCGCGGTCTCGGCGTGGTGCTTTTCCAACGCGTCTTCCATGGACCGGAACATCTTGCGGGTATGGCTCTCCCAACTCTCCCCCGGCTGCCGATCGAAGCAATCCGGGCTGGGTACGGTGATCACGTCCATGAGCAGGGGCTGGTAGGTTTCCTTATAGAGTTCCACGTTGCCCACGGCGAGGGCGCCGAGCGTCTCACCGTGGTAGCTGTTGGACAGCGTGATGAACTTGGTTTTTTTCGGTTTGCCGATGTTCTTCCAATAGTGGAAGCTCATTTTCACCGCCACTTCCACCGCCGAGGAGCCGTTGTCGGCGTAGAAGCAGCGCGTGAGCCCCGGCGGCGCGAGTTTCACCAGCCGCTCCGAGAGTTCCACCACCGCCTCGTGGCTGAAACCGGCAAGGATCACATGCTCCAGTTCCTGCATCTGCCGGCTGAGCGCCGCGTTGATGCGTGGATTGGCATGGCCGAAGAGGTTCACCCACCAGGAGCTCACGGCGTCGAGATAGCGCTTGCCATCGAAGTCCTCCAGCCACACGCCTTGCCCGCGGCGGATCGGCACGGGCGGCAGCGCCTCGTGGTCCTTCATCTGCGTGCACGGGTGCCAGAGCACGCGGAGGTCGCGGCGGATGAAGGCGTCGTTCGCGCTCATGGCGCGTGAGCGATGCAGAAGCGCTGGATGAGTTGCTCGAGGATCTTGAGCGTCGGCTCGATGCGGTCCTGGGACAGGGACTCGTTGGGCTGGTGGGCCACGGCGATGTCGCCGGGTCCCAGGATCAGGGTCTGCATGCCGAGCCTCTGCAGAAAGGGACCTTCGGTCGCGAAAGCCACCGCCTCGGAGGCGTGGCCCGTGAGTTCTTCCGCCGCTTTGACGAGTTCAGATGTGCCGGGCGTGTTGAGCGGCTCGGTGCCGCGGAACAGGCTGCGGAATTCCACCTTGAAGCCGCTGCCGTCGAGCGCCGCTTCGATCCGCTCGCGCACTTCGGCGCGCACCGCCTGCAGGCTCATGCCGGGCAGGAGGCGGACGTCGAAGTGCAGTTCGCAATCCGGGCAGATGCGGTTCGGGTTGTCGCCGCCCTTGATGTGGCCGAGGTTCATGGTGGGTACCGGCACCTTGAAGTGGTCGTCGCGGTGCCGGTGCTGCATCTCGCTGCGGAACTTGAGCAGGCCGTCTACCGCCCTGAACATGCCTTCCAGCGCGTTCCGGCCGAGCGACGGGTCGCTCGAATGGCCGGAGTGGCCGATGACCTTTACCGCTTCCATGAGGATGCCCTTGTGCCGGTGGACCGGCCTCAGCGCCGTGGGTTCGCCGATTACGGCGTAGCGCGCCTTGGGCTTGCCCGCGTCCGCGAGCGCCTGGCCGCCGCACATGCTGCTCTCCTCGTCGGCGGTGGCGAGCACGATGAGCGGTTGCTTGAGATCCTTGACCGAGTGTTTGGCGGCGGCTTCGATGGCGAGCGCGATGAAGCCCTTCATGTCGGCGATGCCGAGCCCGTAATAATGACCGTCCCGCTCCGTGAGTTTGAACGGGTCTGAGTCCCACTGATCGTGGTCGTAGGGCACGGTGTCCATGTGGCCCGCGAGCACGAGCCCGCCGGGGCCGCGTCCCAAGGTGCCGATGACGTTCAGCTTGCCGGGATGTCCCGCGATCTCCTGCATCTCCACCGCGAACCCTAAGGCTTCCAGCCAACCGGCGATACGCTCGGCCGCCGTGCGGTTGCTCATGTCGAACTCGGGGCTGACGCTGCTCACGGACGGGGCCTCGATGAGGCCCGCCAGCAACTCCCGGCGGGTAGGGACGAGGGGTCGTGCCATGGGGGGTCCGGGTTGGGAAGGCTTCCAGTCTTGCCGATTTAACCATTTGCAGCAACCACCGCCCCAGGCCCGGTATAACCTGCTGCGCGTGGCGTGGCGTCGCTGTGGTCCGGCTCGCAATCCTCACATACGATAAGAGTATGCTCCGGTTGCTCGCCTCCCACGCCTCGCCCTGCCTTCGCTCGCTACGGTTCTACCGGGCCTGGAGGCCTTGATGGACTATATGATTGATACGGCCACGGGGTTGATGCGGGGAACGCGTTTCCTGCCGTCACCCCATTGCGACGCGCGCCCCGCCGGCGCGGCGGTCGAGCTCCTGGTGATCCACGGCATCAGCCTGCCGCCGGGCGAGTTTGGCGGCCCCTGGATCGAGCGCCTGTTCATGGGCACGCTGCCGAAGGACGCCCATCCCTATTTCGCCACGATCGCGGATCTCAAGGTCTCCTCCCATCTCCTCATCCGCCGCGACGGCGGACTCGTCCAATTCGTGCCCTTCACGCAGCGCGCCTGGCATGCCGGTGTCTCCAGCTTCCAGGGGCGCGACGCCTGCAACGATTTCTCCATCGGGGTCGAGATCGAGGGCGCCGATGAGGTGCGTTACGAGCCCGCGCAATACGCCTGCCTCGCCGCCGTGACCCGCGCGCTCATGGCCGCCTATCCCGGCATCACCGCGGCGCATATCGTCGGACACAGCGACATCGCGCCCGGACGCAAGACCGATCCCGGTCCCGCGTTCGACTGGGCGCGTTACCGGGACGTACTTGCAAGCCCGCCCCGGCCCGGGTCTACTAGTCAGCCATGAGCTTCCTGGCCGCTTTCTTCGCCTTGCTCATCGACCAGGTGACGCGTCATCTGGAGTGGATACGCAGTCCGCGCTGGTTCCAGGCGTACAGCGAGGCACTCATCGCCTTTACCCGCGCTCCGGAGAAGGCCCGCGCCACCGCCGGCGTGCTGCTCATGGTATTGCTGCCCGCGGTCGCGGCCCTGTTCCTGGGCGACCTGCTTAACCGCATCTGGGATATGTTCGGCCTGTGCTTCGGCATCGCCGTGTTCTGGTTCTGCCTCGGTCCCCGCGACCTCCACGCCCAGGCGGAGGCCTATATCGATGCGACCCACGCGGGCGACGAAGCCCGCGCTGCGCAGCTGGCGGGTGAGATCCTGGAAGCGGCGCCGCCGCAGGCGGCGGCGGAACGCACCCAGGCGGTGACCCGCGCGGTCTTCAAGGAGGCCAACGCGCGGGTCTTCGGTGTGCTCTTCTGGTTCGCGCTGCTCGGGCCCGCCGGCGCGCTGCTATACCGCTGCGCGGATTTCCTGGTGCGCAAACCCGTGGCGGGCGCGAGCGCCGAATTCGAGGACGCGGCCGAGCGCACCCTGGGCGTGCTCGCGTGGTTGCCCGCGCACTTGACCGCGCTCGGCTACGCGCTCGCCGGCAGCTTCGAGGACGCGGTCTCGGACCTGCGCGGTTATTACCACGACTGCAAGCTGCAATTCTTCGAGGTGAGCGACGACGTGCTGGTGTACGGCGGCCTCGGCGCCATCCGCTCCACCGTGGGCGAGGATGCGAGCGTCTCACGCCTGAAGTCCGCCCTGGGTCTGGTGCGCCGCACGCTCATCATCTGGATTGTGATTTACGCGCTGCTCACCATCTTCGATCTCTCGTGGTAATGCGTCGAATCTATGCCGCCTTCGCGGGCGTTCTTGCCCTTTTCCCATTTGCTGGTTTCGCCGCTGACATCCACCTCTTGGGCGCCGACGGGGTCGAGGTGACACTGACCAAACCCGCGGAGCGGGTGGTGACTTTGGCGCCGGACCTCGCGGAACTCGTGGCGGACGTGGGGGCGGCGGACGCCCTCAAGGGCACGGTGGAGTACAGCGATTGGCCGGCGGCCGTGAGGGAGGTGCCGCGCCTGGGTGATGCCTACCACGTGGACACCGAGCGCCTCCTGGCCCTGAAGCCTGACTTGGTGCTCGCCTGGCAGGGCGGCACACCCCAGGCGCTCATCGACAAGCTGCGCTCCCTCAAGCTTCCAGTGCTCACCGTCGGCGCCCACGAACTCCTGGACATCGCCTCCAACCTGGAGACCCTGGGACTCGCCACCGGCCATAGCCCCGCGGCCCAGCTCGCCGCCGAGGACTTCCGCACCCGCCTCGGGGCGTTGCGCAGCCGCTATTCGGGCGAGGCGCCGGTCAAGGTGTTCTACGAGATCTCCGAGCAGCCGCTCTTCACCGTGGGCGGTGAGCAGAGCATCAGCCGGCTCATCCAGGTCTGCGGCGGCGTGAACGTGTTCGCCGATTTGAAGGAGCTCGCCCCGGCGGTGAGCGTGGAGGCGGCACTGGCCCGGGACCCGGAGGCCATCGTCACCGGCACCGGTGAGGGGAATCCGGCACAACGCTTCAAGTTTTGGCAGCGCTGGCCCATGCTTTCGGCCGTACGCGAGGACAATTTCATCGCCGTGAACGACGACTGGATCTCCCGCGCCACGCCAAGGTTATTGGATGCTGGCAAGCAGCTTTGTGATGGACTGGAAATCGCCCGCGCTCATCGCGCCGTGACGCATTAAACGTTCAGACTTTCTTCTTCTCGTGTTTCCACTGCACCTCAGCGGCCTCATCGTTCCGTGCGATGACCCGAGCCAGCACGAACAAGATATCCGACAGGCGGTTGAGGTAGCGCAGTGCTTCGGGGCTCACGGGAGTCTCGCGGTGCAGGGTGAGCGTGCGCCGCTCGGCGCGGCGGCAGACGGTACGGGCCACGTGGCAAGCGGCGGCGGCGCGGCTTCCGCCGGGCAGGATGAATTCCTTCAGCGGCGGCAGATCGGCGTTGAAACCGTCCAGCTCATTTTCGAGCCGCGCCACGTGCTCTGGGGTGATGGCCTTGTGCCCGGGGATGCAAAGCTCGCCCCCTAGGTCCAGCAACTCGTGCTGTACCCGCGTCAGGCAAGCGCTGATTTCCTTGCTGACGCCTTCCGCCAGCAACAGGCCGATGACGCTGTTGAGTTCGTCCACCGTGCCATAGGCCTCGACCCGCGCCGAGTCTTTCTGCACCCGCGTGCCGTCCCCTAGACCGGTGGTGCCGTCGTCGCCGGTGCGCGTGTAGATCTTGGAAAGACGGTTACCCATGGAGAGATTCTAAGCTCACTTTTGACACTTCGGGCAGTAATAGGTGGAGCGCTGCCCGGTAATCTTCGCCACGATGGTCCCGCCGCAGCGGTAGCACTTTTCCCCCTCGCGGCCGTAGACCCGGAGGCGCTGGCTGAAGTAGCCCGGCTCCCCGTCCTCGCGCATGAAGTCCCGGAGCGTGGTGCCGCCCGCCTTGATGGACGCAGTGAGCACTTTCTTGATGGCCTTGGCGAGGGCCCCGTATTCCTCGCGGCTCACCCGGCCCGCGGCGCGCCCGGGGCGTATACCGGCAAGGAACAGGCTCTCGCTGGCGTAGATGTTGCCCACGCCCACCACCACATGGCTGTTCATGATGAAGAGCTTCACGGCCAGCTTGCGGCCGCGCGAGGCGTTGAACAGATAGTCGCCGTCGAAGCCGTCTTCGAGAGGTTCGGGGCCGAGTTCCTTGAGCAGCGCGTGCTCGCCCGGATCCTTCGCCGTCCAGAGCAGGGTGCCGAAGCGCCGCGGGTCCCGCAGGCGCAGCGCGAGCCCGTTTTCCAGCACCAAGTCCACGTGGTCGTGCTTCTGCGGCGGCGTGTCCTTGGGCAACACCCGCAGGCTCCCGGACATGCCGAGGTGCAGGAGCGCGGTGCCGGCGGCCGTCTTGAGCAGGAGATATTTGCCGCGCCGTGCCACGTCCTCGATGCATTGGCCCGGGAGTTCACGCAGGAGCTTGGGCGGGATGGGCCAGCGCAGGCGGCCGTTCCGCACCGTCACCTCGGTCACGCGTCGGCCCAGGAGGTGTGGCGCGATGCCGCGGCGCGCGGTTTCCACTTCCGGGAGTTCAGGCATGGGGGGCTCTTGGGTTCAATGGGTCGCGGCGGCGGGCGCGGGTTTCACGAATTCCATGAGCTTCGCCTCCTGATCCTGGTCCAGTTGGAATTCAAGGCCAAGGTCCGGCCGCGCCAGCACCAGGAAGTCCGGGTCCTTGAGGATCTGGAAGCGCAGCGGTTCCCGCATCCCCGAGAGGATCACCGCCACCTCGCCTAGGGGCTTGCCCTTGCCGATGGGTGCCAAGCCGATGGCGTTCGCCGCCTGCCAGTTGTTCACCAGGAGTTGGATGGCGTCCGCCGATACCGAGTCGTCCCGGGGGGCAAGCTGCCAGCGTTCGTCCTTGTCCAGCATCAGCGTGGCGCGAGGCAGTTGCAGCGCCGTGATGCGCGCCCCCTCGGGCAGGAGCTTCTTCTCCAGCCACCAATAGGCGTCATGGGTAGCCTGGTAGAAGACGTAGGGTTCCACCAGCCCGACCTTGCCGTTAACCATCACATAGCGCTCACCGCTCACCGGTTCGGCGGCGCCGAAGGCGAGTTCCCGGCTGTCGAGGCCGAGGCGCACCAGGGGTTTGTCCAGGCCGTACTCGTCCAGGTCCTTCGAGGCGCCGTTTACGGGAGTGGCCTTCGCCTGGGCGAGGCTGTCCAGGAAAGCCTGCACCAGATTGGCATCGGCGCCGTAGGCGAAGGGCGCCGTGAGCCACCAGCCGGTAACCTCGCGTTTCAATTCCAGCGGCGGCTTGCCGGCATCTTCGAGTCGGACGTCCGTCACATCGTGCGTAGCGAAATCGATCAACGGCGTCTCGCGGGATGGCCGCTTGCCGTGGGGGTGGAAGTAGGTGAGGGTGCCCAGGGCGGCCACCACCACCACGAGCACCAGGTTCAGGCGGCGGCGGGATTGGAGCGACATGTCTCAGCGTCGACGGCGGCGCAGCCAGACGCCGATGCCCATGAGGGCGAGCATCAGCGGCAGCGCGAACAGGAAGCCGACACCGATGACGCCCTGCTGCAGGGGCGTGAGGCTCAAGCTGAGGTCCGGCGCCGGGCGCGGGTTGATGTCGATGTAACTGTCGTCCTCGGCGAGCCAGTTCAGCATGTCGAGGCCGAGGTCCAGGTTACCCACGTTGCCGAGGTAGGCGTTGGAGAGGAAGTCGCCATCGCCGGTCACCACCACCCGCTGCTCGCGCTTGTCCTTGAGCTCGCGGGTCAGACTCACGCCGATGTCCAGCGGCCCGAGCTTGTCGCCGCGCTTGGCGTCGTAGTTCACGGCGCCCATGAGCGGACCGGTCTCGAGCCAGCTGCGGGGCAGGGTCTGCAGGAAGGGCTCGGCTTTCCAGCCGGACTTCGCGTCCGTCTCCACCGAGGTGGCGGCGGGGAACAGCGTCACGGTGGTGAAGCCGCGGGTGATGGGGCTCGCAGCCGGGTACTTGGGCACCAGGAGCACCTTGGGATCGCTGATGCCGAAGAGCTGGGTCTCGGCGTCCACGATGGTGCCGTTGCCGAAGCGGACGCCGAGATCCTGGGCCAGGGTATCGAGGCCGTAGAGCGGTCCCGGGTCGTTGAGCCACAGAAGGTTGCCGCCCTTCCTTATATAAGCGCGAACAATGGCCACCATGCCGGGCAGGAGCTTGGCCTGGGGTCCGGCAATCACCAGCACCTCGGTGTTCTCCGGGATCACCGGATTGGCGGCGAGGTTCAGGGGCTCCAGCTTGAAGCCCTTGTCTGTGAGCTGCTTGCCGAAGCTGCCGAGGTCGAAGTTGTGCTGGCCGTTCAGGTCCCGCTCGCCGTCGCCCGTGAGGTACACCACGTAGCGTTCGCTGGAACGTGCCAGCCGCTGCAAGGCGTTGCCGATCTCCGCCTCGCTGATCTGGGTGAGGTTCTCGCTGCGCCCGGCATAGCTCAACACCACCTCGCCGTCGGCGCTGATGCCGGCGGCGCGCGCCGCCTGGGGGTCGGCGTCAATGTCCACGAACTCGAGGCGGATGTCCCGGCGCACCCGCTGGTAGTTGGCGAAGAAACGCTTGAGCGGATCCTTAAGAGGCGAATCGGTGCGCACGTAGGCGGTGAACAGCGGCGCCTCCTTGAGGGTGCCGAGCAGCTTCACGCTCGCGTCCGACAGCGAATTGCGCCGGCCGTAGGTCAGGTCGGCCTGGTAGACGTGTTGGGTGCTGAGCCAGGCGGCGAGGCCCACGGCCCCGAGGAACAGCGCCAGGAACAACAGGTTCTGGACGGCCACTTCGGCGCGGCTCTGGCGGCTGACGCGCATGCTTCAGCCCCCCAACCGCGCCGTGTCCAGGCGCCGGATACAGAGCACCAGGAAAGTCGCGATGAACAGCACGTAGAACACGGCGTCGGCGCTGTTGAAGCTGCCGGTCAACCAGGACTGGAAGTGATCCTGCAGCGACAGGTAGTGGAACAGCGGGCTCGCCGATTTCACGAGGCCGGCGAACACGTTCACGATCCACAGGAACAACAACAGGCCGAAGCTCGAGAACGCCGCGATCAGGGGGTGGCGGGTGAAGCCGGACATGAAAAGCCCGGCGGCGGCAAAGGCGCCGAGCAGGAGCAGGAAGCCCGAGAGTTCCGTGGCGAGCTTGCGGTAATCCAGGTGGGTGCCGAGGGCGAGCGACAACGGCATGAGCGCGAGCATCAGCGCCATGACGGCGAGGAAGCCCATGAGGCCCAGATACTTGCCCAGCACCAGTTCCGTTAGCCGCACCGGCGCCGACAAGAGCAGGGTGAGGCTGCCGTTGTGGCGCTCCTCGGCCAGGAGGCGCATGGACAAGAGCGACACGATGGGCAGGGTGAGGAAACCGGCGATGTTGAACAGGCCCGCGGCCACGGTGTCGGTGACGCCCGCCACTGTGGCCGGGTTTTCCATGAAGCGCTGCACCGCGAACAGGAACAGCCAGGCGTGCACTCCCTGGACGATGGCCAGCAGGCACCAGGCGAGCGGCGAAAGGAACAGGTTGCGCAGCTCGCGCCAGGCGATGTGAAGGATCATCATGGCCGGGGCTCCCCGGCTTCGTCGGCGGTGGTGAGCTCCACGAAGACCTGCTCCAGGGACTTGTGCTCCGGGGTGAGCGCCTTCAAGCCCCACTTGTTCTTGACCGCCCTCAGGGCGATTTCCTCGGCGGGGTCGCTGCCGGGCGCGAAGCGCACCCGCACCCGGCGGGCATCCAGTTTCTCCATCGCCTCCACGCCGTCGATGGACTTGAGCTCCTTGAGGACGGGGCTCTCGCGGCATTCGAGGACCAGGCTCCCGGCCTGCGTCTGCCCCGTGAGACCGGCGAGCGGGCCGGCGAACACCTGCCGGCCGCGGTGGATGATGAGTATCCGGGTGCAGACCGTCTGCACCTCGGGCAGGAGGTGGGTGGAAAGAATCACCCCGTGCTCGCGCCCGAGGTCCGCGATGAGCCCGCGGATCTCCACGATCTGGATGGGGTCGAGGCCCACGGTGGGCTCGTCCAGGATTACCACCTTGGGCGAGTGGAGGATCGCCTGGGCGATGCCCACCCGCTGCTGGTAGCCCTTGGAGAGGTTGCCGATCAATCGGGTGCCCACCTCCGTGAGGCCGCAGCGTTCCTTGGCTTGGGTACGTGCCGCGCGCCGCGCCGTCTTCGGCAGGCGGTGCAGGGCGGCGCAGTAGTCCAGGTACTCGTCCACCGTCAGGTCCGGGTAGAGCGGCGGCTGTTCCGGCAGGTAGCCCAAGGCCGCCCGCGCCACGAGGGGCTCGTCCAGGAGGTCCACGCCGTCGATGTGTATTTCGCCGGCGCTCGGGGCGAGATTGCCCGAGAGCATTTGCAGGGTGCTGGTCTTGCCGGCGCCGTTGGGGCCCAAGAGGCCCAAGATGTCGCCCGGCTTGAGCTCGAAGCCCAAGTCCTGCACCGCGCAGTGGCGGTCGTAGTAGCGGTACAGGCCCTCGACCTTCACCAGCGTGGAGTCGGTCTGCATAACTCTCGGTAAGGCTTGGGAAAAATGTCAGCCCGTCGGGCGGTTTGCGCGGCGGGGGCTTAAGGCAGGGTCTTTTTACGGCCAGAAGCCCCGGATTGCAAGCATCAGGGACGGCCCGATGGACGGGGGGGGTGCCATGGCCCATAATTTCGACATATTCCATCGCCCTGCAGGTGTCCCCCGTTGTCCTTCCTACTCCACGGTTTTCTCGGTCTCCCGGTCTGGGGCTACATCCTGCTCGCGGCCGTGATGATCCACTTCACCATCCTGAGCGTCACCCTCTACCTGCACCGCACCGCGACCCACCGCGGCCTGGATATGCACCCGGCCGTGAGCCATGTGATGCGGCTCTGGCTGTGGCTGACCACGGGCATGCTCACCAAGGAATGGGTGGCGGTGCACCGCAAGCACCACGCCCTGTGCGAGACCGCGGAAGACCCCCACAGCCCGAAGTTCAAGGGCTTGGCCAAGGTGGTGCTGGAGGGCGCCGAGCTCTACCGCCAAGAAGCCAAGAACCCGGAAACCCTCGAGAAATACGGCCGCGGCACCCCCGACGACTGGATTGAGCGCCGAGTCTTCACCCGCCACGGCAAGCTGGGCGTGGCCATCATGCTCGTGGTCGACCTCCTGCTCCTGGGCTTGCCGGGCCTGACCGTCTGGGCGCTGCAGATGATCGCCATCCCGTTCCTGGCCGCCGGCGTCGTCAACGGCATCGGCCACCACTCCGGCTACCGCAACTTCGAGTGCAAGGACGCCGCCACCAACGTGGTGCCCTGGGGCATCCTCCTGGGCGGCGAGGAACTGCATAACAACCACCATGCCTTCCCGAGTTCCGCCAAGTTCGCCCTGCGGGCCTGGGAGCTCGACCTCGGCTGGTGGTACATCCGCGCCCTGAACGCATTCGGTCTGGTTAAGGTCCGCCGCGTGGCCCCGACACCCGCGTTCAACGGCAAGGCGCCGGTGGACATGGACACGGTACAGGCCGTGATCCTCAACCGCCTGCACGTGCTGCGCCATTACGGCCGCGATGTGATCAAGCCGGCCTTCAAGCAGGAGAAGCAGGGCGCCTGCGCCTGGCGCCGGCGTTTCCTTTCCGGCACCCGCCGGCTGCTGATCCGCGACCGGGGATTGCTCAAACCCGCCGAGGAGCGCCGCCTGCGTCTCGCCTTGGCCCGTAGCCAGGCCCTGGACACGGTCTACGGGTTCCGCCTGAAGCTCGAGAAACTCTGGGAGAACAAGGCCCAGAGCAACGAGACCCTGCTCCGGCACTTCAAGGAATGGTGCCGCGAGGCGGAGCAGAGCGGCATCGCCTCCCTGCGGGAGTTCTCCGAGCGCCTACAGAGCTACGCCCTCCAGCCCGCTTGAATCGCGACCGGCTATAAATAAAAAGCCCGCCGTCAGGCGGGCTTTTTATTTGAGCCCACGGAGGGGCTTACTTGATCTTGGCTTCCTTGTACTTCACGTGCTTGCGCACCACCGGGTCGAACTTCATGGTCTCCAGCTTGTCCGGGTGGAGGCGGCGGTTCTTGGTGGTGGTGTAGTAGTGGCCGGTGTCGGCGCTGGAGACCAGTTTGATTTTCTCGCGCATGGTTCTTTACCTTTTAGACCTTCTCGCCGCGGGCGCGGATCTGCTCGACCACGGCCTCGAGGCCCAGCTTGTCGATGGTGCGCATGCCCTTGGAGGAGACGCGCAGGCTCACGAAGCGCTTCTCGCTTTCCAGCCAGAAACGGTGGGTATGCAGGTTCGGCAGCCAACGGCGGCGCGTCTTGTTGTTGGCGTGCGAGACGTTGTTCCCGGTGGCGGGCGCCTTGCCCGTGACCTGGCAGACTCTCGACATGGCTGAATCCTCTGAAAAACCGCCCCCAAGGGGAGGGCGAAAGGGCGGCTATTCTAGCAGCCGGGGCTGATTTCGCAACCCGCCACCCCTCCTTCCAGGGCCCCGGCTTCCCCCGGTTTCGGCCCTGACCCCCGTGTCCGCCAAGGGCCTGAGACGGGCTAAGTCGTCCCCTGACCCACAATCAGGGTTCCCCCGAGCCCCAAGCCGGGCTTGCCCCGATGTGGGATTTTTGGCCCGCGTTACATAGTGGCCCCGCACGCCACGCACCGTTCCATGAAGGAAGGGTGGCGGCGCAGGCAGGACCGGCCAAGGCCGGCGGCCCGCGGAACAGGCCAGGGAAGGCCGCCTTGCCCTCCTGAAGTCTGTCCTTGAACCCCGGGCAACCGGGTCCAATCCAGTCACTTCGAGGAGTAAGGAACATGAACGGGAAAGACACATGGATCGTGCGTCACGGCCGGATTTCCGCCTTCGTGCTCGCGGCCTTCTGTGCCGGCGGCGCCTGGGCAGCCACCCCCAATTTCGCCGCTGAACAGGGTTTCGCGCTGGATACTACGCCGCTGTTGGTCATCGCCGTGGACCTCAACAGCGATGGCAAGCCGGACCTCGTGAGCGGGAGCAACTACAGCGACGGTATTTCGGTGCTAATCAATACCTCTTCCGGCGGCAGTTTGAGCTTTGCGAACCCGGTGGACATGCAGGGCTCGTTCTCGGTGGCGGTCGCCGACGTGAACGGCGACGGCAAACCAGACTTGATCGTACCTTTCGACAGCGATGGCGCCATGGTGTATGTCAATACTACGCCTATCGGATCCGCAACCGCGACGTTCGACATGGTGTACCTCGGGACCGGAGCAGGCCCCTTCACGGTGGCAGCCGCGGACCTGAATGGCGACGGTATGCCGGACATCATCGTCGGCAACTCCGGGGACAACACGATCTCGGTATTCATCAATACCACGACCCCGGGCAATGCAACCGCTTCGTTTGCCGCCGGACAGATCTTTGCCGCCGGCAACTACCCGCAGTCAATCGCAGTGGGCGATTTGAATGGCGACGGCAAGTCCGACATCGTGGTGGACAACACCATGGACAACACCATTTCGGTGCTCGTCAATGCCACCGCTAATGGCGCCTCAAGCGCGAGCTTCGATACCCAGCAGGTGTTTCCGGTGGGCGAGCTCCCCAACGTCGTCACCCTCGCGGACATCAACAACGATGGCAAGCTGGACGTGGTGATAGGAAACAATATGGAGAACTTCGTCTCCATTCTGCGTAACACCACCACGAACGGTTCCGGCACGGTAAATTTCGCCGCGGAATACGTGGTTCCGACGGGCAATACCCCGGATTCGCTGGCGGTCGCGGATGTGGACGGTGACGGCATGCCCGATCTCATTGTCGGCAACGCCGGGGACAACACCGTGTCTTTCATTCCCAACACCACAACCAGCGGCTCGGCCAGCCTGAAATTTGGCACTCGTGTGGATTTCTACACGGGGAACGACCCCGAAGGCCTGGTGGTGGCGGACCTGAATGGCGACGGCAAACTTGATATTGCCACCGCCAACCTGGGCGATTCGGAGCTGGCCGTGTTACTCGGGCAATAATGGCAAGTCAATTCTCAATCCTTTAGCACCCTCGACTAAAGGGACAAGATTAAGGGGGGGGGGTGGATCGTGAGATCCACCCCCTGTTTTGCGAACGACATACTCTCCCCGGCATCTGGGACTTCCAGGGCGCTTCCAATGTTATGTTAAACTGTGCTAGTCTCCTCTCGAGCGTGGTTTTGACTGCGCCCCCGACTGCTGTCCCGCCGAGAGCCCCCGTAGTTCCATGGGGCCACCGGCGTTTGGAAGGGCTTCTCGAATCGTGAGAGACACCATGCGGCGATGCCTACGGTCAGGTTTTCGGTCACTCCTCCTCCTGGGTCTGCTCCTGGCCTCAGTCGGCGCGGCCTGGGCGCGAGGCACGGGCGGCGGAGTCGGGGTCGGCATCCATATCCTTTATTCCGCTGCGCACGCCAACGACGGGCAGGTCGACAGCGGCAGGAACGGCCCCAGCAAGGGCACCCTCTCCGCCACCTTACACACGAGCGGGCAGCAGTTGACCTTCAGCGTGGTCACCGCGCCCACAAACGGCACCGTGGCGATTACCGATGCCTCCACCGGCACCTTCGTCTATACCCCGGCACATAACTTTATCCAGGGTGTGGACAGCTTCACCTTCCACGCCGTGGATAGCCACGGGGCGACCTCCAACGTGGCCACGGAGTACGTGGTACTGAAGGACCCGCCGAAGACCCAAGCCGGCAGCGCGGCCACCACGGTGGACACGGCCGTGACGGGGACCCTTGCCGTCATACCGGCGTACAGCGGCGAGCCCGTGACCTTCCAGATAGTCCGCAAACCAAGCAAAGGTGTGCTGGTGTTTACCAATCCCGCCACCGGGGCGTTCCGGTATACACCCGATCCGGGCTTTACGGGACAGGACAGCTTCAAGTACCAGGTCGCGGACAGTTTCGGGATGCCGTCGAATCCCTCCGACGAAAAGATCCAGGTCAACGACGTCGTGGCCACGGTGAGCGCCGGCAGCGTCAGCACTGCCGCGAACCATCCCGTTTCCGGCGTACTGTCGGCGCGCAGCACCTACCCGGAACAGAAGCTGACCTTCCTCATCGTGACCGAGCCCGGCCATGGCAAAGTTACGCTCACGAATCCCGTCACAGGAGCCTTCAGCTACATGCCCACGGCGGGCTATCGCGGCTCCGATAGCTTCACCTTCGTGGTCAAGGATCAGGCGGATACGTCTTCCGCCACCGCCACCGAAAGCACCACCGTTAATTGAAGCCGGGTCTAATGCAGGGGCGGCTCGAAAGAGCCGCCCGTTTTCTTTTCCGTTCTAAATCCAGCCCCGCTCCGCGAAGGACACCGTCTCCCCGTCCCCCACCACGAAATGGTCCAGCACCCGGATATCCACCAAGGAAAGCGCATCCTGCAGCCGGCGTGTGAGGCGCCGGTCCCATGCCCTTCAGGGCACATAGCTCCTTCCGGTCGGCATTGAGAAGCGTTCTCAGGCTTCCGAACTCCTTCAACATCTGCCGCGCGAGGTCGAGGGCGCTTTTCCCCCTGACCCCGGTGCGCAGGAAGATGGCCAGGAGTTCCGCGTCTGCGAGGGACTGGGCGCCTTTCTGGAGCAGTTTCTCCCGGGGCCGCTTGCCCTCGGGCCAATCGCGTATCCCCATGGGTCATTTTTCCCTTGAATCCCCGCAAGCCACCCTCACTATGAACGCAAGGGGCATCGGGTTTGGCGGTTCTTTGCCCAAGCTTTGTTCAAAAATCCGCCACCCGCAAAAACCCGGTAAAAACCATGAAAAAACCGTTGACGCCCGGAATGCGGTCCGTATAATGCGCGGCTCTTTTGCCCTGGACGGGACCCTTTGGCAGCCAAAAAACGCTGCCAAACCCGTTGACCGGCCGGACCCGCCCTGTATAATGGTCGGTCTGCCCGGTAGATTCCCGGGCCCGCTCTTTAACAGCACGATCAAGTAACTTGTGTGGGCGCTCGCGTCACGGGGTTGGAAGCAACCCATTGATCGATGAGTGCCTAGATTTTGAGCTAGTAAGTTCATGATCTGGGTTCATCTCTTAGATCTAATAGCTTTGGCTATTAATTGAAGAGTTTGATCCTGGCTCAGATTGAACGCTGGCGGCATGCCTAACACATGCAAGTCGAGCGGCAGCATGACGTGTAGCAATACACGTTGATGGCGAGCGGCGGACGGGTGAGTAATGCATGGGGATCTGCCCAGTAGCGGGGGACAACCCGGAGAAATCCGGGCTAATACCGCATACGCCCTACGGGGGAAAGCGGAGGACCGAAAGGCTTCGCACTATTGGAGGAACCCATGCCCGATTAGCTAGTTGGTGAGGTAACGGCTCACCAAGGCGACGATCGGTAGCTGGTCTGAGAGGACGATCAGCCACACCGGAACTGAGACACGGTCCGGACTCCTACGGGAGGCAGCAGTGGGGAATATTGGACAATGGGGGCAACCCTGATCCAGCCATGCCGCGTGTGTGAAGAAGGCCTTCGGGTTGTAAAGCACTTTAGGGGGGGAGGAAAGTTCCAAGGCTAATACCTTTGGGAATTGACGTTACCCCCAGAATAAGCACCGGCTAACTCCGTGCCAGCAGCCGCGGTAATACGGAGGGTGCAAGCGTTAATCGGAATTACTGGGCGTAAAGCGCGCGTAGGCGGCTTGGTAAGTCGATTGTGAAATCCCCGGGCTCAACCTGGGAATTGCGCTTGAAACGGTGGAGCTAGAGATCGGGAGAGGAGAGTGGAATTCCCAGTGTAGAGGTGAAATTCGTAGATATTGGGAAGAACACCGGTGGCGAAGGC
>JBLNDO010000044.1:0-41276 GCA_050261675.1 Bacillota bacterium
TAAGTGACTCCCGGCGGAGATCCGCATACATGCCGCCCTGCACGATGCCGAACAGGGCGGAAGCATGCCCGCCGTGGGCCGCGCGGGAACGCTTGGCCCAGCGCAGGGACAGTTCCATGGACTCCCGCGCCTGGGCTTCCGTGGCGGGATAGGGCGTGCACTCGTCGAACACCATGATGATGTCCGAGCCCAGTTCGTGCTGGATGCGGATGGAGTCCTCCGGCGAGAGGAACACCTTGTCGCCATTCACCGGCGACTGGAAGCTCACGCCCTCCTCCGAGATCTTGCGCAGCTCCGCTAGGCTCCACACCTGGAAGCCGCCGGAATCCGTGAGGATGGGCCCCTCCCAGTGCATGAAGCGGTGCAGGTCGCCGTGGGCGCGGATCACTTGGGTACCCGGGCGCAGCATCAGGTGGAAGGTGTTGCCCAGGATGATCTCGGCGCCGACGGAACGCAGTTCTTCCGGCGTCACGGACTTCACGGTGCCGTAGGTGCCAATAGGCATAAACGCCGGTGTCTGGACGACACCGCGATCGAACAGCAGGCGCCCTCTTCGAGCACCATCGGACTCGTGCAGAAGCTCGAATTTCATGGCGCGGAGTTTATCAGAGGGCCTTGTTCCGCCGCCGCTGGCGGCGGGATGGTTCAAGAGGGCGCGTTCCGCCCTCTCGATCAGGCTCGCGCCGAAGGCGCAATCGTCATGAACATGGCATCGCCGTAACTGAAGAAGCGGTATTTCTGTTCCACTGCATGCTTGTAAGCCGCGAGCACCCGCTCCCGTCCCGCGAACGCCGCCACCAGCATCAAGAGCGTCGATTCCGGCAGGTGGAAATTGGTCACCACGGCGTCCACCACCCGGAAGCGGTAGCCGGGATAGATGAAGAGATCAGTATCGCCTTGAAACGGCGCGAGCTTGCCCCCCGCCGCCGCGGATTCGAGGCTGCGCACCGCGGTTGTTCCGACGGCCACCACCCGCCCGCCGCGCCGGCGGGTCTCCTCCACGGCCGCGCAGGTCTCCGGCGGCACCACCGCGTACTCGCGGTGCATCCGGTGGTCCCGGATGTCGTCCTCCCGCACCGGCTGGAAGGTGCCCGCCCCCACGTGCAGCGTCACGTAGGCGCGCCGCAGGCCTTTCTGTTCCAGCGCCTGCAGCAGCGCCGCGTCGAAGTGCAGGCCCGCCGTGGGCGCCGCCACCGCCCCCGGGACCCGCGCATAGATGGTCTGGTAACGCTCCCGGTCCTCGGCTTCGTCGTCGCGCACTATATAAGGTGGCAGGGGGACGTGGCCGTGCTCGTAGAGGAACTCCGGCAGGGTGACGCCGGGGAACGACACCTTCAGGAGTTCCCCTTCCCGTCCCAACACCTCCGCCTCCACGCCCCCCGCGAACACCGCGCGCATCCCCTCCCGCCAGGGCTTGCTCGCCCGGGCATGCACCAGGGCCGTGTGCGTGTCCAGGATCCGTTCCACCAGGAACTCCACCGCGCCGCCGGTTTCTTTGTGGCCGTAGAGCCGTGCCGGCACCACCCGGGTGTCGTTGAACACCAGAAGGTCGTCCGCGCCCAGCAGCCCCGGCAATTCCCGGAACAGGCGGTCCGTGAACGCCCCGCTCGCCCCATCCAGGCACAGGAGCCGGCTCGCGCTGCGCTCCGGCAGGGGATGCTGGGCGATGAGCGCGGGTGGCAGTTCGTAGCGGAAGTCGCTGCGTTTCATGGCGCGCATGGTATCAGCGCCGTTCGCGCAAAAAAAAGCGGCCCGGGGAGGGCCGCTAACTCGGGGGTGTCAACGTCTATCGCAAGGTCTATCTGCCGTCGTCTCCGTCATCGTCCGCTTCGGGATCCGGGGTCTTGTAGTTGAAGGCATTGGAGTCGGAATCGTCGCGCTCCTTGGGCAGGGTCACGTTCACGGTCTGGGCCTTGCCCTTGCGCATGATGTCGATCTTCACGGTCTCGCCCGGGCCGTAGGACCCCAGGATGCGCATCGCATGGGGCGGCGTGCCCGGGTCACGCCCGCCGATGGTGAGGATCACATCGCCGTCCTGCAGTTGCAGCGGCGATTGCCTCTCGACGTGCAGCACCAGGAGGCCCTTGTCGGTGCTGAAATACGGGGCGAGCCCCGGCGTGAGGGTCACGAGCTGCATGTCCCCGCCGGGATGCCCCATGCTGAAGAAGGTGTTGAAACCGAACATGCGCGGCATGGGGGACGCGGGCGGCATCGGCGGCATGGGCGGCTCCGGAGGCATGGGTGCCATCGGGGGAGTCGGAGGCGTCGGGACGCCCGACAAGTAGAAGGCGAAGCCCATGTCGCGCAGGCTGCCGGCGGTGACCGTGGCGGTGCTGGCTTTGCCGCCGCGGGTATAGCTGACCTTCAGGCTGTCGCCCGGCTTCACGCCGTGCATGAAGTCCACCAGCTTGTCCGCCGCGGTATCGTCGCCGGAAGGCTTGAACTCCGTGCCGTTGATGGCGGTGATCACGTCGCCGCTGCGCAGCCCGGCCTTGTCGGCGGGGCCGCCGGGCGTCACACCCGAGAGCACCGCGCCCGGGGACTTGGAGTTCTGGTCGTCCTCGTCGAGGTCGACGCCCAGGATGCCGCGGCGCTGCATCTTGTCCATCTTGTCGCGCATGATGGTGAAACGGTCCATGGCATCGCCGTTGAGCTGCATGGAAAGCTCCGCCACCCGCCGCGCCGCGTCCTGCAGCTGCTTGCGCGCGTCCTCCAGCTGCTTCTCGAGCTGCGCCTGGTCCTGGACGCCGCTCTTCGGCGCGGAGGCGGTCTGGGCCGTGGGCGCCGGAGTGGCCGCCACGGCCAGGAGCGGCGCGCCGGAAAGCACCGTTGCCAGGAGTATCCGATTGAACATCTTCATGTCACACCTCGTGCTTTGATTCATATGCCGCTGCTGCCCGTCACCTGGGCGTAACGCACCGCCGCCAGCGACTGCAGCAGGTCGACCCGCTGTTTCCAGAGTTCCGCCCGCTTGGCGTCGCCGCCGCCCGCCGGCATGTTGTTGAGCTCGTAATCCACCAGCGCGATGCGGTCCTCCAGGGCCGCCACCGTGCTCGCCGTGCCAGCGCTCACCGCCAGGCTGTCCGCGCTGTTCATGTTGAGCACCGCGTGCTCCAGGTACTGGGACTCGGCCATGAGCTGGCCCACGCTGGGCGCTGCGGTCGAGGGCGTGGCGGCCGCGACCGGCGCCGCCGCCGGCGTCGATAAACGCAGGTTGACCAGCAACACGGCCGCGGCCACCGAGGCGGCCAGGCCCACGCCGCCCGCCGCCAGCCAGCGGCGGCGCGCGGGCTGGCGGCGGGCGGCCGCTTCGGCCGTGATCCGGTCCCAGACGCCGGGGGGCGGCAAGGGATCCGGCAGGGTCGCGACACCCTCGCGCAGGGCCACGAGTTCGTTCAGGGCCTTCGCGCAGCGGCTGCAACCGCGCACGTGCTGTTGCACTTCCGCCGCCACCGGCTCCTCGTCCCGCAGGCCGATCAGTTGTTCAAGGCTGGCATGCATGTCTGCACCTCTCCGGGCCGGGTGGCCCATTGCCGCATGCGCACGTAGGCGCGCGCAAGCTGCGATTTCGAAAAACTCGGGGTCGCGTTCATGAGCCTCGCGATCTCCACGTGGGTGTAGCCCTCCACGTCGTGGAGCCACACCACTGCCCGGGCTTCCGGGGGCAGCGCATCCAGCGCCTTCTCCAGGTCCAGGCCCGTCTCGGGCGTCATCTCCGCCGCCGCCCACTCCTCCGCCGGGGTGGAGTCGCCGGCCCCGTCCAGGGGCAGGCGGTAGCGGTGCCAGGCGGAGCGCACGTGCATCAGGCACTCGTTCACCGCGATGCGCCGTATCCACAGGCCCACCGGGGCCTCGCCGCGGAAGTCCGCGAGCCCCTTCAGCACTTCCACGAAGGTGTCCTGGAGCACGTCCTCCGCCAAGTCCGCGCGCCCCAGCATGCGGCGCGCCAGGCCGAACACCGCCCGGCCATAGGCGGCGAACAGCTCCGCCTGGGCGGTGCGGTCCCCCTGCCGCGCCCGGTCCAACAGGAGGCCCGAGACGCTGTGGTCGAAGCGGCTGCTCATGCCTACTAGGATGCTCCGGAAGGCCGAAAGGTCGCAAAGTCTGTATCTGAATTTCTCAATGATCGACTAGCGCTTAGAAATATCGACCGAATCTCGCCGCAAAGTGGATGGGACGCCAGGAAAAGCAATAACATATATGTTATAATTTTATAACGATTTTTATAACATATATGTTATTATTTATATAATCTGTGTTCGGCGCCGCCACAGGAGAACGCCATGTTCGACGAATACACTCGGCTGAAAATCAGGCAGCTCGATGAGCAGCTGGAGCGCTGGCGTCAGACTTCCAAAACTCCCAGGCCGCGCGAAGGCTGGTTGCGGACCATACGTCAGGTTCTGGGCATGACTACAGGCCAATTCGCATTGCGGCTTGGGACCAGTCAACCGCGCATAGTGAAACTTGAAAGGGCTGAAATTGACGGGAGCGTGACTCTTGCATCGCTGCACAAAGCAGCCCAAGCGTTAGGTTGCGAATTCGTCTATGCCGTAATTCCATATGAGCCACTCGAAAGAATCATCCGAAATCAGGCCGATCGGATCGCTAGACGTGAATTGGCAATTGTTGGTCACTCGATGGGACTGGAAAAACAAAGAGTCAAACGAAAAGCTGAGACACGGCAGCTCAAAGCACTGCGCGAAAAGCTTCTGAATGGACCGCGAAGCCGTCTCTGGAAATGAAATTCATTTACCCAGAGGGTGCCACGCCTCTCTCAGACGAAGATCTGGGAGGCTTAATTCCAGGCCATATTGCTTTTCAAAGCGAACTCAATGCGTGGGAACAACAGAACATTCTTGAGGCAGGCGACCGCCTTGTGCGCCGCCGTCCAACTGCAGTACTGACTGAAGCGACGATTCGGAGGGTACATAAGTTCATGTTTGACAGTACTTGACGTTGGGCCGGTCAATACCGAAAAAGTGGGAAGAACATCGGAGTCGATTGGACCCATATCCCTGAAGAACTGGGGAAATTGTGTGCTGATGTCCAGTATTGGATTAAAAATAACACCTACGAAACGGATGAGATCGCAAGCAGATTCCACCACCGTCTGGTATTCATCCATCCATTCCCAAATGGCAATGGACGCCATGGGCGTCTAATGGCAGATTTATTGCTTGAATGGCTGAAGAGACCAGCTTTTACCTGGGGGAGTGCGGATTTGAATAGGCTTGGATCTGCGCGCGAATATTATCTTGCGGCACTGCGGGCGGGAGATAAAGATGATTATGGCCCTTTACTGCAGTTCGTCAGGGCCTAAAGGCAAACAGCGGTTTTGCAGCATGAATGTGGGGAGTTTCGGCCGCGATATGATTTCACTATACTGACGCCCCTTGCCCGGATGGCGGAACTGGTAGACGCGCGGGACTCAAAATCCCGTTCCCCTTAAAGGAGTGTGGGTTCGATTCCCTCTCCGGGCACCATATATCTACAGATCTCATGAAATTCTGCAGTAACTGCGGCAAGGAAGTGGTGGTGGCCATCCCGCCCGGCGACCACCTGCCGCGCTTCGTCTGCGAGGCCTGCGGCGCCATCCATTACCAGAACCCCCGCATCGTCGCCGGCTGCGTCGCCGAGTGGCAGGGCCGCATCCTGCTCTGCAAGCGCGCCATCGACCCGCGCAAGGGTTTCTGGACCCTGCCGGCCGGCTTCATGGAGAACGGCGAGACCACCGAACAGGCCGCCGTGCGCGAGACCGCCGAGGAAGCCCTGGCGGAAGCGGTGGACCTCGTGCCCTTCGCGCTGGTGAGCGTCCCCCACGTGAGCCAGGTGCACCTCATGTTCCGCGCCCGCTTGAAGCACGGGCAGCATGCGCCCGGCGCCGAGAGCCTCGAGACCGCGCTGGTAGGCGACCAGGCCATCCCCTGGGACGGCATCGCCTTCCCCAGCGTGCGCTTCACCCTGGAGCGCTACCTGGAGGACCGGCGCCGGGGCGCCTTCGGTTTCCACAGCACCACCTGGGAAAAGCCGCACTGATCCGATTCACGCTGGTACGCGGCCTTGTGGCAGAATTCCCCGGGCATCGAGCAACGGAGCACCGCCATGGCGTTCGTGGTCACGGAAAACTGCATCAAGTGCAAGTACACCGATTGCGTGGAGGTCTGCCCCGTGGATTGCTTCCACGAGGGGCCGAACTTCCTGGTGATCGACCCGGAAGAGTGCATCGACTGCACCCTCTGCGAGCCGGAATGCCCCATCAATGCCATCTATTCCGAGGACGACCTGCCGGAAGACCAGCAGGGGTTCAAGAAGCTGAACGCGGAACTCTCGCAGGAATGGCCGGTGATCACACGTCAGAAGCCGGCGCCCGCCGACGCCAAGGACTGGGAAGGCAAGCCCGATAAGCTGAAACTGTTGGAACGTTAATAGGGATCGGTCTGCGGGGTGGACTGCTCGTCCAGGAGTTTCACCAGCTGCGGTACGGGCAGATAGCCGTCGATCATCTGCCCGTATTCGTTGATGATGATCGGCGTGCCGTCCACGCCCAGCTTCCGGGCGAACTCGTATCCCGCCAGCACTGGGGCCGCGTCGCACTTCGCCGCCGGGATGTCCGTGCCGCGCATGGCGTACTGGTAGGCCACCTGCCGGTTCTTGGCGCACCACACCGACACCGCCTTGTCCCAGGAGGGCGAACCCACGCCGGTGCGCGGGAAAGGCAGGTAGCGCAGCTCGACGCCGTCGGCCAGCAGATCCGGCATGTCCTCCGCCAGCTGGCGGCAATAGCCGCAGTCGATGTCCGTCAACACCGTGAGCACGTGTTTGGGGTGCGGCGGCGCGAATACGATCATCTTGTCCTCGCCGATGGAATTCAGGTACTCGAGGCGGGCCGCATCGCGCTGCTGCGCGGAAAGGTTCCGGCCGTCGTTCCGGTCGATGATGTCGCCCTTGAGCAGGTAGCGGCCGTCGGCGGTGACATAGGCCACCTGCGGACCCAGCACCACGCTGTACAGCCCCGGGATGGGGCCCGCTGTCACGTCCTGAGGCTTGACGCCGAGCTTGGCGGCGAGCGCGGCCGAACCGTCATCGCCCGCCAGTGCCGGCAGGCTGATGAGCGTGAGGGCCGTCCATGCGAACAGGGCTCTACGCATCCGCTTCAGGCTCCGCAAATGAAAAGGGCCGCATCGACGATGCGGCCCTGGAGATGATACACCCTTCGGACTCAGCCCCTGGGATGGTGCTTGGAGTGCACGTCCTTCAGGCGCTCGCGGGCAACATGGGTGTAGATCTGCGTGGTGGACACATCGCTGTGTCCCAGCAGCATCTGCACCACGCGCAGGTCCGCGCCATGGTTCAGGAGGTGGGTGGCGAAGGCGTGCCGCAGCGTATGCGGCGACAGCGAGGCCGCGATGCCGGCCTCCTCGGCGTAGCGCTTGATGATGTGCCAGAAGGCCTGGCGCGTCATGTAATCGCTACGGCGGGTCGGGAACAGGTAATCCGACTGCCGCCCGCCCAGGATGTCCAGGCGCGCGTCGGTCAGGAACTTCTCGATCCACTTCTGGGCCTCTTCGCCGATCGGCACGAGACGTTCGCGGTTGCCCTTGCCCACCACGCGCACCACGCCCTGCTTCAGGTTCACCTGGGACATGCGCACGGAGACGAGTTCGGAGACCCTGAGGCCCGTGGCATAGAGCAACTCGAGCATGGCGCGATCGCGGATGCCGAGGGGTTCGGCCACGTCCGGGGCCCGCAGCAGCGACTCCACCTCGCCCTCGCTCAGGGACTTGGGCAAGGGGCGGCCGAGCTTCGGCATGTCGATGCGCGTGGTCGGATCCTCGGGGATGCGGCCCTCGCGGAGCATGTGACGGTAGAAGCGGCGGATGCTGGACAGCTGGCGGGCCGTGGAACGCGGGCGGGCGCCCTGCTGCACCCGCCAGGCCAGGAAGGCCAGGAGGTGCTCGCGCTGGGCATCCATCAATTCCACGCTCTGGCTCTCCAGCCAGCGCGCCAGGCCCGACAGGTCCGCACGGTAGGCGGCCAGGGTGTTTTCGGACAGGCCGCGCTCGCTCCACATGGAATCCAAGAAACGCTCCACATCCGGCTGACTTTGTCCGACATCCGGCACGTGTACCTTGAGAGGTGCGGTCGTGCTACCCGGCGCCGGGTTGGTAATCTCGCGTAAGTGTTTGTTGTCGCTCATGGCGATTCCTTACTCATTTTGTGTGCTAACAAATACCTGAGGTCCTTTTCAGGTGGTGCAAGTCTTAGCCTTTTCGCCCTACCCTGCCGTGACGGGGTTCACATTTATATGTCAAATATACTCTGATTTTTGACAATAAGCAGCCGGGTGATCACCTGAACTTGTTCTCGGAGGCCCCAACCCGGATACTGCCGGCCCCATGACCCATTTAGCTCGTAAGTCCTTGAATCTGCTGTTCCCCCTTTGGGTCTGGCTGGTGGCGGCGGCCCTGGTCCTGCCGGCCGCACTACTGGTTATAGCCCTTCCTGGGCAGAAGCGCCGTCGTCGGCTGGCCCGGTGGGCGGGAATCTCGGCCTTCTGGCTCTGCGGCACGCCGCTAAGGGTGAAGGGCCTCGCTCACCTGCCGGCGTCCTGCATCGTGGTCGCGAACCATGCGAGCTACCTGGACGGCGTGATCCTCACCGCCGCCCTGCCGCCCCGCTTCAGCTTCGTCATCAAGCGTGAAATCACCCGCGCGCCGGTGGTGGGCTGGCTGCTCAAGCGCCTCGGTTCGGAGTTCGTGGAACGCTTCGACAAGCACGCGGCCCGCAACGACGCGAGCCGGCTCATCCAGCGGGCCCGGGACGGCGCCTGCCTCGGCATGTTCCCGGAGGGTACGTTCAAACGCGAAGAGGGTCTGCGGCCCTTCCATCTGGGCGCGTTCATCGCCGCCACCCGCGCCGGCCTGCCGGTGGCGCCGGTGGTGATCCGCGGCGCCCGCACCATCATGCCGGCGGGGAGCTGGTGGCCGCGCCACGGCCGCATCCACGTGGAAGTGCTGACGCCGGTATCGTCGGATGGACGCCGCGGCGATCACGCGCGGGAGTTGAGGGACAAGGTGCGGGAGCGGATCCTAAGTCACTGCGGCGAACCGGACATGGCCCACCATCACGGCCACCACGGCTGATCCCGTAAGGCTCCTCAGCCGGTACCGCGACTGTTGAGATAGCGCAACCAGGCTTCCGCCAGCGCACGGGAATCGTCGTACTTCAAGGCTTCGCGCAGGGAATTGGCGCCGTCGTCCAGTTGGTTATTCTCCACCTGCGCCATCCCCTGCAGCAGCCAGGCCCGGCCGGGGCGCCGCAGGGAACCCTTGGTGATGGCCTTCTTGGCGGTGTCGATGACGGCCAGCCATTCGTGCCGTTGTGCGTAGATCTGCGCCTGCGCCACGTAGGCATCGCCGCTCTTGGCCACCTGCACGGCCTGGCCCAGCGCCGCCACTGCCTTGTCGGCATCGCCGGCATCCTGCCACGCGGAAGCGAGCAGCATGTAGTTCGCCTCGCTCCCCGGCAACAGGTTAGCCTGCAGCCCTTCCTGCAACACCTGGGCCGCCTGCAACGGAATATTGTTCTGCAGGTATAGCGATGCCAGATTCATGTAGTCCTGGGGCTGGCGGATGTAACCCTGGCGGTACATGAGCGCGTACACCGCCAGCGCCTTCGAAGCATCGCCCGATTGGGCATAGGCCTGGCCCAGCTGCTGCCAATACTGGATCTGGTCCGGGAAGCGGGCCAGCAGGGCCTGCAAGGCCTCCGCCGCACCCGCGTAGTCGTGTAGTGCGTACAGGCAGGAGATCCAAAGCTGGTACCACTCCTGGGGAGGCTCGGGGGTCAGGTCGATGGCGCGCTTCGCGCTCGGCGCCGCCTGCCGGCACTGGCCAAGCTGGGCATAGGCCTGGGCCACAGTGATGAGCGCATCCGGCGGAGGATTATCCTGGCCCATGAGCCAGGCATGCAGCGTGTCGACGGCGGCTTGGTATTGTCCCGCCGCCACCTGCAGCTTGCCCAGGGTCAGCTGCGCGTCGCGCTGTTCGCTTCCCTGCAGGATGTTCTGCTGCACCACCGGCTGCAGGTTCGCGAGAGCGTTGGAGTAATCGCCGCGTGCAATATAGAGATCCGCCGAGAGCTCCCTGACCACCGCAGCCTCGTAGGCGTTGGTGGTCACGCCCTGGAGATAGCCGAGCTGGGTCGCGGCGTCGGAATACTGTCCGCCGCGGATCTGGGCCTGGACGCTGCGCATCTTGCGGAACAGGGCCGACGAGATGAGCCCCTGGTTGAGAACGGTCTCGGCGCGCGCGGCGGTCCATGCGCCGAATGCCAGGAGCATGGCCAGGATCAGGACGGAGAAGCGGCGGACGGCGCGCATCAGCCGCCGCCCTGGTTGAAATCCACGATGACCTGGGTATCGCGGGGCGCCGGCAAGGGCTTGAACTTCCAGTTGCGCACCGCGCGCAACGCCGCGTCGTCGAAAATGCCGCGGCGCGGCTTGGCGTCGGTGACCACCGGGTTCAACACGCTGCCGTCAGTGTCCACGGTGAACTTCACAGTCACCGAACCGGAGCTGATGCCCTCGCGGATGGCCTGTGAGGGGAATTTGGGCTCCACGCGCTCCACCAGCACAATGTCGCCCACCGCCAGCACCGGCTGCGCCGCCGGTGCGGTCGCGGCGGCCGGAGCCGCGCTGGCGGCCTCGATGTTGGTCTCCGCCACGCTCTCGGCGGCGCCCGTCGCGAACGGCGGCTTGAACGCGGGCAGGCCCATGGACGGCGGCACCACGTCCGGCGGCTGGGCGCGGGCGATGGCGAGATCTTCCGGCAACGGCGGGGTACGCAAGGCGCCCTTGGCGAGGTTCGCGGTGATCTGCGACCCCAGAGTGTTCTGGCTGCTCAGGTTCACCACGCCCGCTGCACCCGAGGAGGCGCCGGTGGCGAACTGGAACTGGCGGCCCACCACGAAGCTCTGCAGCACCACGAGCAGGGTGAAGACCATGAAAAGCCCGATGAGGAAGGATCCGCCGTAGCGCAGCATCACCGCACCTCAGCCGCGCCGCAGCCGGTCGGCCAGGAGGCGCGTCTCCGCGTCCGCCCGGTCGCCCAAGGCGCGGGTAAAGAAAAGCGCCAGGAAAACCAGCCCGCCGGCCGCGATGGCCGGCACCGCCGCCGCCTGGATGGCGCGGGCCACGAGCCGCTCACCCAGGGCGCCGCCGAGCGGATAGGCATAGAGGACGCGCATCACGCCGTACACCGAGCCCGTGAGGCCGAGCAGCAGGATCACCGTCACCAGCGAGCGGATCAGGCTCACCGAGCGGTGGGTCTCGGCGAATACGCCTTCCACGATCTGGCGGCGCGCCCGCTTCGCCAGGACGCGATCCGCATTGGCGTACCGCTTCCAGCGGCGCAAGGCGATCTCCTGGGATTCCGGGTACACGAAGTAGAAATACCAATAGCGTTCAGCGATGAGCGACCACAGCGCCACCGACAGGAACAGCAGCAGCCACACGGTGATCCCGGAGCCGAACAGGCTGCCGAAGCCGCCGAAGAAGTCGGCCAGGGCCTGCATCAGCGGGCGACCTTGGCCACCGCGAGTTTCTCGGCGCGGGCCGCCAGGATGCCGGCGCTCTGCTCCTCGAGCAGGTGCAGCAGGGATTCGCTGCGGCTCGTGAGCAGGCCGTGGAAGAACAACAGCAGCACCGCCGTGAGCAGGCCCAGCCAGGTGGTCATCAGGGCGCCGGCGATGCCGCTCGCCACCAGCGTGCCGCTGCTGCCGAACAGGTTCATGGCCTGGAAGGTGTTCATGACGCCGGCCACGGTGCCGAGGAGGCCCAACAGCACCGACACCAGGGCCAGGATGCGCAACAGGCCGAGGCGCGCCTCGATCACCGGCCGCTCGCGCATCAGCGTCTCATCCATGCGCAGCCCGAGCGTCTCCACGTCGTCCGCCTTGCTTTCGTTGAACACCGACAGCATGCGGCCCAGCGGGTTGCCAAGGTCCGGTTTGCTGGAACTCATCTGCGCGGTCATCTTGCGGCCGATGGCAAAGAGATACACCCCGCGCTCGAGGATGATGAACAATCCTACGAGACCCAGGAGGATGATGAGCCAGCCGGCCGTGTGGCCGGAGGCGATGCTCTCCATGAAGCTCGGCTGCGACACCAGGCTGCGCAGCAGATCGCCGCCGCTCGCATCCACCGCCATGGGGACCACACCGCTCGTGGCATTGCTGAGACCCGCGGCGAGACCGCGCCAATGGCCGGCAGGCTGGCGGTCGAGTTGCACCAGGGCGCCGGTTTCAGGCACGTAGCGCAGGAAGGCATCGCCGTTCACGGCGGTGAACACGCCCACCCGGACCACCGTGGCCTTCTCCTGGGAACCGTCCTCATGGGTGATGTTGGAATTGAATTTGGCCACCTGGCCCTGGGCGGTCATCTCCTGCTGCATCAGGAACCAGAGCTTGCGCAGGTCGTCCAGGGAAGGCAGGTCGCGGCTCTCGGCGAGCTTCGCCAGGAACACGCCGCGCCCCGGGTACTGGGCCGAGACCAGCGAGGCATCGAGTGTGCCCTTCAGATCGCTCGACGCCTGGCGCGCCTGGTCGAACACTTGGCTGTAATCGCCCTCGCGGGTGCGCAGCTGGTTGATCAGATCGTCCAGCTTCGCCTTGTTGGCATCGTAACTCGCCTGCAGCTGGCTCTTGCGGGCCTGCTCCTGGGCGAGCGCCTGCTTGGCGGCGTTCAGGATCTGCTGTTGCTGGTCCGCCGCCTTGCGGAAATCCGCCTCGCGCTGCGCGTTCTGCGCCGCGTTCTGCTGGGTCGCGCTCCTCACCTGGTCCAGGAGCTGGTCGAGGTTGCCCGCCTGGGGGGCGGCGGCCAGGGCCGCCGGGGCCGTCGCGAGTGCGAGCAGAAATGCCGGAATCAGGAGGAGGTTTTTCATTTTCCGGCCTCCGGTGCTTCCACGGGCAGTTCCATGAGGTCCGGCGGCGCCTGCTTGTCTGCGATGGCGATCGCCTCGGAAATCGGCGCCTTGAGGCCGTTGTCCGTCACCCATTTGCGGTTCTGCTTGTCCCAGTAGCCCGTCTGGCTGCGGTCCAGGGTCTGATACACCAGGAGCACATGCCCGGCGCGAAGGAAGTTCACCGTCAGGGTCTTGCCGCCATCGTTGAGCTCGCCGCGGTAGGCCTCCACCGTCTTGCCGGCCGCAATCTCATCCTTGTACGCCTGTATCAGCTTCTGGAAACTGTCGGTGATGGGCACCGAGGGATTGCTGATCTGGGCGCGCAAGGCCTGCGCGCGCGCCAGGCGCTCGTCCTGGCGGTAGGGAATATCCAGCTTCACGAACTGGGTGAGGCTGTCCGTCATCTGCAGCATCAGCGGCAACAGGCCCTTCTGCACGTCGCCCACCTGCGACATCTGGGTGGTCAGCGAACCCATCTGGTCCTGTTGCGCCTGAACGATCTGCGCCAGCTGGTCGTCGCTGGTGCGGTCGTCGTCGGTCTCCTGGGTGACGCTCAGGTACTGCGTGAGCATGTCCTGGGTGCCGCCGGAAATGGTGTCGATCTTCTTCTGTGAGGCCGCGGCGCCCTTGTCGAGCTGCTCCTGGGCGTTGATCGCGTTCTGCACCTTGGGGGAAGGCGCCGTGGCGGCTTGAACCCCCAGCACCGCCGCCGCTGAAGCGGCGGCCAGCAACGCGGAGAATAGGGACTTGTTCATGGCGGGACCTGCCTGCGCTCTAGAGAATTGGTGAATGGAATCAGCGGCTTCCGGCGTCTACCGCTCCCCGCCGCCTTATATTCTATTTAAGGAATTTAGCAGACCTGACATAAGGTTGAAACCTTCCTGCCCAAATGGGTCCGTATGGACACCGACAGGCCCGGGCCGGCCGAGGCCTCCCCCTATAAAATAGGCGCCGCTTGCACCCGTCTTCCCATACCCTCCCCCAAGGGGCCGCCCGGCGGAAACCCCCGATGAGGCTGCGCCTCGCGGCTTGCCTGCTGCTCGGCGCGCCGCTCATGGCTTGCGTGACCCCGCCCGTACCTTCCGCGCCCATCCCCGTGAAGCTCCTGCCGGCACCCCAGCCCGCGAATGGCCGTTTCCTGGTGGTGGTGCTGCCGGGCCGGGGCGACGACTTCGACGCGCTGACGCACACCGGCATGGCCGAGGCGGTGCAGAAGAGTTGGCCGCAGGCGGATGTGCTCTTGGCCGGCGCGTCGCTGGGTTATTACTCCGACGGCAAGATCGCGGCGCGGCTGCATGTGCAAATCATCGCCGCCGCGCGGGAGCGCGGCTACCGCGAGATCTGGCTCACCGGTGCCTCGTTGGGCGGCACGGGCGCATTGCTCTACGAATACGCCTATCCCCACGATGTCACCGGTCTGGTTCTCTATGCGCCCTTCATGGGAAACCCCCACGTCGTCAAAACGGTGGCGGACGCCGGAGGCCCCGCGAGCTGGGACCCCGGCCCGCCTTCCTTGGATCCCGGCGGCGGGGATTTTCAGAAAGACCTGTGGCGCGTGGTGAAATTCTGGCAAAACCCGGCCGAAGCGCGACGCATATGGCTCGTGTGCGGCGAAGACGATGGGTTCATCGACGCCGCCCGGCTCATGGCGCCGCTCCTGCCCGCAGACCATACCGTGCAACTCCCCGGCGGCCATGACTGGGACGTGTGGGACCGGGGAGCATCCCTGGTCTTTACCCGTATCGCCGCGATGCCGCGCTGATGGCCTTCACCGCCCCCGAGACGGATCACTCCCTGCTCCAGCACACGGGCTTCCTGGAATACTGGTGCTCGCGCCTGTGTTCCATGTTCGCGTTCCAGATGGTGTCCGTGGCCGTGGGCTGGCAGATCTACGACCTCACCCACCGCGCCCTCGATCTCGGCGTCATCGGCCTGGTGCAGTTCATCCCCTCCTTCGTGCTCGCCCTGCCGGCGGGACACGTGGCCGACCTCTTCGAGCGCCGCCGCATCGTCATCGTCTGTCAGGCGGTGGAGACCGTGGCGGCGCTGTGCCTTGCCCTCGGCAGCCTGTTCCGCTGGTTCGACGAGCAGGCCATCCTCGCGGTGGTTTTCATCGGCGGATGCGCCCGGGCCTTCGAGTTCCCCACCATGTCGGCGCTCCTGCCGAGCCTTGTGCCCGCGCCGCTCCTGGCGCGCGCCATGGCCGCCGGCTCCTCCGCCAGCATGACCGCCATGATCGCGGGACCCGCGTTGGGTGGCTTCCTGTACGTAGCCGGCGCTTCCACCGTGTACGGCGTATCGGGACTGCTGTTCGCGGCGGCGGCCCTGCTCATGTGGCGCCTGCGCACGGAGCGCCCGCCCCAGAAGCGCGAGCCCGCGACGCTCAAGACGTTGTTCGCCGGCATCACTTTCATCCGCCGCCGGCCGGTGATCCTGGGGGCCATCTCCCTGGACCTTTTCGCCGTGCTGCTCGGCGGCGCCACGGCGCTCTTGCCGGTATTCGCCCGGGACATCCTGCACACCGGGCCCTGGGGGCTCGGCCTCCTGCGGGCCGCCCCTGCCGTGGGCGCGCTCCTCATGGGCCTACGGCTCGCCCGCTATCCGCTCCAACAGCGCGTGGGTTACACCATGTTCTGGTCGGTGGCGGGTTTCGGACTCGCTACCCTGGTGTTCGCCGTCTCCACCTCGTTCCTGCTGTCGCTGGCCGCGCTCCTGGCGCTCGGCGCCCTGGACATGATCAGCATGGTGATCCGCGCCGCTCTGGTGCAGCTCGAAACGCCGGACGAGATGCGCGGCCGCGTGAGCGCGGTGAACGCCATCTTCATCAATACGTCCAACCAACTGGGCGAATTCGAATCCGGCGTGACCGCCCACTGGTGGGGCACGGTGCCCTCCACCATCGTCGGCGGCATCGGCACGCTGATCGTGGTCGGCCTGTGGATGTGGTGGTTCCCGGAGCTGCGCCGGCGTGAAAGACTCGAATCCGCCTCAGACCGTTGAGGACTCCTGGCTTACTTCACCCGCAAGGCGAGCCGCGGATGATGGGCGGGGGGATTGGCGCGGCGCGGTTTGGACCGAGCCCGACGGGGCGCATCCCAGAAGACCGCCGCCGCCACGCTCACCGTGAGCAGCACGGCACCGGCCAGCACGTTCCAGGCTTCCAGCTCGCCGTATTCCAGGAACGGGATGGGCATGCCGAAGCCGCGCGACACGAACAGCACGCCCGAGGCGCCGAACAGGACGACGGTGAAATACTTGGCGAGGACAAAAAGCGGATACATGTAGGCCCTCCGTGGTGCGTATCCTTGGGAATCCTTCCTGGACTCTGGCCCCGGGCATGCCCGGGGTGGCGTAAGTATAGACCCGCCCCGAACTCCCTGTATGTGGGATTAATCCTACAAGCGGATATTCACCGTTTCCCCAGACCCGCCGCCAGTTTCTTCGGTGCCACGGCCCGGTAGCTCTCTGCTATCCAGCTTTTCAATATGTCCAAAGGCGCGGGATCGCCTTTCCCAAAAGTGGCCGTGACCCATCCGCTCTTACCCAGGCCGTAGGCCGTGGGCTTCGCGAAGGGCGCGAGCAGTGCCGCCCCGTATGAGAGCGGCAGCTTGGTGGTCACCCGCAAGCTCTCCTTGTCCCCGTGCAGGAACACGAAAATCTTTTTGCGTACCTTGATCACCCGTTCGCCCCAGGGAAATTCCTCGTAGGCCTCCGGAAATCCGAGCGCGTACTTGCGCAGAACGGCCTCGCCCGCCCTGAATCCAGGATGCCGCCGCTTTTTCCTAACGGGCATCGCCGCGATACGCTCGCCACCACCCGCCGCTCAGGACGAAACGCGGGAACGTGATCCATTGCTCCAGGAACAGGCGCGCCACGAAGTTCCCCGGACCGGTGAATGGCGCCGGAGGGAGGGACTCGAGTTTGTGGCCGCGCCCCTGGGCCACCAGCGCGACCAGGATGCCGCCCGCGCCCAGGGCGGCCAGCGCCCAGTCCAGCCGCAGCGCGGCCGCCAGCAATGTCACGCTGCCCACCAAAAACAACGGCACCGTGAAGATGTGCAGCAGCAGGTTTGCCCGCCGCTGGTGGTATTGGGGATAGCCTTCCCACTGCCAGTGCAGGAGTTCCTTGGGGCCCATTCAGAGCTTCCTCCCGTCGAAGAATTTGCGTTTCACGCCGGTAAGGTCGATGCCTTCCAGGCAGCGCAGGTTGACCGCCACCATCTCGTTGCCCTTGCCGTCCTTGCCCATGCCGAAGGTCGCCGAGCCGCATTCCGGGCAGAAATAGTGCCGGATCCGGTGGGTGTTGAAGGTGTAGTACTTCATGGCGTTCTCGGGAGTCTTCAAGTGCAACGCCGAGCGCGGCAGGAACCAGAGCAGGTAGCCGCGGCGCTGGCAGATGGAACAGTTGCACTCCACTGCATCCTGCATCTCTGCCTCCACGGTGTAGGCGATCTTGCCGCAGTGACAGCTGCCCGTATATGTCATGTGATCCTGCTCCTCAAAACGCCGCTCGAAGGTATGTCGCATTGCTTTGGATGAGAACGCGAAATCTCAGGGAATCCCTTAAGGGCATTTCCGGGCGCTCCCGATGGGCCCAGAACATAGGGTCCCGCATCATGTCCCCGCCTGCAAACACCCTATCGTTCCCTGCCGAGGAGCCCGTGGGACCATGAACAGAGCACGTCGCAAGAACCTGAGCCTGCACACGGAAGAACGGGCAGTCATCCGCACCTTCGACTTGCACCAGGACGTGCTCACCGAATCGAAGCATTACGTCACCACCCTGGATGTCGGCGCCGCCGGCCTCCTGGTGTATTCCAGCACTCTCGTCCCGGTGGGCGAGGTCCTGCACATCGACGTCAGCCTACAAGGCATGACCGAGCCCTGCACCCTCAAGGGCGTGGCCCGCTCCGCCCACCGTAGCGACAATGCCTACGGCTACGTCATCGAAGTGGACGTCCTGGCCGACAACAGCGCCCTGCACTGGCGCCGCCAGTTCCACTGACCGGTTTACCGCCCATTGCCAGGCAGGAGCTGGGCGGTGGGCGGGTGTTTTATTCCCCCTGAAAAAGCCGGGCCGCCTTTGTAAGGCGGCCCGGCGGCTATTGGCCCATGGAAGGCCGTAACTTACTTCTGGTCCAGCCCGTGGTCCTTGATGTACGGCTGGATGCTCGGGTCGCGGCCGCGGAAGGCCTTGAACATCTCACCGTAGTCGGCCGTATTGCCACGGGACAGGATCATGGCGCGGAACCGGTCGCCGTTGGCACGCGTCAGGCCGCCGTTTTCCTCGAACCAGGAGAAGGCGTCGTCCGCCAGCATCCGGGTCCAGGTGTAGGCGTAGTAACCCGCGGCGTAGCCGTTGCCCCAGATGTGGGCGAAGTAGCTCGAACGGTAGCGGGTCGGCACCGGCGGGAAATCGAGGTGGGTGCGCGATAGCGCCGCCTTCTCGAAGCTATCCACGTCGTTCGGCGTGGCGCCGGCCGGGAGCGTGTGCCATTCCATGTCCAGCTGCGAGGCCGCGAGCACCTCGGTGGTGGCGAACCCCTCGTTGAACAGCGCCGCCTTCTTGATCTTGGCGACGAGTTCTGGCGGCATCGGCTGGCCAGTCTTGTAGTGCACCGCGAAGTGCGCGAACACCTTCGGGTCCGAAGCCCAGTGCTCGTTGAACTGCGAGGGGAACTCCACCCAGTCGCGCGCCGTCTGGGCACCCGAGAGGGTCGGATACTGCTGGTTTCCGAACAGGCCGTGCAACGCGTGGCCGAACTCATGGAACATGGTGGTCACGTCGTCCCAGGAGAGCAGCGCGGGCTGCCCCGGCGCGGGCTTCACGAAGTTGGTGACGTTGAAGACCACCGGCTTCTGGTTGAGCGCCTTGGCGCCCACCACGTAGTAGTCCATCCAGGCGCCGCCCTGCTTGTTGTCCCGCTTGAAGTAGTCGCAGTAGAACAAGCCGAGTTCGGAACCGTCGGCGTCGTACACCGTGAACACCCGCACGTCCGGGTTGTACACCGGCAGGTCGTGGCGCTCCTTGAAAGTAAGGCCGTAGAGCTGGTTGGCGGCGTAGAACACGCCGTTCTCCAGCACGTTGTTGAGCTCGAAGTACGGGCGGATCTCGTTGTCATCCAGGTCGTACTTCGCCTTGCGCACCTGCTCGGAATAGAAGTTCCAGTCCCAGGGCTGGAGCTTGAAGCCGCCCTTCTGCTGGTCGATGAGCGCCTGGATGTCGGTCGCTTCGCCCTTGGCCTTGTCCACGGCCGCCGGCACGAGCTGCGCGAAGATCTTCTCCACGGCCCCCGGGGTCTTGGCCATCTGGTCCTGCAGCTTCCAGTCGGCGTAGGTCTTGTAGCCGAGGAGCTTGGCGCGCTCGGCCCGGATGGCCGCGATCTTCAGGATCGTGGCGCGGGTGTCGTACTTGTCGCCGTGCTCGGTCCGAAGCCAGCTCGCCTCGAACAGCTTCTGGCGGGTGGCGCGATCGGTGAGGTCCTTCAAGAGCGGCTGCTGGGTGGTGTTCTGCAGCGGGATGAGCCACTTGCCCTTCAGGCCGCGGGCCTCCGCCGCCTGGGCCAGGGCGTCCATCTGCGCCTGGGAAAGACCCGCCAGTTCCGACTTGTCGGAGATCACGAGCCCGCCTTCCTTGTCGGCCTTCAGCAACTGCTGGCTGAACTGGGTGGTGAGGTCGGCCTCCTGCTTGTTGAGTTCCTTGAGCTTCGTCTGGTCCGCCGGGGAAAGCTTGGCACCGGCCAGCACCGCCTCCTGGTAGTAGTACTCGACCAGGCGGTTCTGCTCCGCATCCAGCTTCAGTTTGGCGCGCTCGTTATAGAGCGTCTCGATGCGCTTGAAGAGCCTGGGGTTGAGCTGGATGGCGTCCTGGGTCGCCTGGAGCTTGCTCGCTTCCGCCTGCTGCACCTTGTCGATGGTGTCGTTGGTATTGGCGCCCGCCAGCCCGAAGAACACGCGCTGCACGCGTGTCAGCAATGCGCCCGTCTTTTCCATGGCGGCGATGGTGTTGTCGAAGGTCGGAGCCTCGGGGTTGTTCGCGATCTTGTCCACTTCGGCGAGCTGCTCCTTCATGCCCTCTTCCAGCGCGGGCTGGAAGTCGCTGTCCTTGATCTTGTCGAAGGCCGGCGCCCCGAAGGGAAGCGCACTGGGCTTGGCGAAGGGGTTATCGGGCGTGAACGGCGCCACGGCGGTGCTCGCGGCGGGCGGCGGGCTCGCGCCGTCGGCATGCGCGGCCGGGGTCGCGATCGCGGCCAACGCCGCCGCCCCGACGAAACTCAAGGTCAGGCTCTTCAACATGACGGATTCCTCGTTTTATATATATGGATAGACGTATCGGGCCCCTAGCGGCCTCCGAGACAAGGCCCGGACTTTACCCTCAGCGGGGGCCGCGGCCAAGGGGAGCGCCCCGATCCCGCCGGATACCGGGCGATACCCCGTGAAAGACGGCGTAAAAACCGCTTAATTTCGGACCTTGGCCCCGATGGCGGTCCGTTCCGCGGTGTCGGCGTCGGACCGGGCCCCGATCACCCGGTTGCGGCCGGCATTCTTCGCCTGCATCAGCCACTGATCGGCGCGGGACAGCAGCACGTGGGCCACCGTGCCGTCGTCCGGGTAGATCGCGACACCGGCGCTCAGGGTCACCTGGATGGCGTGCTGGGGCGCGCCGACCACGAGCCGCCCGACCGCCTCGCGCAGCGCATCCGCCTTGTGGAACGCCGATTCCGCGTCCGTTTCGTGCAGCAGCAGCACGAACTCCTCGCCCCCGAAGCGCACCACCACGTCGCTTTCCCGTACGCTCTTCACCAGCGTGTTTGCCAGCACCTTCAGCACCAGGTCCCCCGCCGCGTGGCCTTCGCTGTCGTTGATGCGCTTGAAATGGTCCGCATCCACCAACACCACGGCGAAGCACTGCCCATAGCGGCGCGCCTTCTCGATCTCATAGTCGAACAGCGTGTCGAAATAACCGCGGTTAAGGAGCCCCGTGAGCGGGTCGCGGATGGCGCGGTTCACCAGCGTCTGGGAACGCACCACGTAGGCGTAGCTGATGAACACCGCCGAGGACAGCAGGATGAGCCGGGTCCATTGGTCCACGGTGTTGAACTGCCCGGACCAGGGCCGCCCCGCATTCAGCTTGGCGATGTCGAAATGGTGCATGACGAAGGCAAAGATCGCGGCGTAATGCAGCACCAGGAAGGCGCCCACCACCACGCAGATACGCCGGTCCTGGCGCAGGCTCATGGCCATGATCACCAGGAAATACACCTCGAAGGTAATCTTGTCGTTGACCGCGTCGTAGGGGCCGCCCACCACCATGAAGATCACCAGGGCGAGCGTGACCAGTGAACCGTCGAAACTGGAGGTAAGGAAGCCCATCCAGGGCTGGTAGCTATGGCGCCGGAGATAGCGGTACACGGCGACGGCGAACAGCATCGCCAGCATCGTGACCACGAGGCCCCAGAGGTTCTCCAGGTTGAAAGGCTCGAAAAGCTGGCGATAAACGGGCGTAAGCAAGAGCAGTGTGACCACGACCACACGGACGTTGGCCACCTGGCGCTCGCCCTCGCCGCCGGCCACCAACATGGCCGCGTCCGGGCTCTTCCAGAGGGCTTCCCAGGCCTTCCTCACCCACCCACCCCGCTCAAAAGGAATTATGTACAGCCCCGAATACTATAGCGTGGGAACTCCGCGTCGGAACCCGGTCTAATCGGTTCGGGCCCTCATGGGGGAGTGGGGTACCATTGCCGGGCTTTAGAGCCCTTCCATCTCCTTGGGGGAGTACATGTCCATCCGCCGTTTCAGCCTGGGTTTCATCCTGGCCTCGGCCTCGGCCGCTGCCATCGCGGCCGAGCCGCAGCGCATCGTTCTCCCGGATGACGTGGTCCCCACCAACTACGTGGTCTCGGTCGTGCCCGACCCGGGCAAGCTCACCTTCAACGGCACCGTGAAGATCGATATCGCCGTGAAGAACGTCACCCGCGAGATCAAACTCAACGCCGCGGATCTCGCCTTCCGCAAGGCCGGTGTCATAGGCATGGCGCCGCCGAAGATCAGCTTCGACAAGACGGAGCAGACGGTCACCCTGAGCTTCGGCGAGCCCTTGAAGCCCGGCCCGCACCTCCTGATGATCGACTACTCCGGTAAGATCAACCAGCATCCCGCGGGCCTGTTCGCCCTGGATTACGACACTCCCAAAGGAACCCAGCGCGCCCTCTTCACCCAGTTCGAGAATTCCGATGCCCGCCGCTTCATGCCCTGCTGGGATGAGCCCGGCATCAAGGCCACCTTCACCCTGATCGCCACTGTCCCCTCGGATTCCATGCCGGTTTCCAACATGCCCGCGGCCAAGACCACGGAAGCCAAAGGCGGGCTCGAACGGGTCGAATTCGCTCCCACGCCCAAGATGTCCTCCTATCTCCTGTTCTTCGGGGACGGCGACTTCGAGCGCATCCATCGCACCGTCGACGGCGTGGACGTGGGCGTGATCGTCAAGCGCGGCGACGCCGCCAAGGGCCAGTACGTCCTGGACGCCGCCGTCCAGATCCTGCCCTATTACGAGGACTACTTCGCCGTGAAGTATCCCCTGCCCAAGCTGGACCTCATCGCCGGCCCTGGGCAGAGCCAGAGCTTCGGCGCCATGGAGAACTGGGGCGCGATCTTCTCCTTCGAATACGACCTGTTGGTGGACCCGCACCTTGTCACCGAAGACGACCGACGCCGAGTGTTCGAGGTCACGGCCCACGAGATGGCCCACCAATGGTTCGGCGACCTCGTCACCATGGCCTGGTGGGACGACATCTGGCTCAACGAGGGCTACGCCTCGTGGATGGAGATCAAGGCGGCAGAGCGGTTCCATCCGGATTGGAAACCCTGGCTGGACAAGCTCGGCGACAAGGAAGCGGCCATGGCGGCCGATTCCCGCTCCGGCACCCACCCCATCATCACGCCCATCCGCGACGTGCTGCAGGCGGACCAGGCCTTCGACGCCATCACGTATGAGAAGGGCGAATCCGTCATCCGCATGCTCGAGGCCTACGTGGGCGCCGATGCCTGGCGCGACGGCGTGCGCGCCTACATGAAGGCGCACGCCTACGGCAACACCGTGAGCGACGACCTGTGGCGCGAGATGGATACGTCCACCAAGCTGCCCGTGACCCAGGTGGCCCACGATTTCACCCTGCAGGCGGGCGTGCCGCTGATCCGCGTCACCTCGCTGAACGGCGGCGTCAAGCTGAGCCAGGAGCGCTACGCCGTGGACGATTCCGGCAAGGCCGGCGGCAGCTGGCACGTGCCCGTCACCGTCGCGAGTTTCAACGGCGCCAATCCCTGGCACAGCCTCGTCTCCAAGGATGCGCCCGCGGAACTGCATGAGAGCGCCGGCAGCGTCAACGTGGTGGGCTACGGCCAGACCGCGTACTTCCGGACGCTCTACGACGCGGAAAGCTTCAAGCGCGTCTCCGCCCATTTCGCCTCGCTCGCTCCCGCAGACCAGTGGGGACTCTTGAGCGACAGCCTCGCCTTGGGCTACGCCGGCGACGAGTCCATGGGGGATTTCCTCTCGCTCACGACCGGTATCTCGCCCGACATGGATCCACTGGTGCTCGACTCGGCGGTAAGCAAGCTCGGGGGCCTGAATTTCTATTACGAGGGCCTGCCCACCCAGGCGGCCTACAAGGCCTACGCGCGCCGGGTGCTGCAGCCCCTGGCGGCCAAGCTCGGTTGGACCCCGGCTCACGGTGAAGACGGCAACGTCACCGTGCTGCGCACGGATCTCCTGATCACCCTGGGCGAGCTGGACGATCCGGCCGTGATCCGCGAGGCCCGTGCCCGCTTCCGGCAATACGTGAAGGACCCCGCGAGCCTCTCGGGCGACCTGCGGCGCGTGGCGTTACGCACGGTAGCGGATCATGCCGATGTCGCCACCTGGGATGAGCTGCATACCCTCGCCAAGGCCGCCGGTTCGAGCCTGGAGAAGGACGAGCTCTATTACTTCCTGGGGATGGCCCACGATCCGGCGCTCGCCAAGAAGGCCTTGGACCTCGCCCTCACCGACGAAGCCCCGGTCACCGCCCGGCCGACCATCCTGGACGCCGTCTCCGCTTACTACCCCGACCTGGCGCTGGATTTCTTCATCGCCCACGCCGACTACTTCAACCAGTACCTGGAACCCACCACCCGCCCCCGCTATGTGCCGCGTCTCGCCTACGCTTCCCGCGACGGCGCGGTCCTGCCCAAGCTCGAGGCCTACGCTTCCGCGCACATCCCCGCCGAAGACCGGGGCGACGTGGTCAAGGCGGAGGCCGTGGTGCGCAAGAACATGATGATCCGCACTCAGCGGCTGCCGGACGTGGACAAGTGGCTGTCAGAACAATCCGCTCCTGCTGCATCGACCGCGCCGGCGGCGGGTACCCACTGAGGGTCGCCTGGATTCGTTGGGTTTGTGGTCCTGGCCTGGGCGGGCTCGCAGCGGCGTGGGATCTCCGCCGGCGATTCGGCGGCTGAACCGGCTGGGGCTCAACCCAAGAGCTGCTTGATGTTTGCGCGGGTGAGGAGTTGCGGGATGGTCTTGTCCGGCTGGATGTCCGGATCTTCCAGCTGTTCTTCCAGGGGTTTGCCGGGCTCCGGGAGCGAGGCGCTGTCACCCAGGAGCCGCATGCACTCGAAGGCCGAGAGCGGCTTCGAGAACAGGTTGCCCTGGGCGAGTTGGCAACCGGCGTGGTGCAGGAAGACCTCCTGCTCCTTGCGCTCCACGCCCTCTGCCACCACCTCGATGCGCAGGCTCTCCGCCATGGCGAGCACCGCGCGGCAGAACTGCACGTCTTCCTCCCTGACCGGCAACCCCTTGGTGAACTTCCGATCCAACTTGATGCGCCCGATGGGAAAGCGCTGCAGCAGGTTCAAACCCGCGTAGCCGCGGCCGAAGTCGTCCAGCGTCAAGGTGACCCCGAGTTCGTCGATCTTCTCCAGGGTCACCCGTGCCGCGATGGTGTCCTGCATGAACGCGGCCTCCGATACCTCGATCTCGAGCCAATCCGGGCTCACGCCGAATTCCTTCATGACCGAGGCCAGTTCCTGCGCGAGCTTCGGATCGCTCAGGGTCTGGGAGGCCAGGTTTACGCCGATGCGGTTGTAAGGGATACCCGCCTCCGCCCACTCGGTCGCCTGCCGGCAGGCGGCGCGCAGCACCCAGCGGTCGATGGCGGGCACCACGCCCGCGTCCACCGCAAAGGGGATGAAGTGCTCCGCCGTCATGAGCTTGTTACCCGAGCGCTTCCAGCGCGCCAATGCCTCTACGGCCATCACCCGCCGGTCGGACAGCCGGATCTCCGGCTGAAAGTGCAGCTCGAAATCGTTCTTCCGCAAGGCGCGCTGCAACGCGTCGCGCATCACCACCATGCTCCTCGCCCGGTCATTCAGCTTCTTGGTGAAGAAGCGGAAGGTGTTGCGCCCGCCCTGCTTGGCGGCATACATAGCCGCGTCGGCGTTGCGGATGAGCTCGCCCATGTCCTCCCCGTCCACGGGGTGCACCGCGATGCCCACGCTGGCGCTGACCTGCACCTCGCGGCCGAGGGCCTTGATGGGCCGCGCCACTTCCTCCAGGAGCCGCGGCACGAACTGCGCCACGTCCTCGGTCTTCTCGTTGTCGTCCATCACGACGGCAAATTCGTCGCCGCCGAGCCGCGCCACCACATCTCCCTTGCGGCAGCAGGCCATGAGCCGACCCGCGATCGTGCGCAGCACGGCGTCGCCGCACTGGTGGCCAAAGCTGTCGTTGACCTCCTTGAAGTTATCCAGGTCCACGAACAGGAGCGTCACGTTCTGGAAATGGCGCTTCACCCGCGCCAGGCTGTGCGACAGCTGCTCCTCGAACACCGCGCGGTTGGCAAGGCCCGTCAGCACGTCGTGGTGCGCCAGGTAATCGAGCTTGGTCTGATCCACTTTCTGCGCTGTCACGTCCGCGACGAAGCCCTCCACGTACTGCGGCTTGCCGGCGCGGTCCATGACCGTGGTACCCCGGTGCCAGACCCATTTCACGTCGCCGTTGGCGCAGAGAATGCGGTGCTCCAGCGTGAAGCTACCCGCGGTCTCCAGCGTCCGGCGCAGCGACTCGTAATGGGGTTCCCGCATGTCGCCGTAGAGCAGCCGCGAAAGCTCCAGGCCGTCGCGGCCGGTGAGCGCGTCCGGGCCGTAACCGGTGAGGCCCAGGCAGCCCTCGCTCGCGAAATCGAAGCGCCACACACCGCCGTCCGAGCGCAGGCGGTACACCATGCCCGGCAGGTTCTTGAGCAAGGTATCGTGCCCGTCCTCGCCGCGCTGCGCCTTCTCGGCGCTGCGGCGTTTCCGCGCCTGCCTGTCCGCTTGCAGGATTTCCCGGCGAACCACCATGGGCAGCCGCGCCAGGTCGTCCTTGCGCACGAAGTCGTTGGCGCCCTCTTTCATCAACGCCACCGCCGCCGCCTCGCCGATGCGCCCCGACACCACGATGAACGGCGTGTCGCGGTTCTGGTCGCGCAGGATCTTGAGCGCGCGCTTCAGGTCGAAACTCGAAAGCGCGTAGGCGCAGAGCACCACGTCCGGCTCCTCGCGCAGGGCAAGCAGGTAGTCCAGCTCCGTTTCCACACGGCGCGGCAGCGCCTTCAGTCCGGCAGACTGCAGCGTGAGTACGTTGATCTCCGCGTCCGCCACCGAGTCCTCGACCAGGAGGACCTTGAGAGGTCGCGTCAGCGGGATCGTGTTGGGGTCTCGATTCACAGTGCAACGTCCTTGCAATCGATGCTGGGCCGTGCACATTTATGTCATAACCGTTAGATGAGAATCTGTGACGGCACTCAAACTCTGGCGCGATACAAAAGGACACAAATCCCGATTTGACTAAATCCGAATATCCATATCATTTCCAAACGCCGTCTGTCCCGGGTTTTCAGCCGCTCGCCCGCTCTCAGGTAAATACCTGAGTTATGCAACAAAACGGATCGCATGGGCGCCGCGCCCGGTGATCGGGGCAAAAGAAAAGGCCGCCTCGCGGCGGCCCTTTCACGAAGCTGCGCTCCGTTACTTCTTCGCGCCGTCCGAACTCCAGAGGTCGCGCACGTAACACCACTTGCCGTCCACGAGCTTGAAGACGGACAGGAACTTTCCGCTGCCCACGGCGTGGCCCGCCTTGTCGATCACGCTATAGGCGCCGGAGAGCCAGCCCCAGTCGCCCGAGACACCGCCTTCCGGCGTGCCTGTGATGTTCATGATGTAACCGGAGTGCTGCGACTCGGCGAGCTCGGTCACATAAAACTTGTGGATCGCGTCCTTGCCGGAGGCGCCGGGCGCGCCCGGCGCCATCAATGTCGCGTCGTCGGCGTAGAGCGCCGTGATGGCGTCCGCGTCGCCCGCATTGTGGGCATGGACCCAGGACTGCTCCAGGATCTGGAGCGCGGAAACGTCCGCGGCCGGATCCGCCGCCCACACGCCCGCCGCGGCGGCGCCGGACAGCACCACAGCGAGTAATTTCAGGATCGATTTCTTTGAGACTTTCATCGGAATCTCCTAATCAGATTTGGACCGCCGTCCCCCATTGGGGGACGTCACGGATGCTTTGACGCCGTCAGTTCCCGGAGCCTGGCACCTGCGGGATGCCACCGTCGGAGTTCCAGCTGTCGCGAACGTAGTACCACTTGCCCTTCACCCGATGGGAGATGGAGAGGTACTTGCCGGCATCCACGATGTTGCCCGCCTTGTCGGTCACCGTGTAGGTGCCGGAGACCCAGCCCCAGTCACCCGTGACGACGCCGTCCGGCGTGCCGGTGATGTTGAACTTGTAGCCCGCCTTCTGGGAGGCCGCGATGTCGCCCGCAAAGAACGCCTTGATGGCCGCCTTGCCGCTCGCCACGGGGGCGTCCGGGGGCATCAACGTCGCATCATCGGCGTAGAGCGCCACGACTTTGTCGACCTTGCCCTTGTTGTAGTACGTCATCCAGTCGTTATCCACGCCGTGGAGCGTCTTCATCTCCTTGATCTGGGCCTTCTGCTCCTTGGTCAGGGACGGGCCCGATGCAAAAACGCTCGCCGCCACGGCGCCAAGCGCGACCACGGCCAGGATTTTCAATACTGACTTCTTGAACGCAATCATCGGATGGACTCCCTCGAAAAACGGGTTTTGTACCCCTAATGGCGCGTAATCGTAGCACGGGCCATTCAAATCTTCTTCCACACCGCGAAGGCGGCCTGCTCGCTGCCGTCCTTCTCGAAGGGCTCGGTGTAGAGCACGAGCCGGCCCTGTTCGAACTTGAAGAACCGCTCCTGGTCCGTGCCGATCCAGTTGGGGAACAGGCTGTATTCCACGCGGTGGATGACCTTGTTCCCTTGTATCTCGTACCGGCCGCGTAGGAGGCGTAACTGTCCATGGCCGCGATCTTCTCTTCCGGAGTCCCCTCGAACAGCCAGGGTGTTTCGAACGGGGCTCGCCCCGGTTTCGTGAGCACCACCGACATGAACCCGTCGGCGCTATACATGATGAGGCCCACGGCCTCTTCGCCGAGCGGGTAATAGGGCTCGCCGCCGCGCGTGGGCCGCAATTCTCAGCTCACCAGCCGCCAAGTTCCGACGAATGGCTTATTCATCGCGACAACACTGCGGCATCGAGGCCATACGTTCTCCGAATCTCCCTTAGACAGCGCGCAGGGAACCACAATCGCGGCGCCTTGGATAGCCTCCCCCGGCGGGGCATAACCGGCAACCGATGTATCAATACAAGGTCAGGCTGCCGCTTTCCTGAGTTGCGCTTGCGCTCGCCAGAACCCGACACGGTGCCGCGTCGACTCCGAAATCTCTATGCCATTCATCATGTGTTTTGTTTCACATATACGGTGTTCACCGTGGCGATAGGGAATTGCCTGGCCATCGAATCGGGGAGACACCGTATTTCCCTCAGGCATCCACCGGCGTCCAAATAACGGGATGTGAAGATGAGCCGCGGGCAAATACCGCAGAAAAGAAACCATGAGGTCACCGTGGGCGAGATTACGCCGGCGCATGTTGGCCCCGGCCTGCGCAGGCCTCGTGGTCGGGCTCGGTCTCGTGACGGCGCTGACGGGTGGGCCGGGGGCGTCGGCCACTTCCACCTCGACCCTTGGGCCGAGCGAAACCACCCCGCCTGCCGGCTACCTGCGCGTCGAGGAGGACGACCCCGCCGTCAGCTACACCGGCAATTGGACCACCCAATCCTCGAACTCCAATTGCAGCTATAGCTCCGGTACGGCAACCGAAGCGACGGACGCGAGCGCGCAGGCGACGTTCGCGTTCACCGGCACGGCGGTGCGCTGGATCGGCTACCAGGACGGTTTCTCCGGTATCGCCGACGTCTATATAGACGGCACTTTCCAGACCTCGGTAGATACGTATTCCCTGACCCCCGTCTGCCAGGCCATGATCTTCGCCGCCAGCGGCCTCACGAGCGGTGCTCATACCCTCACCATCATCGCGACGGGCACACACAACCTGGCATCCCTGGGCACAGGCGTGTGGGTGGACGCCTTCGATTACCAGCCGCCGCCGCCTCCCACGGTCACCCTCACAGCGCCGGCCGATGGCGCGACCGTCTCCGGCGCGGTCACCGTCTCGGCCAATGCTTCCGCGAGCGGCGGCAGCATCGCGAGCGTGCAATTCAAGCTGGACGGCGCCAATCTCGGAGCGGCGGATACCGTGGCGCCCTACTCGGTTTCCTGGGACACCACCAAAGGTACCAACGGCAGCCACACTCTCACGGCGGTCGCGACCGATTCCACCGGCGGCGGCAGCACCTCCTCCCCTGTAACCGTCACGGTCTCCAATGACATCACACCGCCGACCGTCACCATGACGGCACCGGCCAATGGCGCGACCGTCTCGGGCATGGTGACCGTCTCCGCCAATGCCACGGATAACACCGGCGTCGCGCGCGTGCAGTTCAAGCTGGACGGCGCCAATCTCGGCACGCCGCTGACCGCGGCGCCGTACTCGGTGTTCTGGAACACCGCCACCGCCACGAACGGCAGCCACAGCCTGACCGCCGTCGCGACGGACTCGGCCGGCAACACCGCCACGGCCTCCCCCGTCACCGTCACGGTCTCCAACGATACATCGCCGCCTATGGTCAGCATGACTGCGCCGGCCAACGGCACTACGGTTTCCGGCAGTATCAATGTCTCGGCCAGCGCCTCCGACGCCGACGGCAGCATTACGAAGGTGCAGTTCAGGCTGGATGGCGCTGATCTCGGCGCGGCGGACACCACGGCACCCTACTCGGTTTCCTGGGATACCACCGCCGCCACGAACGGCAGCCATACCCTGACCGCCGTGGCCACCGATTCCGGCGGCAACAGCACCACCGCCACGCCCGTGACGGTCATGGTCTCCAACAGCACGCCAACGCCCACGGTGAGCCTGACTGCGCCGGCCAACGGTGCGACGGTCTCAAGCACCGTCGCTGTCTCGGCCAACGCGACCGAGAGCGACGGCAGCATCGCGAGCATGCAATTCAAGCTGGACGGCGCCAATCTCGGCGCGGCGGATACCGTGGCGCCCTACTCGGTTTCCTGGGATACCACCACCGCGACCAACGGCAGCCACACGCTGACCGCCGTCGTCACCGACGCCGGCGGCAACAGCGCCACATCGAGCCCGGTGACGGTGACCGTGTCCAACGGCAGCGTCGACACCACCCCGCCCGCGGTGACCCTGACGACGCCGGCGGCGGGCGCGACCGTCTCGGGCACGGTCACCGTGTCGGCGAACGCCACGGACAACACCAGCGTCGCGAGCGTGCAGTTCAGGCTGGACGGCGCCGATCTCGGCGCGGCGCTGACCACATCCCCCTACCACGTGAGCTGGGATACTACTACCGCCGCCAACGGCAGCCACACCCTCACGGCCGTGGCCACCGATCCCGCCGGCAACAGCGCCACCGCCACGCCGGTGGCGGTGACCGTGTCCAACCACAGCGGCGGCGACATCACGCCGCCCACGGTCGCCCTCACCTCGCCCGCCAACGGATCCGCGGTCTCGGGCAGCGTGGTGGTGTATGCCAACGCCTCGGATAATGTCAGCGTTGCGAGCGTCCAGTTCACCCTGGACGGCGCCGATCTCGGCGCGGCGGTGACCACGTCTCCCTATCACGTGAGCTGGGACACCGCGACCACGACCAACGGCAACCACACCCTCTCCGCCGTGGCGGTGGATTCCGCGGCTAATACCGCCTCCGCCCGCCCCATCACGGTCACGGTGTCCAACGGCACCACGACCACCACCACGCGGATGGAGGAAAACGATCCTGCCGTCACCTACAGCGGGAACTGGGTCGCAACCACCGATGCCTCGCTGAGCGGCGGCAGCGCCTTCCAGTCCAATACGGCCAACGCGACCGCTACCCTGAAATTTACCGGCGTCGCCGTCACCTGGATCAGCTACCGCAGCAGCGAGACCGCCGGCATCGCGGAGGTATCCGTGGACGGCGGCGCGGCCACCCAGGTGGATACATATGCCTCGAGCCCTCAGGCCCAGGCACCCGTGTTCACGGCCAGTGGGCTGAAACAGGGCCCGCACACTCTTACCATCACCGTCACCGGCCGCAACGACCCGGCCGGCACCGCCGCCTACGTGGTGTTGGATGCTTTCGACGTCACCAATGATCCAGATCCCCCGCCACCTCCAGGCCCTGGAAAAACCGGCGGCGCAGCGTTTGGTCTCCCGGTCCTAGGCCTACTCCTGGCGGCCGCGGTCAGGCGCGCCACAAAACGCGCCCAATTATCAGCGAATAAAAGCTCGACTAGAAAATCACGGTCGGAGCAAGTTTGGAAACCCTTTCCCCGCGGGAAAATGTTCTGACCCCTTAAACCGGCGCCGCCATTTTCTCGAGTCAGCCCGCCGCGCGGGGCGCGATGAGGGCGTTGGCCTTCGCGCGCACCGAGGGCGGCGTCTTCACCGCGCCGCTCGCGATGTCGCGCAAGAGCTGCTGCTGTTCCTGCAGCTGGAGGGCATGGAGCGCCACGGCGAGGTGGTGCGCCACGTGGGCGAAGAGCCGCCGCTCCTCCAGGGAATAGGTTTCCGCCGGCCGCGGGCCACAAAGGACGAACCCCAGGACTTCGCCGCGCACCATGAGGCCGTAGGCGTGGCCCTCGGTGCCGAGGGCGCTGCGGGTCCCGTGCAGGTCCACCTCGGCATCGCCGGCCCGGAGCCGGAGGATCACTTGGTCGTCCGCGGCGAGCTTCGGCGGGAACCGCAGTGTCCCCTTCTGCCGCGCGAGCTTCGCGCCCTCCTTCCCCGCCTGGGCGAGATAGACGGCGACGCCCTGGGCGCCGCTCTGGGCATGCAACTCCTCGGCGGCCAGGTCCAAGAGCCGTTCCGGGTCCTCCACGAAACCGCAGGTGCGGGCGAACTGCTCCAGCGCGGCGGCGGCACGGTGGCGTTTCCGGAAGAGGTGGCGGTTGATGTAGAAATCCACCTTCTGCTTGATGGCGTTCAGGCCCATGCCGAGCAGGAGCGGGATGAGCAGGGCCAGGAAGCGGTTGGTCTCGGTATCGAGGGCCCTCCTCTCGAGGAAGGCCAGGACCGCGGCGAACACCCCGACCACCAGCGAAGTGATGAGGCCGTAGACCAGCGTTCGGTTCAGCACCAGTTCCAGGGACACCAGGCGGTGCCTGAGCACCGCATAGGCGAAGCAGGTATAGGCCGCCGTGGTGAGCGCCGTTAGCAGGAGGCCGCTGACGGCGGGCGCCAGCGTGAAGGCACCGCTGAAGAAGGGCAGCAGGTAGGCGATGAGGAGCGCGCCGAGACCGAAGAGGATCCAGCGGATGCGCGCCTGGTTCACGGGGGAGGCGCCACGCCGGCCGCGGACCAGCATCCAGAGTGGGATGATGAACACCACCACGTGCAGCAGGATGAAGGAGAAAATCGCCCAGATGTTCGGGTCGCCCGTGAGGCTGAGGTGCGCGTCCTGCACCGCCACGTCCGCGAGATAGACCGCGAAGACCGACCAGAATATGAGCCGCATGCGCCGCTGCCACCGCTCGGCGCCGGCCCCCGCGGTCAGCTCCTCGGCGATGAGGTACAGGCCGATGAGCGTCCCCACGGTGCTTACTATCAGTCCCACGAACCCGAACAGGGTGGCCGCCTCGAAGCCAAGCGGCAGGGTGCGGAACACGTCGTTCAAGGCCGAGGTGAAACACCAGAGCGCGACGCCCAGAGTCGCGAGGCCCTGCCCGCGCCACAGCACCAGGAGCCCCAGCGCCGAGATGAGCACCATCAGGGCGTACGACGCGATCTGGTTGACGAGGGCGAGGCCCTCCAGATTCAGAGGCACCACTTCCACCTCGGCCGCCTGCAGCACGCCGTCGCGACGGATGTGCAGTGTGAGCTTGCTGCCTGCGGCCATGTTGCCTACTCCGATCAGGAAAGCCAGACGCACGGTCGGGGCGTTGTCCTGCAGATAGATCACGTCGCCCGGTTGCAATCCCTTGGGCATGGGCAGGCCTAAGCTGCTCGGCGCAACCTGTGCCGCCTTCTGCTGGAAGAGCGGCACCAGGTCGTAGGGCTGGATGGAGAGCGGAACGAAAGGCATGGCCAGGCAGGCGCCGAATACGATGAGGCTCATGAGCCCGAGGAGCCAGGTGCGCTTCGTCATGGTTGCCCTCGCCGGAATCCGCTGGGGAAGAGGCTCAGACACCCTACCCCGGCGCGGATGCGGCGGCAACCAGAGTGCGCCGCGCCGGCGGCTCACGCGTGCCATGAATGGTGCGGCTGCGGAGCTCAGCGTATCTTAGGCTGGGGGAATTCAGAACGAGGATAGGATATGAACAAAGGTCTTATAGCGGCTGTGGCCGCTGCCGTCGGCTTCCTACCGTTCGCCGCCCTTGCGGAAGACCCGCCGGAACTGACGGTTTCGAACACCACATCCTATCCGGTCCACGTGGAGGTGGATGGGCACGCCTGCGATCTCAAGGCGGCCGCGCCCAAGGGCAGCGAAGACGATGTGGGCGATTGCAACTATGGTCCCGACGTGGAGGATTGCAAGGCCATATCCGACTTGGGGAGCGCCGATATCTGCGTGCAGCTCGACCTCTCGGCGCCGGATCACACAGTGGTCGTCACTGTAAACGGCGTGAAGCTCACCAAGACGGCGCACCTCAGTCGCAACCAGGAAGGAAACATGACCGCGGCCTGCTTCATCTCGACGGCAACGGACAACGCCCTCACTTTGATCTGCGCGTAAAAGAAACGCGGTCTGTCTCTGGTTATCTGCCGCTTTCCACATCCCATGTGCCCGAACCCGTATTGCCGGCTCCCGGCGGATCCACAAGACCGTGGGGACCGGCAGCGGACAGGGATCCAGTCCGGTAGCGGCAAGAACGCGGTGGGTTCTTCCGGCGGCGGCGCGATGGAATGGTTAAGCTTGATGCTGCTCGGCTTCGCTGGACTGTTGCGCAAGAGTCAAAACTAATCAGCAAGGGGAAAGCACTCAACAGAGCCGCGGTCAAAAGGCTCGATTAGAAAATCGCGCTAGAAATTTGGAAACCCCTCTTTGCTGATGAAGGGGTAGCACTCCTTTTCTCAAGAAGATTATGTCGCGTAGTGCCCTTCAGGTTATTCCCCCGTAAGCGTAACAAGCGCGACGGCTTTATGTCGCGGGAAACGCTCGAAGAATGAGGTGGATCGCCGCACTTGTGCGCCAGTGCACTGAATGAGCCGCCCGGCGTTCATAAGCTCATGGACTCTGTCAGGAGGGCCAGACGATGAACAAGCTCCTATCCGCCGCCGTCATCGCCGTCTTCTCCGCTTCCATGGGCTTGAGCGCTTGCACAAGCAAGGCTGAAAACAAGGATGCCTCCCGCTCTGCGGCCCCGGCACGAACCGGTGCCCAGTATGGAGTGATCGAGTCCATCAGCTCGGACAAGAGTGACGTCAACGCGGGCACGCTCATCGGCGGCGCCGCCGGCGGCCTCGCCGGCCATCAGCTGGGCAGCGGCCGTGGCCAGACGCTCACCACCATCGCCGGCGCGGTCGGCGGCGCGATGGTCGGCACCAAGGTCGCCAACCGCAACGCGATGTACACCATCGTCGTGAAACTGCGTGACGGCGAAGTGATTACCGTGCGCCAGAAAGCCAGCCTGGCCGACGTCAAGGTCGGTGAGCGGGTGAAACTCGTGGGCGACCGCGTCTACCCGGCCTGACGGGAGAGTCCGTGACATTGTCGCGGACGGGCGCAGAGGGGCTAACTGCGCAGCAGTGAACGGGCTATCAGCGATGACGGCCCTGGAGCATGCCTGAAGCAGCAAGAAAACAACGTGGTCTGATCCCGATCATGCTTTAAAAACAAACCGCCCGGGGCAGGGATACTGCCCCAGGCGGTCTCGCCCCCCGCAAACTCTGCGTTCCGTCAGGGATTCTGCAGTTCCACCTTGCCGCCCCCCAAGACACCCGATTGCGCGTCGCTCGCCGATCCCGATACCTGGATACCGAAGCTATCGCCCCCACCGCTCGAGTCGTTGTCGCAGGTGGTCACGGTGTAGTTCACCGCACCGCCGCTCTTCAGAGTCCCGCTGCCGCTGAAAGTGACGCACTCGCCGTTCTGGGCATAGGCACCAATTGAGTTGCTGTCGAAGGCGACGCCGGTCGCGGCATCGTTGTACTTGACGCTCCCTTTCACGGATGAGTTGGCGCTGAAACCGAAGCTCACGTGGCGACCGCTGCCGTCCGCGGCCGCGATCCAGCCATTGCCGCTGACGGAACTCGGCGCTTCGGCCTCGATCTCGGCGCTCGCGGTACCGGTGGCGCCGCGAGAGTTCGTGACCGTGACACTCGCCGAGTAGTTACCGGCGACCGTATAGGTATGGCTCGTGGTCGGCGTGGACTGGGTGACGGTCGCCGACCCGTCGCCAAAGCTGAAGCTGTAGCTCGCGATGGTATCGACGCCGTTGTCGGCCGCGGGCTCATGGGAACCCGAGGCATCGAAGCTGACGGCGAGGGGTATCACACCCTGGTTCGGCGTCGCGGCAAGTGCTGCGGCCGGCGGGATGTTGGGCGCGCAGAAAAGGTTGCCGACGAGCGTGTAACTGCCGAGCGGGGTCGTATCCATGGTCTCGAGGAACCCGGTCCCCGCCGCGCCTGCGAGCGCGAAGGCCTTGCCCTGGATGGAACTCAGCACCGAGCCCGCCGTGGGCGGCGTGCCGGAAGTGCCGGGCGTGGCGTTCGGGAAGCTGCCCACCGGCGGCAGGAGCAGGCTCGCCGGCAGCACGAAGGTGATGGTGTTGTGCGCCGTGTCCACGGCCCCCTGGATGGATCCGAAGCTGTTGTCGCCCGTCCCGCCGGTCGGACTTCCGGTCTGCACACCGTATAAGAACTCGGGTGCGGCGCTGGTGCCGGTGGTGGGGGAACCCGTGGTGGGCTGGCCGCTCGTGTCCATGTCCACGAAGAAGGTGGAGGCAGCGGCGGCGCCCGGCGCCTTGTAGCTGAAGTACACCTTCCAGAAGGAGTTCGGGGGCAGCGCCGGGAGCGCCGAGAGGTTATCCACCGTGACGGTGATCACGAGCGTCTCGGCCTTGTTGTTCGGGTTGTAGGGCTCGGCGAAGCTCACGCCGGTGATGTCGTACTCCTCGTTCACGCCAGCGCCGCCGAGCTGGCTACCCGGCGGCTGGCTCGCGACGCTGACGCCGGGGAGCACGCAGGGCGAAGGCGCCGGAACGGGCGGCACGGACTTGAGCTCATTTCCAGGCGCGCTCTGGCCGACGGCGTTCACCGCCGCGACCGTGTAGAAATAGGCGACGCCGGCCGTCGCGGTGCTATCCAGGTAGCGCGTGCCGGACGCCGGGATGGTCGCGAGCTTCAGCTCCCCGCCGGACGCCGTACCGCGGGCGATGACGTAGCCCGTCAGGGCGGAATCGCCGTCGTCCGGCGCGTCCCAGATGAGCTGCACGGAACCGCCGCTCTCGGCCACCGCGCTCACCAGGAGCGGCGGCTTCGGTGCCGTGGGCACGGCGGGATCGTACTTGGCGAAGAGCGGCTTGCCGCCCGACTGGTAGGCGATTGCGGGCAGCGCCTGGTAGGTGGGGCTGCCGACGGGGTTCGTCATGCATTGGTCGATGCAGCCCTGGGCGAAGGCCACCACCACGTTGCCGTGGCTGTCTATCCCCGCGTCGTTGAAATCCAGGAGATTCCTATGCTGCGTCGTGGAGCAGCCGTCTCCCTCGTTGCACACGCCACCCGCCGCCTGTACCGGCACATTGGGGGTCGTCTCCACCACGGTCCAGGTGGCGCCGCCGTCATAGGTGGTCGCTATATATAGGTTGAACACGCCCGGGAAGATGCCGGACTGGTAGTCCCCCGGGGTGATGGAACCCAGGAAGGCCACCGCGGCGCGATTGGGATCGCCCGCGACCGTTTCGGGGAAGGTGGTATTCACGAGCCCGAAGGGACCGGAGACATCCTGATCGTTCACCCAAGTCGTGCCGTCGTCATGGGACACGGCCACGTGCAGGTGCTTATCCTGGCCCTGGAAGGCGAAATAGAGCGTGCCGTCCGTGGCGAAGCCCACGGAGGGGTCCGGGTTATTGGTGGTGTCCACTGGATCGGGCAGAAGGCTCACGGTCCAGGTGTTGCCGTCATCCTTGCTCAGTTCCATACCGGGATTGCTGCCGCAATTGCGCTGCGGCACCACCACGGTGCCATCTGTGGGGGATACTTTCACGTGGCCGTGGATGGAGGCGGTGCAAAGCGGGCTCACGGGCGTGGAGGCCACTGCGTTGCTGATGGGCATGCCAGGCGTGAAGGTCAAGCCGCCGTCGTCGCTGCGCGCGCAGAAGGCGGTCTCGAGATCCTGCGAGCAGTAATACACCGCGAAGGGGAACAGCGGGTTCGCGACCGGCAGCGGAACCGCGGTCGAATAGGCCCCGCCGCCGACGGTCTCATGGTCCGCGCCGAAGGTCGGGAAGCCGCAGCCTTCCGAGGGCGTCCAGCTCGCGCCGTTGTTGTCGGAGATCGCCGTGGTGCCGCAGGCTTCGAGCTGGGTCGAAATGGTGCGGCCGAGGCCGCTGAAGGTGAACAGGATCGGGTCGACCGAATACACCCGCTGGTTGACGAAGGTGATGTCGGTCCAGCTGGCGATGGCGGGCGAAGTGGCGTTGTTGTAGGTGGTCTTGAGCGTCAGGCCGCAGTCGAGCGCGATCTGCGCACAACCGCTCGCGCCGTTGATGAGACCGCCTTGGAGCGCCGAGAACAGCGTGGCGCCGGTCCTCCAGTCGATGCCGAGCGAGGGCTCGTTCTGGAAATTGTTGAACTGGTCCGGGGCGTAATAGACCTGATAGCGCGGCACGCCCGCGGGGCTCGTGGTCAGGGTGTAGATAGTGCCGGTCCCTCCCCCGCCGCCGGCGACGGGCGGGATCTGAAGGCTCACGGTGCCGTTGTAGGCGGAGCCGTCGGCGGTGAAGGCCACGATGGTCACGTTGAGCGAGGTCACCTTGGCGGTGAGGAGCTGCGCGAGCGGCAGCTTCACGTCCTCGGCGATGTCCCCGGAATTGCCCGATGACGACAGGAGATTGCCGTTCTGGTCGTAGACCCAGAGATCGTAGTCGCCTTGGGTGCTGACGCTGGTCCAGCCGAGGAAGATGTCCACCACCGCCGTGGGATTGCTCGCGACATAGGTCTGCAGGCTCGCGGCGTCCAGGTTGAGGATGTAGTTATCGCATTGCGGCAGCCCGGCGACGGCGCTGCACACCGGTCCGCCGGTGAGGTTGAGAGGATCGGGCGTGGGGTTGGAAACAAGATCCGGCCCGCCGCTGAAGGCGAGCGGCCCGTTGGTGGCGGTGAGCGTGGCGCTGGCGGGCGTGGTCGGGGCCGACAGGGCCAGCGGGGCGGCGAGGAAATCGAGACCGAGCAGGACGGCGAAGAGCGCGAGCGGACGGTGCATGGCGGGTCTCCCAGAACGGGCCCATCCCGGGGCGGGTAGTTCGAAAGCGATAGGACAGTAGTAGTACACCTACCAAATGTCAATAGTGACACTACTAAGGTATTTACCTTGGCATTTTTAAGGTATTCACCCGAGACGCGTTTGACGGCAGGTGGTAGCACCCCTACCATCCGGTGAGATCGCCAAAACGGGACACACAGGACATGCCGGCCGACACATCCCAGGACGCCCTCAGCAGCCGCGACCGGCTGCTCGCGGCCGGCAAACGGCTCATGTCCGAAGTGGGCTACGAACGCATCTCGACTGCGACGATCGCGCGCGAGGCCGGCACCTCCGAATCGCAACTGGTGCGCTACTTCGGCAGCAAGGTGGGCCTGCTGGAGGCGATCTTCAACGAGAGCTGGGCGCCGCTCAACCCGCGCCTCGCGCAACTGGTGGCTGGGGCGGCCACGGCACGGGAGGCGCTGCTCAAGATCCTGGCGGCGATGATCAACGCGTTCGACCAGGACCCGGACATGGCGCGCCTGCTGCTCTTCGAGAGCCGCCGGCTGCGCGGCGAGCGCGGCGAGATCCGCCTCACCGAGGGTTTCCTGCAGTTCGCGACGCTCGTGGTGCAACTCATCGAACGCGGCCATAACGACGGCAGCTTCGACAAGTCGCTGAAACCCCAGGCGGTGACCTCCGCCCTACTCGGCGCCGCGGAAGGCATGATCCGCGACCGCTTGATTGCGACGAACCAAGGCCGTCCGCCGCCCTTCCCCGAGTCGCAGATCCGCGCCGTCTTCGAAGCACTGATCGCGGGTCTCGGTCAGTAACTTACGCCGGTCGTCCTGCGAGGCGGTGCGTGCGAAAGCGCGGCAAAAAGCTCGACTAGAAAATCAGACTCGGAATGCTTTGTGAACCCTCCCCCCGAAAGAAAGCCCCCGCGGGGTTTCCGCGGGGGCTCAGGTCTACTTCAGGGGCGCGGGGACCGTTGGAGGCCCCGGCCTGGCTTCATCACTTGACGCTGACGGTCACTGTCAGGGTATTGGAGGCAGTACCCCACTGGTCCGTCACGTTCACGCTGAAGCTATCCGAACCCTTGTAGCCCGTGGCTGGCTTATAGGTGTAGGCCCCGGTCGTCGCGTTCAAGGTCAAGGTGCCATGGGCCGGATTGGTCACCACGCCGAAGGTCAGCACTTGTCCCGAGTATTGCGGGGTCGAGGTGAACGATCCGCTGTGGGTCGTGTTGTGAGTCATGCTGAACGCAGTCGTTCCGCTGATAGTGGGCGCGATGTCGTTCACAGTCACGCTCTCGGTCGCGGTCGCGGAGGCCCCCCACTGGTCGGTCACCTGGTACGCGAAGCTATCCGTGCCCGCATAGCCCGTGGCCGGGGTGTAGGTGAACGCCCCGGTGCTGGCGTTGGTGATGTTGAATGTGCCGTGGCTCGGGTTCGCCGATACGCTGAACGTCAGCGTCTGGCCCGCGTACGCCGCCATCGCGGGGAGCGTGCCGTTTACGCCCAGATCAGGCGACGTCAGGATGTTGCCACCCGACGCGACGGGGGCCTGATCGATCACCACGATAGTCTCGGTCGCGGTCGAGGAACTTCCGTACTGGTCGATCACCTTGAATGTGAAGCCGTCGGAACCTGCGAATCCCTGCGCCGGCGTGTAGGTGAATGCCCCGGTGCCGGCATTGGTGATGGTCACACTGCCGTGCGCCGGGTTCGCCGCGACGCTGAACGTCAGGGTCTGACCGGCGTAGGCGCCCGCCGCGAGCGTATAGCTGACCGCGACATCGGGGCTCGTGCTGTCGGTGCCAGCAAGCGCTGTCGGGGCCGTATCGTTGACCGTCACGCTTTCGGTGGCGGTGTTGGACACCGTACCGTAAGCATCGGTCGCGTTGAAGGTGAAGCTGTCCGCGCCGACGTAGCCCGTGGCCGGGATGTAGGTGAAGGACCCGGTCATATTGTTGTTGAGAGTGAGGCTGCCGTGGGCTGGCGAGGACACAATACTATAGGTGAAGGTCTGGCCTGGATAGCTGGTGGCCGCCAGAATCGTGCCGTTCACCGAGGTATCGGCAGTAGTGGCCACGCTGCCGTCGTTGGCCGTCGCCGGCCGGTCATTGACCGTTACGCTCACGGTCGCGGTGTTGGACGCCGTGCCGGCCTGATCGGTCGCCTTGAAAGTGAAGCTATCGGATCCGGCAAAGCCGCTCTTGGGCGTATAGGTGTACGCGCCGGTGCTCGCGTTGGTGATCGAGACCGTGCCGTTCGTGGGCGAACCCGCCAGACTATAGGTCAGGATCTGGCCGCTGTAGGCCGGGGTCGCCGAGAGCGACCCGCTCACCGCGACGCCCGCCAAGGTCGCCGCGCTGCCGTTGTTGGCGGTGGGAGCGATGTCCGTGAC
>JBLNDO010000045.1:0-27785 GCA_050261675.1 Bacillota bacterium
TTGAGGGTTCCGCGATGGAACTTGGATTGGACATAAGAAAGCCGCGGTGACCTCATAAATTAGCTCACCGTCGGCGATTCTCAGGGAATTACTCCATTAGTTCTATCGGGTGAAACACCTAAATTGCGGTGCCTTATGTTGTTTGCCTGCATCTGTCGCATGGACGGAGACGCAGAATCCGCACGCGTGCGATATGTTTCCGTCGGCATCGGTTTGTCACGGGCCGAAGGCTTGGATGTGGATCAGAGAAGCGCATGCGCCGCGCACCTCACCCCGGCCGCAGTGGCTTCCTTAGATCAGCTCCGCTTCGTGTTCGGGTCTTTCACGGCCCGTTCACGGGCGGCGCCCTGCAAGATGCGGCATGGCGAACAGGAGGAGGAAGGCCAGCAGGCCGATCTCGAGCAGACCCAGGCCCCCACTCCCGCCGCCTTGTGAGGTGGAGCCCGTCACGGTGACGGTCTCCACGGCCATCGTCTTCACGACGCCGTCATCGACAGCGAAAGTGAACTGGTCGCTGCCCGAGAATCCCGCCGTGGGCGTGTAGGTGAAGGCCCCGGTCGCGGCGTCCGTGATGGTCACGCTGCCGTGGGCCGGCACCGCCGCGACGCTGTAGGTCAGCGTGCCCCCGGTGCTCCCCGAGACGGCCAAGGTGCCTTTGACTGCGCGGCCTGCGTCGGTCTTGACCGATCCGGCTGAGGCCTCGGCGCCGCCGGGCTCGGCCACCAGCACCGCCCCGTCCGTGCCGAACGCGTAGAGGCGGCCGTTCTGTCCTACGAGACGGTTGATCTGCACGGCGGGCACGTTTCCCACAGGGGTCCAGCTCATCGCGTCGCTGCTCGCATAGAGCTGGCCGAACATCATGTAGTAGTAGGAACCGGCGTGGGTCAATCCGACGAACGGCAATAATTCACTTTGGACTCCGGTCAACTGGCCGCCGCTCCAGTTCACCCCGTCCGTGCTCTTATATACGAACAGGATCGGGGAGACCACTATGTTGTCGTTCGCGCCGGCCATCAGCAGTTCGCCGTCCACCAATGAAAAATCCGAGACAGTGACGCCGGAGGGGAACTGGAATCCCGTGGGTGTCCAGTTGACGCCGTCGCTGCTGGACAGGACCACCACGTTGCCGGTTGTCTGCGTGCCTGCGACTGTCTGCTCCGCCGACAAGCCGATGAACTCCGATCCCTTGAACACGACGCTGCCCAAGGGGTGCCCGGAGGTGGCCGATGACACGTCATGGGAGGTCCAGGTGACCCCGTCCGGGCTGGTGTACATCAGGTTGGAGCAGGTGACGCTGCAGGCCATACCCGATGCCACGAACACGCCGTTGCCGTAGGCCAGCGACAGCATGTGGTCGGGCGGCGAAGTGGCGTCTGCTGACCAGTGAGCGCCGTCGCTGCTCAGGAGCGCCGTACCGTTGCTGTCTATTGCCACGTACGTGCCGTTGCCGAAGGTGACCGGGATCGGCCAGCCGACATTCGAGGAGGCTGCATCGTAAACCTGGGACCAGTGCAAGCCGTCGTCGCTCTCGACGATGACGTCGGCTGCAGAGTTTGGAAATCCGGTGGCGAAGAACTTGCCGTTCTGATACGTAGCCCACCAGAGCTGGGCCTCGGAACCCGTGACGCCGTTGAACACCAGGTTCCAATTGGCGAGGTCGCTGCTCTTCGAGATCGAGAGCGGCAAGCCGCCCACGGTGATGTAATTGCCCGGAGCGGCGGCGACCTGCTTGGAGGCATAGGGGAAAAAGCTGGAGGAGAGCTTTGGTCCTTGTATCCAGGCAGTGCCGTCCGTGCTGCTGTAAATGTAGCCGTTATTGTCCGTGAGGAACCGGCTTCCGTCCCAGATCACAGCGCGCGTGAACGCGCCGGGGATGTTCGACTGTTGCTTCCAGTTCACACCGTCCGGGCTCGTATAGGTGACGGCACAGGCGGAGCACGGCCCATTGTCGTAACCGGTCAGCAAGAAGCCGGGGCCGCCTCCCTCGATGGTATTGAGAGACACGTAACTGCTGGTCGGCAGCGCGAAGGAAGATTTGGTCCAAGCGTTGCCGTCGCTGCTGTAATAGATGGCAGTGCTGCTCAAGGTGCCATTGTTGGGGTCCCAGCCCAGCGCCGCGAATTTCCCGGCGGCGAAGGCGAGATAGGGGGCCTCGAATCCCGTGGGTCCGATGGCATGGCTCCGCCAAGTCAGTCCATCGGTACTGCTGAAAGCCCTGTTCCCGTCGGTCGCCACGAAGACGCCGTTGCCGAAGGCCAAGCCGCCGCCGGGGAACAACACGAGCGACCAACCTGTCTCTTGGTCCGACCAGGCCGCGCCGTCGCGACTCACTTCCGCATGGCCCTTGCCGTTCCCATCCACCCCGACCGCGAGAAAACGGCCGTTGCCGTAGATCACGCCGGTGTACGCGGACCCGACCCCCAGGCCGCTGCTGCGCGCGGTCCACTGCACACCGTCGGCGCTGGAATAGATGACGCCGTCAGTGCCCACGGCCACGTAGACGCCACCGCCCTGGGCGATGGCTTCGAACCGGTCGCTGCTGGGGCGGGGGTTGGCCCACCCCCACTGCAGGCTGGCGGTGCCGGCGCCCGCCGGCACGCGGAAGGGACCGTGGCTTCCCGGAGCCCGGGCACCGGCCGCCGGGCAGACCGCCAAAAGAGCAAAACCGGCGGCCCAGGCGGCGGCGCGGATGGCAGATAGGAGTTTCATCTCGGCATGCTCCCTATGTACCCGTCTGCCTTCGGGCAGGACGTGGTCATCCCGGTTGTAATGCTGACACTCAAATATACGTTATTTCTCGCTGCAGCCTTTACGTGATTTCCCCCAACCGCTCGAGTTCCTCGAGCCACTCCGCTTCATCTTTGGGTTTTCATGGCGCGTTCAGAGCCGGCTTGGCGGCCGGCTGCACGGGCGCGGGCTCCTGGCCCGGGAGGCACGGGTTCGTCCTCGGCGCTGCCGCACTGGGCTCGCCCGGCACGAGTTTCAGGTTGACCAGGGCGGCATTCACGCTTTTCTGAACCATGTCTCCCAAGTCGGCGCCGATCTGGGTCCTCTGCGCACCCGACAAGGCAGCCATGTCCTGATGGTCGATGTTGATATCCTTGATATAACGGTCGTTGTCGCTCTGGAACGAGGCGACCGTATCCCCGGAATCCGTGTCGATCACGAACACATAATAATTCAGATATGTAGAGGCGCCCGAATGACATTGCGGGGTATTCGCGTAGTGCAAGCCCCATCCGGCGTCGTCCAGCAGGACATCCGCCGCCAGCGATAAGGCACAGGCAAGCGCTTTTCCGCACTTGACCGGCTGATAGCGGATGTCCACCGCGGCGACGATGAAGTCCGCGCCCGTTCCCCGTGCCTGCGAGACCAATTCCTTCGCCAGGTCCGGGTCGAGGGTGAAGAACGAATTCGGATGCAGGGGTGACGGCGCCCGCTGGGTGTAGGTGGAGTAGGCGAAGATTCCGGGGTCCACGTCCATGTCCACCACGGCATAGCGGCCCGTGCCGGCCATGTCCGCGTGCAGGGTGTCCCGGATCTGCCGGTTCACGTCGAACGTGATCCCGGCCGGCTTTGGCGCGTCGTCGTAGGAGGTCTTGCCGAGGGGGTAGAGCGAAGAGGCCGGGTTCAGCACCGAAACCACCGCGATCGTGGGGTGGTAGGTGGGCGGCTGCCAGGGCGGCGCGGCGGCGCAGCCCGAGAGGAGCAACGCAAGCGCAGCGTATTTCATCACACCCCCGCCCAGGCGGCTGTCAGGGCGCGCGCTTTGTCGCGCGCCGCTTTCAGCGTCTTGAGCTCCCCGTCGGCGAGCGCCAGGACCAGGGCTTCGTTTTCGCGGGCCCGCAGGATGCGCCAGGCGGCCCCCACTTCCCGCGCCACGTGCGTCAGCAATTTCTTCTCGTCCGCTCCGTAGTGTTCCCCGGGGCGGTTCTTCAGGACGATGACGCCGCGCAGGGTCCCGAGCACCAGCATCGGGAACGCGCAGCCGTCCTCCCCCAGCTCGCTGGCGAGCGCATCCAGGTCCACCGCACGGTGCTCGGCGCGCAGGGCGACCAGGATCGCATCGTCCGTCCGGAGCTCCGCCGGAAACCCCGTTCCGCCCGACTGCTTGAGCCTCTTGCACTCGCGGTTCTCCACCGAATAGACCGCCACGGCGGGCGCACCCGTATGCCGGCGCAGCTCGGTTGCGGCCCCGTCCAACAGCGAGACCGTGTCCTCGAAATGGCCCGCGCGGCGGGAGAAGTTCCGGAGCGCCTTCTCGGAGAGATATTTCGCCCGGAAGAACACGCGCTCCACCACCCGGTCCAGGTATTCCCTGACGCGTCCCAGGACTATACCTAAGGCGAGCGGTACCACGACCTGTAACGCCAAGCCGGCGCCCGGCGGCAGGGTCTCGCGCAGCACCACGCTGTTGACGGCCGCGATGACACCGACCACCAAGGTCGTCACCAGGCCATAGACGAGCGCGCGGTCGAAGACGATGGCGAGCGAGACGATCCTGAGGCGCAGCAGCGCATAGGCGAACGAGAGCGCCATGATCGTGAAGAGAACGCTCGAGACCGCGTAGCTCCCGATGTACCCGAAGGGCTGGGCGTTGGTGATGGTGACCGAGGCCATGAGCAGCACGCCCGCGAAGGCCACCCAGCCGAGCTTGACCTTGAGCCCCGCGCCCGCGCGCGCGTACCCGACCAGAAGGAAGACCACCGGTACTATGAAGACCCAGGAGAAGAACAGCGAGTAGCTCGGCAGGGAAAACTCCACGTACCCGTTCCAGGCGAAGAGCAAGGCGCTCCCCATGCTCTGCGCGGCCCCGAGCAGGAACACCAGGCCGAAGACCATATGGAAGAAGAGCTTGAAAGGGATGCCGAGAAGCGGTGCGACCAGGGAATCCGCCATGAGGTAGAACGCCGCCCGGCCGATGAGGAAGAAGATGAGGCTCACCTGCAGCATCGCGACGCCGAGCACCCCGTCGATTGGCATGTAATTGAAGGCTACGCCGACGACGAAGGCGCCGTTCCAGGCGGCGAGCGCGGCGGCGGCGCGGTCGCGGCCGCGCCAGAGGAGCAGGAGCGAGATCAGGCCGAAGAGGACCATGATCAGGGCGAGCGAGGCCTGGACCGTACGCAGCTTCGGGGTGGGCGGGAGCATCACGGTCGTGACCGTGGCGTCGTAGGCCTTGCCCGCCGACGGGCCGGACGCATGGATGAGATGCAGGGTGTAGGCCTTGTCCCAGGGGAGCGTGCGTCCGTTGTAGGCCACGTCGAGCGCGCTGCGGGTCTCGAAATCCTGGGCCGCGGGGTCGAGGCGGTCGCCCGCGAGGATGGGCGTGGGGAGCGGCACGCCGGGCGCGGGGCCGACGACGAGTGTGTGCCGGTCGGCCACGTCGAACTCGAAGGGCATGAACCAGGTGTGGAAGCTGGCGTAGACGTTGTACGCCGCCGCGACGACGATGAGCGCCGAGAGACCGAACTTGAGACTGGTACGCATGAAGGCTCTCCCCACGGTCTTTTACTTTTGGAACGGCTGTTAACCGGTTATTTCACGTTCCCTCACCCTGTCCGCTCTGGTTGGAAGCGGACATGCAGAATGCAATAGGACGCGGGTCACGCCCCGGTCCAGGCGGCTTCGAGCGCCTTCGCACGCGCGCGGGCGGCAGTGGGCTTGAGCGTGCCCTTCGCCAGTGAGCGTACCAGTTCCTCGTTGTCGCGGGCGCGCAGGATGCGCCAGGCGGCGCCCACGTCGCGCACCACTCTGTAGAGTAATTTGCGCTCGTCGGCGGCGTAGCGCTCGCCGGGCCTGTCCGCCAGCACCACCAGGCCGCGCAAGGTCCCGAGCACGATGATGGGGAACACCACCCCTTCGGCACCAAGGTCGCTCTCGATGCCGGCGAGGTCCACCGCCTTGCGCTCCGCGCGGATTTCCACCACGGCATCGTCGTCCTTGTCGAGCTCGGCGGGGTAGGCGCGTTCGCCCGCCTGGCGCAGGCGTCGGAGACCGCCGTCGGCGACCTCATAGAACGCCACCGCCGGTGCGCGGGTGTGGCGGCGGAGTTCTGTGACCGCCGCGTCCAGGAGCTTCGGCACTTCCTCGATGTGGGCGCAGCGCCGCACGAAGCGTCGCAGGGCTTTCTCGGTGAGGTACTTGCCGCGGAAGAACACCCTTTCCACCAGCCGGTCCACGTAACTGCGGACGCGGCCGAGCACGATACCGAGGGACAGCGGCACGATGAGCTGCAGCACCAGGCCCGCCCCCGGCGGCAGGGCGAGCCTAAGTGCCAGGCTGTTCACCGCCGCCAGGAGCCCCACCACCAGCGTGGTCACGAGGCCGTACACCAGCGCCCGGTCTATGACGATGGAGACGTCCACCACCCGGTGGCGGAGGATGGCGTAGAGGATGCCAGTCAGCCCCAGGCTGATGCCGATGGCGTCGATCAGGAACGTCGCGGAGAACCCGAAACTCACGTCCCGGGCCAGGATGGCGGTGAAGAACGGCACCAGGCTCCACAGCATCCAGCGCACGCGGATCTTCTGGACACCGGCCGTGTGCTGGTAGGCGATGACCAGCGCCGCCGCGGGCATGAGGTAGGGAGAGGTGATGAGCCAAGTGAACTCGGGGAAAAGGATGGCCGCCGAACTCTTCGCGATGAGCAGCCAGCCGCCGCCGAGGGCGATGCCCATACCCAGCGTCATGGTCACGGCGAGGCCGATGCGGAGCATCGAGCGGGTGCGCCTGGATAGCGTGCCGCCCGCGAGGCTTTCGGCGGAACGGTAGAGGCCGTAGCGCCCCACGAAGAAGCAGACCCATTGGGCGGCGGTGCCGGCGATGAGCGCCGTGTCCGACAGCGGCAGCTTGCGGCAGAGATAGCCGCCCACGTAGGCCAAGCCCCACACGGCGAGATACCGGGCCGCGTCATCGCGGCCGCGCCACAGTGCCAAGAGCCCCACGATGGAGAAGAGCCCCTGGACGTAGAGATATACCCAGTTGAGATTTTCCACCGGCGCCGCCGAGAGATCCACGGTGGATATCGGCACGTCCACATCCGTGCCCCCACGGCGCACCTTGAGCGTATAGGCGTGCCCGGCCCGGGCGTTGTTGGTGGTGGTGGCCGCGACCCAGATCGTCGCCCGTAGCATCGGGTCCAGGGCCGGGAGATCGATGGCGTCGCCGTCCCGAAGGCCGGCCGGCAGGTCGATGCCCTTGATGGGCACCACCACGGCGGTGTGCTCATCCGCGAAGCGCACGGAGAAAGGCAGACCCCCCGGTTGCAGACCCCACCAGGCGCTGCCGCCGAATGCGGTGATCAGGACGGCGGTGGTCACTACCAGTAACGCAAACGAGCGCCGCATGGAGATCTCCCCGATGTTCTTGTCTAAATCAAGGACCGTTTATCGCGGAGCAGTGTAGCCGCCGGGAACCCCGTGAGGCGAGAGTACGACCTGCCAAAGCTGGCTCTTCCTCGCCCTAAACGACGCCGCGCTGCAGCTCAAGTAATACCGCCACCGCCGCCGGAATACCTCGTCGAACCTGTCCTTTATCCCCTCCCAGTTCCGGTCGAAGTTCTGCCGCCAGGCCATGAGGGTCTTTTCGTAATAGGCGCCGAAGTTGTGCCAGTCTTCCATCATGAACAAGCCTTCGATGGCCTCGCCGATTTGCCGGACGGAGGGCAGCATGCCGTTGGGAAAGATGTATTTCTGTATCCAGGGGTCGGTGGCGAGCTGGGAGCGGTTGGTGCCGATGCTGTGCAGCAGGAACAGGCCGTCTTCCGCGAGACAGCGGCGCACAGTCTCCATGTAGATGCGGTAGTTCTTGTAGCCCACGTGCTCGAACATGCCGATGGAGAACACGCGGTCGTACTTTTCCCTGAGTTCGCGATAGTCCATGACCTTGATCTCGACCGGGAGCCCCGCGCAGAGCTTGCGGGCGTAGTCCGCCTGGTTCACGGAGACGGTGATACCCATGCCGGAGATGCCGTAGCGCTCGGCGGCCAGCTTGAGTCCCGCGCCCCAGCCGCAGCCGATGTCCAACACGCGCATGCCGGGCTTCAAGCCTAGCTTGCGATACACAAGTTCGAGCTTGGCTTCTTCGGCGGAGTCGAGGTTCCTCGCGTCTTTCCAGTAGCCGCAGCTATAAATGAGCCGCGGCCCTAACGTGGCGCGATAGAGGGATTCATCCAGGTCGTAATGCCGCTCGCCCACCTCGAAGGCCTTGGAGCGGCGCTGCAGGTTGAAGAGCCGGGCGTGCAGCGCCGTGAGGCGCGTGTCCCAGCTATGGTCCCGGTCGTCGAGATCCGCCTTGAGGAGGCGGTAGAGGAGGCCGTCCAGGTCCTCGGCGTCCCAGCCGCCTTCCACGTAGGACTCGCCAAATCCCAGGGAGCCGTGGGCCAACACGCGACGGCAGAAGTCGGGATCGCGGACATGCAGGTCCCAGGGGTCGGGGCCGTCGAGCTTCACCCCGGCGGGGGCCAGGAGCGCTTCCAGCTTTTTCCGATAACGGTCGATGCGCACGCGGGCCCCTCCATGGCGGCGGATTGCCTTATCCACCGCAGGACAACACCCCGTTCCGTCTCGTTACTTCTTGCTTTGGCGCGCCAGGAGGACCGTTTTGGTCTCAAGCTCCTGGGCCTCGCCCATATTCACAAATTCCTTCAACGTCACCGTGCCGAGCGCCTCGTTCGACGCCTTGTCCAGCTTGTGCATGATCTCCTCCGCCTGGGGGAGGGCCTTGATGTGCCGGTCCGCGTCGCCGTGCTGGGCGGGGTTCTGGCGCACCGCCAGCACCACTTCCCGCAAGGTGGTCTTGGACATGTCCTGGGTCGGGACGTAGCGGCGGATCTTGCCCGTCACAATCATGATGAGCCCGCGCTGGCGCAGGCGATCCAGCACGTCCAGGATCAGGTCCGTGGGCAGGTGCAGGCGCCGGGCGAGCTGCTCCCGGGACCAGGGGGTGTGGCCTTCCTCATGGGCGCGGCCGATGAGGTACATCACGTGCAGCGCCACCCGCTCCATGGTGCGGCCGCCCACTTCGTTGCGCTTGAGTCCATGGCGCACCAGTTCCGGGTTCTGCACGTAGAAAGCCACCAGCGAGCCCAGCAGCACGATGGTCCAGCTCACGTACAGCCAGATCATGAACATCACGAGGATGGCGAAGCTGGAGTAGATGGCGGTGAGGCGCGTGGAGCTGAAGGCCAGTTCCGCGAACAGCCAGCCCGCCAGTTCCCAGAACAAGCCGGCGAACACGGCGCCCACGAAGGCGGCGCGCATCTGCACGTGGGTGTGGGGCACGAACATGTAGATGAAGGTGAAGGCCGCGATCACGAACACGAAGGGCAGAATCTTGGCGGCCGCCACCAAGAGCGCGCCCACGGCGGCGTAGTCGGTGATGTGCTCCACGGCGGTGTGGCTGGAGACGGTGGCGGTGAGGCCCAGCGCGGCCACGAGCAAGAGCGGGCCCACCATGATGACCGAGATGTAGTGCCCGAAGCCTTCCGCGAAGCTGCGCGGTTCGCGCACCCGCCAGGTGTGGTTGAACGCGGCCTCCACCTTGCGCACCAGGGTGATGACGGTATAGAGCAGCATGGCGAGGCCGAGGGTGCCCAGGAGGCCCGCCTTCACGTTGTCCACGAAGTCGATGACCTTCTGGGTCATCTCCGGGGCCTTGGGGCCCATGGCGTCGAAGAGGTTGAGCAGGAGCGGCTGGAGCTTGTTCTGCACGCCGAAGCCCTTCAACAGGGCGAAGGCGAAGGCCAGCAGCGGCACCAGGGAGAGCAGGGAGGTGTAGACCAGGCTCATGGCGCGCATGCGCAGGTCTTCGGCCATCAGCTCGTCGATGAGCACGTTGAACATCCGCACCCAGAAGGTGAGGACGCGCCGCGAACGGCCCATGGCGTAGACGTCCTGGTGCCAGATCTCGCGGTTGAAGGATTCGACGAACTTCTTGATCATGTGCCTGGACTGCTTCTAAAACCCCGGAACATGCTAACCCAAAACCCCGTCGTTGGGTTCGAGGGGCTTTTGCATCCGGCGGGCGTCGCTGCGGTCGTGGTAATAGCCGAGCAGCGTGTCGGTCTGCCGGAACCCCAGGGATTCGTAGAGAGCCAGCGCCGCCGCGTTGTCTTCTCGCAATTCCAGCACCAGGGAACTGCCGCCCAAGTCCCGCACGAGCCTCTCCGCTACCGCCAGCAGCGCCCGGGCCACGCCCCGGCGCCGCGCCTCCGGGTCCACGGCGAGCGACAGGATGCGCACGTAGCCTTCCCGGGAGCGGAGCAGCACGTAACCCCGCACCCGGCCGTCTGCTTCCTCCACCAGGCAAAGCGCCGTGGGGCGGGTGAGAGTCCAGCGCAGGCTGCCCTTGTCCAGTCGGTCGCCCTCGAAGCAGAGCTCTTCGAGCGCAACGAGGGCATCCAGATCTTCCAGTTCGGCAGGACGGATCATCAATTGCCTACGCCAAGCGCTAACGGCGGGTTATCCAGTGGTTGTGCGGGTCAAACGGCTTGGAGCACCAGAGTAGGTACCCAAGAACGGTGGGTATCAGGAACGCCGCCACATAAAGTAGCCGAGCGACCATGCTGGTCGTGGGTACGCCGTTTACATCTATAGGTTTGCCCAGAAGCGCCCAAATAACAGCCATGACCGTCGCGATAGAGCCCAGCACCATGAACCATAGGGCGACGACTCGCCGCAGCATGAAGTTGAGGAATTTGAAATAGAGCACCAGGAAGCGCTGCCATGGGCTGAGCGGGGCCTGGCCGTCGTCGGTGTGTTCTGGGTTCATCATCGCGATGGACCGTTATCGGTTACCACTATCCAATTCTAAGGGAGGTTCATCCAAGAGCGGGACTTGTTCTCTTAAAGATTGTAAGTGTTCCTCCCAATACCGCGGCCCGTCGAACCAGGGGAAAGCCCGTGGAAAGGCCGGGTCGTCCCAGCGGCGGGCGATCCAGCAGGCGTAATGCATCATGCGCAGCGTCCTGAGCGTCTCCACCAGCCAGAGTTCCGAGGGGTCGAAATCCGCGAACTGGGAATAACCTTCCAGCACCGCGCCCAACTGCTGCTCCATCTCGCGACGGTCTCCGGACAGGAGCATCCACAGGTCCTGCACCGCCGGGCCCATGCCGCAGTCGTCGAAGTCCACGAAGTGGGGACCGTCGTCGGTCCAGAGCACGTTGCCCGGGTGGCAGTCGCCGTGCAGGCGGATGGCGATGAATTTGCCGGCCCGCTCGTAGCAGCGGGCCATACCCGCCAGGAGCAGGTCCGTGACTTCCTGATAGCGGGGCTTGAGTTCCATGGGGATGAAGGGGCTCGCCAGGAGCCAGTCCCGTGGCCCGCGGCCGTAGGTCTTGATATCGATATGGTGGCGGTTGTGGAAGGGCTTGGCGGCTCCCACCGCGTGGATGCGCCCCAGGAAGCGGCCCAGCCATTCCAGGTTGTCCTCGCTCTCCAAGTCCGGCGCGCGGCCGCCCTGGCGGGGGAAGAGGGCGTAGCGGTAACCGGCGTGCAGATGCAGCGTGCGGCCCTGCTTGTCCTTGAGGGGCGGTACCGCAGGGATTTCCAGATCCTTCAGTTCGGCGACGAAGGCGTGTTCTTCCAGGATGGCGGCGTCGGTCCAGCGGCCCGGGCGGTAGAACTTCGCCACCAGCGGCGGGCCGCCTTCCACGCCCACCTGGTATACCCGGTTTTCGTAGCTGTTGAGCGCCAGTTGGGTTCCATCGGTCTGCCAGCCGGCGGCGTCCACCGCATCTAGCACGGTGTCCGGTGTCAGCCCAGCATAAGGCGCGTTGGGATGGGCGGCGTCTTCCATACAGCAAGTCTAACGGAACGCTCAGATACCCGCGGTATTTATTCTTTTCCCCTCTCGGGCGTCCAGCCAAAAGCGTAGCGAGCGCAGACTAGGACGAGGCGCGGGAGGCGAGCAGCCGGAGCGTACTCTTAGCGTACGTGAGGATTGCGAGCCGGACCGCAACAAAGTCATATCAAGCGCAGTAGCTTTTGAGCTGACAAAATGGGTCAAAATATAGGCATGAGTGGAAAATACCCTGAGCGCATCGTCTGTCTAACAGAAGAAACAACCGAGACGATATATCTCTTGAAAGAGGACGCCCGGATCGTGGGCATTTCGGGGTTCACCGTCCGTCCGCCCGAGGCCAGGAAGGAAAAGCCCAAGGTTTCCGCCTTCACCAGCGCCAAGCTGGACAAGATTGCGGTTTTGAAACCGGACCTGGTGCTGGGCTTCTCGGACCTGCAGGCGGACATCGCGGCCGACCTGGTGAAGCGGGGCATCGAGGTGCACGTCTTTAATCACCGCTCGGTGGCGGACATCTTCCGCATGATCTCCATGCTGGGCGGCATGCTGGGATGCGAGGCAAAAACCAAGGCGCTGGTGAAGGAGCTGGAAGCCGGTTTGGATCGGGTGCGGGCCGCGGCGGCGAAGCTCAAGCGCCATCCCAAGGTCTATTTCGAGGAATGGGACGAGCCGCAGATTTCGGGCATCGCCTGGGTCTCGGAACTCATCGGGCTCGCCGGCGGCGTGGACGTGTTCCCGGAACTCGCCAAGGAGTCCCTGGCCAAGAACCGCATCGTCAAGGACCCGCAGGAAGTGGTGCGTCGCGGGCCGGACATAATCCTGGGTTCCTGGTGCGGCAAGAAATTCAGGCCCAAGGCGGTGGCGGCCCGGCCCGGTTGGGAGGCGGTGCCGGCGGTGCGCGACGGGGCGTTGCATGAGATAAAGTCTTCCCTCATCCTGCAACCGGGCCCGGCGGCCCTGACGGATGGGGTCAATGCCATTCATTCGATTATCGCGGCCTGGGCAGACCAAGGTCGCACGGGGTAGCGGATTGCTGTTGCGTACCGCGGGCAGCGTGGCGGACGTGCTCACGCTCTTCAAGCTCGCCATCTTCCACGACGTCAAGGGGACGCTGTTCAACTACGTGGTGAACGTGCTCGTCGCGATCCTGGCGCTCGTGATGATGCGCCACATGCACACCGAGGCCTACCAGGTCTTCTACAACTTCGTGACCGGGGTGCTCAATCCGAGCGTGCTCATCGTCATGGCCATGCTCACCATCGTGCTGGTGGGGCTCGAGTTCATCTTCGTGGGGGTGACTTTCTATCCCAAGGGCCACGTGCCGACCCTGGTGGTGAAGCTCATCACCAGCATCCGGGATTCCACCGTGGTGTTGTCCGGCGCGACCCTGTCGCTGGCGGTGATGATGTACGACAAGGACCCGGAGGAGCGCATCAAGGCGGTGGCGCTGTCGGCGCTGTATTTCGCCAGCGCCTATTTCATCGCCTTCGTGACGCTCGCGCCCTTCTGGCTGGATTCGCGGCGCTTCTCGGACCGGGTGGCGCTGGTGCTCGCGGGCGGCGGGCTGATCGCGCTGGTGTGGTACTGGCCGGACCTCTTTAATCCGGAGTTCATCAACCTGAACTGGATCAGCCAGTAAGCAGCGAATACGCCTCGCGGTATTTCTCGGCCGTCTTCTGGATGACCTCGGCAGGCAGCTTCGGGCCCGGGGCCATCTTGTCCCAGTCGAGCGTCTCCAGGTAATCCCGCACGTACTGCTTGTCGAAGGACGGCGGGCTGATGCCGGGCTTGTAGGTCGCCGCCGGCCAGAAGCGGGAGGAATCGGGCGTCAGCACTTCGTCGATGAGGTACATCCGGCCGGTCTTATCGACGCCGAACTCGAACTTGGTGTCGGCGATGATGATGCCGCGCTCGCGGGCGTAGTCCGCGGCGAACTTGTAGATCTTGAGCGTGGTGTCGCGCACCTGCTCCGCCTGCGTCTTGCCCAGGAGCCGCACCACCTCGTCGAAGCCGATGTTCTCGTCGTGCTGGCCTTTGGGGGCCTTGGAGGCGGGGGTGAAGAGGGGCTCAGGGAGCTTGTCGGCGATGCGGAGGCCCTTCGGCAGCGGGATGCCGCAGACCGCGCCGGTCTTCTGGTAGTCCTTCCAGCCGGAGCCGATGAGGTAACCGCGCGCCACGGCTTCCACCGGCAGCGCCCGGAGCTTGCGCACGATGACCGCGCGGTCCTTGAGTAGCGCCTGCTCCGCCGGGTCCTTGATCAGGTCCTCGACCCGGAGCGAGGTGAGTTGGTTGGGTATAATGTGCGCCGTCTTGCCGAACCAGAAGCGCGAGATGCCGTTCAGCACCGCGCCCTTGCCCGGGATAGGGTCGGGCAAAACCACGTCGAAGGCCGAAAGCCGGTCGCTGGTGACGATGAGCAGGTGCTCGGGGCCGGCGTCGTAAATGTCCCTCACCTTGCCGCGGTGGATGAGCGGCAGGCTCTTCAGCTTGGTTTCGAATACGGGCGCAGTCATTGGAAGTCCTACTTGAAGCAGCGCGTATCTTGCCATAATTTCCGGGAATAGCAGATGAACCTCACGGGCGCCGTGATCGGCGCGATCATCGGTTTCGTGGTGGGTGGGCCCATCGGCGCCCTCGTCGGCGCCGTGCTGGGCCAGAGCCTGTCGGTGGGCGTGTCCTCCAGCGGCTGGTCCGGTTACGACGCGGCGGCGGCGCAGCAGGCCTTCTTCACCGCCACCTTCTCGGTGATGGGCCACATCGCCAAGGCGGATGGACGGGTCTCGGAGAACGAGATCCAGACGGTGCGGGCCTTCATGGCGCACATGAACCTGGACGCGCAGCAGCAACAGGCCGCCATCGCGCTCTTCAACCAGGGCAAGGAACCGGGTTTCGACCTGGACGGCGCGCTCAAGCGCTTCCGCACCGACTGCCGCGGGCGCTTCGACCTGCTTTCCATGTTCGTGGAATTCCAGCTGCACGTGGCGCTGGCGGACGGGCCCATGCACCCGGCGGAGCGCCAGACCTTCGGCCACATCTGCGCGGTGTTGGGCTTCTCGGAATTCCAGCTGCGCCGCTTGGAGGAGTTCATCCTCGCGCGGCGCTCCTTCCACGAGCAGGGGCCGACGGCCGCGGCGCGGGTGGATTCCCTCGCGGCGGCCTACCAGACCTTGGGCGTCTCGCCCCAGGCTTCGGACGCGGACGTGAAGACCGCCTATCGCCGGCTCATGAAGGAGAACCACCCGGACAAGCTGGTGGCCCGCGGCCTGCCGGAGCAGATGATCAAGCTCGCCCAGGAAAAGGTGCAGCAGATCAACGTCGCCTACGAGGCGATTAAAAATTCCCGCGGCATGAAATGAAAGCTACTGCGCTTGGCATAGCTTTGTTGGACTTCGGCTCGGAATCCTCACGTACGATTAGAGTACGCTCCGGGTTCCTCGCCTCGTCCGCCGCGCTCTGCCTGCGCTCGTGACGCTTTCACGATAAATTTTCGCTTTGGTATTCAGTTCTTGGATTGCAGGGCCTTCAGGGCATCCTTGTTGCCGAGCTTCGCAGCCTTACGCAGCCACTCCTTGGCCTTGGCGTCGTCCTCCTTGACGCAGTAGCCGTTGCCGTAGACGTTGGACATGTCATACACGGCCGGGGAGTAGTTCTTGGCGACGGCTTTCTGCAGGTTGTCGAGCATCTCCTTGCAACTGGCCGCCGGCGGCGTGTACGGCTTGTCGTTCAAGCCCGCGTACAAGATGTTCAGGGCGAGCACGCCCATGATGTCCGTGCCAAGGCGCCACTGGCCCTCGGTGCTGCCCAGGGCTGCGGCGCGCCGGTAGGCCTTGATGGCGCCGTCGGTGTCGGAATTGTTGTCCGCCACCAGGCCGTCGTGCAGGGCCTGCTTCACCGGGTCGTCACCTGGAGGGGTGAGACGGAGCAGTGCGTCCTGGGCAGGGTTGTAATCCTGGGCCGCGGACTTCTTGTACCAGTCGATGGCGGCGCCCACGTCCTGGGGCATGCCGTCCCCTTTCTCCAGGTCATACCCCATCTTGTACTGGTTTTCCGCGTCGCCGCCCTGGGCGGCCGCGAGCTGCCAGCGGCGGGACTTATCCTTGTCCTCCTTGCCGTAGTAGTCGTCCTCGTACATGTAGGCGAGGGAGGCCTGGGCCGGGGTGTTGCCCTGTTCCGCGGCCTTGGTGAGCCAGATCTCGGCCTGATCGAGGTAGGAATTCACTTTGTCATCGTTCTGCTCTTTGCCATCGACCTTATTGGCGAAGCCTCCCACCGCCGCCAGGTTGAAGTACCACTCGCCCAGCTCGTCCGCCGCCTGCGCGTTCCCTTGCTCCGCCGATTCCTGGTAGAGCCGTTTGGCGGTGTCGTAATCCTTCTTGTCCATGGCCGCCCGGGCCTGCTGCAGGAGCTGCTCCGGCGTGTCGGCAGCGGCGGGCAGGGAGAGAAAGAGTATCGCGGCGCCGAGCGCCGCCAGCATGAGCTTCTTCATGGCCGATCCCCTGCGTATGGACCCCTATAACAAGTGTAGTTCGCGCCGCAGGAGCGAGGGGTGCCGACCAGGCTCCTCAATTCTTCTGGGCCAGCGCCTTCTCTGCGTTTTTGTTGCCGAGCTTCGCCGCCTTCCTGTACCAGTCCCGGGCTTTCGCCTGGTCTCCCTTTACGCACAGGCCGTTCTCATAGGCCAGGCCGAGGTTATATAAGGCGTCCGAATACTTCTGGGCGCCGGCTTTCTGCAGATTGTCCAGCATTTCCTTGCAGTCCGCCGCGGGCGGCTTGTAATCCTGGTTGTTCATCCCGTTGTAGGCGACCGCGAGGGAGATATAGCTCATCAGGTCCTCGCCCAGGCGCCCCTGGCCTTCGGCGCTGCCGAGGGCCGCGGCGCGCCGGTAGGCCTTGATGGCACCTTCCACGTTGCCGTTCCAATCTGCCACCAGGCCGTCGTGCAGGGCCTGCTTCACCGGATCCTCGCCAGGCGGTGTGAGCCGCAGCAGCGCGTCCTTCGCTCCGGCATCGCCCTGGGCGGCGGCTTTCTGATACCAGCCGATGGCGGCGCCCGCGTCCGCCTGCACGCCTTCGCCTTTTTCCAGATCGACCCCGACTACATATTGGCTTCCGCGATCGCCGCCCTGGGCGGCCGTGAGCCGCCAGCGGTAGGCCTTGGCCGCGTCCTTCATGCCGTACCTGTCCGTCTCATAGAGCGTCGCCAACGAAGCCTGCGCTTCGGTGTTGCCCTGGTCCGCCGCCTTGCCGAGCCAGGTGGCGGCCTGGGAGATGTCCTCGGCCACCTGAACGTCTTCCTGATGGCCGCCGGTTGTATCGGCAAGACCCCGCGCGGCGGCCAGGTTGTAATACAGCTCGCCCAATCGGTGCGCCGCTTCCGCGTCGCCCTGGTCCGCCGCCTGCTGGTAGAACTGCTTGGCGCTGTCGTAGTCGCCTTTCTTCTCCGCCCCTTGTGCTTGTTTGAGGAGTTCGTCGCTGCCGGCGGCGATGGCGAACGCGGCCCACGTGCACAGCGCGATCGCGCCCAAGGCAACCAGAATCTTCCGCATGGAGGCATCCCCAAGTGTTGGCTCCCGGGCAAAGTCTACTCCCGTCGCGCAAGGACACAGCGCGCAAAATTTCCCCACAGCGAAGCCGCTGAAATGACATAAATTCTTTGAACGGCGATATTGGCACGAAAGTGTGAAAAGCCTCGCAATAAAAATCGGGTGCTTCCGCGACGATGGCGGCGTTGGGCGCGTTTGGCGCCCGTGCACCAGCTCAGGAGGAAACCCCATGTCATACCGATACCTCCGTATAGCGGCCCTCATGGCGGGCTCGCTGATGCTCTCCGGTCTGTCCGGCTGCGGCGGCGGCAGCAGCGGCACCGGGACGCTCGATCTTTCCGTCACCGACACCCCCGTGGACGGCGCCCAGAGCGTGGTCGTCGCCTTCACCGGCGTCGAGCTTATGGGCCCCAGCGGGCTGCAGAAATACCCCCTCAGCAGCGAGCAGACCATCGATCTCTTGAAGCTGCAGGGCAACGCCAGCGCCTCGCTGCTGGACGGCGTGGCGGTGCCGGCGGGTAATTACCAGTGGATCCGGCTCGACATCGACGACGCGAACTCCTACCTGATCGATTCCAACGGCGGCAAGTTCCCGCTCGACATCCCGAGCGGCAGCCAGAGCGGCCTCAAGCTGGTGAGCGGCTTCACGGTGGCCCAGGGCGGGACGGCGGACTTCATGATCGATTTCGACCTGCGCCAGTCCGTGACGCTGGATAACAGCGGCGGCATGACCACCTACACGCTGAAGCCGGCCTTGCGGCTCATTAACATGGAGCAGGTGGGTTCCGTGAGCGGCACGGTGGCGAGCACCCTGAGCGTCGGCGGGCTCCTGATCACCGACACCGCCTGCAGCCCGGCGGTATACGTGTACCAGGGCACGGGCATCGTGCCGCAGGGCTATAACGTGACCGTGACGGGCGGCACGGCGCCCTTGACCTCGGCGACGGTGGCGCTCGATACCAACACGGGCGCGTATGCGTACACCGTGGGCTTCCTCGCCCCCGGAAGCTACACGCTCGCGGTGACCTGCGCCGCCACGGACAAGGCGGGAGCGACGACGCTCGCCTTCTCCACCGCCCAGACGGCGACGGTGACGGCCAACTCGACGACCACGATCAACTTCTGACCTGATCGATAGTCTGAAAGCAAAGACCCCTCCGGACTACCGGCGGGGTCTTTCTTTTCCGGACGCCGGAGTTTCTTTGGGTCCGCGTCAGTCGGATGACAGGTACATCCCGAGCGTGGCCACGAGGATTACCACGAGGCCGAGGGCGAGGTTCACGCCGATGACGCGGCGGATCTGGCCCATGGCCTTCTTGGCCAGGTCCTCGTCGCCGGTGGATACCGAGCGCTGCAGGCGCTTGTAAGGGGAGAAGAACACGTGGCCGAAGAGCAGCATCATGAGGATGCCGAGGCCCATCATGACGTGCACGAAAGCGGGGGCGTGGGCGAAGCCGTCGAAGGTGTTGAAGACCATGTAGAAACCCGTGACGAGCAATGCCACCACCGCCGCCCAGACCCAGGGGAAGAAGCGCCGGAAGATGCCCACCCAGAGGCGGGCGCGCAGCAGCGTGTCCAGTTCCGCCAGGACCGGCCGGGCGGCCAGGAAGGCGAAGAACATGCCGCCGACCCAGATGACGGCGGAGAGCAGGTGCAGGGCGATGGCAAAGGCGGGAAGCAGGGACATGGCGGTTTCCTCTTATTGTTCCGGTGTCCGGGCGGGCGGTTGCCGCATAAGCCGCAGGCTCAGCTCCCGCAAGCTTACTCCCTTGAGCTTGAGCGCGGGTTCCTCGACGAAATGCCAGGAAAGCGCCGCACAGGCCAGCGTCAACAGCGATGCGGAGGCGAACACCTCCAGCGGTTGGATGGAGGGGAAATACTCGCGCAGCGCTTGCTGGATGGGGAAGGCATATATGTAAAGGCCGTACGAGTAGTCGCCGGCGCGATTGAACCAGTTCAGGTGCGGCATGTAGGCAATCCACATGACGGCGTACACCAGCCACAGACTGAAGAAAACAGGGAACGCGGTGCTGCGGTAGGCGACGATGGCCGGCACCGCGAGCGCGACGAGAATGAACCCGCTCAAGGGCACGCGATCGCTGTAGACCCGGAGGGTGGAGCCCGCGGCGAACAGGATGCACAGGCGCACGTAATCACCTTCCTTGGGCACGAGATGGATTTCATGTCCGAGGAATACCGCGGCGGCGCACAGGAGCACCATGAGGGGCAGATAGAAGCGCCGGCTGAAGACGAGACCGAGCAGGCCGAACAGCCCGAGTAACACGTACAGGCCGAATTCCACCGGCAAGGTCCAGAGGGAGCCATTCACGCCGTATTGCGGCAGGTGTTCGAACACACCTGGCAACTGGTAATCCAGGTCGAACAGCGTGATATTCCGCAGGAAATGCAGGTACACCTGCGGGTTCGCGAAATATTGCATCGGACTGAGCGTACTGACCACAGGTCCGAATAGCAGCACGGTGGCAAGCATGCACACAATGAGGGCGGGAAAGATGCGCAGCACGCGCGCTTTCATGAAATCGCCCCAGTTCCGCCGGTTGAGGTAGCTCGCGGTCACCAGGAAGCCGCTGATGACGAAGAAGACGTCCACGCCCACACCGCCGGCGTAGGTGAAGCGCAACAGGCGCTGGACGAGGTCATACTGGCCTTTGAAGCGGGTGACCGAATAGCTGTGGCCGTAGATGACCAGGAGGGCGGCCACGAAGCGCATAATGAGGTAGTTGTTCTCCGGCTCCGCCGCGTAAGAGGCGAGGCTGCGCTTAAAAGGTGAAAACCCCATTTCCAGGCCTGATTATTCGTGGTTCCGGCCAAGAGAATAGCAGTCGCGGGCTGAAATGGGGGGCGGCATACGTTAAAGTACGGGCCCATGAGCGAGCCCGCCTTCATCGCCCCCTCCATTCTTTCGGCTGACTTTGCCCGCCTGGGCGAAGAAGTTGACGCCGTGCTCAAGGCCGGCGCCGACATGGTCCACTTCGACGTGATGGACAACCATTACGTGCCCAACCTGACCATCGGCCCGCTGGTGTGCGAAGCCCTGCGCAAGCACGGCGTGAAAGCGCCCATCGACGTGCACCTCATGGTGAAGCCGGTGGATCGCATCGTGCCGGACTTCGCCAAGGCCGGAGCGAGCTACATCACTTTTCATCCGGAGGCGAGCGAGCACGTGGACCGCACGCTCGCCCTGATCCACGACAGCGGCTGCAAGGCCGGCCTGGTGTTCAACCCGGCGACGCCGCTCGACCACCTCAAGCACGTCATCGACAAGGTGGACATGGTGCTCATCATGTCCGTGAACCCGGGTTTCGCCGGCCAGAGCTTCATCCGCTCGAGCCTGGACAAGCTCCGGGAGGCCCGCGAGCTCATCAGGAAGAGCGGCCGCAGCATAAGACTCGAGATCGACGGCGGGGTGAAGGCGGACAACGTGCGCGAAATCGCCGCCGCCGGCGCCGACACCTTCGTGGCGGGCTCGGCCATCTTCAGCCAGAAAGACTATTCCGCCGTCATCAAGCAGATGAGAGAAGAGATCGCGAAAGCGAAAACCTGACCTCCGTGTCCATCAAGCTCATTGCCTTCGACCTCGACGGTACATTAATAGATAGCGCCCCTGACATCGCGCAGGCCGTGGACGCGACGCTCGTAGAACTCGGCCTGCCGCCCTGGGGCGAGGAAAAGGTGCGGGGCTGGGTGGGGGACGGGGTCACGCGGCTCATGAAGCGCGTGCTCACGGGCGAAAAGGACGGCGAGCCGGACGCCGCGAAACTCGAACAGGCGCTCGCGGTGTTCCGCCGCGCCTACGGTGCCGCGGTGCACGTCCATAGCCGCCTCTATCCCGGCACCCTCGAGACCCTGGAACTCCTCAAGGGTCATGCGCGGCTGGTGTGCATCACCAACAAGTCGGCGCAGTTCACCGAGCCCTTGCTTGCGTCCATCGGAATCCGCGGTTATTTCGACCTGGTGGTGAGCGGCGACACCCTTTCGGTCCTGAAGCCCGATCCCCGGCCGCTGCTGCACGCGGCCGAGACCCTCGGCGTCCCTTCCCGGGAATGCTGCATGGTGGGGGATTCCAAGAACGACATCCTCGCCGCGAAGGCGGCGGGCTTCCGCGCGGTGGCGGTGAGCCACGGTTACCACCAGGGCGCGGACCTCAAGGGCCTGGGGGCGGAGACCGTGCTTGATTCCCTGGCGGAACTCCCGGGCTGGCTTGCGTCGGCCCGCGCAGCGGGTTAAGTTTCCCACCCCGGCACCGTGGGTGCCGGCCAAGCGGCATAAACACATGTCTTTTCCGGTCTTCCACAACGGAGCAGTCGAGGCCCCGCGCCGCAGCTGGCGATGGCGCTAACGCGTTCGCGTTCCGCCCCATCGTGTTCCGTTTCGTAAGGATGACCGTCCATGGACCCACAACGCTACGCCGCCTTCAAGGCGCAGGGCTATAACCGCATCCCGGTGGTGAAGGAGATCCTCGCGGATCTCGACACGCCCTTGAGCACCTATCTCAAGCTCGCGGACTCGCTCCACACCTTCCTCTTGGAATCTGTCGAGGGCGGGGAGACCTGGGGCCGCTATTCCATCATCGGGCTCACGGCCGCCGCGGTGGTCTCGGTGCGGGACGGACGCGCGAGCGCCGAGGTCGGCGGTAGCAGCGAGGAGTTGCCCGGCGCCGATCCTTTCGCCGCCATCGAGGCTTTCCGCCGCCGCTTCCGTGCGCCGGAGATCCCGGGCCTGCCGCGCTTCAGCGGCGGACTCGTGGGCTATTTCAGCCACGAGGCGGTGGGGTATATCGAACCCCAGTTGAAAGACGGGCGCCGGCCGGACGAGCTCGGCTGCCCCGACGCCTGCCTGATGCTCTCGGAAGACCTGGTGATCTTCGACAACCTGCGGGGCACGGTGCAGCTCGTGACCCATGCCCACGCGGAGGACGCGGACGGTCTCGAGGCGGCCGGGCGGCGGCTCGAGGACCTGCACGCGCGGCTGCGCGCGCCGGCCCGCTACCCTTCCCGCGGCGGCTACGCCGGCAGCACCGCCGGTGCCTTCGCCTCCGGCTTCGAGGAGCGGGATTTTTGCCGGGCGGTGGAGAAGGTGCGCGGCTATATAAAGGACGGGGACGCCTTCCAGGTGGTGCTGTCCCAGCGGCTTTCGGCGCCCTTCAGCGGCAAGGCCCTGGACGTGTACCGGGCGCTGCGGGTCATGAACCCCTCGCCCTACATGTACCACCTGGATTTCGGCGACTTCCAGGTGACCGGCTCCTCGCCGGAGGTGCTGGTGCGCGTCGAGGCGGGCGAGGTGACGCTCCGGCCCATCGCCGGCACGCGCCCCCGCGGCGCGACGCAGGACGAGGATGCCCGGCTCGCGGAGGAACTGCTGGCGGACCCGAAGGAACGGGCCGAGCACGTGATGCTCATGGATCTCGGGCGCAACGACGTGGGGCGCGTGGCGGAGACGGGCAGCGTCAAGGTCACGGACCACATGGTCATCGAGCGCTATTCCCACGTGATGCACATCGTCTCGGAGGTGCGCGGCCGGCTCAAGGCGGACCTCGGGCCCCTCGACGTGCTCAAGGCCTGCTTCCCGGCGGGCACGGTAAGCGGCGCACCCAAGCTGCGGGCCCTCGAGATCATCCGCGAACTCGAGCCCGTGAAACGCGGCATCTATTCCGGCGCCGTGGGTTACATCGGCTGGAACGGCAACCTGGACACGGCCATCGCCATCCGCACCGCCGTCGTGAAGGACGGCCGGCTGCACGTGCAGGCGGGGGCGGGCATCGTGCACGATTCGGTGCCCGAGAACGAGTGGCGCGAGACGCTCAACAAGGCCCGCGCCCTGATGCGGGCGGTGGAAATGACGAAAATCGAAAGCGGGCGGGGATCCTTATGATCCTGATGATCGACAACTACGACAGCTTCACCTACAACCTGGTGCAGTACCTCGGCGAGCTGGGCGCAGACGTGGACGTGCGCCGCAACGACACCCTGAGCGTCGCCGACGTGGCGGCGCTCAAGCCCGAACGCATCGTGATTTCCCCCGGGCCTTGCACGCCCAACGAGGCGGGCATCTGCCTGGACCTCGTCCAGGCGCTCGGCGGGAAGCTGCCGATCCTCGGCGTCTGCCTCGGGCACCAGGCCATCGGCCAGGCCTTCGGCGGCAGGATCGTGCACGCGGGCCGGGTGATGCACGGCAAGGTGTCACGCATACGACACACCGGGAAGGGCGTGTTCCGCGGCCTGCCGGACGGCTTCGAGGCCACCCGCTATCACTCGCTGGTCATCGCCAAGGATTCGGTGCCGGATTGCCTGGAAGTGACCGCCTGGACGGAGGATGATAGGGGCGGGATGGAGGAGATCATGGGTGTGCGCCACAAGACGCTGCCCATCGAAGGGGTCCAATTTCATCCTGAGTCGATCTTGACCCAACACGGGCATGACCTCTTACGCAACTTTTTGACTGGATGACGATGGACATCAAAGACGCCATCGGCAACGTCGTCAATCACATGGATTTGAGCGAGGACGAGATGCGCCAGGTCATGACGCAGATCATGACCGGCCACGCCACGCCCACCCAGATCGGCGGCTTCCTGGCGGGCCTGCGCGCAAAGCGCGAGACGGTGACGGAGATCACCGCCGCCGCGCGGGTGATGCGCGAGCTTTCGCTGCACGTGCAGGTGGAGGTGGACCACCTGGTGGACACCTGCGGCACCGGCGGCGACGAGCGGCGCCTCTTCAACGTGTCCACCGCCGCCGCCTTCGTGGTGGCCGCCGCCGGCGGGCACGTGGCGAAACACGGCAACCGCTCCATGTCGAGCAAGTCCGGCAGCGCGGACCTCCTGGAAGCCATGGGCATCCCCCTGGAACTGCCGCCCCAGCGGGTGGCGGAGTGCATCGCGAAGGTGGGCATCGGCTTCATGTTCGCGCCCGCCCACCATCCGGCGGCACGCTACGCGGCGCTGCCGCGCCGCGAACTCGGCACGCGCACCATGTTCAACCTCCTCGGCCCCCTCACCAATCCCGCCGGCGCGCCTAACCAGCTGCTCGGCGTGTTCTCCGACCGCTGGGTGGAGCCCATGGCCTGGGTGCTGAAGTCCCTGGGCAGCCGCCACGTGCTGGTGGTGCATTCCGAGGACGGCTACGACGAGATCAGCCTGGCCGCGCCCACCCACGTGTGCGAACTCAAGGACGGCAAAGTGGTGAACTACACCTTCAAGCCCGAGGACGTGGGCATCCGCCGCCAGCCACTGGACAGCCTGCAGGTGAACAGCGCCGAGGAGAGCCTGGCGCTCACCCGCGAGGCGCTTTCCGGCAAGCCCGGGCCGGCCCAGGACATGGTGGTGCTGAACGCGGGTGCCGCGCTCTACGCCGCGGACGTGGCGGCGACGCTGACCGAAGGCGTGGACTTGGCGCGTCGCGTCATCCTGGACGGAGCCGCGGAGCGCAAGGTGCAGGAGCTGGTGGAGGCCACGCGGTGAGCCAAGCCGACATCCTGAAGCGCATCCTCGCCGTCAAGGCGGAGGAGGTGCGGCAGGGCAGCGAAGCGCGGCCCCTCGCCGCGCTCCGGGCGTCGCTGGAAACGGCCGGCGAGCCGCGGGACTTCCTCGGCGCCCTGAAGACATCGGTGGCGGCGGGGCGCGCGGCGGTGATCGCCGAGATCAAGAAGGCTTCCCCGAGCCAGGGGGTGATGCGGGCGGACATGGACGTGGCCGCCATCGCCCGGAGCTACGCCAAGGCCGGGGCGAGCTGCCTCTCCATCCTCACGGACCGGCAGTTTTTCCACGGCACGCCGGATTGCCTGAAGCAGGGCCGCGCCGCCTGTCCGCTGCCGGTGTTGCGCAAGGACTTCATCATCGATCCCTGGCAGGTGTACGAGTCCCGGCTCATGGGGGCGGACTGCATCCTGCTAATCGTGAAGGCCCTGGGCGACGCCCAGCTCGCGGACCTGGCGGGCCTGGCCTCCGACCTCGGCATGGATACCCTCATGGAGGCGCACACCGCCGCGGAACTGGAACGGGCGCTCGCCCTCAAGCCGCCCTTCGTGGGCATCAACAACCGGGATCTGGCGAGCTTCCACACCGACGCCAGCGTGACGCTCGGCCTGCTGAAGGAAGTGCCGGCGGACTGCCTGGTGGTGACCGAGAGCGGCATCCGCACCCGTGGCGACGTGGAAAAGATGCGCGCCGCCGGCGTGCACGGCTTTCTGGTGGGGGAGGCTTTCATGAGGGCGGAGGATCCAGGCGCGAAACTATCCGAGTTATTCGCGGCTTGATTCTCAGTTCTTCTTCAACGTGGCCATATCTATGACGAAGCGATACCGCACATCGCTTCTCTGCATGCGTATATAGGCCTTGTTCACGTCCTGGATGCCGATGACTTCCACCTCGCAGCTCAGCCCGTGGGCGGCGCAGAAGTTCAGCATCTCCTGGGTCTCGGCGATGCCGCCGATGAGGGAGCCCGCCACGGAGCGGCGACCCGTGATGAGGGGTCCCGGGGCCAGCGGCGGTTCCAGCGGCGTGAGCTGCCCCACGATCACGTAATGGCCGTCGCGTTTCAGGGTGGCGATGTAGGGGTTGAGGTCGTGGGGGTTCGGCACCGTGTCCAGGATGAGGTCGAAACGCCTCGCCGCGGTTTCCATGAGCCTGTACTCGGTGGAGAGGATCACATGGTCCGCGCCCAGGCGCCGGGCCTCGGCGGACTTGCCCGGGGTCCGGGTGAACAGGGTGACATCCGCGCCGAAAGCCTTGGCGAACTTGAGGCCCATGTGTCCGAGGCCGCCCAGGCCCACCACCGCGACCCGGCTGCCCTTGCCCACCTTCCAGTGGCGTAGCGGCGAATAGGTGGTGATGCCGGCGCAGAGCAGTGGCGCCGCGGACTTGGGATCGAGCTTCGGCGGCAGCCGCACCACGAAGTCCTCGGAGCAGACGATACGCTCCGAATAGCCGCCGTAGGTGGGTGAGCCGTCGTGTCGGTCCACGGAGTTATAGGTGAAGGTCGGCCTATGCTCGCAGAACTGTTCCAGGCCCATCTTGCAGGGGACGCACTCGCGGCAGGAATCCACCATGCAGCCGACGCCCACGAGCTCGCCGGGCTTGAAGAGCGTGGCTTTTGCACCCACGGCGGCGACACGGCCGATGATCTCGTGGCCGGGCACCATGGGGTAGGTGCCGCCGCCCCAATCGTTGCGGGTCTGGTGGATGTCCGTGTGGCAGATGCCGCAGTAGAGGATGTCGATGGCCACATCGTCGGGGCGCGGCGCGCGGCGCGTGAAGCTGAACGGTGTGATCGGCGCGCCGGCGTGCTCGGCCGCATAGCCGCGGACCGCGAGGGGCACGGCGCCGGGGCCGCTTCTGGCTTGCTGCATACCCGGCAGTATCGCCAGCGGAAGGCGCCGTGCAAGCGGGTATTTCGCCTAGGCGTGCAAACTTTCTTTATCGTGCGGCTATTTGTGCGCCAACTGGCGGGAGAGGGGGATGGTGACGTCCGAATTCGGTCGCGCGCCGAACACGACGATGGTCTTGCCGGACGCCGCGATGAGCCCCTGTTCCTCCAGGGATTTCAGCACCCGGCCCGCCATCTCGCGGGAGCAGCCCACGATGCGGCCGATTTCCTGGCGGCTGATGCGGATCTGCATGCCGTCCGGATGGGTCATGGCGTCCGGCTGCTGGCAGAGGTCCAAGAGCGTGCGGGCGATGCGGCCGGTCACGTCCAGGAACGCGAGGTCGCGCACCTTGCGGGTGGTGCGCCGGAGACGCGCCGCCAGCTGGCCGGAGAGCGCGAACAAGAGGTCCGGGTCGTTGTGGGCGAGTTCCTTGAAGCGCGCATAGCCGATCTCGGCGATCTGGCACTCGGTGCGGGTGCGTACCCAGGCGCTGCGGGTCGGGTCGTCCACGAACAGGCCCATCTCGCCGAAGAATTCGCCGCGGTTGAGGTAGGCGACGACGATTTCGTTGCCGTCCTCGTCCTCCACGACCACCGCCACCGAACCGTCCAACACCAGGAACAGGCTGCTGGACGCGTCGCCCGCGTTCACCACCGGGGTCTTGGCCGGGAAGTGACGGATGTGGCAATGGGTGACGAACCGGTCGAGCACCGGAATGTCGAATTTCTTGACGGAGTCCTGGCCCATCCGTGTTCTCGTTGCCCCAAGCGGACACTAAACTATCATGTTCGCACGCTCAGCATGCGCGTTGACAGGCGCTCCGGCCTATGGTCGTTTCCCCAACGAATACAAGCGCTTATGTCGAGTCCGCTATGTATCACGCCACGCTTCCGCGAGGCGGATAGAATGGCGCGCCCCAAGCGGAAGGGATCCTGACGTGTCGAAGATGAGCCTCCTTTATCTCGTGACCGGCGCCATGGCCTGCGTCTACGGTCTCTTGCTCCTGTGGAGCGCCAAGAATGCGGGTGGGGAGCCGGGGCCGGAGCATTGGCTGAA
>JBLNDO010000046.1:0-6023 GCA_050261675.1 Bacillota bacterium
ACCCGGAGCTTGAAACGCACGCCGCTCATGGCCGCCGCAATGCGCGAGCGTTCCTCGGGTGTCACGGAATCCAGCAATCCCACGATCTCCCCGTAGCGCTGCGTCCAGTGTGTGTTGTTAAGGGTGACGAGCGCCTTTGAGGCCTCGCGCGCACTGACAATGACGCCCACACCCTGGGCGGCCAGCAGGCACACGATGAAGACGATCACCAGACGACCGAACAGCGAGTCGGGCCACAGGCGAATCACGCTTCCACTTCCACCGGCATCGCGAACACGTAGCCCTCTCCGCGAACCGTGCGAATGATGGCGGGCACGCGGCCGTCGTCGCCAAGCCGCTGCCGCAGGCGGCTCACCTGCACGTCGATGCTGCGGTCGAAGGGCATGTGGCTGCCGCGGCCGCGCAGCATCTCCGTGAGCTGGTCGCGGCTCAGCACTTTCCCCGCGTGGTGAAGGAACACGCACAGCAGACGGTACTCGGCACCCGAGAGCGGCACCACCACCGACGCCGGCGAGGTGAGCTGGCGCGTGAGCGTGTCGAGCTTCCAGCCTGAAAACCCGAAACGCCGCGCCTGATCGGGAGCGATGTCCTCCGGCAGGGTGCGAGCGCGGCGCAGCACGCTCTGGATACGCATGAGGAGTTCACGGGGATTGAAGGGTTTCGGCAGATAGTCGTCGGCCCCTGTTTCCAGACCGGTGATGCGGTCCGCCTCCTCTCCGCGGGCGGTGAGCATGATGATCGGCATGATGGACTTGGCGCGCAGGCGCCGGCAAAGGCTGATGCCGTCCTCGCCGGGGAGCATCAGGTCCAGCACGACGAGGTCGAAACGGCCGTCCTCGAGCGCCTCGTCCATGCTGCGGCCGTCGGGAACCGCGGTGACCTTGAAGCCTTCGCGCACCAGGTACTCGGAGAGCAGCGAGCGGATCTCCGCGTCGTCGTCCACCACCAGAATGTGATCGCTTGCCGCCATGCCGTCCGCGTTCGCAGGAGAACCTTTTGCGTGCGTGAAGATTTTATATGCCGTATGCGGCACAGGCGCATCGCTCCAGGGTGAATTTGTATCAAAGTGTATCAGCCGGACCCCTTGTACGGCGCGGTGCGAGAATAATCACTACGTTCGCCGCCGGCGGCGACGCTCGCCTACCCATAAGGTGAACTTCCGCAGGGAACGCGCGTCACAACTGCCGCCCACGCGGACCTCTCGGAATGGATTGAATGATGCCCAACGCGACTGCCTTGCGCCTGATCACGCTGCTGCTGGCCGGCGCGGCCTCGGCCGCCGCCGCAGACGTGCCGCCGGGGCCGCCGCATTTCGACCAGCCCCTGACGCTAGTGCAGCTCACGGATCTCGCGCTCAAGAACAACCCCTCCACCAAGCTCGCCTGGGCGGAGATCCGCAACAGCGAGGCCGGGCTGGAGCTCGCCCGCGCCGGCTACTGGCCACAGCTCGAACTCGATTACAGCCTGTCGCGCGCCAAGCAGACCACCGCCGGCGGCGTCTCCAATCCGGCGGCCACGAGCTACGGGCCGAGCCTCTCCTTGAGCTGGCTGCTGTGGGATTTCGGCACCCGCTCCGGCCGGACCGATGCGGCGAAATTCGCGCTCACCGCGTCGCAACTGGACGCCAACCAGACCATGCAGGACCTGATCCTCACGGTGGAGCAGGACTATTATCAGGTGTTGGGATTGCAGGCGCTGCAGGACGCCGACGCCCAGAGCGTGCAGGATGCCAGCGCCAATCTGGACGCCGCGAACCAACGGCGCGGCGCGGGGCTCGCCACCCTGGGTGACGTCTACCAGGCGGAAGCGGCGCTCGCCACCGCGCAGCTGGCACTGCAGACCGCCGCCGGGCAGCTCGCCGTGGCGCGCGGCCAGCTCGCCGTGGCCGTGGGATATGACGCCGACACCCCGCTGCCGCTCGCGACCCTGGAAAAAGCGGTCGCCGCCCGAATGCCCGACGAGAACGTGCGCGCGCTGCTGGAAAAGGCCGGTGGCGCGCGGCCCGAGCTGCTGGCCGCCAAGGCCCAGGAACAGCAGGCGCTCGCCTCCCTGGAGGCCGCCGACGGCCAAGGCTGGCCGACCCTCGGCCTCTCGGGCAGCACCGGACGCACCACCACCCGCTTGGCCGACGGCACGTCCACCACAAACCGGAACTGGAACGCCGGCCTCAGCTTGAGCTTCCCGTTATTCACCGGCTTCGCCAACCGGGCGGAGAGCCGCCAGGCCCAGTCGCAGGTGGACATCGCCCAGGCGAACACCCAGGCACTCGTGCAGGCAGTGCAGTTGGAGGTGTGGCAGGCGTACCAGAACATGCATACCGCCGTATCCACCCTGGACACTGCTGCCGCGGGCCTGAAGAGCGCCCAGCAGGCGGCGGACGTGACCAACGCCCGCTACAAGAACGGCCTGGACAGCATCCTCGACGTGCTATCCGCCCAGGCGGCACTGGCGAACGCCCGCGTGCAGGACGTGCAGGCCCGCCTCAACTGGTTCGCGGCCCAGGCGGCCATGGGCCACGCGGTGGGCGGGTTGGATGCACCCAAGGATCCCATGGAGCTGCCATGAAACCGGACAAGAAGAAAACGGCCTGGATCATCGGCGGTGCCTGCGTGCTGCTGGCGTTGCTCGTGGCCCTGCGCGTCATCAGCAACACCCGTGCGAGCCGCCGCCACGATGAGCCGGACAGCCTCACCGTCGCCATGAGCCGCGTCGCGGTGAAACCCATGCCGGTGACGCTCAGCGCGGTGGGCCAGGTGATGCCGCTGCACAGCGTGCAGGTCCGGCCGCAGGTCTCGGGCATGTTGAAGGATGTGCACTTCACGGAAGGCCAGTTCGTGCAGGCGGGCACCCCCTTGTTCCAGATCGACCCGGCGCCCTTCGAAGCGGCCCTCGCCGCCGCCAAGGCCGCCGCCGAGAACGCCAAGGCCAACGCCGACCGGCTCGCACCGCTCGCCAAGCAGGACTACGCCACCCAGCAGGAGGTGGATGACGCCAAGGCCACCGCCGACCAGGCCCAGGCGGCGCTGCAGCAGGCCGAGATCAACCTCTCCTATGCGCGCATCCTGGCGCCCATTTCCGGCCGCACCGGCAGCCTGTCGGTGAAGTCCGGGAACATCGTGGGCCCGACGGATGCCACCCCCCTGGTGGTCATCAACCAGATGCAGCCCATCCAGGTGCAGTTCAACCTGGCGCAGCAGTTCCTGCCGCAGATCCGCGACTACCAGTCCGGGCACGGCATCAAGGTGATCATCACCCGCGAGGACGGCAGCGGCGACCTGGACGAAGGCGCACTGGTGTTCATCGACAACACCATCAATCCCAGCACCGGCACCGTGATGCTGAAGGCGAGCCTGCCCAACCGGCGCGAGCAACTCTGGCCGGGCCAGTACGTGGGCGTGACCGTGCAGCTCGCGGTGCAACAGGACGCGGTGGTGGTGCCCCAAAGCGCAGTGCTCACCGGCGAAGAGGGCAACTACGTCTACGTGGTGGTGGACGGCAAGGCCGAGCAGCGCGACATCAAGGTGGACCGCGAGATCGGCGATCTCGCGGTGATCTCTGCCGGCCTCAAGGGGGGCGAACAGATCATCACGCTCGTGCCGCGCACCCTGCGCACCGGCATGAGCGTCACCCCCGGCCATGACGAGGGCACGCCCACCCCGGTGGTCACGCTGCCGGGTTCGCCGTGAACCTGTCGGCGCCGTTCATCCACCGTCCGGTCATGACCACCGTGGTCATGGCGGCGCTCCTGGTGTTCGGGATGTTCGCCTACACGCGCCTGCCGGTGAGCGAGCTGCCGAGCGTGGACTTCCCCACCATCAACGTCAACGCTAACCTGCCGGGCGCCAACCCGGAAAACATGGCCTCGTCGGTGGCGACGCCGCTGGAACGCCAGTTCAGCACCATCGCCGGCGTCACGTCGATGAACTCCACCAACACCACCGGCAACACCAACATCACCCTGCAGTTCGACCTGTCGCGCAACATCGATGCCGCCGCCCAGGACGTGCAGACCGCCATCTCCCAGAGCATCCGCCAGCTGCCGGCGAACATGCCCACGCCGCCCACCCTGCGCAAGGTCAATCCGGCGGATTACGGCATCATCTACCTGGCGCTTACCAGCCGGAGCATCCCGCTCACCCAGCTCGACGAGTACGCCGAGACCCGCGTCGCCGAGGAGCTGTCGCAGATCAACGGCGTGGCCCAGGTGCTGGTGTTCGGCTCCTACCAATACGCGACCCGCATCTACATCAACCCCTATGCGCTATCCGCCCGCGGATTGTCGCTGGGGCAGGTATCGGGCGCGATCCAGACAAACAACACCAACCTGCCCTCCGGAACGCTCTATGGGAGCGCCCACACCTACACGGTGAAGACCAACGGCCAGCTCATGAATGCGGCGGCCTATAACCACATGATCGTGGCCTACCAGAACGGCGCCCCAGTACACCTCTCGGACATCGGCTATGCCCTGGACGGCATCCAGGAGGACAAGCAGCTCACCACCTACTCCAACGCCGACGACAAGGATGGCAAGCTACGGCCGGCGGTGGTGCTGGCGGTGAAGCGCCAGCCGGGCGCCAACACCGTGGCGGTCACCCAGGCGGTCAAGGCGCTCCTACCGGAACTCATCCGCCAGGCGCCGGGCGACACCGTCGTCCACGTGCTCTATAACCGCGCCGACTTCATCCAGGGCTCCATCGGCGACGTGCGCAACACCCTGCTGATCGCCATCGTGCTGGTGGTGGGCGTGATATTCATGTTCCTGCGCAACCTGCGTGCCACGCTGATCAGCGCGCTCGCCCTGCCCACCTCCATCGTCGGCACCTTCGCCGTCATGCAGTTGGCCGGCTTCAGCCTGGACAACCTCTCGCTCATGGCGCTGACGCTGGCCGTCGGCTTCGTGGTGGACGACGCGATCGTGATGCTCGAGAACATCGTGCGGCATCTCGAGATGGGGAAGCGTCCCCTGCAGGCGGCTCTCGACGGCGCCGCCGAGGTGGGCTTCACGATCCTCTCCATGTCGCTGTCGCTGGCGATGGTGTTCGTCCCGTTGATGTTCATGGGCGGCATCATCGGTCGCCTCTTCCGCGAATTCGCGGTGACGATCGCGGCGGCCACGCTCGTGTCCTGCTTCGTGTCACTGACGCTGACTCCGATGTTGTGCAGCCGCATGCTCAAGTCCAAGGGCGAAGAACAACACGGCCGGCTGTTCAACGCGACCGAGCGCGCCTTCCAAGCGACGCTCCGCGCGTACGAGCGCTCCTTAAGCTGGTTGATGGAGCATCGACCGGTGACGTTGGTCTTCTCGGCCGCGATCCTGGTCTTGACGGCGGTGCTCTTCACGCTGGTGCCGAAGGGGCTGTTCCCGCCCGACGACACGGGAGCGCTCAGCGGGAGCGCCGAAGCGGCGCAAGGCACCTCGTACGCGGAGATGCTGCGGTACAAAGAGCTGGTGGTGCGCCGCCTGCAGGGAGATACCAACATCGCCTCCTTCACGGCGTCGGTCGGTGGTTTTGGCGGCGGCAGCAACCAGGTACAGCTGAACGTCACGCTCAAGCCGCAGGGACAGCGGCCGCCGGCGGACGCGATGGTGCAAGAGCTCACCCGCCGAACCAACGGCATCCCCGGGCTGCAGACGGTCTTCCAGAATCCGCCGGCGATTCGCATCGGCGGCCGCGGCAGCCGCACGCTCTATCAGTTCACGCTGCGCGCCAACGACATCGGCGTGCTGTATCGCGAGGCGGCCAACTTCCTGCGCCGGATGCAGGCCGATCCGATGCTGTCGGGCGTGACGTCGGACTTGTTGAATCGCGCGCCGATCGTGACGGTCCACATCGACCGTCCGCGGGCGGCGTCGCTGGGGGTCACGCCCAACGCGATCGAGAACGCGCTCGCCAACGCCTACAATCAGCAGCAGATCTCCACCATCTACACCCCGAGCAACGAATACTGGGTGGTGATGGAGACAGTGCCGCGCGCGCAAACGGATGTGACGGCGCTTTCCAACTTCTATATCACCGGCG